>NZ_BAAILM010000020.1:0-33983 GCF_054589175.1 Pseudomonas sp. 3A(2025) | reverse complement strand
TCCCGCCCCACGGCCTATTTCCAGGGTGCGCACGAGCGCCCCATACGGATTCAAGGGGAATACAAAGATGATCAAACGCAATCTTCTGGTTCTGGGTCTTGCGGTGATGCTGAGCGCCTGCGGCTTCCAGCTGCGCGGCACCGGCAGCGACGAACTGGCCCTCAAGGAACTGGACGTCAGCGCCCGTAACGCTTACGGCGACACCGTGACCCAGCTCAACCGCCTGCTCACCAGCGCCGGCGTCAAGGTCTACACCGGTGCGCAGTACAAGCTGCAACTGGTCAACGAGTCCGAAACCCAGCGCACCGCCAGTTATTCCGGCTCAGGTCGCTCGGCCGAGTACCAACTGACCTCGACACTGGATTATGAAATCCACGGCATTCAGGATCGCTTTCTGCTGGGCGACAAGGTCAGCGTCGAGCGTATCTATGTGCACGACGGCAACAACCTGACAGGCTCCGACCAGGAAGCGGCGCAAATCCGTCAGGAAATGCGTAACGACCTGATCCAGCGCCTGCTCGCGCGCCTGCAACAGCTGACGCCTGAGCGTCTGGACAAACTGCAGGCCCAGGCCGATGAAGTGGCGCGTGCCGAAGAGGAAGCCCGTCAGGCAGCACAACGCCTGCGCGATGCGACGCCTCAGCAGTCGCCTCTGCAGATTCCGACCCGCTAAACCTTACGGGGCCAGCCTGCTGGCCCCGATCGCCGGCACGCCATGAAACTCGCTCCCGCTCAACTCGGCAAACACCTGCAAGGCACCCTCGCACCGGTCTATATCGTCAGTGGCGATGACCCGCTTTTGTGCCAGGAAGCCGCCGACGCCATTCGTGCGGCCGCTCGCCAGCAGGGCTTCGACGAACGTCAGGTGTTCAGTGCCGACGCCAACTTCGACTGGGGCACCCTGCTGCAGGCCGGCGCCAGCCTGTCGCTGTTCGCCGAACGGCGCCTGCTGGAACTGCGCCTGCCTTCCGGCAAGCCCGGCGACAAGGGCGCTGCGGCATTGATCGAATACTGCTCGCGCCCCGCTGAAGACACATTGCTGCTGATCAGCCTGCCCAAGCTCGATGGCAGCGCGCAGAAGACCAAGTGGGGCAAGGCGCTGGTCGATGGCGCGCATTGCCAGTTCATCCAGATCTGGCCGGTGGATGCCAACCAGTTGCCACAATGGATTCGCCAGCGGCTGTCCCAGGCAGGCCTGGCGGCAACCCAGGATGCCGTGGAACTCATTGCTGCACGGGTCGAAGGCAACTTGCTGGCGGCCGCGCAGGAAATCGAAAAGCTCAAGCTGATGGCCGAAGACGGACAAATCACCGTCGAGACCGTACAGGCAGCGGTGGCCGACAGTGCGCGCTTCGATGTCTTTGGCCTGACCGACGCCGTGCTGGCCGGTGACGCCGCGCACGCCTTGCGTATCCTGGAAGGGCTGCGTGGCGAAGGCGTGGAAACCCCGGTGATTCTCTGGGCCCTGACCCGCGAATTGCGCTCGTTGGCGACCATGGCGATGCAGTACAGCCAGGGCATTCCACTGGACAAGGTGTTCAGCTCGGCCCGCCCGCCGATCTGGGACAAACGCAAGCCGCTGATGAGCAAAGCCTTGCAGCGCATGTCCAGCAAGCGCTGGAACCAGTTGCTGCTCGACGCCCAGCAGATCGATGCGCAAATCAAGGGCCAGGCACCCGGTTCGCCGTGGAGCAGCCTGGCACGGCTGGCATTGATGATGGCGGGACAACGGCTGCAATTGCCATAGGGCCGTCCGCTCAGTTCATAGCACGAGTCTATTGGACATGCGTGGCGTCAGGTCCGATGATGCGCACCGCACACACCCGCGGGGATTATCGCCATGAGCAAGAACAAGCGGCCCAACAAGGCCAAATCCATCATCGCCCAGCCACTGTTCCGAAGCCGCCAGGAACGCCCGGCCAAGGGCAAAGGCAGCTACCGCCGCGAAGCCTTCCAGTCGAAAGACCGGGAGGCTTTTTACTTTCTGGTGGCTTGAGAAATGTCGTTACTTTCGCAGCCCCTGCAACTTGGCTGGCGTGTTAAGGTCTGCATCTAACGGTATTTGCCTGGACCCCAGCATGCACTTCTGTTTTACCCCACGCTGGCCACTGCGCCAGTTGATCGCCGCTTCCAGCCTTATTGCCCTGGTTGCCTGCGCTGAAAAGCCCACCGCGGCTGATGCCACGCCTCTTCAGAACAGCAAGACACCCACTGCGACCCCGGCGGCAGCACCGACCTCGCCATTGGCGGTCGACGATGCCCTGGCCATCCAGCCCACCGTCAGTTTCAGCGAGTGGCAAGCCGGGTTTCGCAATCAGGCCTTGCAGGCCGGTATCCGCGCCGATGTCTTCGACACGGCGTTTGCCGGCGTGACCCCGGACATGAGCGTGGTCAAAGCCGACCGCAGCCAGCCCGAATTCAGCCGCCCGGTCTGGGAATACCTCGATAACGCCATCTCCAATGCCCGTGTACGCAAAGGCCAGGCGCTGCTGGCCCAGTACGCCAGCGAATTGCAGGCCATCGAACAGCGCTACAACGTGGACCGCCAGACCCTGGTTGCGATCTGGGGCATGGAAAGTAACTTCGGTCAGTTCCAGGGCAGCCAGTCGGTGATTCGCTCGCTGGCCACCCTGGCGTACGAAGGCCGCCGCCCGGGCTTTGCGCAAAGTCAGTTGCTGGCCGCGCTGGGCATCATCCAGCAAGGCGACATCACCGCCGACAAGATGCTCGGTTCCTGGGCCGGCGCCATGGGCCAGACCCAGTTCATGCCGACCACCTACAACACCCACGCGGTGGATTTTGACGGCGACGGTCGTCGTGATATCTGGAGCAGCCCAAGCGATGCCCTGGCCTCGGCGGCGCATTACCTGCAAAGCTCGGGCTGGCAACGTGGCCAGCCGTGGGGTTACGAAGTGGTGCTGGCTAGTGGTTTCGACTATGCCCTGGCCGATCCTTCCATTCGCAAAAGCCTGGCGCAATGGCAGGAACTGGGGCTGAAACTGCCTGACGGCACGCCGCTCCCGCCGGCCGCCAGCCAGCAACAGGCATCCCTGCTGCTGCCCGCCGGTTACCGTGGTCCGGCCTTCCTGGTACTGGACAACTTCCGCGCCATTCTCAAGTACAACAACTCAAGCTCCTATGCCATGGCGATCAGCATGCTGGGTGATCGCTTCAAGGGCGCAGGCTTTGTTGTCGGCAGCTGGCCACGCACCGACCTGCCGCTCAGTCGCTCCGAGCGCATAGAGCTGCAGACCCTGCTCAGCGCCCGCCAGTACGATGCGGGCGCCCCGGACGGGATTATCGGCACCAACACGCGTAAAGCGATCCGTAGCGCACAGCAGTCGCTGGGCTGGCCGGCAGATGGCTATCCGACCCATGAGCTGTTGAACAGCCTGCGCCAGTAGTCGTCACTTCATCAGGTCTTCGGCGCACAGCTTGCGCGCCAAGGCCTGTGGCTTGTCCTTCTGGCGCATCATGCAATTGCGATAGCCTTCTACGTAGCCGTCGAAAATCTGCCGGGCCTCGGCCTCGGACGCTTTCGCCAGGCGCATGACGAAGGCCTTGGTGCCCGGCTCGAAGTGCTGATAATCGACCGGAAAATTCCAGTAACCGCCCCAGTTGATAAAGCCATTGTCAGCGAACACCCCGACCACCTCTTCAACCTTGCCATCAAGCACGGGTTTGTTGGGCCGATAGTCGAGACGGTTCACCGACAAGTGCGCTGCAGCCGCTGGCGCGATACTGGCACTGCCGCTGCTGTCGATCGAGATGAAGGGATTCTGTAGCGGATTCAGATCGATTGCGGCGCCATAGGCATGAATCGACCAGTTGCTGCCGCCAGTGATTTTTCGTGAGTTGAACGCCGACGTGTTGTTGTCGGCCATCGCGGCGTTATCGTCGGCGGCATACTCCTCCATCAACCGGGCACCCTTGAGCTTGAAGCCACGTTCGTGCAGGGTATCGAATATCACCTGCACGTTTTTCGCCAGGGCATCGAGCACTACGACCTTGCCGGCGCGCTGATCATTGCCTTCAAAATCGTGGTGCTTGAAGGTGACGACCCGCAGGCGCTCACAGCCCAGCGGACTATCGTCGCCGATGACCTTCTGCGCTTTCATGAGCGCACAGTGCGCATCGGTAACGGGAGAAATGTCGGCGAGTACCGGCAGGCTGGTCAGAGCGCCTCCCAGCACAAGGGCCAAAGGCGTGAGGTGCTGTCTGATTCCATTCATGGGTCGTCTTCCTTGGTGGCTTGCGAGTAGAGCGGCCATTAGGGCAAACCTGCGAATGCGCGCGTAAGCAGACGTTTCCTGCTCTGGAACAGGACAAGTCAACATGCAGAAGGGAATAGCAGCGGGTGCGAGGTAGGAAATTTCCAGACGCACAAAAAACGGGCCGGATATCGCTATCCGGCCCGTTTTGTTTTCAAGCGTTGATCAGAGCGCCAGCTTGGCGATCTTGGCTTGCTCGTCGGCGTGGTACGAAGAACGCACCAGCGGCCCGGATGCCACGTTCTTGAAGCCCATGCGGTAGCCTTCTTCGGCGAACCAGGCAAAGGTGTCCGGGTGCACGAAACGCTGCACCGGCAAGTGGTTGCGCGACGGTTGCAGGTACTGGCCCAGGGTCAGCATGTCGATGTCGTGCTCGCGCATGCGCTGCATGACTTCGATGACTTCTTCGTCGGTTTCGCCAAGGCCGAGCATCAGGCCGGACTTGGTCGGTACGTGCGGAACCATCTGCTTGAAGCGTTGCAGCAGGGTCAACGACCACTGGTAATCGGAACCTGGACGCGCGGCCTTGTACAGGCGCGGCACGGTTTCCAGGTTGTGGTTGAAGACATCCGG
The DNA here is from genome assembly GCF_054589175.1 of Pseudomonas sp. 3A(2025). Taxonomy (NCBI): domain Bacteria; kingdom Pseudomonadati; phylum Pseudomonadota; class Gammaproteobacteria; order Pseudomonadales; family Pseudomonadaceae; genus Pseudomonas; species Pseudomonas sp. 3A(2025). The sequence goes on along the minus strand of NZ_BAAILM010000020.1, from coordinate 29,139 downwards.
CGGCTCGGCGGCGGTGATTTCCAGCGCCACGTCCATGCGCCCACGGTAGTCGGGCACCAGGGTTTCGAGCTGGACGTTGGGCGACAGCTTGCGAATTTCGCGGATACAGTCGGCAAAGTGCTGGGCACCGCCATCACGCAGGTCGTCGCGGTCCACCGAGGTGATTACCACGTACTTGAGGCGCAGGTCGGCAATCGCGACAGCCAGGTTGTTCGGTTCGTCGGTGTCCAGTGGCTTTGGACGGCCATGGCCGACGTCGCAGAACGGGCAGCGACGGGTGCAGATGTCGCCCATGATCATGAAGGTTGCAGTACCACCGGAGAAACACTCGCCCAGGTTCGGGCAGGACGCTTCTTCGCAGACGCTGTGCAGTTTGTGTTTGCGCAGCAGTTGCTTGATGCGGTCGACTTCCGGCGAAACCGGGATGCGCACGCGAATCCAGTCAGGCTTTTTCGGCAATTCGACGGTCGGAATGATCTTGACCGGGATACGTGCGACCTTCTCCGCGCCACGCAGCTTTACACCTGCTTCGACTTTAGGGCGGGGGGCGCGCTCGGAAACATCCAGCGTCGGGATCAGGGTTTGCACGGTATCAGTCATATCAGTCTATTCCGCCCGTAAGGGTCGCCTGCTCTGCATAGTCGAGGTGTTTGACGAGCTGCGCGCGCAGCCGGGCACTTACCTCGGCAAATTCTATTGACCCTGCATGCTCACTCAGCTGGGTCATCTTGAGCCCTGCATAACCACAGGGATTGATGCGCCGGAACGGCTCCAGGTCCATGTCGACGTTCAGCGCCAGACCATGAAAGGAACAACCGTTACGAATGCGCAGGCCAAGGGATGCGATTTTTGCCCCCTCGACATAGACACCCGGCGCGTCGGCCTTGGCAGCTGCGGTCACGCTGTAGCTGCCCAGCAAATCGATCAGGCTGTTCTCGATACGCGTGACCAGGTCGCGCACGCCACAGCCTTTGCGCCGGACATCGAGTAACAGGTAGGCCACCAGTTGACCGGGGCCATGATAAGTCACCTGGCCACCACGATCGACCTGTACGACAGGAATATTGCCCGGCAGCAGCAAATGCTCGGGCTTGCCGGACTGGCCCTGGGTAAACACCGGCGGGTGCTGCACCAGCCACACTTCATCGCCAGCCTCGCGGCCACGGCTGTCGGTGAAGCGCTGCATCGCGTGCCAGGCCTGCTCGTAGTCGACCAGCCCCAGCTCGCGGATGCCGAGAACATCGCCCATCAGAGCACCATGTGCACGAAACCCGTAGCGCGCAGGGCACTATTGATGTCGCGCAACTGATCCTCGCCGGTGGCGATGATGTGCAACTGAACAGTGGTGTATTTGCCGTTGCTGCTCTGACGCTCGGCCAGGGTGGTGACGTCCACCTCGGCATGCGCCTTGAGGATTTCAAGCACGTTGCTGGTGAATCCGACGCCAGTGTCGCCGATCACTTTGATCGGGTAGTCGGCGCAGGGAAATTCGATTTTTGGTGGCTGTACATCGGTATCGGTCATGGCAGTAAAGGTCTCACGAGCCGTGACGACGGACACGCGGCCCGCCCAGATCATGGACGGGCCGCGAGAGAGTCGGCATTGATTTCTGGATTGTCAGCTGAACAAGCCGGAGAAGAACAGGCGAATGCTATCCCACACACGGCGGAAAAAGCCACCCTCCTCGACACTGTCCAGGGCGATGAGGTCGGCGGTGTGCACCACTTTGTCTTCCATGCGCACTTCAACCTTGCCGATGACATCGCCTTTGGCGATCGGAGCGACCAGTTGCGGGTTCATGGTCATGCTGGCGGACAGCTTTTTCATCTGCCCTTTAGGCATGGTCATGCTCAGATCGTTGGCAAGGCCGGCCTTGACCTGACGGGTTGCGCCTTTCCAGACCGGGGCCTGGGCCAGCTCTGCACCCTTCTGGTAGAAGTTCTGGGTTTCGAAGAAACGGAAACCGTAGGTCAGCAGCTTCTGGGTTTCAGCAGCGCGGGCCTGCTCGCTATTGGTACCGAAGACCACGGCGATCAGACGCATGCCGTCACGCACGGCCGAGGACACCAGGCAGTAGCCGGCTTCATCGGTGTGGCCGGTTTTCAGGCCGTCAACGGTCTTGTCGCGCCACAGCAGCAGGTTGCGGTTAGGCTGTTTGATGCCGTTCCAGAAGAACTCTTTCTGCGAGTAGATTGCGTAGTGCGCCGGGTCTTCATAGATGATCGCCCGCGCCAGCTTGGCCATGTCGTGCGCCGAGGAGTAGTGCTCCGGGTTCGGCAGGCCGGTGGGGTTCATGAAGTGGGTGTTGGTCAGCCCCAGGTCGGCGGCGGTCTTGTTCATCATGTCGGCGAAGGCGTCTTCGCTGCCGGCAATGTGCTCGGCAATCGCCACACTGGCGTCGTTACCCGACTGGATGATGACGCCGTGCAGCAGGTCGCTGACGCTGACCTGGCTGCCGACCTTGATGAACATCCGCGAACCGCCGGTGCGCCAGGAGTTCTCGCTGACGGTCACCGGATCGTTCTCGCCGATCTGGCCACGACGGATTTCCAGGGTCGCGATGTAGGCCGTCATCAGCTTGGTCAGGCTGGCCGGTGGCAGACGCTGGTCGCTGTTGTTCTCAACCAGAACGTTGCCGCTGGCGGCGTCCATCAATACATAGGATTTGGCAGCCAGCTGGGGTGCAGCCGGTGTCATCTGCTCTACGGCCCAGGCAGTAGGCGTGATCATCAGTGGCACTAGCAGGCACAAACGTTTTGCAAAGGTTGTGATGTTCATCCGTCTCTCGAAATTGCTGATGGCAAACATGCCCTCGCGGGCAATACTCAAGGATCCGTGGAAGGTTGTGCCTTCCCGATTCCCGTGTTGCCAGGCTTGGCCTGGCAGGCGACGCGGGTCAATCCGGGGTCACCATGCTGGGCGAACCCAGATTGGCCGACCTTACGCTGTCCTGCAATTGCTGGGCTTCACCCTGGGTTGCCACTGGCCCCATCCGCACGCGATAGAGTGTCTGCTGGTTGCGCGCGATTGAACTCACGAACACCGGCGCCCGGACCATCGTGCTCAGCTTGGAGCGCAGCAGTTCCGCAGCATCCGGGTTGGCGAAGGCTCCCACCTGGAGAAACAGCCCATCGGCTGATCCTGAAGCGTTTTTTTTTGTATCGAGCTGCAGTGGCACGGCAGGCGCGGCATGCTGCTGAGGCGGCGGCGTCCACTGCTCGATGGTGCCGGTGGACGCTGTGATCACCGGCGCTGCGGCTCTGGGTGCCACTTGCGGCTGGCTGAGCATCAGCGGCGCCTGGCCACCGCGCTGGTCCCACCACTGTTGCGGATCGATGCCTTCGACCTTGACCCGCGCCGTGCCGCTTTCGGCATACCCCAGCTTTTTGGCTGCGGCATAGGACAGGTCGATGATGCGGTCGGAGTAGAACGGCCCGCGGTCGTTGACGCGCAATACGACGGTGCGGTTGTTGTCCAGGTTAGTGACCTTCACGTAGGTCGGCAGCGGCAGGGTCTTGTGCGCCGCGCTCATGCCGTACAGGTCATACACCTCGCCATTGGCGGTGTTCTGGCCGTGAAACTTGGTGCCGTACCACGAGGCGGTGCCGGTGGCGACATAGCGCCGGCCGTCGCTCATCGGAAAGTAGTTCTTGCCCAGTACCGTGTACGGGTTGGCCTTGAAGGCACCGGTGTGCACGGTCGGCGTGGCGTCGGGAATCTTGCTGATGTCGACATCCCACCACGGCGCACCGTCCTTGTGGGCACGATTGATGTCCAGCCCCGGCGTGGTTCGCACGACCGTGCTGCTTTTCTGTGGAGAACGGCTGGGCGACGAGCAACTGGCCAGTACCAGCCCGAGCCCAACGCATACCAGCAGTTTCAGTGAGGTACTTGCCCGCATTACTTGAAGCCTCGAGCTTGAACCAGTGATTCGGATAACTGATGCACGGCCATGGCGTACATCACGCTGCGGTTATAACGGGTGATGACATAAAAATTGTTCAAGCCTATCCAGTATTCAGGGCCTTGTTCACCTTCAAGGCGAAAGGCAGTAACCGGCAGGTCGGCGCGCAGCGCATCATGACTTGCCCACCCCAGGGCCCGCAACTCCCCAAGGCTCATGACCGGATCAAGTCCGGGGCTCAAACCCTTGTCGACCTGCGCGCCCTGCACCGTGGCACGGCTGACCACCGGTTGTCCGGCGCTCCAGCCGTGGCGCTTGAAATAACTGGCCACACTTCCGATAGCATCGTCCGGGTCGGTCCAGATGTTGATATGCCCGTCGCCGTCGAAATCCACGGCATACGCGCGAAAGCTGCTGGGCATGAACTGCGGCAGGCCCATGGCGCCGGCGTAAGAGCCTTTGATGGTCAGCGGGTCGATTTGCTGCTCGCGGGCCAGCAACAGGTATTCGCGCAATTCTTTACGGAAGAAGTCGGCCCGTGGCGGGTAGTCGAAGCCCAGAGTGGACAGCGCATCGATTACCCGATAGTTACCGGTGTTGCGGCCGAAGAAGGTCTCGACGCCAATGATCGCGACGATGACCTGCGCCGGAACCCCGTACTCGCGCTCGGCACGGGCCAGCGCGGCTTCGTGCTGACGCCAGAAGTCCACGCCACGGGCGATGCGCGCCTCGGTGAGGAACATGGGCCGGTATTCTTTCCACGGCTTGACCCGCTCGGCGGGGCGCGAAATGGCGTCGAGAATCGCCTGTTTGCGCTCGACTTCACGGAAGATGCCCATCAGCTGTTCACCCGCAAAACCATGATCACGGGTCATCTGGCCAACGAATTCTGCCACCTGCGGCGAGCCGTCATAGGAGCCGGCCATGGCCTCTTGCAGCGAGCCGAGAAGTCCCACCAGGCCAACCAGCGGAGCGTAGCGAGCCCAGTTGCGCACTGCTTGCATTGAATTGTTCACCTTGATCAAGTTTGTGCGATCCATTTTCGATGAGTATGAATCGACATCAAAATCCCAAACGCTGACAGTAGCGTCACCAACGAAGTTCCCCCATAGCTAATGAAGGGTAACGGGACACCTACCACTGGCAGTAAACCGCTGACCATGCCGATGTTGACGAACACATAGACAAAGAACGTCATGGTCAGTGCCCCGGCCAGCAATTTGCCGAACAGGGTCTGGGCCTGGGCGGTAATCACCAGCCCCCGGCCGATGAGCAACAGATAGATGATCAGCAGCGCACAGATGCCGACCAGGCCGAACTCTTCGCCGAGTACCGCAATGATGAAGTCGGTATGGCTTTCGGGCAGAAAGTCCAGGTGCGACTGGGTGCCCAGCAACCAGCCCTTGCCAAATACGCCGCCCGAACCGATGGCGGCCTTGGACTGAATGATGTTCCAGCCGGTGCCCAGCGGATCGCTCTCAGGGTCGAGAAAGGTCAGCACGCGCTGCTTCTGATAGTCGTGCATGAAGAAGAACCACATCACCACGGCAGCCGGCACTGCCGCCGCCAGCACACTGATGATCCAGCGCCAGCGCAAACCGGCCATGAACAGCACGAAGGCCCCGGACGCCAGGATCAGCAACGAGGTGCCAAGGTCTGGCTGGCGTACGATCAACACGAACGGCACGCCGATCAGCGCCAGGCTGACGGCCACATGCTTGAGCTGTGGCGGCAGGGTACGCTTGGACAGGTACCAGGCGATGGTCGCCGGCATCAGAATTTTCAAAAACTCCGAGGGCTGGAAGCGGATCACCCCCGGAATGTTGATCCAGCGGGTGGCGCCCATGGCGTTGTGGCCCATGATGTCGACCACCAGCAGCAGGATCACGCCGATCACATAGCCGACCGGCACCCAGCGTGCCATGAAACGCGGCTCGAACTGGGCAATGATCACCATACCGACCAGGCCCAGGCCAAACGAGCTGGCCTGCTTGAGCAGCAGATCCCAGTTCTTGCCGCTGGCCGAGTACAGGACGAACAGGCTGCCGGCCGCCAGAATCAGCAGCAGGACCAGCAACGGGCCATCGATATGAATGCGTTGCAAAAAGGTCGCGCGGCGGCGCATGACGTCTTCGCTGGACAGGATACGGTCGAAATTACTCTTCACGGGCGGCGGCCTCTGCGGTCGGTGCACTGCCGCGTTCAGGGTTGAGGGAGCCTGCATATTCGGGCTTGAGGTGGCCGTTCTGGTCGAGCAACCAGGCATCCATGACCTGACGGACCACAGGCGCTGCGACGCCGGAACCGGACTCACCGTTCTCGACCATTACCGCAACCACGATTTTCGGATTGTCGGCCGGCGCAAAGCCGACGAACAGGGCGTGGTCGCGATGGCGCTCCTGGACCTTGGTGCGGTCGTACTTCTCGCCTTGCTTGATCGCAACGACCTGGGCGGTACCGCTTTTGCCGGCAATCCGGTACTGGGCGCCGACCGCCGCTTTACGGGCAGTACCGCGTGCGCCGTGCATCACTTCCTGCATGCCATGATTGACTCGCGCCCAGTTATTGGGGTCGCGCAGCAGGATGTCCGGCATCGGGTTAGGATCGACCGGCGGCTGCCCTTCGATGGTCTTGGCCAGGTGCGGACGAATCCACTTGCCCTTGCTGGCCACCAGCGCGGTGGCCTGGGCCAGTTGCAGCGGCGTGGCCTGCATGTAGCCCTGGCCGATCCCCAGAATCAGGGTTTCACCCGGGAACCAGGCCTGACGGCGCGTGGTGCGTTTCCATTCACGGGACGGCATCAGGCCCGGCGACTCTTCGAACATGTCCAGCGAGACTTTCTGGCCGATGCCGAACTTGTTCATGTACATCGACAGCTTGTCGATGCCCAGCTTGTGCGCCAGGTCATAGAAATAGGTGTCGTTGGAACGCATGATCGCCGTGTCGAGGTCGACCCAGCCGTCACCGGAGCGGTTCCAGTTACGGTATTTGTGGTCATAGTTGGGCAACTGGTAGTAACCCGGGTCGAACACCCGCGATCCGGGCGTCACCGCGCCGCCATCGAGCCCGGCGATGGCCACCGCCGGCTTGATGGTCGAACCCGGTGGGTACAGGCCGCGCAGAATGCGGTTGAACAGCGGCCGGTCGATGGAATCGCGTAGCTCGGCATAGGCCTTGAAGCTGATACCGGTCACGAACAGGTTGGGGTCAAAGCTTGGCGCACTGACCATGGCCAGCACTTCGCCAGTGTTCGGGTCCAGCGCCACCACCGCCCCCCGACGCCCGCCGAGCGCCGCCTCTGCGGCCTCCTGCAAGTGGATGTCGAGGCTCAGGACAATGTCCTTGCCCGGCACCGGATCGGTACGCTTGAGCACACGCAGTACACGCCCGCGAGCGTTGGTTTCGACCTCTTCATAGCCGACCTGACCGTGCAGCTCGTTTTCATAGAAGCGCTCGATACCGGTCTTGCCGATATGGTGCGTGCCGCTGTAAGCGACCGGGTCGAGGCTCTTGAGCTCTTTCTCGTTGATGCGCCCCACATAGCCCACCGAGTGCGCAAAGTGCGCGCCCTGCGGGTAATGCCGGACCAGTTGCGCCACCACCTCGACACCGGGCAGACGGAACTGGTTGACCGCCACCAGGGCGATCTGCTCTTCGGTCAGCTCGAAGAGGATCGGCACCGGCTCGAACGGCCGACGCCCCTGCTTCATGCGTTTTTCGAAGATCGCCCGGTCGTCAGGGCTCAGTTGCAGCACCTCGACGATGGTGTCGAGCACCCCCGCCCAGTCGCCGGCCCGCTCGCGGGTCATGCTCAGACTGAAGCTGGGCCGGTTGTCAGCCACCACCAGGCCATTGCGGTCGTAGATCAGGCCACGGCTGGGCGGAATCGGCTGGACGTGAACCCGGTTGTTCTCCGACAGCGTCGAGTGGTAATCGTACTGAATGACCTGCAGGTAATACAGGCGGGCAATCAGCACGCAGACCAGCAACATGATGGCCACGGCCCCGACCACGACACGGCTGCGCACCAGGCGTGCGTCTTTCTCGTGGTCTTTGAGGCGGATCGGCTGAGACATTGGGAGGGCGAACTACTTGTGGTAAGGGTGCCCGGACAGGACTGTCCAGGCGCGATAGATCTGTTCGCCGATCAGGATGCGTACCAGCGGGTGCGGCAAGGTCAACGGTGACAGCGACCAGCGCTGTTCGCTGCGCGCACAGACCTCCGGCGCCAGCCCTTCCGGGCCGCCGACCATGAGGTTGACGGTGCGTGCATCGAGACGCCAGCGATCCAGCTCACCCGCCAGTTGCTCGGTGCTCCAGGGCTTGCCGTGCACTTCAAGGGTGACGATACGCTCGCCCGGTTGCACCTTGGCCAGCATGGCTTCGCCTTCCTGACGGATCAGGCGCGCCACGTCGGCGTTCTTGCCACGGGTATTGAGCGGTATCTCGACCAGCTCCAGCGACAGCTCCGAGGGCAGGCGCTTGGCGTACTCGTGCCAGCCCTCTTCAACCCACTTGGGCATGCGCGAGCCTACGGCAATCAGGCGTATACGCACGGCCGACGCTTATTCGAAGCCTGGGGTGTGGTGCGCGGCGCTGGCAGCGCGGCTTTGTTCGGCGCCCTGCCACAGGCGCTCAAGGTCATAGAACTGACGGGCAGCAGCGGTCATCACGTGCACCACGACATCGCCCAGGTCCAGCAGCACCCAGTCGCTGTCGCCCTTGCCTTCTTCGCTCAGCGGTTGTACGCCGGCAGCCTTGACCTTTTCACGGACGCTGTCGACCAGAGCGTTGAGCTGACGGTTGGAGGTACCGGTGCAGATCAGCATGTAGTCGGCGATGCTGGTTTTGTCACGCACGTTGATCGCGAGGATGTCGGTGCCTTTCACATCTTCCAGTGCAGCGGTGGCCAGCTTGACGACTTCTTCGCTGTTCAATTTCTGTTTGCTCATAAAAAACTCATTCACTCATCAAATGTGGACGCGCCCTGGGACTTGCCGTGCAAGTCGCCTTTGGGGGCTCCATCGGTATTCGGCGCACGGTACAGCCCGTGTGCTTCGATATAGGCCAGAACCGCATCGGGTACCAGAAAGCGTACCGATCGGCCATCGGCCAGTAACTGGCGGATCTGGGTGGCAGACACCGACAACGGCGTCTGCCAGACAAACGTTATGTTCCCGCCGGGCCCTTGCAGGGCCGTCGGGTCGCTGACCGCCCGCGCCGCCAGCAGGTCGCGCAAGGCTTCGGGTGGTTCGCTGTCCGCATCCGGACGTTGCAGCACCACGATGTGGCAATGATCGAGCAGTTGTTCCCAGCGGTACCAGGCCGGCAGGCTGCAGAAGGCATCCCAACCGAGTAGCAGAAACAGCTGGTCTGCGGGGTCCATCCCGCTGCGCATCGACTCCAGGGTGTCGAGGGTGTACGACGGTTTGTCGCGAGCCAGCTCGCGGTCATCCACCGTCAGCGGCGCCACCCCGTCCACCGCGCAACGCACCATGGCCAGCCGGTCCTGAGCCGACACATTCGGCAATTCACGATGCGGTGGCCGGGCGCTGGGCGTCAGGCGCAACTCATCGAGACAGAGCAGTTCGGCGACCTCGAGGGCGCCGCGCAGATGACCGATGTGTACCGGGTCAAACGTGCCGCCCAACATGCCGATACGCCTGGACAAGGCTGGCGCGGATTCGCTCAAGTCAGACCGGCTCCTGTCCGCGCAACTGGCCATCGCCGATCACGATGTATTTCTCGCACGTCAGGCCTTCGAGGCCCACCGGGCCACGGGCGTGCAGCTTGTCGGTGGAAATGCCGATCTCGGCACCCAGCCCGTATTCGAAACCGTCGGCGAAGCAGGTCGGTGCGTTGACCATCACCGAGCTTGAGTCGACTTCGGCCATGAAGCGCCGGATCTGGCCCTGATGCTCGGAAACGATGCCGTCGCTGTGGTGCGAGCCGTAATGGTTGATGTGCTCGATCGCTTCATCGAGGCTGGCCACCACGCGGATCGACAGGATCGGCGCCAGGTACTCGGTGTGCCAGTCCTCTTCGCTGGCCGGCAGCACCTCGACCAATGCGCGGGTGCGTTCGCAGCCACGCAGCTCGACGCCCTTTTCGCGCAGTTGCGCGGCCATTGGCGGCAAAAAGTCGGCCGCCACGGCCTGGTCGACCAGCAGGGTTTCCATCGCGCCGCAGATACCGTAGCGGTAAGTCTTGGCGTTGAACGCGATCTGCTGGCCCTTGCTCAGGTCGGCATGGGCGCTGATATAGATATGGCAGATGCCGTCAAGGTGCTTGATCACCGGCACACGGGCATCGCGGCTGATGCGCTCGATCAGGCCCTTGCCGCCCCGCGGCACGATCACATCGACGAACTCGGGCATGGTGATCAGCGCGCCGACCGCTGCACGGTCGGTGGTTTCGACAACCTGTACGACACCGGCCGGCAGCCCGGCTTCGGTCAGGCCACGAGCGATGCAGGCGGCAATGGCGCGGTTGGAGTGAATGGCCTCGGAGCCGCCACGCAGAATGGTCGCGTTGCCGGACTTCAGGCACAGGCTGGCGGCATCGATGGTCACGTTCGGGCGCGACTCGTAGATGATACCGACCACACCCAGCGGTACGCGCATCTTGCCGACCTGAATACCCGAGGGCCGATGACTCATGTCGCGGATCGCGCCGACCGGGTCCGGCAGGCTGGCAACCTGACGCAGCCCGACGATCATGCTGTCGATGCGTGCGGGGGTCAGGGCCAGGCGATCGAGCAGCGCCGCGTCCAGGCCGTTGGCCTGACCATTGGCAAGGTCTTGCTCGTTGGCGGCAGACAGCTCGGCGCGGGCGGCGTCCAGCGCAGCGGCGGTGGCCAGCAGGGCGCGGTTCTTCTGCGCGGTACTGGCCCGGCCGATCACGCGCGATGCTTCGCGGGCAGCCGTGCCCAGGCGGGTCATGTAGTCAAGAACAGACTCAGTCATGGTCTCAAGAGGTCTTGGCAAAGAGGAAAGCGGTCGATTATAGCTGTCAGGCCGCTCGAACGACAGCGCAGACAGGCGGATGGTCGACATCCTTGTAAAATCTTCATCAACGCCGTGTCTCGCAGGCCTGACAGACGGCCCGTTGCCAGCAATCCCCTGCCTTGTCATTTTCAGAAACAACAAAGCGCAACGAAGGTCAGGATTGAGCTGCATTTCAAACCGCCCTTGCTATGATTCGGCGCCTTGCCACCCCTTGCGCCCCTGTATTAGAAGCCCCTTATGCCGACTGCCCTGCCCGACCGCTTTTTCAACCGCGATGCACAGGTACTGGCCCGCGACCTGCTGGGCAAGGTCATACGCCACAAGGTCGGCGACCTGTGGCTGGCCGCACGCATCATCGAAACCGAGGCGTATTACCTGGCCGAAAAAGGCAGCCATGCCTCGCTGGGTTACACCGAGAAGCGCAAGGCGCTGTTTCTCGATGGCGGGCACATTTACATGTATTACGCACGCGGTGGCGATTCGCTGAATTTCAGCGCCCAAGGGCCCGGCAATGCCGTGCTGATCAAGTCCGGCATGCCGTGGGTCGATGCCTTCAGCGATGCCAATGCCCTGGCGCAGATGCAATTGAACAATCCCGATGCCAGCGGCGCCCTGCGCGACCCCGCGCGTTTGTGCGCCGGGCAGACGCTGCTGTGCAAGGCCATGGGCCTGAAAGTGCCGATGTGGGATGCCCGCCGCTTCGACCCCGAGCGCTTGTTCGTCGACGATGTGGGCCTGAAGCCTGCACGTATCATTCAAACCACGCGACTGGGGATTCCGGCCGGGCGCGATGAGCAACTGCTGTACCGCTTCGTCGACGCCGAACAGGCCCGATGGTGCACACGGAACCCACTGCGTCGCGGTCAGGTCGAAGGCCGCGATTACCTTTATCTGAATCAAGGAAACTGACCATGGGTCACTGGCTTGACGGCATTACCGGCTGGCTGACGGCCAACCCTTCCTGGGTGGCGGTGGCGATTTTTGTCGTGGCGTTTGTTGAATGCGTGGCGATTGCCGGGATCGTGGTCCCCGGCACGGTATTGATGTTTGCCATCGCCGCCCTGGCGGGCAGCGGCATCCTGCCGTTGAGCGAGGTGCTGTTACTGGGTGTGCTGGGCGGTTTGCTGGGCGACCTGGTGTCGTATTTTCTCGGTCGGCACTTTCACCAGAACATCCGCCGCCTGCCGGGCTTGCGCTCGCACCCGGAGTGGATGACCGGCGCCGAGGCCTATTTCCAGCGTTACGGGATTGCCAGCCTGCTGGTCGGGCGCTTCATCGGGCCGCTGCGGCCGATGCTGCCGATGATCGCCGGCATGTGCGACATGCCGTTCATACGCTTTTTCGCGGTCAGCGTTGTCGCGGCCATCGGCTGGTCGATTGCCTACCTGCTGCCGGGCTGGGCGACCGGGGCAGCGATTCGTCTGCCCTTGCCGGAAGGCTTCTGGACTGAAGCGGCGGTGGTCGGTGCAGGTCTGGCGATTCTGTTCGGCGTGAGCATTCAAAGCAGCATGCGCCAGCAACGCTATGCCACCAAACTGATCAGCGGCCTGTGCTTGCTGGTCATGACAGCGCTGTTCATCGGCTGGCCGCACCTTGACCGCTTCGACCATGGCCTGATGACCCTGGTGCAGGAGCATCGCAGCGAAACTGCACAGAATATCGTGCTGCTGGTGACCAGCATCGGCGACTTCAAAACCCAGTTGCTGGCAGCCATCGTGGTGATTCTTGCCTTGGCGATTGCACGGCAATGGCGGCACGCCGCATTTGCACTGATGACCTTGCTGGGCACTGCGGTGGCCAACGGTACGCTCAAAGCGCTGTTCGCCCGTGCCCGCCCGGAAGTGCTGCTCGATCCACTGACCAGCTACAGCATGCCCAGCGGCCATAGCTCGGCGGCCTTTGCGCTGTTCATGACCCTGGCGGTGCTGGCCGGACGCAATCAGCCGGTGCGCTTGCGCCTGGCATGGCTGGTACTGGGCGCGATTCCGGCGCTGGCCATCGCCTTGTCACGGGTATACCTGGGCGTGCACTGGCCGACCGATATTCTGGCCGGCATGATGCTGGCACTGGGAATCTGCGCCGCCAGCCTGACCATCATTCAGCACCGCACCCCCTTGCCGGCCATGTCGCCACGGGTCTGGTGGTTGCTGGTGCCGGCAGTGGTTGCCCTGCTGGGCGGCTTCGCGGTGCATGCCATGTCGCATGCGGTGTTGCGTTACCAGTATTGATCACGCGCAGGGGCGGGGTTACGAATCGCCCTGAATCTCGTCGAGCAGGCCCTGAATCGCGTCCAGACGCTCTTCGGGGTCGTCGATTTCCAGCAGGTCGATCTTGTCCTGCTCGCTGAACGGCAATAGATACGCCAGCTGGTTGGCCAGCGACTGCTGGCCCTCGGCATGCAGGCCCATGTTCAGCGAAGCGACCATGGGATGTTCGGCCAGGGCATGCAGCAGCGCGACAAGGTCGGCATCTTCGTCTTGCAGGGGCTGTTCGGGCTGTTCTTCGAGCCACTGCACTTGTGCGACCAGCAACTGGTCGCGCTGCACCTCGGCATCGGTCACCCGAAAGCGCCGCCCGCCTTGCACGCGAATGCCCAGCAAGCCGTTATCCTGCTGCTGAAAGTCGCGCACCAGTGCCTCGCAGCCGATCAGTGAATAACTGCCCGGTGCCGGGCCGACTTCACGGCCCTCGGTGATGCACACGATGCCGAAACTTTCGCCCCGCTTCATGCACCGGCCGATCATGTCCAGATAACGCGCCTCGAACAGTTGCAGGTCGAGCACACACCCCGGAAACAGCACCGCATTGAGCGGGAACAGCGGCAACGTCATGACAAACTCCCTTAAACGACCAAAGACACCGCCAGCGGCAGGCACAACGCCGTTGCCACGCCCATCAGGCTCATGGCCAGTGCGGCGAATGCGCCGGTTTCTTCACCTTCCTGCAAGGCCAGCGAGGTGCCTACCGCATGCGCGGTCAGGCCCAGCGCCATACCGCGCGCCGCCGGGTGGTTGACCCTGGCCAGCGACAAGAGTGCCGGGCCGCAGATGGCCCCCAGCACGCCGGTAATCAACACGAACACCGCCGCCAACCCCGCGACGCCGCCCATTTGCTCGGCCACCAGCATGGCGATCGGTGAGGTCACCGACTTGGGCGCCAGGGTCATCAGGATCATGTGATCGGCGCCCAGCCACACCCCCAGCAGCAGACACGCGCCGGTCGCAAAGACACCGCCCAGCACCAGCGTAGTCAAGGTTGGCCAGAACAACTGACGAATCCGGCGCAGATTCAGGTACAGCGGTACAGCCAGCGCGACAGTGGCCGGCCCCAGTAGCACGCCAAGGATTTCGGTGCTTTTACGGTATTCGCTGTAATCGATCCCGCACGCCAGCAAAATGCCGATCAACACCAGCATCGACAGCAGCACCGGCTGCAGGAACAGCCAGCGGGTTCGTTCGTAGGCGGCAATGGCCAGTTGATAAGCGGCCAGGGTAATGCCGATGCCGAATAGCGGGTGGTGAATCACCGCCACCCAGGCGCCATGCCAGTCCAGGTTCATGAGGGCTCCTTGCGGCGCAGCTGACGCTCGGCAAGTTTTTGCATCAGCACACCAACAAACACCATCGACAGCACCAGCGACACCACCAGCGTGCCACTGATGGCCCAGAAGTCCTTGGCGATAGCGCCGGCATAGGCCATTACGCCCACCGCTGGCGGCACCAGCAGTAGCGGCAGATAACGCAACAGGCTACTGGCAGCCTGACTGATCGGCTCATCGACTTCGCCACGCACCAGCAAAAAAGCCAGCAGCAGAATCATGCCGATGATCGGCCCCGGCAGGATCGAAACGACCAGATGATTGAGCGCAGTTCCCAGCAGCTGGAACAACACCAGCGCCGTCAGTCCTCGTAGCAGCATGCTTACTCCGGCAGATGTTCCTTTGGCGGCGGTCATGATAAGCACGCAAACGTGCAGGCGATAGAGCACCATCGACATACCTTGCACAACTTGACCAACCGGCCAGGCTCTGCTGATCTTCAGCAGCCTTTTATCACTACATCACGCCTCAAGGAGAGAGATATGCCTTATGTACCGGTAGCGCAACTGGCCGACTATGTGGGTCAGGACCTGGGACATTCCGACTGGCTGAGCATCGAGCAGGACCGCATCGACCTGTTCGCCGAGGCCACGGGCGACTTTCAATTCATCCATGTCGACCCGGTCAAGGCCGCGCAGACACCTTTCGGCGGCACCATCGCCCATGGTTTTCTGTCGCTGTCGCTGATTCCCAAGCTCATGGGCGATCTGCTGGTGTTGCCCGAAGGCCTGAAAATGGTCGTCAACTATGGCCTGGACAGCGTGCGTTTCATCCAGCCGGTGGCGGTCGGCTCGCGGGTACGCCTTCATCTGAAACTCACCGATGCCACAGAAAAGAAACCCGGCCAATGGCTGCTCAAGGGCACGGTAACCCTGGAAATCGAAGGCCAGGAAAAACCCGCCTACATCGCCGAACCGCTGACCCTGTGCTTCGTGTAACGCCTTTGGACATGAAACAGTCGCGACTGGCTGTTTCGCCTTCCTGACACGCTGCGGCATACTCACCTCTGTTGTATCGCACTTCCGTGCGCCAGGTCCTGCCCGGCGCACACCTCCCCGGATTCATACCTCGTCGAGACCTGACATGCGCGCGCTTGCACCCCTGGCATTGACCCTTCTGATCGCTGGCTGCGGAGACGGCGAATCGCTGCTGCCGCCCGACGGCCGCCTGCCGGACGGTGGCCGCTACCGGGGCGAACTGGTCAATGGCCTGCTGCAGGGCCAGGGCCGTATCGACTACCCCAACGGCAGTTGGTACGCGGGCCAGTTCGACAACGGCCAATGGCACGGCCAGGGCGAGTGGCACGCCAGCAATGGCGATGTGTACAAAGGCGGTTTCGAGCAAGGCCTGTTCAATGGCCAGGGCAGCCTGACCACCCGCAACGGCACTTATGTCGGCGGCTTCAAGAAGGGCCGGCGCGACGGCGAAGGCACGCTCAAGGAAAAGGGCGTGCTCTATCGCGGCCAGTTCAAGGCTGACCTGTATGACGGCTCGGGACGCCTGGAACTGGACGACGGCAGCCAGTATCAAGGCCAGTTCATCAAGGGCAAGCCCGACGGCGAGGGGGTGCGCAGCGATGCCAATGGCAATCAGTTCAGCGGTCGCTTCGTCGCAGGCCAGTTGCAAGGCACTGGCACCTTTACCAGCGCCGAGGGCGATCAGTATCTGGGCAACTTTCATGACAACCAGCTCGACGGCAAAGGCCGCTATGAAAACAGCGAGGGCGATGTCTGGAGTGGTCAGTTCAAGAATGGCGCCTTTACCGGCAAGGGTGAGTTGATCGGTGCCGACGGCAGCCGTTACGAAGGCGAATTCAATAACTGGCGCTTCATGGGCCAAGGCCACCTGCGCCTGGCCGATGGCAGCACCTTTGTCGGCGGTTTCGCCAATGACACTTATCAGGGACCTGGCGTACTGACCCAGGCCGATGGCCGCGTACAACGTGGCGTCTGGGCCAATGGTCAACGCGTTCGCGACGAGCAGGGCAACTTGCTGCCCGACAGCCTGGAAACCGGCCTGCTGGCTCAAGGCGCCCTGCTCGACAACGCCTTGAAAGCGGTGCCTGCCTCGACCCCGGCGGTCGAGCTGTACAGCCTGGTGGTGGGGGGTGATGGCAAGCAGAGCGTGTTCATGCGTGAAGCCGACTATGTCAGCAACCTGCTGAAAACGCGCTTCGGCGCCCATGGCCAGGTGAGCCTGGTCAACCATCGCGACCAGATGCAGAACCGGCCGCTGGCGACCCGCGAAACCATCGGCCGCGCGGTGCAGACCCTGGCCCAGCGCAGTGGCCCGGAAGACCTGATCTTCATCTACCTGACCAGCCACGGCACTCACGACCACGAACTGGTCCTCGACCAGCCGCGCCTGTCGCTGTCGGACCTGCCCGCCGACGAACTGGCCGTGCTCATGGCGCCCCTGAAAAACCGCGACAAGGTCGTGGTGATTTCTGCCTGTTATTCGGGCGGGTTCATCGCACCGCTCAAAGACGAGCGCACCCTGGTGATCACCGCCTCGCGGGCCGATCGGGTGTCGTTCGGCTGCTCTGAAGAGGCCGATTTCACCTATTTCGGCGATGCACTATTCGCCAAGGCACTGGTCGAAACAGATGACTTGAAACAAGCGTTCGAACACGCCAGTGCCTACGTGGCCCAACGTGAAATCGAAGACAATTTCGAAGCTTCCGAACCGCAAATCTGGGCACCGAAGGGGGTGATCGCCCGCTGGCAATCGTTACGTAAACAACAAGCAGAACGCGCACTGACCACGACGTTGACTCGCAAGGACGCGAAAACTTCGAGTAGCCGCTAGCGACCGGGGCACCGATGCCTGGCGCTGGATGTCCTAGGCTGTAAGTAAAGGGAGAGCCATCATGTACTTGACGCCACACAATATTTTGCTCGCAGGCGCCACGGGCCTGACCGGTGAGCACCTGCTCGACCGGCTGCTCAACGAACGTACGGTCAGCCGGGTGCTGGCCCCGACCCGCCGCCCCCTGGCCAGTCATATCCACCTGGAAAACCCCATCGGCGAACTGGCCACGCTGCTGCCGAGCCTCGACGGTCGTGTGGACATCGCTTATTCCTGCCTGGGGACCACGATCAAGCAGGCCGGCTCGCAAGAGGCTTTTCGCGCTGTCGACCTGGATCTGGTGGTGGCCTTCGCCGAACGCGCCCGCGCCTTGGGCGCCCGGCACCTGCTGGTGATCAGTGCGATTGGTGCCGACCCGAAATCAAGCGTGTTCTACAACCGCATCAAAGGCGAAATGGAAGAAGCGCTGAAGAATCAGGGCTGGCCGCAACTGACCATCGCCCGCCCGTCGTTGCTGGTCGGCAACCGCAGCGAAACCCGTTGGGCCGAACAACTGGCCGCACCGATTGCCAAGCTGCTGCCCGGCAAATACGGCGCCATAGAGGCCTGCAGCCTGGCCCGCGCCCTGTGGCGTCTGGCGCTGGAAGAGCAGAACGGGGTGCGGGTGGTCGAGTCCGATGAGTTGCGCAAGCTGGGAAAATGACCTACTCGTCACAGCCCATATGATGCTCGCCCCAGCGCGGCAGCATGTCTTGCGGGATATTCAACAGGTTGAGAACCCGCGCCACGATAAAGTCCACCAGGTCATCGATGGTCTGCGGCTGGTGATAGAAGCCGGGTGACGCCGGCAGGATCACCGCGCCCATGTTCGACAGTTTGAGCATGTTCTCCAGATGGATACTGGAATACGGCGCCTCGCGCGGTACCAGAATCAGCGGGCGGCGCTCTTTGAGGGCGACGTCAGCGGCGCGCTCGATCAGGTTGTTGCAGGCGCCGCTGGCAATCGCCGACAAGGTCCCGGTCGAGCATGGCACCACGACCATGGCCCCCGGCGCGCCGGAACCCGAGGCCACTGGCGACATCCAGTCATCGCGACCGTAAACGCGAATCTGCCCGGCCGCCGCCCCGGTGTACTCGGTCAGAAAGGTCTGCATCATCGCCGGCTTGGGCGGCAGGCGAACATCGGTCTCGGTGGCCATCACCAACTGCGCGGCCTTGGAGATCAGAAAGTGCACCTCGCGGTCTTCGCGCACCAGGCAATCGAGCAGGCGCAGGGCATATTGCGCGCCGGACGCGCCGGTGACCGCTACCGTAATGCGCTCCGGGCCGCTCATTGCAGCGCCTCGGCCAGTTTGCCGTGCAGACCGCCAAAGCCGCCGTTGCTCATGATCACTACATGGGTGCCGGGCTGCGCCTGACTCTTGACCCTGGCAATGATGGCCTCAAGGGAGTCGCAGACCACGGCCGGGACAGCGCACTGGGCTGCTGTAGCGCCAAGGTCCCAGCCCAGATTGGCCGGCGCATACCAGACCACCTGATCGGCCTGCTGCACGCTCTCGGGCAGGCCATCGCGGTGCGCACCGAGCTTCATCGAGTTGGAGCGCGGTTCGATGACGGCGATGATCGGGGCATCGCCGACCTTCTTGCGCAGACCATCCAGGGTCGTGGCGATGGCCGTCGGGTGGTGAGCGAAGTCGTCGTACAGCGTGATGCCGTTGATCTGGGCGACCACTTCCATGCGCCGCTTGACGCTTTTGAACGCACTCAGCGCTTCGACGCCTTGCGCCGGCAATACGCCGACATGACGCGCCGCCGCCAGCGTCGCCAGGGCATTGGCGACGTTGTGCTGGCCGGTCATTGGCCACTCGACAACGCCTTGCAGCTGATTTTCAAACAGCACTTCAAAGCGCGAGCCGTCTTCGCTGAGCAGGCGAGCCTGCCACTGACCGCCCTGCCCTGTGGTTTGCACTGGCGTCCAGCAGCCCATTTGCACCACGCGCTGCAAGGCAGGCTCGGTGGTCGGATGAATCACCAGGCCTTCGCTCGGGATGATCCGCACCAGATGATGGAACTGGCGCTCGATGGCGGCAAGGTCTGGGAAGATGTCGGCGTGATCGAACTCAAGGTTATTGAGGATCGCGGTGCGTGGCCGGTAGTGAACGAACTTGGAGCGCTTGTCGAAGAAAGCGCTGTCGTACTCGTCGGCCTCGACCACGAAAAACGGTGTATCGCCCAGACGGGCCGAGACAGTGAAGTTCTGCGGGATACCGCCGATCAAAAAGCCCGGTGCCATACCGGCGTGCTCCAGCACCCAGGCCAGCATGCTGCTGGTGGTGGTCTTGCCGTGCGTGCCGGCCACGGCCAGTACCCAGCGGCCTTGCAACACATGGTCGGCCAGCCATTGCGGACCGGACACATACGGCAGGCCGCGGTTGAGTACGTACTCCACGGCCGGGTTACCGCGCGACAGTGCATTGCCGATCACGACCAGGTCCGGTGCAGGCTCAAGCTGTTCAGGGTCGTAGCCCTGGGTCAGTTCGATGCCCTGAGCCTGCAACTGCGTGCTCATCGGCGGATAGACGTTGGCGTCGGAGCCGGTGACACGGTGCCCCAGTTCCTTGGCGAGGACCGCCAGCGAGCCCATGAACGTGCCGCAGATACCCAGAATATGAATGTGCATGATGACCTCGAAAATCGTTGGCGCAGGTTAGCCCACAGGCGCTGAAATCGCACCCTGTGTTTGACCGCTGTATCGACCCTGTCTACGCCTAAAGTTCAGATACCGACTCTGTGTTTTATGGCCTACGCTTGAGGACTGCATGAATGAAACGCTCAAGCGACAGTCACAGAACAAGAACGAAACTGCTCAGGAGGCTACACCATGCGTTACGCTCATCCCGGTACCGAAGGCGCCATCGTCAGCTACAAGGAGCGCTATGGTAACTATATCGGCGGCGAGTTCGTCGCGCCGGTCAAGGGTCAGTATTTCACCACCACCTCGCCGGTCAACGGCAAGCCTATCGCTGAATTTCCTCGCTCTACTGCCGAAGATGTCGACAAAGCCCTCGATGCCGCCCATGCGGCTGCCGATGCCTGGGGGGCGACATCTGCACAAGCCCGCTCGCTGGTGCTGCTGAAGATTGCCGACCGCATCGAGGCCAATCTGGAAGTCCTGGCACTCACCGAGACCTGGGACAACGGCAAGGCGATTCGTGAAACCCTCAATGCCGACATTCCGCTGGCCGCCGACCACTTCCGTTACTTTGCCGGTGCCTTGCGCGCCCAGGAAGGCAGCGCCGCCGAAATTGACGGCAACACCGTTGCTTATCACATTCACGAGCCGCTGGGCGTGGTCGGGCAGATCATCCCGTGGAACTTCCCCATCCTGATGGCCGCCTGGAAGCTCGCCCCGGCCCTGGCGGCCGGTAATGCCGTGGTGCTCAAACCGGCCGAGCAAACGCCACTGGGCATTACCGTGCTGCTGGAACTGATCGGCGACCTGCTGCCGCCCGGCGTGCTGAACATCGTTCAGGGCTTTGGTCGCGAGGCCGGTGAGGCGCTGGCCAGCAGCAAGCGCATCGCCAAGATCGCCTTTACCGGCTCGACGCCGGTCGGCTCGCACATCATGAAACTGGCGGCAGAGAACATCATCCCGTCTACCGTCGAACTGGGCGGCAAATCGCCGAACGTGTTCTTCGAAGACATCATGAGCGCCGAACCCGAGTTCATCGACAAGGCCGCCGAGGGCCTGGTGCTGGCGTTCTTCAACCAGGGCGAAGTCTGCACCTGCCCGTCACGTGCGCTGGTTCAGGAGTCGATCTATCCGCAGTTTCTGGAAGTGGTGCTGAAAAAGATCCAGAAGATCAAACGCGGCGACCCGCTGGACACCGACACCATGGTCGGCGCCCAGGCCTCGCAGCAACAGTTCGACAAGATTCTTTCCTATCTGGAGATTGCCCGCGAAGAAGGCGCCGAGCTGCTGACCGGCGGCAAGGTCGAGGCGCTGCAAGGCGATCTGGCAACCGGCTATTACATCCAGCCGACCCTGCTCAAGGGCACCAACGCGATGCGCGTGTTCCAGGAAGAAATCTTCGGCCCGGTGGTCAGCATTACCACCTTTAAAGACGAAGCCGAGGCGCTGGCGATTGCCAACGACACCGAGTTCGGCCTCGGCGCCGGGGTGTGGACCCGCGACATCAATCGCGCCTACCGCATGGGCCGTGGCATCAAGGCTGGCCGCGTGTGGACCAACTGCTATCACCTGTATCCGGCGCATGCCGCCTTCGGGGGTTACAAGAAATCGGGGGTGGGCCGTGAAACCCACAAGATGATGCTCGATCACTATCAGCAGACCAAAAACCTGCTGGTGAGCTACGACATCAACCCGCTGGGCTTCTTCTAAATCCGTTCAGTCAATCCGAAGCGGTCTGACAAACCGCTTTAGATTGCGCTTTCTAAAGCCAGCAGGCAGCATCAAAGCGTCGCCCGAAAATGCGCATTAGCCCATAGCGAAGTTGAGGCCTACCCATGCGGATCATCAAAGCCACGCTGGAACACCTGGACCTGCTGACGCCGTTGTTCGTGAAATATCGCGAATTCTACGGCGAGCTACCCTTCCCGGATTCGTCACGGGACTTTCTTGAAAAACGGCTGCGCCGTGATGAGTCAGTCATCTATCTGGCGCTGCCTGTCGACGACGACAGTAAACTGCTGGGCTTTTGCCAGCTGTATCCGAGCTATTCGTCGCTGTCGCTCAAGCGCGTGTGGATTCTCAACGACATCTACGTTGCCGAAGACGCTCGTCGCCAACTGGTGGCCGATCACTTGATGAAACACGCCAAGAAGATGGCCAAAGAGACGCAGGCCGTGCGTATGCGGGTGTCGACCAGCATCGACAACGAAGTGGCGCACAAGGTCTACGAATCAATCGGTTTCAAAGAAGATACCCAGTTCAAGAACTACGTCCTGCCCATCAGCGAGAGCTGATTGCGGCCCTTGCTGCCTTTATCCGCTCGTCGACTGTGGTTCGCCCCTCGGGCCAGGGGCGAACCCGGTTAACCTGTCGTCCTGACTCTGTGAAGCCCTCTCGTATCAATCTGTAACCACCCCTCACATCTCGTTACGCCCTATTCGGCGTTTCTGCCTCTATAATGCCGCGCGTCTGCTCTCGTCGTTTTATGCGTTATCGACATCGGCGGTCAAAATCACGCTGATTGCCCAGGTACTCAAATGGATTTCAACCCGCTTGACCTCATCCTGCATCTCGATGCCTATCTCGACCTGCTGGTAACCAATTACGGGGCCTGGATCTACGCGATCCTGTTTCTGGTGATCTTCTGCGAAACAGGTCTGGTGATCATGCCGTTCCTGCCCGGCGATTCGCTATTGTTCATCGCCGGTGCCGTGGCCGCAGGCGGCGGCATGGACCCGGTCTTGCTAGGCGGCCTGCTGATGCTCGCAGCGATCATGGGCGACAGCACCAACTACGTCATAGGCCGGACGATGGGGGAAAAACTGTTCAACAACCCCAACTCGAAAATCTTCCGCCGCGATTATCTGGTGCGCACGCACATATTCTATGAGCGTCATGGCGGCAAGACCGTGACCATGGCGCGCTTTCTGCCGATCCTGCGCACCTTTGCGCCGTTTGTCGCCGGTGTTGCGCACATGCCTTACTGGCGTTTTTTCACCTTCAGCGTACTGGGCTCGATTCTGTGGGTCGGCAGCCTGGTGACGCTGGGTTATTACTTCGGCAACGTGCCGTTCATCAAGAAACACCTGACCCTGATGGTGCTGGTGATCATCCTGCTGTCGCTGCTGCCCATGCTGATCGGTTTGTTGCGCGGCCGTTTCAGCCGCTCGGCGGACGTGCGCTGAGACCGTGTGGTCGTTTGCCAAATGGCGCCGGCAACGCACTCTGGATCGCCATCCGGTGCCTGCGCCACTCTGGCGGCAGGTGCTGGAACACCTGCCGATCGTTGATGGCCTGAGTGACGAACAGCTCGTCTGGCTGCGCGATGCCAGCGTGCTGTTTCTGCAAGACAAGCACCTGACCTGCCTGCCAGGCGTGGTCCTGAGCGACGAGCAGCATCTTTTTCTGGCGGCGCAAGCGCAACTGCCACTGCTCAACCTCGGCGACCTGAACTGGTACCGGGGCTTTCATGAGCTGGTGATTTACCCCGACGATTTCCTCAGCCCGCAGCGCTATCGCGATGCCAGCGGCATCGAGCATCAATACGATGCCGAGCACAGCGGCGAAGCCTGGTATCAGGGCCCGGTCATTCTGGCCTGGGCGGGCGTGCAATCGGGCGGCGGCTGGGATGCCTATAACCTGGTGATCCATGAACTGGCGCACAAACTCGACATGCTCAATGGCGATGCCAACGGCCTGCCGCCCCTGCACAGCAACATGCGCATCAGTGAGTGGGCCAGCGCCATGCAAGGCGCCTTTGACGACCTCAACCGGCAACTCGATGACGACCCGGACGCCGAGACGGCCATCGATCCTTATGCGGCTGAAAATCCTGCCGAGTTCTTTGCGGTCACCAGCGAGTATTTCTTCACCGCGCCCGATGTGTTGCATGAGGCTTACCCTGCGGTTTACCAGCAGTTGCAACTGTTCTACCGGCAGGACACGCTGGTCCGTTTGAAAACCCTGCAACAGGTCGACCCGGCCTATCAACAAGCGGCTTCTACGCCTGATGGATAATGCCCTGTGCGTGGCAACACCTTTGGAATATGCCTATAATCCGGGCCACTTTTTGGCGGTTTGCGCCAAAACCTGTCTGTTTAACTATGGGGACCAAGTCCAATGAGCTACAGCAAGATTCCGGCTGGCAAAGACGTGCCAAACGACATCTACGTCGCGATCGAAATCCCGGCCAACCATGCGCCGATCAAGTACGAGATCGACAAGGACACCGACAGCCTGTTCGTTGACCGTTTCATGGCCACCCCCATGTTCTACCCGGCCAACTACGGCTTCATTCCCAACACCCTGGCCGACGACGGTGACCCGCTGGACGTGCTGGTCGTAACCCCTTACCCGGTGACGCCAGGTTCGGTAATCCGTGCCCGTCCGGTCGGCATCCTGCACATGACCGACGACGGCGGCGGCGATGCCAAAGTCATCGCAGTTCCGCACGACAAGCTGACCCAGCTGTATGTCGACGTGAAGGAATACACTGACCTGCCTCCACTACTGCTGGAGCAGATCAAGCACTTCTTCGAGAACTACAAAGACCTCGAAAAAGGCAAGTGGGTCAAGATCGAAGGCTGGGGCAACGCTGACGCTGCCCGCGCCGAAATCAAGAAGTCGGTCGAAGCCTTCAAGGGCTGATCTGCTTTTGCGCTTTGAAGCGTCCGATGGCGGGCGCTTCGAACCGCTTTCCCTCCAGCCCCCCTCGATTCGCCCCTCGCCTGCCAAATAGACGTAGATAAATCACGTTTACTCCTGCGCCCTCATTAAACATCCTGCAACCTGCAGTTCATCTGCATCCGCGCAGCACGGCATGTTTATTTCAAACGTTAATGCCCGAGAAATATCCCACAATTCTTGCTGGCGCCTGTAGGCAGGCTCATCTGCGATAACTGGACGCACTGCGCATTTGAACGCTTCGTTCATTTAAACGCCGGCACGAGGCTCGTAAACTCCGAGCCCATGAATACATCAGGTGATCGACTACGTACTCTTTTACGGGAATGCCATCTTTCCGCAACGGACTTTGCCGCCAACCGCAAAGTCACGCCACAGCACGTGAACAACTGGTTCAAGCGCGGCATCCCCATGGCGCGACTTGAAGAGGTGGCTGAATTACTGACCGTCAATGCTCGCTGGCTACGCACCGGCGAAGGCCCCAAGCACCCGACTGAACCGGCAAATGAAAGTACCGGCCCGGCACTGCCGAACGTAGCGCTGCAAGGCCGCAACGCACCGGGCGCGGATGTGGAAATTCAGCTGTTCAAGGAAAACCCGTCGGGCCAGAGTGCACTGACCGAAGTACCCGGCCAGAAAATCCGCCTGGCACTCACGATGCTGCACAGTATGGACATCGACCCGAAACAGGCCATCTGCGTCAGGATGAGCGGCAACAGCATGATCGACCGCCTGGAAGACGGTTCGCTGCTGGCCGTCGACCAAGGCACGACCCAGATCGTCGATGGTGAAATGTACGCACTGGAGCATGGCGGACTGCTGCGTATCCGCTACCTGTACCGCCTGCCCAGCGGAGGGTTGCGCCTACGCAGCCACAATAGCCATGAATACCCCGACGAATCCTTCAGCGCCGAACAGATTGCCCGACAGCCAATTCGTATCCTTGGCTGGATTTTTTGGTGGTCGACCCTTAATCAACGCAAAAATATCGCTGCAAACCGCTAAACAAGGCCGGTATTGAGGTGACAAAGTGTTTCAGGGCTGGGCTTTGCAGGTGAATATCAGTATCCTGTGCGCCACTTAAGGCATTGACCCTGCGCCAATGCCCGACAGCGCGTTTTATACGAACACGCTGTATCCAGACTAGCGTCCCTCGCGGATGCACCTTTTGCAGGTGGTTGCGGCTTACCAAAAATAGGCCAAGATCGCCAACGAGAAGCCGGCCACAAGCCGGCTTTTTAATGCCTGCCATTCAAACACTATCAGTCAATCACCGGGGTACTCGATTTCTATCCCGCGATCGAACTCCCCTGCTCCGCCCATATAGTCTCTTGGCACCCGCTCGATATCCACAGCCATCTTTTCGATCACACCGCGTAACTCCAGTGATTCAAGCCAGCGCGCCGGAATCGCCGCTGCCCCGTACTGAATACCCAGCAGGTGTCCGGCTATCAGCCCGGTGCTGTCACTGTCGCCACTGTGGTTGACGGCATTGATGACGCCCTGTTCAAAGGAGCTGGCCGACAGTGCGCACCAGATACCAATGGCCAGCGCCTCCTCGGCAATCCAGCCGCCACCGAATTCATCGATACGCGCCGGGGTTGGCTGGTAGCCCTCGTAGAAGTAGAACAATACTTTTTCGAGACTGGCACGGACCTCTTCCATTCCGGGTTTCTGGCCGTGGGCGGCGAGGCTCTCGCTCAGGGCATGTTCGAGGCTGACCGTCTGCTGGCTCATGCGCTGCAGGATGTCGGCAAACAGGCCTGCGCTATGGTAGCCGGCAGGATGGCCATGAGTGAGGCGTCCGGACTCGCTGGCCGTTTCAAAGGTATCGGCAAAGAAGGCACAAGGCGCAACGCGCATGACAGCGCCGCATCCCTTGCTGTTATTTTCAGCTGCAAAACCAAGCTGCCGACTGGCCATCAGCGCGCTAACGCAGGTGTTGCCGGGAGCGCGCCGGGACCACAAGGCTCGCTCTTGAACCAGCCAGCCATTAAGAATGGCGGGGGCTATCGGTTCGTGGTCCTGGGTGATCAACCAGCGCAGCAGTGCGTGGTGAATCACGCCTGGAATATGGCAAATACCTCGCGAGCAGCCACGCACCCAGGCACGCAGCAGGCCTTCGGCAGTGAAGAGCATCATTTGCGTGTCGTCGGTAATCGCCCCCGTCACGCCATATGCAGGGGAAAGATCAGCAATTCCGCTGGCACCGAATTTTGCCTCGATGGCTTTCCAGCCCATGAACTCGACCGGTGCGCCCAAAGCATCGCCAACCGCACCACCCAGCAGGCAGCCTCTGATTCGTTCGAGTCTGTTCATGGGTAACCTCTCAGGTGAGCCAGCAGCAATGTGATGAATGCCATCGCCAGTAAGGCTCCAGCCGAAATTACATCCGGTGTCATATCCATCTCCTTGCATGACTCTGGAAGACGGCCCAAGGATATGTATAGTTTGACGACACGTATAGAATGTAGACTTATACAGGTAAACAATTCACGCACATGGAGCGCCCATGAAACGGCAGCAGGACATCAAGCAGGTACGCTGGGATCTGGCACTTCGCTACCGTTTGATTGAAACCGTAGCATGGTGGGAAGGCCGGCTGACCACGGTACACCTGACGCAGAGCTTCGGGATCAGTCGTCAACAGGCCTCCAAAGACATCAATACCTACATCAACGAACATGCGCCTGAAAACCTTACATATGACAAGCAACTGAAGGGCTATGTGCCTGGCCCGGCGTTCAGTCCGCTCTTTATCGATAACAGTGCCAGCGCCTACCTGCATCTGCTCTACCAGAACAATGCCCGTGCACCGCATATTGAAGGCCTGGCGTTGGCCTATGCTCATACCATGGTCCTTGAGGTGCCGGATCGCTCGATCAAGGCCGAGGTTTTACGCCCGCTACTCAAGGCATGCCGTGAACACCTGCGCCTGGACATCGAGTATGTGTCACTGAAAAGCCCGAACCCTGAAGGCCGCACTATTGCGCCACACACTCTGGTGTATACCGGTATGCGCTGGCATGTGCGGGCTTACTGCGAGAAGAATCGGGAGTATCGCGACTTCGTGCTGAGCCGGTTCCGGGGTATACCTGACATGCGCGACGACAAGACCGAGAACGGGATCGAAGCCGATACTGAATGGAATACGGAGGTAGCGGTTCTTATCCAGCCGGACGGACGCCTGGATAAAGCCCAGCAGGCTATTATCGAAACCGACTTCGGCATGCAGGACGGTCAACTGGTGGTGGCCAGCCGCAAGGCATTGGTGAAGTATGTTTTACAGCGTTACCAGATTGATCACAGGAATCTGGACCCGCATCCTGAGGCGCAGCAGATCGTGGTGGCCAATCTCAAGGAACTCAAGCCTTGGCTCTATGATTAAGCCCTGAGTGGCTCTGAGCAGCCTTCCCAAACGTTTTCTTTGGTGATTTCAAATGACTCACAGTGATATTCAGCAGGTCTACAACAAAGCCTGGCTATTCGCTTCGCAGGCCCACCTTGGTCAAACCATGAAGGCTTCACAATTGCCCTATTCCACCCATGTTGCCATGGTCGCCAATGAGCTGGTCTTTGCAGAGCAGCAAGAGTCAGTGGGGGAACTTGAGATTGCCTTGCCCGCTGCACTTCTGCATGACGTGCTGGAGGACACCGCCATTACGCCAGATGCACTTGAGGAGGTTTTCGGTGCGCGGGTTACTTCAACGGTCGCCAGTCTTAGCAAGAATCTGATCGTACCGTTTTCAGAAGAGCGGTATCTGCAGGCCATTGCCCTTCACTCCCGTGAAGCCGCTGTGATCAAGCTGTGCGACCGTATTACCAATCTGCAGTCGGCTCCAGCGTCATGGACGCATGCCAAACGAGCCTCTTACCTGGTCGAATCTGCGCAGATTTTGCGCTTGCTGGGGCATGCTCATGGTTATTTGAGGCAGAGACTGGTCGAAACGATGGCGCGTTATGAGCGGTTGTACGTTGCCGATTACGCTTGAAAGCTTTCTTTCGCGCAAAGCAAAACCCCCGACCGCAAAGCGATCAGGGATTCTGGGATTGAATCTTGACGATGACCTACTCTCACATGGAGAAGCTCCACACTACCATCGGCGATGCATCGTTTCACTGCTGAGTTCGGGATGGGATCAGGTGGTTCCAATGCTCTATGGTCGTCAAGAAATTCGGTAGCCGACGCGCCTTTCAGCGTTTCGGCAAATTCTGTGTGTGATACGCAAAATGTTCGTGTGTTCTACAGCTTTCGGTTCATCGTCTTCACACACCGCCACTGCTGTGCAGATGGCTTGGGTGTTATATGGTCAAGCCTCACGAGCAATTAGTATTGGTTAGCTCAACGCCTCACAGCGCTTACACACCCAACCTATCAACGTCGTAGTCTTCGACGGCCCTTCAGGGAACTCAAGGTTCCAGTGAGATCTCATCTTGAGGCAAGTTT
>NZ_BAAILM010000018.1:220406-229652 GCF_054589175.1 Pseudomonas sp. 3A(2025) | reverse complement strand
AAAAGCCCCTGGCGGCAGCCCCTTCGGGTCAGCCGCCAGGGGCTTTTTCAATTCGGGACTCACAGCAGACTTGACCGTACCTCCCCATGTTTGCTGCGCGACAGCGCGGCGCCATGGCGACGGGCGATCTCTCATCAAACATAAAATAACTTATTGATTTTAATGAATTAAAAACACAAATTTGTAGGAGGCAGCTCTGCTGGCGATTGAGCGCAAAGCGCTCACAGGAATCTGCGAAACGCTGAACATTTACGACTGCTAACGCAGCCGATCGCGATGGTCCGGCATTCCGGCAGAGCCCCCTCCTACAGGTCCCATGTTTGCTGCGCGACAGCGCGGCGCCATGGCGACGGGCGATCTCTCATCAAACATAAAATAAGTTATTGATTTTATTGAATTTAAAAAACACCACTTGTAGGAGGCAGCTTTGCTGGCGATTGAGCGCAAAGCGCTCACAGAAATCGTCGAAACGCTGCAAATCTACGACTGCTGCGCAGCCGATCGCGGGCAGAGCCCCCTCCTACAGGTCCCATGTTTGCTGCGCGACAGCGCGGCGCCAAGGCGACGGGCGATCTCTCATCAAAAATAAAATAAGTTATTGATTTTATTGAATTAAAAACACGAATCTGTAGGAGGGAGCGGGCGGCGATCCGTCTCTGCTGGCGATTGAGCGCGAAGCGCTCACGGAAATTTCTGAAACGCTGATATTTACGACTGCTAACGCAGCCGATCGCGATGGTCCGGCATTCCGGCAGAGCCCCCTCCTACAGGTCCCATGTTTGCTGCGCGACAGCGCGGCGCCAAGGCGGCGCCCGGCCGGTCATTTGTGTTGTATCAATATGGCGCCGGGCTCACCGTCGCATTGCGCCATGCGGTTTGCAGTTGCTCGTTCAGCAGCGCCGGCACCGGTTTGCCGGGTTGTTTTTCCAGGCTGATTTTCAGCCCGTTGAGCGAGCGGCCGCTTAAGCGGTTGCCGGCCAGGTCTTCACGAAAGACCTGCTCGGCTTCGGCGTACTTTTCCTGGTCGAGCAGCGCATAGCCCAGCGACTCACGCAGCGTGTAGTACCAGTCCGGTGGCTCGTTGTAGTTCAGGGCGTCCTGAATCTCGACAGCCTTGCGCCAGGCGGTCAGCACCTGTTCTTTGTTGTCGCCACTTAGGCCCTTGAGGTCGGTGGCAAGCTCCTGCGGGTCATTCTTGGTGAACACCTGGGCACTGGCTTGCTTGAGCGCGTTCAGGTCCAGCGTGCCCTTGAGGTTTTCCTGAGCCTTGTTGATCAGGATCAGGTTGGCGATGCGCAGCAGGTCCACGGCCTTGTTGCTGCCGTAGGCCAGCTCTGTGGCCGGTGCTGCAACAGGTTCCTTGAGGCTGCTGTCGACTGCCTGCCACCAGACCTTGAGCGCATCGCGGGCGGCGTCGTTGCTCAAGCCATCTTGCGCCACTTGTTGGTACGCCTTGGCATAGGCGGTCATGGCGCGGGTGTAGGGCGCGGTCAGGTCTTTCCAGTCGGCGACGACGGCCTTGCAGGTCTGGTTGATCTGCGCCAGGCCCGCGTGGATTTTCGGCTCGATGCGCGCCAGCGCGTCCCAGTCCTGGAAGCGTACGGCGAAGTAGTAGGGCACGGCATAGAAGTAATCGGATTTGACCCGAATCTCATCCGGGTACTGCTTGCACAGAAAATCCTGTGAGGCGAAGCGCGTGGTGTTCTCCACCAATTCCTCGGCCATGGTCAGGGTTTCGTTCTGCCGGCCTTCGATCGACAGGGTCCAGGTCAGAAAGTGGATGTTGTGCCCCAGATAATGCAGCGCGTACGGGCTCTGCGGGTCGGCCTGTTTGATATAGGCGCGGTCGACCGAGACGGCGGTGTAGTTGGTGATGCTCGCCAGCGCGTTGTCGCCGGTGCGCTGGTAAATGTGCGAGGCCATATGCACCAGGTGACCGATGGCCGGGTTCTGGGTGCGGAAGCGATCTGCCATGGGCAGGCCGCTGTCGGGGAATGGCGATTCTTCGATGGCATGAATGTAGAAGTGGTTGGCGCCGGTGTGATTCTGGTTTTGCACCAGCACCCGGTTGAGCACTTGCAGCGCCTCGTAGGCCGGGCCGGTGGGTTGCACTTCGTTGGAGGTGGCTTCGGTGCCTTTCCACCACTTCCACGGGGCCAGGTTGAGCAGGGCGTCGGCGTACAGCGTGGCGGCGTCGAGGTCGTCGGGGTTTTGCTCCGAGAGCTTTTTCATCGCGTCGGCATAACGTTGTTTGCCGGCCTGTTCGATCAGCACCTTGTCGCCTTTGACCGTGTACAGGGTCAGCAGCGCTTCGGCATAACCCAGTTCGCGCTTGAGTTGTGCCTCGGGAAATTGCTGTTTGACCGCTAGGTCTTCCAGGCGCGCGGTGGCGTTGTCTTTGGCAATCTGAGCCGAGCGCCAGGCCAGCAGGTTGCAGCCGTCGGTGGCGTCGCTGTTGATGTTGGAGTTGGCCGACAAGGCAATGCCCCAGTACGGCATGGCGGCTTTTTCATCGAAGCGGCTGGCCTGGTAAAAGGCGCGGGTGGCTTCGGCGAAATTGAAGCCGTATTGCAGGGCAATGCCCTGGCTGTAGAACGCCTCGACCTTGTCGGCATCCTTGAGCGCCACCAGCGGATAACGCGTGCCGCCCAGGCCCGACAGCAGGTAATCCTTGGCAGTGTCCTTGTCGCTGACGCACTGGTGCAGCACCTCCAGGTATGCCGTGTTCTTGTCGGCGGCGAAGGTGTCGGGTGCTTGCCCGGTGCCGTGGTCGTGGCCCAGGGTATGGGCCAGCGCGTTGCCTGCGAACAAGGACAGGCTCAGTAACGACAAGGTAAACAGAGGGCGAACATCCATGCGGCACTTACTCCATTGAATACGCACGCCCATGCCGTGCAAGGGCGTGCACAAAGGTTCAAACGTCTTGATTGGTGCTTGAGGCCAAAGCAGCAATCTGCGGCGCCAGGTCGGTTTTCGGGATGACCACCTGCACCAGCGTGGTGTCCTGGCTGTCGAGCAGTTGCGGCAGCAGCGCGCGCAGTTCGCCCAGGGTCGAAATCGTGTAGCCCTTGGCGCCGAAGCCTTGTGCCAATGCAGGATAGTCCCACTGTGGCAACACATCGAACGCTGCGAACTTGCCCGTTTCAAAGGCGCTGATGTCGACGAACGCCTGTTCGATGGCATACACCTCGTTGCTCATCACGAACACCACCGCGTTGATGCGGTTGCGCACCAGGGTCGACAGCGACTGGCACATCATCATGAAGCCACCGTCGCCGGCAACGACGATGGGCCGGCGTTTGCCACCCATCGCCACGCCCAGCGCGCAGCCGGTCTCGTGACCCAGCGAGCCCCAGATGGCGTCGGCGACAAAGCTGTTGCGCGGCATCCACAGAATGTTGCTGGCGGCATACAGCGACGAGCTTTCACCGAGGATCAGCGCGCTGTCGTCCCACAGGTTCTGTTGGTCGGCGAAAAAGCTCAAGGTATCGAGAAACACCTCGTAGTCCAGCGGCGTGTCGTCCGGCAGCGGGGCCGGCCAGGCGGCATGCAGCGTCAACGGTTGTTCCAGCGGCGGGAAACTGCCGTACAGGCCCAGCGCGCTATTCAGGGTGTTCAGGTAGTCGGGCAGGGCGATGTGCGGGTAGTACTGGAAGCCGGTACGCGCCTGCTGGGTGTTGACCAGAATGATGTTGCCAAAGTCGTTGCGCAGCAGGTTCAGGTAGTCGTCGGTAAAGATCGCCCCCAGCGCCAGGATGCAGTCCACGCCTTGCAGGTATTCACGGGTTTCAGGGCGCGAGGCGGTGCCGGCGTAGGTGCCGATGAACAACGGATGCGTCTCGTCGAGCACCGTCTTGGCTTCCAGCGTGGTGGTGAACGGCAAGCCGCTGGCTTCGATCAGGCGCAGCGCCTGCTCTTGCAAGCCAAAGCGCGCAATCTCGATGCCGAGCATGATCACCGGCCGTGAGGCGGCGCGCAGGCGCTGCACCGATGCGCCCACGGCCGCCAGCAACGACGCGGCATCATTGGGTGCCGGCACGGCGCGCAATTTACCGACTGGCTGCGGGCAAACCTCGCCCCAGACGTTCTGCCAGGCTTCCAGATAGATCGGCCGTCGTTCGCTGATCGCGGCGATCAAGGCCTTGTCGATCAGTGCTGGTGCGGTGCGGCTGTCGTCCAGTAGTTCGCAGGCCACGGTGACGTTTTCAAACACCTTGCGGCCGACCTGCAAGTCGCCGGTTGAGTGGTGAAACAGCACGTCTTCGGACCAGATCAACTGGCGGTTGGCGGCAGTCGGGCTGGCGCTGATGACCACCACCGGGTTGCGTTCCACATAGGAGCCTGCAATCGCGTTCAGGGCGCTGAAAGTGCCGACGCCGTATTGCAGCGACACGGCGCCGATGCCCTTGTAGCGGGCATAACCGTCGGCCGCATAAGCGGCACCCAGCTCGTTGATGTCACCCACTGCGTCGATGTTCGGATTGCGCTCCAGGGCATCCATGAAGTGCGCGACATAGTCGCCGGGCACCTGAAACACCTTGTCCAGACCCAATTGTTCGAGCCGTGCGAGCAGGTAGTCGGCCACGGTAAACGGGTTATTTGTCGCCATTGTGGATTCCCTTCCAGGCAAACTCGGTGACTTTCTTCAGCAGTTCTGTGGCGTCTGCACCGGGCACCGGCTGGCCGGGCTCGAAGCTGCAACCGTACGGGGTGGGCACCGGCAGCAGGGCGTAGCTTTCCGGCAGCCATTCCGGGCGGTCCAGGCCAAAAAAGTCCTGCAAGGTCGATTCGGCCACGGTGAGCGCGCCTTCAACCCAGCCCTGGCCGTAGGAATAGGCTTCGCCGACGATGTAGATGTGCTGGTCTTCGACCGGGTTACGCATCTGGCAGATGATCTGGTCGACCCGATAGTTGGCCTTCCACTCATGCCAGCCGCCGCCGTACGGGTCGCTGTCCCAGGCGTGGTAGACCGCTGAATACGGCGCCGGCAATTCGACCTGATCGTGCAGTTGCGTGACCTGCATCTGTGCGACCTTGACCATCTCGTCGCTGACCGGAAACTCGGTGCGCGGCACTACAGGTTCGGCCTTGAGCTTGCCGACCAGGCTGGCCGGGGTGAAGCCGGTGAACAGCGGGCCGTCTTCCAGGCCTTTCCAGAACGGCACGGTGCCCAGGTCGTTGTAAGAGGCCATCAGCAACGAGTTGAGGGTCGATTCGCCGCCTTTTTGCTCGCACTCGGTGCCCATGTAGTAGACCTGCCGGATCGGCAGGTCGGTCACCGAACGCCCGGCCACCAGGCCCAGCGAACGCCACCAGGGTTTTTCATAGGCCAGAAACAGCTTGAACGCCGACTGGATCAGCACCGAACCGATATTGTTCTTCAGCCATGGGTCGTTGAAGATCGGCGCGTCGATCAGCTCCAGCGAACGGCGCGGCATGGCGAGGATGATCTTGCGGGCCTTGACCACCTGGCTGCCGACGCTGTCGTCAGTCTGGCCGTCGACGGTGACGGTAGTCTGAAAGTGCAGGCGGTACGGGTAAACCGAGTCGTCGGCGTAGCTGATCGACACCAGACGCTGGTTCATCTGCACGCGTTTTTCGCTCGGCAACTGGCCCGGCAGATCGGCGAACTTGTAGGCCAGGGTCAGCGGCAGGCTCTGGAAACCGTTGGCCAGGGTCAAGAACTCCGTGGTGTCCTTGTATTCGGTGGCCGGCAACTGGGTCACGGCACTGGCGTTGGCGACGTTGGCCTCATAGCCGCCGGCGTCCTTCATGAACTGGTAACCCTCGTTGCTCATCACCCGGTAGAGCAGGTCCCAGAAACCGTATTTCCAGATTTCCTTGCCGAACACCTGAACCTGCATCTGCTGGCACAGGCTGAGCGTGTCGAAGCCTGGGTAGACGTAGTTCATGACCTTGACTTGCAGGTCTTCGGGGCAGAAGCCGCGCTCTGACCAGGCCAGGTCGTAGGGGATCTTTTCCGGCGCTTCTTCAAAGTCGCGATAACGAAAGCGTTTGCCGCGCAGATAAAAAAGGTTGTTCTTCGAGCCGACAGGTTCCGGTGCGCCCATCGGAAAATCCTTGGTCGGCAGTTGCAGGTGATCGACCAGTTTGTCGACCAGCACATGGCCGTTCTCGCCGGGCATGTAGCGCATGCCGCCGACCTCGGCGACCACGTTCGGCAGCCCCGGCAGATTAATACTGAACAGCCGCCCGCCGATTCGGTCGCTGTACTCGAACAACACGATGTTCTGCGTGTCGCCATGCACCTGTTGCAGGCGCCAGGCGCTGTAAGTGCCAGAGGCCCCGCCGCCGATCACGGCAACGTCGAGTTCCAGTTCTTGAGGCGTCATTGAAGATATCCATATTCAAGGTAGAAGGTGATGGCGTCGCGCAAGTCGCGAGCAAGTATCAGGGAGGATTTTCAGGAATGCCAATGTGCCATCAGCGGGTGACGAGGAGATGAACGGGAACAGGGCGCAATGGTGAAAATTTTTCATTTTCGCGTTGCGAGTTTGCGTTATTGCCCTGTTTTCAGGCGGGCAAGGTGAAAAAAAATCTCGGAACGATCAGGCGAAAATAGCATCACGGACGATTCAATATCGCCGCCCCCGCCTGCGGTTCCAGGCGCAGGCTGTCGTACATCGCCACCAGTGCCATGACGCTGAGCAGCACGAAGGCCAGCTGGAAGTCTGCCGTGTCGGCCGTACCCTCGTTGCCATGCACCATCATGGCGCCGCGCAGCAGCAGGGCGGCAATCGCCACGCCCAGGCCCATGCTCAGTTGAAAGATCATGCTGAACAGCGTTGACGCATTGCTCATCTGTGGTTGCGGCACATCGGCGAAACCCAGGGTGTTGTAGGCGGTAAATTGCAGCGATCGCGACAACCCGCCCAAAAACAGCAGCAACATGATCAGGCGGTGATCCATCGCCGCATCGAAGCTGGCGCACACGGCAATCGCCAGCACGCCCAGCAGGCCGTTGACCAGCAGCACCTTGCGAAAGCCCCAGCGGTTGATCACCCAGGTGGTGCACGCCTTCATTGCCAGGTTGCCGGCAAATACGGCAATCACCAGAAAACCTGCGGTCACCGCCGACAAGCCGAAGGCCAGCTGGAACATCAGCGGCAGCAGGAACGGCAGGGCGGTGATGCACGCGCGAAACAGCGACGCGCCGATCAGGCTGGCCTTGTAGGTCGGGATGTTGATCACGCTCAGGTCGAGCAACGGGTGTTCGCTGCGGCGCATGTGCCACACCGAGCAGGCGCCCAGCAACAAGGCGCCGAGGCACAGCAGGCTGGCCGGCAGGAAGTTTTTCAGGTCCTGGCCCAGCCACTCGAAGCCATACAGCAAGGCCGCACAGGTGCTGCCCAGCAGAATGAAACCCAGCCAGTCGAAAGGTCGGCTGCGTTCGGTGCGTTCATTGGGAATCAGCGAAAAGGTGGCGATGAACGCCAGCAGCCCGAGCGGCAGGTTGATGTAGAAAATCCATGGCCAGCTGGCGTAGGTCACCATCAGGCCGCCCAGCGGCGGGCCGAGCACCGGAGCAATCAACGCGGGTGCAGTGATATAGCCGATGGCTTTGACCAGGTCCTTTTTCTCGGTAGTACGCAGCACCGCCAGGCGCCCGACCGGGACCATCATCGCGCCGCTGATGCCTTGCAGAATCCGCGCGCCAATAAAGGTTTCCAGGCTGCTGCTCAGCCCGCACAGCAACGAGGCGAAGCTGAACATGGCAATCGCACTGGCGAACACTCGCCGTGCGCCGAAGCGGTCGGCCAGCCAGCCGCTGATAGGAATGAACGCCGCCAGCGCAATCAGGTAGCTGCTGATCGCCACGTTAAGGTCGACGGCGGCCACGTCGAAGCTGTGCGCCATCTGCGGCATGGCCGTGACAATGATCGTGGCGTCGAGGTTTTCCATGAAAAACGTGGCAGCGACCAGAAAGGCCACTTTGGTCGAGTGAGACAGGTTCATCAGGCAGTCCATAGGCGGCGGATGGGTCCATGCCAACCCATCGTAGACAACACATCCTGAATTGAAAATATCTGTTTTGTGTGCGTCGCATTGAGGTGTTGGTACGAGTGACCGAGCGGTCAAAACGCAGGTGCATCAGATGTGTTACGGATCTTTTCGGTTTTTTTCCGGTCTATGAGGCCTGTTTAAACTCAGGGAAGGATGTTTATGAACGCCGCATTAAACACCGCAGCCACGCACATTCGTCAGGTCGTACGGACCGCCACCGAAGGGCTGGTGGGTCGCGAACAACTGGCCGAGTTGATCGTGCTGGCAGCGGTCGCCCAGGAGCACATTCTGGTCATCGGCCCGCCCGGTACGGCGAAAAGTGCGGTGGTACGGCGCGTGGCGCAGTCGATGGGCGGGCGTTATTTCGAATACCTGCTGGGGCGATTTACTGAACCGTCGGAACTGTTCGGCACCGTCGACCTGAAAAAGCTGCGCGAAGGCACGGTCGAAACCGATGTCAGCGGCATGCTGCCAGAAGCCGATATCGTCTTTCTCGACGAAGTGTTCCTCGGCTCTACGGCCATTCTCAATACCCTGCTGGGCGTGCTCAACGAGCGGCGCTTTCGCCGTGGCCACACGCAGATCGAGTGCCCGCTGCGGGTCTGCGTGGCGGCCTCCAACGGCCTGCCCGAGGATGAAGCGCTGGCCGCGTTTGGTGACCGCTTTCTGTTGCACCTGTTTGTCGACTCGGTGCCGGACAACCAGCTTGAAGCGATGCTCGCCGGTGGCTGGCAGAGCGAGCGGCGGCAGATACCGTCGTTGCTGGGTTTGAATGAGCTGGACACGCTGGGCCAGGCCCTTGGCGATGTCGACCTGAGCGCCGTGCGGCCCTTGCTGGCCCAGGCGATTCGCCGCCTGCGCGAGGCGGGCATTCAGTTGTCCGACCGGCGCATCGTCAAATCGCAACGGCTTATCGCCGCCGCTGCCTTGCTCGGCGGGCGTACCGAGGCCAGCGAGGCTGACCTGTGGCCGCTGTTATATGTGCTGCCGACCCAGGAAACCCAGCAACGTGGCCGCGAGATCCTCGGTGAGCTCTTCGCAGGTTCAAGCAATGCGCATTTGTTCAGCGCCGTGGAAGAGGCGACCTTGCAGCCGATGTCGCGGCTCAATCGCTTGCTGGAAACCGCCGAAGAGTACCTGGCGCGCAGCGAGCCGCCATCGAACCAGCAGCTTGAAAGCCTGCTGCGCGAAATCGACTCCAACTTCAACAGCGAGACCCTG
>NZ_BAAILM010000018.1:123829-220227 GCF_054589175.1 Pseudomonas sp. 3A(2025) | reverse complement strand
GCGGCGGTGGCCTGGGGCGAGGCGGCGCAGCGCCTGCATGCGCGGCTGGCACTGATCGAGGGCGAGCAGGCCAGCCGCTTGCGCGCCACGGCCCATCGCCAGGTGCTGGTGGTGACCGGCGCGGCGGCTGATTTGCCGTGGGTCGAAGGTGTCGAATACGCCTGCATCGACCCGCAGGCGCCGGGGCTGTGGCTGCCAACCAGTTGGGCACCTGACGTGCCGGTCGACTGGCTGGAGCAGGCATTGGCAACCGCCTTTGGCCGGTCGCCGGTTTTGCTCTGGCATGCGCCCAAGGCTGCCGTGCCGCTTGACCGGCTGCTGCCGCTGAATGCTGCGCTGTTGCAGCGCATCGAAACCTGCTGGGCGAAACCCTGATGCAATTACCTGAATCGTTGCACCCCTGGCGGCAATGGCTGGAAGGGTTTGCGCCGCAGTACCTGCCGCTGTTTTCTGACCTGCTGGGACGTTTGAATCCGCTGCTGGGCCCGCTGCGCGGCCTGGATCAGGGCGGTGTACCGGAGCCCGATGGCCTGGGCGATCTACAACGTCGCGGTCCTTATGAGCGACTGCTGTCCAGCGAATGGCTGCTGGCCGAAGAAATGCCCGACGAGTTTCTGCGCCGGGCGGTGGTCGGCGAGCACCTGTTTCTGGCGCCGCAGTACCGCGCCCGCCAGGCCAACCGGCTGATTGTCGTGCTGTTCGATGCCGGCCCCTTGCAACTGGGCGCGGCGCGTCTGGTGCATCTGGCCTTGTTAATGCTGTTGGCACGGCGTGCTGAAGAAGCGGGCGCCGAGCTGCGCTGGGGCATTTTGCAGAACGATCCCTGCCTGTATGCGCTGGACAGCGCCGCCCAGCTGCGTCAGTTGCTCAATGCACGGACCTGGCAGGTGGTCAGCGACGAGCACTGGCAAACATGGCAGGCCTGGCTGGCCGGGCAAGCGCAGACGGCCGGCGAGTGCTGGCTGGTGGGCCAGCGCCTGGCCAAGGCGGATAACACGCCCTGCACCCATCGTGTGCAAGTGCAGCGCAGCCTCGACGGCAAGCACCTGGCCGTTGAGTTGCAGGCCGGCACTGCCCGGCACGTAACGCTGCCGATTCCGCCCGGACATCTGGCTGTGCCACTGCTCAAGGGCCAGTTCAAGGACGAGGTGACCCGCGCCGTGGTGCGCGGCAGTGTGCCGAGGGTGTCGCTGACCT
Source organism: Pseudomonas sp. 3A(2025) (assembly GCF_054589175.1). Lineage (NCBI taxonomy): Bacteria > Pseudomonadati > Pseudomonadota > Gammaproteobacteria > Pseudomonadales > Pseudomonadaceae > Pseudomonas > Pseudomonas sp. 3A(2025). Next base: position 219,030 of record NZ_BAAILM010000018.1, on the reverse strand, counting down.
TGCCGCCGGTGATTTCGGCCAACGGCAACTATATCGCCCTGCGCTTGCTCGACGAGCCCGGCATGGCGGTGATCCGGCTGCCGTCCGGTGAGCGGCAAGCCAGCCTGCAAGTCCATACGCCCTACTGGAGTGCCGGGCGCACGCCATTGGCGGTAACGTTCATGAGCCGTACCGTGGCGGCGGTGATGAGCGACGATAACCATCTGACCTTCTGGAACGTGCGTGGCCTGGCGCCGGTCGACAAGCCCGGCCGCGAAGAGCTGCAACTGCCGCCGGGCACCGCCACCTGGTTGCCTGTCGCCTGGCTGCACGGTCGTGAAGGTGGTCGGTTGTTTCTGCTCGATACCCAAGGGCATCTGGCGTTCTGGATCGCCCGCAACGGCAAGTCCCGGGTGGCCTCCGGGGATGAGAAAACCCACCGGCTGACCGACAAGGTACTTGGCATGGCCAAGGTCGACGCGCAACTGGTGGCCTATGTGCGCAACGAGGGCGGGCTGTTGTACGCCTATTCGGTTGATGTCGACGGCAATCAGATGTGTGGCGGCATGATTGACGCTGCCGAAAGCGTCAGCGAGGTGTTGTTCGCCGCCAGCCCTGCGTGGCGCAAGTCCATCGGCGGTTGTGCGCTGGGCTCTGTCGAAAATGGCAGTCAGCGCTGGCGGTTGCTCGCAGCCGAAGGCTCGGCGTCGCAACAACCTGAGCACATTCTACTGGCGCCGGGCTGGAAGGCCCTGGGTTTGCTGATGCTGCAAGGCAGTGAACGCTATGCGCTGGTGTTGCTGAGCCCCGACAAGCACAGCGTCGGGCTGTGGTGCGAAGGCCAGCAAAATGTGCTGTTCACCACCACTGAGCCGATTGCCAGAGTCAGTTTCTGCAATCTCAGCACGGTGGTCGCCGCCATCACCAGCGCCCGCGAACTGCTGGTGTACTCGGTGCACTGGCGCCGAATGCGCTTGCAGGTGATGTGCAACCAGCTCACCGAAAAGCACACCCTGGAACACAAGGAAGAGGCCGATGCCTGAGCATGACGCCGCCGTGATTCGCCGCCCGGTACTGACCGGGCATCAACAGATTGAAGGGCTGTGGTTCCCCGGTGAGCGCTTCAGCGAGGAGCAATGCGCCCGCTTGATCCTTGAGCACTGGCACACCGGCGCCAGTGCCTGGCGCTTTGCCGATGGGCATTTATTGCAGTTTCGCCAGCCACAGTCGGTGTATTGCGAAGCGCAACGGGGCTGGCCGTTGATTCGTCAGGGGCGCGCGTTGTGTTCGGCGCAGCTCAGTGCGCAAGAACGGCACAACCTGCCGATGGCCGATCTCTGGCTGGTGCGCGGCAGCCAGGTCAGCGCCTTGCAACTGCGTGATGCCACCGCCATTGCGCCCGGTGACTGGCTCGATGTCAGTGCTTACAGGCTGCTCGATACTTACGATTGCCGCAGCATCCTGCCGGAGCCGGTGCTTGAACCGCTCGCGGTGCCCAGCGATGTCCGGGAAATCCTCGGCGACGCGTTGCCGCCGGTCAGCCCCGAGCAGGCCGAGGTGTTGCAAGCGCTGCTCGCGCGTCAGCGCAAGGGCAGCGGCGCACCGTCTGCGCAAACGTCCAGCCCGGCCGCCAACGATACCTGGCAAAAGCCTGACAGCACACCCACCCCTGGCTGGGTAAGGGTGGCCATCGGGCTGAGTGCGTTGATGCTGGTCGCGGGGCTGGCGGGGCAGGCGAGTCAGCCGGGGGCTTCCGAGTCCTCGTTGGTCGTGGTGATCTTCGTCGCTGCGCTGCTGTTTACCCTGCTGTTGCTCGGCGTACGCACGCTGCTGCGCCGGCCCGCATCGGTGCGCCAGGTGCCGACACCGACCGCGACCCAACGCGCAGCCGCCGCTGCGCCAGCGCTGGCACCACGCGCAACCCGTGCCTGGCACAAGCCGGCGACCTGGCGGCGCTGGTTGACCCGCCTGACGCAACACTCGCGGCTGTCCGATCTGTACGGCAAGCGTCAGGCGGCCTATATGCGCCGCATGCTGGAGATGTTCGAAGACGGCGATTTGCACGAAGCCCTGCGCCATGCGATTCCGCTGGGCAGCGGGCAAGGCTCGGGTGAGCAGTCGTTCGGCACGCCACAGCGGCGCGACGACCTGAACGTCCGGCACAACACCGCGCCCGGTCGCTCGATGCTGTTCGAGGAGGACATGGAGGCGCACCTCAAGCAGATTTACCGTCAGGCCTTCGAACGGCTGGACCGCGAAGGCCGGGTCGATGAAGCGGTGTTCATCCTTGCCGAGCTGCTGAAAGTCCGTCAGGAAGCGCTCGACTATCTGGAAAAGCATGGTCGTTATCAGCAGGCGGCCGATCTGGCGCTGGGCTGGGACATGCCCTCGTCGACCATCGTGCGCCTGCTGTGCCTGGCCGATGACTGGCAGCGCGCATTGCTGGTGGCCAGGCGCGACGATGCCTTTGCCGATGCGGCATTGATGCTGCGCGAAAAATGGCCGGATCTGGCTAACCGCTTGCACCTTGAGTGGGCGCAATCCTTCGCCGATAAAGGCATGTGGCTGCAAGCAGTAGACGTGATCTGGCGCCTGCCGGCCGAACGGCCCCGCGCCGTGCAGTGGTTGCTCAATGCAGAAGCGGCCGGTGGCAAGCTGGGGGTGTATGCGCTGGTCAAGCGCGCCATTCTGCTGCCCGACACCTTTGCCGACTACGGCCCCTGGGTCGAGGCCCTGCGCGATGACCCCCAGCGCTGGGGCGAGCGGGCAGCGATGGCCGAAGCGTTGTTGCAGAACAAGGATCAACACGAGGCGCTGGCCTGGCTCAGCGGTGCGATGACGCATGCGATTCTGGCCGATCAGGCCAATGGTCATGGACGCCTGTCCAATAATGATTTGCAGGCGCTGGTCAAGATGAGCCAGGACACGCTATTGCAAGCTGATCTGCCGGGCATGGCGTTGCTGCCTGTACCGCGTGCGGGGCTGGAGCACGTCAAGGCCCATCATGAATGGGTCGCACCCCAGCGCGGCAGCCGGTCGATTCTGGATGCCGTGGCGCTGGAGGGTTCACGTTATCTACTGGCACTGGGCGAGGCGGGTATGGTGGTGATCGATGCCACCGGCAAGACGCTGTTTCACTTCCCGGTGCCGGCGCAGAACATCGTCATGGCCCACAGCCGGCAAGTGGCGCTGGTGCTGGCGCGTCACGATGGTGTATGGCGCATCAACAAGCTTGACCTGGTCAACCGCATTGCAACCGACCTGGGCGTGCAGGTGTTCAACACCTTCGCCAAGTCATTCGACGGCACCGCCTGGACCATCGGCAGTGGTCCGCAGGTGCGGGTGGTGGACGTTGATCGCGGCTTTGCCACCTTGTGGCATGTCGGCGACCTGCCGGGCAATGTCATCAATATCAATGACGATGCGCAGAACGAAAACTGGTGGGTGTCCGGCCCACGCAACAGCATGCAGTTCTGGCATTACAGCCTGCCGTCGCGCCGGCTGGTCAGCCGTGAACCGATGCCCGCCCGCACCCATGAAGACAGCGATCAGTTATTCAGCCCCAGTGGCCAGGTGACCGAGTATCGGGTCAAGCATATGGACGGCGAAGACGCGATCCTGGTGCTGGAGGCAAGCAACGACTGTAAAGGCTACCGCTTGCCCGACTGCGCCAGAAGTGGTGCCGATGAAAGTGATGACCCGGTCATCCTGTTCCCGTTCGAGCACTGGCTGGTGATCGGCTACATCACACTGGACAAGCACACGCGTTATCACTTCATTCACCGTGAAAGCGACCGCCTGTGCGCCGTGATCGAATGGCCGGTGGATGATTTCTACGACATGAATGTGCGCTGTCGTGGTGCCGACTGGCTGTTGTTCGACCGCCAGGGACGCTTGAGCCATGTGAATACCGATGAAGGCACGCAGCGCACGATTTCGTTGAATTGACCGGGCCGGTCAGGCCTCTTGTTTAGAGCATGGCCAGCATGAGGGTTGCTCCTGTGACCCCGATTTCCGGGACAGTCAGTAGAAAAACCTGGACGAAAATTTTTTCTGGTAATGGCGTTATGCTATTAACTTTCGTCTAGTCTCGTCCGGGCGCTCTGGCCATGAGCTGAGTCAGGGTGCCAAATCACATGGAGTGCAAGTGCAATGGGCTATGTACGCAAGAATGTCTGGGAACTGGGTTCCGATTGGGCCGAGCCGGTGTTGTGGTATGCGCGCGGGGTCAAGGCCATGAAGGCCCGCCCCATTAATGACCCGACCAGTTGGCGTTTTTATGCCGCCATACACGGCTTCGAAGACGCGTTATGGATTCAACAGGGGTATCTGGCAAGTGGCGAGACACTGCCCAGCCCGGCGTTGCGTGAGCAGTACTGGTCGCAGTGCCAGCACGCTACCTGGTACTTCCTGCCGTGGCACCGGGGGTACATCCTGGCCATCGAGAACATTCTGCGTGGCGAGATCATCAAGCTCGGTGGCCCCAGCGATTGGGCGCTGCCGTACTGGAACTACTTCCGCACCGGCCAGAACGGCTTGCCACCGGCGTTCAGCTCGCCGGACTGGCCGGACGGCACCGGTGATAACCCGCTGTATGTGGTCCAGCGCTACGGGCCCGACAACAACAGCGAGGTCTATGTACCTCTGGATTACGTCAACGAAGATGCCCTCGGCGAGCCGGAGTTTACCGGGGTATCGAGCGGCGGCAGCCCAGGGTTTGGTGGCATCGATACGGGCTACAACCATAAATATGGCGTGCACGGGGCCTTCGAGCATCAGCCGCACGACATGGTCCACGTCTATGTGGGCGGGCAAGATCCGTCTGACAGCGATCTGGTCGGCTTGATGGGCACGCCGCGCACGGCGGGCCTGGACCCGATTTTCTGGCTGCACCATGCCAATATCGACCGTTTGTGGCAAACCTGGAACGATCTGCCGACCTCCCTCGGCGATCCGACCGAGAGCAAATGGCTGCAAGGCCCGGCGTCGATTGGTGAACACCCGTTCGTGATGCCCACCCCTGAAGGCGAAGCCTGGGACTACACCCCGCAGCAGATGGTCAGCCTGCAAGCGCTGGGCTACAGCTATGATGATTACAGCCCGGCCAACCTGATCGCGACGCCTGTGCTACGGGCCAAAACGCTGGGCCTGAATCTTGAGGTGGCGAACGTGAGCAAACCTGCCCGTGACGTCGAACTGCTGGGCGCCAGCACGCCTAATATTGCGCTGTCCGGCAGTGGCGTACGCAGCACGGTGGCGCTGGCCGGGGATGTCCATAACAAGGTGGCGACCCGCTTCCGTACGCTGCTCAGTAGCCAGGCGGCGCTGCCGGACCGGGTGTTCCTGAACCTGGAAAATGTCCGCGCCGATGCAGACGGTTTTACCTTCAAGGTGTTGGCGCAGGTCGCCGCCGCCCCCGGTGTGACCGATGTCGGCGAGCATGTAGTGGGCAGCATTGGCCTGTTCGGGGTCAGTGCGGCGTCTACGGTGTCCGGCGGGCACGCAGGCGAAGGGGTGACTTATGTGCTGGACATCACCGGCTTCTTCGATGCGCTGCAACTGGCTGGTAATGCGGCTTTGCCGGCCATTGAGGTGCGCCTGGTGCCACGCCACCCTATTCCGGACTCGGCCAATGTGACGATCGGGCGCATCAGCCTGTTCCGTCAGGGTCAGTAAGGAGGGCAACCGGTGATGCGTACCCGAACCTGGCCGGATTCACTGCTGCTGGTATTGGTAGCCATCAGCCTGTCGGCGTGGTGCGTCATTGCCGTGCAGCCTCATGGCATGTCCATGCCGGCATTCGGTAGTGCTGCGCCCATGCATATGCATGGCGCACATCACCTGGCGCATCATATGGAGGCACAGGCGTCTTCGCCGCTGGCGATTGTCTATGGCTGGGTGCTGATGATGGCCGCGATGATGTCGCTGGTTATCCTGGCACCGCTTCAGTATGTGCGCGACCGCTCGTTCGCCAGCCGTAAACGACGCAGCCTGCTGCTGTTCGTGGTCGGTTATGGCGCGGTCTGGGTGTTGGGCAGCCTGCTGCTGTATGGGCTGGCCGCCGTGCTCGGCAAGGTGCTGCCGGGGGCAGTGGGGTTGATGGCGGTCGGTGCTGCGGTGCTCGTCTGGCAGGTGTCACCGGCCAGGCAGCACTGCCTGAACCTGTGTCATCGCCAGCCGGCGCTGGCCGCCTTCGGGCGTGCGGCCGACCGCAGTGTCATGCACTATGGCCTGATCAATGGCGTGTCCTGTTTTGGCGCCTGCGGCGGGTTGATGCTGCTGACCTTGATGGCCGGCGAAGCGCATGCCATCGCCATGCTGGCGGTGACGGTGTTCATCGTGGCCGAACGCTTCGAACCGGCGCGTGTGCCTGCGTGGCAGTGGCGGGTGCCGGGCAAGTTGTTGCGCATTGTCGTGGCGCAGGCGCGCATCAGGGTGGCCCGGCGCTCATTGGTCTGATGGCTAAAACGCAGCCCTTGGCTATGCTCAAGGCCCATGAGGGCTTTGGGTATGGCTCATGAATCTGGTCAGGAATAGGGCGTAGTGCATGGAGCGGCTGTTTTCCCTGCAAGGGCTCAGGGGCCTGGCGGTCCTGGGCGTGGTGCTGTTTCACATGACTTCGGTAGAGGCCAAATACTCGGGCGGTGACCGCTTGCTGCCGGGGTTTCTGGATTTCTTCCAGCTGGGTGTCGACCTGTTTTTTGTCATCAGCGGCTTTGTGATGGTGATCGTCAGCCGTGGACGTTTTCAGGACGGCGTTCAGGCCCAGCGCTTCGTGTTCAACCGCGTGTCGCGGATCTATCCCACCTATTGGCTGTATTTCTTTATCACTCTGGCGGTGTATCTGGTGCAGCCGGGCATGGTCAACAGCGGCCATGGCGAATCCAACCTGCTGCTGTCGTTTTTCCTGCTGCCCAGCGACAAGGTGTTGCTGGTGATGGTCGCCTGGTCGCTGGTGTTCGAGCTGTGGTTCTACCTGGTGTTCAGCGGCTTCATGCCCTGGCGCGAGCGCTTGCTACCGGTGTTTCTACTGATCTGGGCGCTGATTCTGCTGGTGTTCAATACCTTGCAGGACTGGCAGGACTATTCGCCGCTGGTGCAGATCATCCTGCATCCGTATGCGCTGGAGTTCATATGTGGCGTGGCGCTGGCGCTGTTTTTCTATGGCCCGTACAGCGCGCGGGTGCCCGATGCGGTGGTGTGGGCCGCGCTGCTGCTGGCGACGCTGGTGGGCATGCCGCTGATTGGCTATTTCCACCTGTATGAAGGCCACGGTCTGGCGCGCATGCTGGCCGTGGGCATTACGTTTGGTGCTTTGGTGCTGAGCATGGCGCTGCTGGAGCGTCGTGGCCATCTGCGCCTGAACCCGGCGCTGGTGGCCGTCGGCGACATGTCTTACACCATTTACCTGTCGCACCTGCTGGTGCTTGGCGTAATCGGCCGGGTCTGGCTGTGGCTCGGACCTGCGCCGCAAAGCTACCTGGACAATCTGGCCTTTGCGGTGCTGATGATGGCGGCAGTGCTGTGCTACGGCTGGGTCGGCTACCGCTGCTTTGAAAAACCGGTGCTGGACCGCGCCAATGCCTATTGCAAGCGCCGTTTTCGCTCCGGGGTCAGGCCGGCGGCTCAGTCGCGGTAAGCGGCGCATCGACCACCTGTTCAGGCAGCACGCGGCGGATGCGCTTCTCCGAGTGATAGGCGCCTTCATCGTTATGGCGCAGGTACAGCCGCCCGCAGGACGCACAGGTCCACACACCGCATTGGTTGTAAGGGTAAAAACGCGGGGCGATGGGCGCATCCGGTGACCAGTAGGAGGTATTGGCCGGGTGGTACTCCTCAAGGCTCGCCTCATCCCTGGGCACTTGCGCCAGGGTGCCGACCCGGACGAACTGTTCTTCGTGGTACGTCGCCGGCCAGCCATTCCAGCCGGTGAGGTCGCGTTCCAGGCAGGCGCACGGCATATCACCCGCTTGTGTTGTTTGCGCCATAGCAGCTAACCGTTCAGCATCAAAAACCGTCATGAAGTTTCAGACCTCAGTGTTCGAGTGCGCGCTCTGCGTTGGCGAGCTGTACTGCGTGGGCGATGAGTTCGGTGGCTTTAACGACGTGCTCGACCGACAGGTGTGAAGGGGCAATACGCAAATAACGCCCCTGTGAATCAATGCCGCGACAATGTGTGGCGCCAGCAGGCGTCATGCTGACGCCCGTTTGCGCAGCCAACTCTACGACGCGTGTTGCAAGTCCTCGGGGTACCTGAAGTGAGATGAAATAGCCGCCTTGGGGTCTTGACCAACTGACCTGCTCAAGTGCACTCAAATGAAGATGAAAGATACGCTCCACCCAGTCAAATTTTTCCCGCAGCAGTCGACCGTGTTGCTTCATATGGGTCCGCACATTTTCAGCGTCCTTGAAAAACATCAGGTGCCGTACCTGGTTGACTTTGTCGGGACCTATGGTCTTGTGTTTTCTGCACTCCAGCCACCAGGCAAGCATGGATGCGCTTGCGCCGAAAAAGGCAAGGCCTGCACCCGGGATCAGCATTTTCGACGTCGAGGCAAATGCCAACACCCGGTCAGAGTGCCCAGCTCGTGCACACGCGTCGTGGATATCAGCCAGCGCTGGAGCTGCAGGATCGAAATCGTGTAGGGCATAAGCATTGTCCCAGAACAGTTTGAAGTCGCTGGCGGCCGTTGGCATGGCTGCGAGTCGCGAGATCACCTGTTCAGTGTAGATGGCGCCATCAGGGTTGGCATGCCTGGGCACGCACCACATGCCTTTGATGGTGGGGTCTGTGCTGACCAGGCACGCGACAGCCTCGACGTCGGGGCCGTCGGCGGTCATCGGCACCGGCAACATTTCGATTCCGTAATACTCGCAGATGGAAAAGTGCCGGTCGTAACCGGGCTCAGGGCATATGAAGCGAACCCTTGGCTCGCGGCTCCATGGGCAGCCGTCTGCAAACCCTCTTATCCAGGCGTGCCCGAGGGTTTCATGCATCAGCGACAGGCTGGAGTTCTCACCGATGGCGATCTGTTCACCCGGCAAGCCCAACAGCAGTGGGCCGAACAGATCTCTGACTTCCTTGATGCCCTGAAGCCCTCCATAGTTGAGCCAGTCCTGGCCTTCGCTGGAGCAAAAAGGTTGATTGCCTGGCAGGCTGAGAAAGAGACGGGCAAGTTCAACTTGTTCGGCAGACGGCAGGCCACGGGTCATGTTGAGCCTTGCAGGGGTGGTACAGAGCGCGGCATGCCGTTGACGCAAGGCCTGCAGATCGGAAAGAGGGTGCATATCAGACTCCTGTCAGTGCGGTGATCGCGATGAAAAATCCCAGTGATACGAACAGTGTGCGAAATATGCCTCGCCAGCGGGCGGCCACAATTACGGCAACCATCAGGGTTGTCAGCCGGGTCAGGCTTGAAGCGTTATCGAAATGCCCCTGCCAATCGCTGTAATACGCGTCTCCCAACAGGGCGGAATAAATGATGCCGCCCATCACGGCGAATGCCGAATAACTCAGGAAGCGGTAGGCAACGCCTTGACCAGTCAAAGGAAATTTGTGAAAAAACAGAATCGGTAAGGCCCGCAGGCAGTAAGACCCGAGAGCGGCCACCAGAATCAGGGTCCAGTTGCTCATGAATGACTCCCGGGTTTTAACGTTTCGAAAGCCAGCACCACACCTGCCAGTACAAAGGGCACGACGAAGATCTGATATTCATGCAGAAAGCGTCCGGCGACAGGTGTGAGGGCAAAGCCTGCCATGGTGATCAGCAAAGGTTGCAGTTTCGGCCAGCTTAGGGCTGCCAGTGCCGTGAAGTGCACGGGCAGAATGATCCCTACCACCGCTTTCAGGTACGGGCCTTGCTCTGTGCTTATCCAGAATCCGCCCCCCGTCGCGATGATCGCCACCGTCAGCGTGCTGACCCCGCAGCCCAGGTAATAGGCATGCAGATTGGCAACCTTGTCTTTTTTTGCATTGGACAGCGTGAAGGTAGAGATGGACAGCAACTGGACGGATAGCAGTGCCTTCCAGAGGGGAATCTCTTTGAAGTGCTCGGCAAGCACCGAAGACATGATGAGAAAGCGGAAGTTGACCACCAGTGTTGTGAGCAGGATAGACATCACTGTCAAGGTGACGCCATGCTGGGTCAGAAATACTTGCAACGGTGCTGCATGTACCGTTGCGGTCATTATCATGGCCTGTAGTGCACTAAAGCCGGCTTCGCTGCTGGCAGCGCCAATCGAGAAAAACAGAAAGACAAATGTCAGGCTGACGGGCAGCGAGTCGACACAGCCCTCAATAAAAGAGTGCTTCGTTCGAGGCTGTTTAAATTGATGTATGCCAGAGGTTATCTTTTTATTTCGCATGGTCATCCTCATGCTGTCGACTGGCGCCGTGCCAGTCGACAGCCTGTCTTTATTGATTCGGTGCAGAGGACAGACCGTTCAGAAAGTTCACACTGTCCGTCAGGGTTGAACCTCGCGTTTCAAAGCCAATGGTGCCTTGCCACTGAGTGCGCGTAACGGCACTTATAAGTCCGGAAAAGTCCAGTGTTCCACGGCCCAGTGGCGAGTGTGAGTCACGGTCCCCTTTGTTGTCGCTAAATGACATGCCCCTGATACGAGAGTTGAACTTGTTGAAGAAAGACAAGGGGTCGCCCCCGTTGACATACGCATGAGAAACATCGAGGAACAGGTGCAGTCCAGGGACAGCAGTGAGCACTGTTTCGATGTCGTCTTCGGTTGTACAGATATAGTAGAAAGGATGAAAACGGGTGTAGTTGCACAGGTTTTCGAGCCAGATATCGACTCCGTGCTGTTTACCATAAGCGACCAGTTGCCCCAGGTTTTCAATCAGGTTGCCCAGCCCGATCTTGCAGGCCTCGCGCACCAGTCGTGGCTCTACGACCCCGCCACCATGGACGATAAGAGATTGGCAGCCCAATGCCTGGCACAGATCGACCTCTTGTTTGACATAGTCGAGAGCACTGTTTGCCAAGGCTTTGACGTCACTGCCCAGAGGGGCTTTGAAATTACCGTGATAAATAGGTTTTATACCGGTCTCGAGAACGAGTCTGTTCAGGGCAAGAACGCGAGACGTATCGAAATCGGTCGGTCGTTCACCCTCAAGGCTGCCATCAATGTACCAGTGTGAATAGCCTTCCTGCTGAGCGAGCAGCAGGCCGGCCTCGGCAGAAAGATAATTCTGTTGTGCAGCCGCCGCCATGAATGTGGGCCAGTCAGAAACAGGAGAGGGCGGTGAATTTGTTGTGCGGGAATTCATCGACATCAAGCATATCCTTATTGTCAGGTTGTCTATGAGAATGAACAAGTAACAGGGCTGAGCGAAGTGTGATTTTTGGGTTGGGCGATGCGTTCTCCTGAGCGAAATTGCAATGTTAATAAAAGGCTGAGTGACGTGGCCTGGAACGAGCTTGAGTATGTAGGTATGTCATTTATTTTCAAGCTGGGTGAGTGGGCGCAGTTTGTAGGAAAAAGCCTTGGTTGAAAGGGATCCAAATTTAATCAGGGTTGTTGCAAGGGCATGAATGAGTGCTTCACAAGCCTCGACGCTTTCCATTACTGCGACTAAAATGGCCAAACCATCGACCTTATCAATCTGTCACGCCAAGAGGGTTTCCATGCCCCCCGAATGCCAATTGCTCGGCACTCCCGGCTGTCACCTCTGTGAACTGGCCGAATGGCTGCTGCTGCCGTTGATCGAGCACGGCCTGATGGTCGAACTGGTGGACATTGCCGATGACCCGTTGCAATTCGAGCATTACGGCCTGCGTATCCCGGTGCTGCGCCGCGTCGACAGCGGTGCCGAGCTGGACTGGCCGTTCGATGCCGAGCAGGTCGCCTATTTTCTCAGCAGGCCCATCACTTCTTGAATATCGATACGCGAATCAAATACCGCCATCTGGTGTGCTTTCTTGAGGTGGCGCGCCAGGGCAGCCTGGCCAAGGCCGCCGACCAGTTGGCGATCAGCCAGCCGGCGCTGTCCAAGGCACTCAAGGAACTTGAAGGTCTGCTGGGTGCGGTGCTGTTCTTGCGCGGCAAGCATGGTGCGCAGTTGTCCGAGGCGGGGGTAGCCTTCATGCGCTTTGCCGGGCCCAGCGTTCAGGCGCTGCGCGAGGGCGTCAACAGCCTGCGTTCCGGCGAACATGAAACCGCCACGGTGCGCCTGGGCGTGTTGTCGACGGCCGAAAGCCTGCTGATGCCCGAGGTGCTGACCCGTCTGCACGAGCGTCATCCGGCGTTGATTGTCAGCGTAATGACCGGCCCCAGCGCGTATCTGTTATCGCAGTTGCGCGTGGGTGAGGTGGACCTGGTGGTCGGGCGCATGACCGACAGCCCGCAGATTCACGGCCTGAGTTTCGAGCACCTGTACAACGAGTCGATGACCCTGGTGGCGCGCCGCGACCACCCGTTGCTGGCCGCACCGTTGCGGCGTGAAAGCTTGCAGGATTATCCGTTGGTGCTGCCGCTGGCCGGCACCACGATTCGCGCCTTTGCCGACAGCCTGTTCGTGCAGTACGGCATACAGCCGCCGCGCCAGCGCCTGGAAACCCTGTCGCTGATCCTCAGCCGGCGTTATGTCGAGCGCAGCAATGCGATCTGGATCGCGCCACTCGATGCGGTGCTGCAAGAGTTGCAGGACGGCAGCCTGGCCGAACTGGACATGGGTATTCGTGAACCGGGCGGCTCGGTCGGTCTGTGCAGTAACCCGGCGGTGCCCTTGTCACGGGCGGCGTTGTGGTGCGTGGATGAGCTGCGGCACGTGGGGGAGGCGTACCGCGACGGCGCCTATACCTTCAATCCATAACCATTTGGTTATGGATGGCTGATATTTTTTCAATTTTCGAAAGCGCTCGATCCCCTGACACTGTGCTCAGCCTGAGGCGCAGCGAACTGCGCATCACAATAAAAACAACGCAAGGACCTGAACCATGTCTGTTGCCGACAACAGCCGCTTCGTCATCCGTGATCGAAGCTGGCACCCCAAAGCCCTGACCCCCGACTACAAGACCTCCGTGCTGCGCTCGCCGCGCCAGGCTCTGGTCAGCATTCCGCAGTCGATTTCGGAAACCACAGGGCCGGATTTTTCTCATCTGATCTTTGGTCGCCACGACAACGACCTGCTGCTCAACTTCAATAATGGCGGCCTGCCGGTGGGTGAGCGCATCATCATTGCCGGCCGTGTTGTCGACCAGTACGGCAAACCGGTGCCCAACACTCTGGTGGAGATTTGGCAGGCCAACGCTGGCGGCCGTTATCGCCACAAGCGTGACCATTACCTGGCACCCATCGACCCGAACTTCGGTGGCGTGGGCCGTACCCTGACCGACCGCGACGGTAACTACAGCTTCCGTACCGTCAAGCCAGGCCCGTACCCATGGCGCAACGGCCCCAACGACTGGCGTCCGGCGCACATCCACGTGTCGGTCAGCGGCCCGTCGATTGCTACGCGCTTGATCACCCAGCTGTATTTCGAAGGCGACCCGCTGATTCCGCTGTGCCCGATCGTCAAGTCGATTGCCAACCCCGAGGCTGTGCAGAGCCTGGTGGCGCGCCTCGACATGGGCCTGGCCAATCCGATGGATTGCCTGGCGTATCGCTTCGACATCGTTTTGCGCGGTCAGCGCCAGACTCACTTCGAAAACCGCTGAGGAGGTTGTCATGCCCGTTCAATTGCTGCAGGAAACCCCTTCGCAAACCGCAGGGCCTTACGTTCATATCGGCCTGGCCCTGGAAGTGGCCGGTAACCCGACCCGCGAACTGGAAATCTGGAACCAGATGGCTCAACCGGGTGCAGCCGGTGAGCACATTCTGTTGCTGGGTTCGGTCTATGACGGCAACGGCCATTTGATGCGCGACTCGTACCTTGAGTTGTGGCAGGCCGACCATCAGGGTGCTTACGATCCGACCTACGATCAGGCCCGGCCCTTCAATGGTTTCGGGCGCACCGCCACCGACGACGATGGTGTGTGGACGGTGAAAACCGTCAAGCCGGGTGTCGTCACCAACGGCGCCGGTGTGCCGATGGCGCCGCACATCAACATCTCGCTGTTTGCCCGGGGGATCAATATCCACCTGCACACGCGTCTGTATTTCGATGACGAAAGCGCTGCCAATGCCAAGGATCCGGTGCTCAACCTGATCGAGCAGGCCCCGCGTCGCGAGACCCTGGTGGCCAAGCGTTGCACGGTAGACGGTCAACTGGCCTACCGCTTCGATATCCGCGTACAAGGCGAAGGCGAGACGGTGTTCTTCGACTTCTGAGTCTGCTGCGTGCTGTTAAAGCCTCTGTACCTGTTGGTGCAGAGGCTTTCCCGTATAAAAATAAAAGGGATATCCCATGACGCTTTCTGCAAACGCGGCCGGGGGGCGGACCCTCGATGTCCAGACGTTTATCAATGAACAACCGCTGTCGGCCTTCCAATGGCGAGTGGTTGCGCTGTGCTTTCTGATCGTTTTTCTCGACGGTCTCGACACCGCCGCCATGGGCTTCATTGCCCCGGCACTGAGCCAGGAATGGGGCATCGCCCGTGCAAGTCTGGGGCCGGTGATGAGTGCCGCCCTGATCGGCATGGTCTTCGGCGCGCTGGGCTCCGGCCCCTTGGCCGACCGCTTCGGCCGCAAGCTGGTACTGGTGGTTGCGGTATCGGTGTTCGGGCTGTTCAGCCTGTTGTCGGCCTGGAGCACCAGCCTCGATCAACTGTTGATCTTGCGTTTACTGACCGGTATCGGCCTGGGTGCGGCAATGCCCAATGCCACCACGCTGCTCTCCGAATACACCCCTGAACGCCTCAAGTCGATGCTGGTGACCAGCATGTTCTGCGGCTTCAACCTCGGCATGGCCAGTGGCGGCTTTATCTCGGCCAAGATGATCCCGGCGCTGGGCTGGGAAAGCCTGCTGCTGCTGGGCGGCATTCTGCCGTTGATTCTGGCCCTGGCGCTGGCGTTGTGGCTGCCGGAGTCGGCGCGTTTTCTGGTGGTGCACAATCGCGGTGCCGAGCGGGTGCGCAAGGTACTGGCGCCGATCAACCCCGGCGCGCTGAAGGACGTGACAAATTTCAGTGTCCCGGAACAAAAAAGCGTCGGTAGCCGCAACGTCTTCAAAGTGATCTTTTCCGGCACCTACAGCACTGGCACCTTGCTGCTGTGGCTGACCTATTTCATGGGCCTGGTAATCGTTTATCTGCTGACCAGCTGGCTGCCGACGCTGCTGCGCGACAGCGGCGCCAGCCTTGAGCAGTCAGCGGTGATCGGCGCGCTGTTCCAGCTGGGCGGCGTGCTCAGCGCAGTGGGCGTCGGTTGGGCGATGGACCGTTACAACCCGCACTGGGTGATCGGTGGTGCCTATGCACTGGCCGGAGCGTTTGCCTGGCTGGTGGGTCAAAGCCTGGGCAATGTCGTGCTGCTGGCCAGCCTGGTGCTGGTGGCCGGCATGTGCATCAATGGCGCGCAATCGGCCATGCCGTCGCTGGCCGCCCGTTTTTATCCGACTCAAGGCCGCGCCACCGGCGTGTCGTGGATGCTCGGCATCGGCCGTTTCGGTGCCATTCTTGGCGCCTGGGCCGGCGCCACGCTGCTGGGCCTGGGCTGGAGTTTCGAGCAGGTGCTGACCGCGCTGATCGTGCCGGCGGCACTGGCAGCCATCGCCATTCTGCTCAAGGGCCGGTTCAGCCATGCGGACGCCACATGAATATTGATAGGGGAGCGCTGCTGTGAGCACACCGAGCAACCAACTGTTTGATGCCTATTTCACTCAACCTGAAATGCGCCGGGTTTTTTCCGACGCCGGCCGCGTGCAAGGCATGCTCGACTTCGAAGCCGCCCTGAGCCGTGCCCAGGCGCGGGTCGGCCTGATTCCCCAGGCGGTGGTGGCCGATATCGAGCAACAATGCCGCGCCGAACTGTTCGACTTCCAGGCCCTGGCCATCGCCATCGGCAGCGCCGGCAACTCGGCGATTCCGCTGGTCAAGGCGCTGGGCAAACAGATTGCCGCGCATAACCCCGAGGCCGAGCGCTACGTGCACATGGGCGCGACCAGCCAGGACGCCATGGACTCGGGTCTGGTGCTGCAACTGCGCCGCGCCATCGTGTTGCTCGAAGCCGATCTTGCGCAACTGGCCGAGGCGCTGGCCACCCAGGCCCAGCGTTATGCCGACACGCCGCTGGCCGGGCGCACCTGGCTGCAACAGGCAACGCCGGTCACGCTGGGGATGAAAATTGCCGGCTGGCTGGGGGCGGTCACCCGGCATCGCCAGCGTTTGGCCGAACTCAAGCCGCGTCTGTTGAGCCTGCAATTCGGCGGTGCTTCGGGCAGCCTGGCGGCCTTGGGCGAGCAAGCCTTCGACGTCGCCCAGACCCTGGCACAAGAGCTTGACCTGACCCTGCCGGAACAACCCTGGCACACCCAGCGCGACCGGCTGGTGGAGTTCGCTTGCCTGCTGGGTACGCTCGCCGGCAGCCTGGGCAAGCTGGGCCGCGACATCAGCCTGTTGATGCAGACTGAAGTCGGCGAGGTGTTCGAGCCTTCTGCGCCGGGCAAGGGTGGTTCGTCGACCATGCCGCACAAACGCAACCCGGTCGGTGCAGCGGTGCTGATCGGCGCCGCGACCCGCGCGCCGGGGTTGGTGTCGACGATGCTGGCCGCCATGCCGCAAGAACACGAGCGCAGCCTGGGCCTGTGGCACGCCGAGTGGGAAACCCTGCCGGAACTGTGCTGCCTGGTCTCCGGCGCGCTGCAACAGGCGTTGCTGGTGGTGCCGGGGCTGGAAGTCGACGCGCAGCGCATGCGCGCCAATCTGGAATCGACCAAAGGCCTGGTGCTGGCCGAAGCGGTGAGCATCGCGCTGTCGCGCTGCATCGGCCGCGATGCCGCGCACCACCTGATCGAACAAAGCTGCCGCCGCGCGGTAGAGCAGGGCGCGCACTTGCGCCAGGTACTGGGCGATAACCCGCAGGTGACCGAACATTTGAATGGCGAAGCTCTGGACCGCCTGCTGGATCCGGCCCACTACCTGGGCCAGACCCGGCGCTGGGTCGAGCGCGCCGTGGCTGAGCACACACAATTGTCGTGACCCACGTCTACACAACCTATCTCGTAGGAGCTGCTTTAGCTGCGAATGGCACAACACGGTGTCGTGCCTTTCCCGACTAAAGTCGGTCCTACGGTCGCCGCCCGACGGATCGCCGCCCCGTCGGTCCTACGAATAGAGTTCCAACCCTTTGCAGGAGTCAACCATGAACGAAAAAGAACGCTATGACGCCGGCATGCAAGTGCGTCGCGCGGTACTGGGCGATACACACGTCGACAACAGCCTGAAAAAACTCACGCCGTTCAACGAAGAGTTTCAGGAAATGATCACCCGCCACGCCTGGGGTGATATCTGGACCCGTCCGGGCCTGCCGCGCCATACCCGCAGCCTGATCACCATCGCCATGCTGATCGGCATGAACCGCGAAGGCGAACTGCGCCTGCATTTGCGCGCCGCGAAAAACAACGGCGTGACCCGCGACGAGATCAAGGAAGTGCTGATGCAGAGCGCGATCTATTGCGGCATTCCGGCCGCCAACGCCACCTTCCACCTGGCCGAAGAAGTGTGGAACGAGCTGGGGGTCGAATCGCTGCAGGATTGATTACGGTGGCGCCCGGTCGGGTAATGGCGTTTAAAGCAATCAACCAGTGCCGACCCGTGCGCCTGGCGCACTCATAAGCTGCCTAAATGTAAATTTTATTCATGCCGGACTCTTTTTAAACTGCCGGGGTTCCCAATGCCCCGGATTGTCTGTTCATGACCTCTCTCGCCACACCAGCTCCCGTTGCCCAGCCTGCCGCGCCCACCGCACCGGCGTTCGGTCTGGAACGGGTGATCGGGCTGGTCGGGGTGTTGCTGGCCGTTCTGGTCGCGGGCATCAATGAAGGCGTGACCCGCACGGCGATGGCCGATATTCGCGGTGCGATGTTTATCGGTGCCGATGAAGCCAGTTGGCTGATCGCCTGTTACTCGGCCAGCTCTGTCGCCGCCATGGCCTTCGCGCCGTGGTTTGCCGTGACCTTGTCGCTACGCCGCTTCACGCTGGGCGCCATCGCCGCGTTTGTAGTGCTGGCGCTGTTATGCCCGCTGGCGCCGGACTACCCCAGCCTGTTGGTGTTGCGGATCCTGCAAGGCCTGGCCGCCGGTTGCCTGCCGCCGATGCTGATGACCGTGGCGCTGCGTTTTCTGCCGCCGTCGATCAAGCTGTATGGCCTGGCCGGCTATGCCTTGACCGCGACCTTTGGGCCTGGGCTGGGCACGCCGCTGGCCGCGTTGTGGACGGAATACTTCACCTGGAAGTGGACCTTCTGGCAGGTCATACCGCCGTGCCTGGTGGCGATGATCGCCGTGTCCCATGGCATCGTCCAGGACGCGCCGCGGCTGGAGCGCTTCAAGAGTTTTAACTGGCGCGGCCTGCTGCTGGGCCTGCCGGCCATCGTCATGCTGGTGATCGGCTTGCTTGAAGGCAATCGACTGGACTGGTTCGAGTCGTCGTTGATCTGCTTTCTGCTGGGCGCCGGCCTGATGCTGCTGGTGGCGTTTTTGCTCAGTGAGTGGTTTACCCCGGTGCCGTTCTTCAAATTGCAGATGCTCGCCGGACGCAATCTGTCGCATGCCTTGCTGACATTGGGCGGGGTGTTGGTGGTGCTCACCGCCGTGGCCTCGATTCCTTCGGCGTATCTGGCGCAGGTGCACGGTTACCGGCCGTTGCAGACCGCACCGCTGATGCTGATGGTGGCGCTGCCGCAACTGCTGGTGCTGCCGCTGCTGGCGGCGGTGTGCAACCTGCGTCGGGTCGACTGCCGCTGGGTATTGGCGCTTGGCCTGATGCTGTTGGCGCTGCATTGCGCGCTGGCCACGCAGATGACCTCCGAGTGGATTCGCGACAACTTCTACGCCTTGCAATTGTTGCAGGTGCTGGGCCAGCCCATGGCGGTACTGCCACTGCTGATCCAGGCCACCGGCGGCATCGCGCCGCAGGACGGGCCTTTCGCGTCTGCCTGGTTCAACACCGTGCGTGGCCTGGCCAGTGTGGTGGCCACCGGTGTGATCGAGGCGCTGACCACTGCCCGCCAGCATTTTCATTCCAATAACCTGGTCGATCGCCTTGGTAATGCGCCCTGGTTAAGTGGCAATGGGGTAAGCGGCGGCGCCGACCCGGTGGCGCTCAGTCACCGCCTGCACGAGCAGGTCGTGGTACTGACCAGCGCCGATCTTTATTACTGCATGGGCTGGCTGGCGGTCGCCCTGATGCTGCTGATTCCTGTGATGCCGACGCGGGTTTACCCGCCGCGGGCATTGAACTGATTCTTTTGGAGATACAGTCATGAAGATGACTTCGAAGCAGACGCTGGCGCTGTGTGGCGTGGCCATCGTAGTGGCCGGCATCGGGCTGTACGCCCTGGCAGGTCAGGATGAGCGCCAGCGCACCAACGATGCGTTTATTGCCGCCGACTATTCGGTGGTGGCGCCGAAGGTTTCCGGTTTTATCAGTGAAGTGCTGGTGGAAGACAACCAGCAGGTCAAGGCCGGTGACCTGCTGGCGCGCATCGACGATCGTGACTTGCAGACCGCGCTGGCCGCCAGCGAAGCCGAAGTGCAGGCGGCTGCCGCACGCCGCGATGAAGCCAGTGCCTTGTTGCAGCGTCAGGATTCGGTGATTGCCAGGGCCAAGGCTGCCTTGCAGGCCAGCCAGGCCGCCGTGACCTTCGCCGAGCAGGAGCGTACCCGCTACGAACACCTGGCCGGCGCCGGTGCCGGGACGGTGCAGAATGCCCAGCAGGCGCGCACCCGCATCGACACCGCCAATGCCCAGCACACCAGTGCCGTCGCTACTCTGGCGGCCGAGCGCAAGCAGGTCGATATCCTCATTGCCCAGCAGCACAGCGCGCAGGCGGCCTTGCAGCGCGCCGAGGCGGCGCATGATCAGGCGCGTCTGCAACTGTCGTACACGCGCATTGTGGCGCCCATCGACGGCACGGTCGGCGAGCGTACATTGCGGGTCGGCAACTATGTGGTGCCGGGCAGCAAACTGCTGTCGCTGGTGCCGCTGGAAGAGGCGTATATCCTCGGCAACTTTCAGGAAACCCAGTTGACCGACGTCAGCGTAGGGCAGGCGGTGCAGGTGCGTGTCGACACCTACCCCGATCAGTTGCTCAAGGCGCACGTCGCCAGCATTGCTCCGGCCACGGGGGTGACCTTCGCGGCGGTACGGCCGGATAACGCCACCGGCAACTTCACCAAGGTGGTGCAGCGCATTCCGGTGAAAATCGTGCTTGAGCCGGGCCAGCCGCTGGCCGAGCGCCTGCGGGTCGGCATGTCGGTCGAAGCCAGCATCGACACGACGTCGCTGCCACAAACGGCCACGGTGACTGCGCGATGATTAAAAGCACGGCACTGAGCCTGGCAATCGGTCTCGCGCTGGCAGGCTGCCAGGTGGGCAAGGACTTTCAGCGTCCGGTCAATGACAATCGTATCCAGTGGTTGCCGGTAGCAGGTGAGCAAGCCCCCAGCCAGCCGGTAGCAGCGCCCATCGACGCGCATTGGTGGCGGGTTTTTCAGGACCCGCTGCTGGCGTCGTTGATCGACCGCGCCACCACTTCCAACCTTGACCTGCGCATGGCCGCGGCACGCCTGGAGCAGAGCCGGGCGGCGTACCGGGTCAGCAGCGGCGAGCAGTTGCCTGAGGTCAATGCCAACCTGGGCTATCAGCGCAAGCGCAATAGCGGCAAGGGCCTCAACGACCCCTCGGGCAATCAGGGCCAGGCGCCGTTCGAGCAATGGGATGGCGGCTTCGGCGCCAGTTGGGAGCTGGACTTGTGGGGCCGCGTGCGTCGAGAGGTCGAAGCGGCCGGTGCGCAGGTGCAGGTCGCCGAAAACGATCAGCGCGCCGCCTTGCTGGCCTTGCAGGCCGAAGTCGCGCGTCAGTACCTGGCCTTGCGCGGCGTGCAGAGCACGGTGGCGGTGATCCGGCAGAACCTGGACCTGGCGCGCAACAGCCTGGAGTTGTCACAAGTGCGCCTGCAAAACGGCGTGGCCACCGACCTGGATGTCGCTGAAGCGGCAGCTGAAGTCTCGGCGGTGGAATCACGCCTGCCGGTGCTCGAACAGCGTCAGGCGCAGTTGATCAACGCGCTGGGCTTGTTGCTGGCGCAGACGCCACGTGCCTTGCAAGCTGAGCTGGAAAGAACCGTGCAGATGAAGGCGGTGCCGACACAGATTCCAGTGGGCCTGCCTTCGCAGCTGGCCGAGCGTCGCCCGGATATCCGCCGCGCCGAGGCACGCCTGCATGCTGCAACGGCCAGCGCCGGGGTGGCCGAAGGCGATTTTTACCCGCGCATTACCCTGTCGGGCAGCGTTGGCTTGCAGGCTTTGCAGTTGTCGGATTTTGGCAGTTGGGGCGCCCGGCAATTCGCGTTCGGGCCACAGATCAGCCTGCCGGTGTTCTCCGGCGGCCGGCTGCGCGGCATGTTGCAACTGCGTGAAGCGCAAGAGCAGGAAGCGGGGCTGGCCTATCAACAGACTGTGCTGCGCGCCTGGCAGGAAATCGACGACAGCATGAGCCTGTACAACGCCAGCCAGTTGCAGCAACGCAAGCTGCAGGACGCGGTGCAACACAACCAGGTGGCGCTGAACACCGCCAAGCGCCAATACGTCGAAGGCGCGGCGGACTTTCTCAATGTGCTGTCGGTACAGCGTGCGTTGCTCAGTACCCAAGAGCAATGGGTGCAAAGCTCGACCACCCAGGCGCAGGCGCTGGTCGGGCTTTACTCGTCGCTGGGCGGTGGCTTTTAATTTTTCAGCGCCTGTTCTTCATCGAGCTGGTCGGACTCGAACAATTGCTCAAGCTCCGTGCGCGCTTCGCGGGCGGTTTGCAGCACCTTGGCCGCGTCGTCATAGACCAGGTGCTGATCGGCCAGCACCTTCTCGTCGTGGCATTTGAAACGCTCGATACGCGCATCGGCCTGGGCCTGGCTCAAGCCAAGACCGAGCAGCGTCTGGCGGCTCATTTCCAGGCTTGAATAGAACGTCTCGCGTACCGCATGGGCACCGACATCAATCAGCCGATGCACGTGCTGGCGGTTACGGGCGCGGGCGATGATCTTCATGTGCGGGTACAGCTTGCGTATCAGTTCGGCGGTCTTGATGTTGGTCTCCGGGTCGTCGGTGGCGATCACGAAGAACTCGGCCTCGTGTACCTTGGCCGCCCGCAGGATTTCCGGGCGCAGCGGGTCACCGTAGAACACCGGTACATTGCCGAAACTGCGGCTGAACTCGATGCTTTCGACCGCCGTGTCCAACGCAATGAAGGGGATGTGCTGGGCGCGCAGGATCCGCGCCACGATCTGGCCCATGCGGCCCATGCCGGCAATCACCACACGCGGGCTATCACTGTGAATATCGCGGTATTCGTCCGGCACCGGCGTGGCTTTTGGCCGTGGCTTGAGCCAGCGAGCGGTGGCCATGAACAGCAACGGTGTCAGGGCCATCGACAAGGTAATGGTCAGCACCAGAATGTCGTAGACCCGTGCTTCGAACAGGCCTTCGGTATTGCCCAGCTTGAACACCACGAAAGCAAATTCACCACCGGCGGCCAGTACCAGTCCAAGCTGCACGGCGTTCTGCCGTTCAAGTCCTGCCGCCACACGGCCAATCAGCACCAGCAGCGGTAGCTTCAGGCCAATCAACAGCAAGGTCAGGCCCAGCACCACGATCGGGTCGGTGAGCAGCAGGCTGAGGTTGGCACCCATGCCGACACTGATGAAAAACAGCCCCAGCAACAGGCCCTTGAAGGGCTCGATCTGTGCTTCCAGTTCATGGCGGTATTCCGAGTCGGCCAGCAGCAGGCCGGCCAGAAAGGCACCCAGCGCCATCGACACGCCCACCAGTTCCATCAGCCAGGCCGTGCCGATCACGACCAGCAGTGCCGTGGCCGTCGAGACCTCCTGAATGCCGGTGCGCGCCACGATCCGAAACACCGGGCGCAGCAGGTAGCGGCCGCCGATCACGACGATGGCGATGCTGCCGAACACTTCCAGCGCATGGGTCACGCTTTCACTGGTGCTCAGATGGTGGTTGGCGCCGGCCAGTACCGGTACCAAAGCGATCAGCGGAATAGCGGCTATGTCCTGAAACAACAGGATCGCAAAGGCGGTACGCCCATGCGGGCTGCCCAGCTCCTTGCGCTCGGCGAGGCTTTGCAGGCCAAAGGCGGTGGATGACAGCGCCAGGCCCAGGCCCAGCACAATGGCGGTGTTCATGGGTTGGTCAAAGACTGCCAGGGCGATGCCGCCGATCACCAGGCCGCAAAGCAGCACTTGCAGCAGCCCGACCCCGAAGACGGCCTTGCGCATCACCCACAGGCGTTTGGGTGACAGCTCGAGACCAATAATGAATAGCAGTAATACCACCCCGAGTTCAGAGATGTGACTGACACTCTCCGGATTGGCGATAAGACCCAGCACCGAGGGGCCGATGATTACGCCGGCGAACAGGTAGCCGAGCACCGAGCCCAGTTGCAGGCGCTTGGCCAGTGGAACGGTCAAGACGGCGGCCAGCAGGAACACGACAGCGGCCTGAAGCAGGCTGCTTTCATGAGGCATGATTAAACTCCTTTGCAAACGTGAATCTCAGGCAATCCGCCTGACAAGGTCGGCATTAAACACAGCCGTTGTAGACAGGGCAATGTGTGCGGCAGTTGCAGGGGAGGGGAGGAAGGCTTTCGACGATGCCATCAGGGGGTGGATCGGCGTAACATGGGTGCGCTTTTGCGCTGATCATGTTGAATTCAGGAAAATGTCATGAGCAATAAACAACGCTTGATCTATTCGGTTCTGATTGCCCTGTCCGTACTGGCAATCATGCTGGGTCTTACCCATTTGCAGAAAACCGGTGTCATCACCGAGAAAACCTTCCAGTACATCGCGATCGGTGTCGCGGTGCTTGTCGTGGTCCTCAATGGTGTCATGCGGCGCAAGGTCAAGCGCTGATCATTGCCTCTGGGGGACAAACCCGCTCATTGAATGGGCGGGTTACCTTCGTTAATCAGCCATTGCAGGGCTTTGGGGTGCAGGGTATACGCCTTGTCGGCCCCCATCACAATCACACCCTCGTCGCACAGGCGCTTGAGCACCTCGCGTACGCTCAGAAACGACAGGGGAACATCCACGCGCAGTAGCTGGCTATGAATGCCGCGTACACCCAGTGGCTGGCCTTCTTCGCTGGCAACCAACAGGGTATCGAGCACTTTCAGGCGGACCAGACTGGTCCGCAGTCCAAAATTCTTGAGCAGCGACCGGATATGCTCGTTGCCGGCGCGATCGCTTTCGGCGGCAGGCGTCTGCGCCTGCACCTCGGATTGGGCCTGGGCAGCAATAGCGTTTTGTCGCAGCAGGGTGCGGGTGGTTATTCCTTGACGATTCAACATGCGCAAACTCCTTTTCAGGCTTCGTTTATTACTGTTCACATGTAATAAGACGAACGAGCGCAAAAAAACCTCATCCTGACGCGAAAAAAAGTTGCCTCAATTCCTGTAAAAATCACCTTATCCAGGCCGGAGCCCTTTAAGTACGGGGCTTTCGGGTGATCATGAAGAAAAGTTAACGTTGTTGCAGAATATGAAGCAATTCAATTGCGCGGGGCGGTCTTCGATTGTCTGTGCAACACCGGCTGGCCCTGCTCATTAAACGTAACGCGCACCGGCAGTACCTGGGGCAGCGAGGTCAGTAGCCTGGACATCTCACGGATGTTGTAGCTCAGGCCCAGGCGCAGGTCGCCCGTGGCGTTGTCGGCCAGCATGATCGGGGTTGGCAGGTAACGATTGATCAAGGGCAGCGCCTGACGCAGTGGCAGGTCATTGAACACCAGCTTGCCATAGCGCCAGGCAAGGCTGGCATCGCCGGTGCTGACCAGGCTGGTCTCTGGTTGCGCGTCATTACCGCCATAGCGGGCCTGCATGCCAGGCGTGAGGCGAACGTAGCGACCGGGTTGCGAGCGGTCGCTGAGCACCTGTACCGAGCCTTCGACCAGAATCACGTTGACCTGGTCCTGGTACATCCAGACATTGAAGCGCGTGCCGATGGCCTGGATGCTGCCCTTGCCGGCTTTCACCACGAAGGGTTTGAGTGCATCGTGTGCGACCTCGAAAAAGGCTTCGCCCTTGTCGAAACTGACCAGGCGCCGGTCCTTGTAGCGCGCATAGCTGATTTGCGTGCTGATGTTCAGCTCGACCCGGCTGCCGTCGGGCAGGGTGACCAGGCGGCTCGCGTTGCCGGCTTCGTAAGTGTTGTACTCGCAAGGCACCCAGCCCTGATTCCAGCCAATCCCCAAGGCAAGGGTCAGTGTGGCGATTACAGCAGCAACGCTGAAGGTGCATTTACTATAGCGGCGTGACCGGGTGGGCTGCACAGCCGCCGTTTTCTCTGTAGAGAATGCAGGCTGCAGACCGTCGCAGGCCTGCCAGGTGTTGCGCATGGCCTCGTATTCGCGAGCATGCCTTGGGTCGGCGGCAAGCCATTGAGAAAAGGTGCTGCGTTCGGCGTCCGTGCAATCTTCGTCCTGCAAGCGCATGAACCACTGCGCGGCGGTCTCGGTAATCGTGTCGTCGTTGACTGGACTGGACGTGTTATGGCTCATGGGTTCTCCGCGGGTGCCGTAAAGGATTCTACCTCTGGCTATTGACGAGTGAGAACAATGGATAACCAATAGCGATCACATTAGGTTGCATTTTTGTGTAAATGTCAGAAGCTCTCATCCAAGACCTGAAAAATGCAGGTTTTTTTGGCGTCAAGAACTGTCTGGCCTCGTCTTTTCCAACAGGAACCCTATATGACTGCATCGATCCAGACTGTAACGGTTGCCTTCTGCGAGCTTGTCGAGCACCTGTACCAGGTCTTTCTGGCTCATGGCGCAGCGCCTGAGGTCGCTCGGGTGCTTGCGCAAAACTGCGCCAGCGCACAGCGTGACGGTGCCCATAGCCACGGTATTTTTCGCATTCCCGGCTATCTTTCGACCCTGGCCAGCGGCTGGGTCGACGGCAAGGCGATCCCTGTGGTCGAGGATGTGGGCGCAGCGTTCGTGCGGGTCGATGCCGCCAATGGCTTCGCTCAGCCAGCGCTGGAGGCGGCCACGCCGTTGCTGGTCGAAAAGGTTCGCGAAGCGGGGATCGCCATTCTGGCCATTCGCAGCTCTCATCACTTTGCAGCCTTGTGGCTGGATGTCGAGCCGTTTGCCGAGCAAGGTCTGGTGGCCCTGAGTGTCGTCAACAGCATGACCTGCGTGGTGCCGCATGGTGCACGCAAGCCGCTGTTCGGCACTAACCCGATTGCCTTTGCCGCACCGCGTGCCGGGGGCGACCCGCTGGTCTTTGATATGGCCACCAGCGCCATTGCCCATGGCGATGTGCAGATCGCTGCGCGTGAAGGGCATTCGTTGCCGGCTGGCATGGGCGTCGATGCGCAAGGCCGGCCGACCACCGACCCCCAGGCGATTCTCGACGGGGGCGCCCTGTTGCCGTTTGGCGGGCACAAGGGCTCGGCGCTGTCGATGATGGTCGAGTTGCTGGCGGCAGGCATCACCGGTGGTAATTTCTCGTTCGAGTTCGACTGGTCGCAGCACCCTGGCGCGAAAACACCGTGGACCGGGCAATTGTTGATCGTCATCGACCCTGACCGGGGTGGCAGCGGGCAGGCGTTCGCCGAGCGCAGCGAAGCACTGGTGCGGCAACTGCAGGATGTGGGGCAGGAGCGCATGCCGGGCGAGCGACGTTATGTCGAGCGTGCCCGGTCGTTGCGTGACGGAATCAGGATATCTACTGCCGAATGGGCGCAGCTCGCGGAATGGGCACGTCTTGGCTGATTGCGTTCATCCAGGGAGGTGCCCGTTCGTCGCGTATGGTCTTGCGCTGGCGTCATGATCCTAATACTGTATGTTCATACAGTATCCAAAGGAGTTATGGCTATGTCTCTTGAGTCTGTGCAAAAAACCGTACCGGCTGTGGCGCATCATGGCGGTATTTTCGAAGAAATGCAGCGTGAAGACTTTCTGGCCATGGCCGCAGCCTTGCGCCAGCTGAATGCCTTCCAGGCGCTCGTGCCGGTCATAAAGCCGCCACGGCGTGTCGCTGATGAACCGCGCCTGGTGCTGGCCTCGACGTTTTCCGAGGCGATACCAGGCCGGTAAGTAATCCATGCTTGTTCGTGAATATATGAAACGTATATGATTCGTATATCACGAGCGAGGTCAAACATGGGTCTGGTAAAAATTTCTGAACATATGCACGCCAATATTCGCACTGCCAGTGCGGCATTGAGCCGTTCGATCAATGCTCAGGCCGAGCACTGGATGCGCGTCGGTATGCTTGCCGAACTCAACCCGGCACTGGCGTACAGTGACATCTGCCAATTGCTGCTCAAGGCTGAAAACAATCGTGGCGTTGTTCAGGGTGTTCAGTTGCTGGACGTGGCTGCTGTCGAGAAGGTGGCGTCATGAGTCGTGGTGTTCCGTTAAAAAGTGAGCAGGACCTGGTTGCGCTGCGTATCGCCGGGCGTCTCGCGGCTGAGGTGCTTGCCATGATCGCGCCTTACGTCAAGGCGGGTATCAGTACCGAAGCGCTGGATGACATCTGCAACCGTTATATCGTCGAAGAGCTGAAAGTGATTCCGGCCAACGTCGGCTATCACGGCTTTACCAAGACCACCTGCATTTCTCCCAACGCGGTGGTGTGCCATGGCATTCCTTCGCCGGGCGACATACTCAAGGATGGCGATATCGTCAATATCGACGTAGCGGTCATCAAGGATGGCTGGTACGGCGACACCAGCCGCATGTATCTGGTTGGTGAGGTGAGCCCGCTGGCCAGGCGGCTGGTCGAAACCACGTACGAAGCCACGCGTGCCGGCATCCATGCCGTGCGCCCCGGTGCGACGTTGGGCGATATCGGCTATGCGATCCAGAGTGTGGCGCATCGTGAAGGCTTCAGCGTGGTGCGCGAGTATTGCGGGCATGGCATCGGCCAGATTTACCACGATGAGCCTCAGGTCTTGCATTATGGCCAGCCTGGCAAAGGCCTCAAGCTCAAGGCGGGCATGGTCTTCACTATCGAGCCGATGATCAATGCCGGCAAACCCGGCACCCGGACGCTGGACGATGGCTGGACCGTGCTGACCCGCGACCAGTCGCTGTCGGCGCAATGGGAGCACATGATTGCGGTCACCGAGACCGGTTTCGAGGTGTTGACGCCCTGGCCTGACGGCACGGGTGATTACCCGGCTATCTGAGTTCTGCCAACCCGGTCCCTGACCGGGTTGTTGTTTTCAGCCGCAGGCTTTCAGGTTGACTGGCCCGACAAACTCGTTGCCACGGCCCATGATACAGGCCACCCGCTGATTGCGCTGTCGCTCCCAGTCCTGGGGCGGGTAAGTCTTGTTCCAGGCCTGATAAAGCTGCTGGTCCTGACGTGACAGGCGCAGGTTGTAGTATTTGCTCATGTAGAAGTGGGTGCGCGCGACCATGCCGCGAATCGACGCACGGGGCAGGACCTTGCGGGCCTTGAAATCCACCACGGTCTGGCAGGCGCCGTATTGGCCTTTCTGCCCGGCAACCCAGCCAAAGCTGAAATTGCTGCGATCAGCGTTCACTTCACCAATGCTGGGCACCAGATTGTGCAGATCGGCTTCGGCCAGCTGGAACGGCTTGTCGTTACGCGAGCAGTTCTTGCGCCCGCCGCTTTGCCAGCATTGACGCTGATGGCCGATCTGCCAGGCCGAGACGATGTGTTCCCACTCGATACGTTGTGCACGCTTGGGGTTCTTGCGCGGTACATAACCGCAACCGGCCAGGTCGATGCGGTTGCCCGTGTATTTGCAGCCGCAGTAAAACTCGGTGGACTGCGGTGCGTAGAGTTTCCAGGCAATCGTTTTTGCTTCGCTGAACGTGCGTGGCGCCTCAGCCTGGGCATTCAGCGCAAGGCTGCTCAAGGGCAGGCCAATGAGCACGGTGGTGCGCAGCAAGGTGCAGAATCCGGACAACATCGGCTCAGTCTTCCTTGGGGATGGTCCAGAAAACCTGCACGCCTCCATCGTCGCGCCAGGCGAGGGTGACGTTATCGTTTTCGGCGATCTCTTCGAGCAATTGCGACCAGTCGTCTTCGAGTTCATCGGGTTGACGCATGAGCAGGGCCGATCGGGCTTTTTGCGCGGCGGGTGCATTGATGATTTTCTGGATCCGCAGGCCGAGCCGCTCGTAGGAGCTTGGCGGAGAGACGGTCGCTGCGCTTTTTTTGGCCACGTTATAGCTTCCTTGATGTCTGTATGGGCGTACAGTATTTCAGCGCTGCAAGTTTCGCAACCCTGACGTGAATCAACGCGTTGCGCCGATGCGCCGAACGGCACTGAAGAAATGCCGCTTTCGGCCGATCACCTGTCAGGATCCGAATTCATCAGAGGAATGATCATGTCGCTGTCCGTAGGACTGCCAGCGTCCTTCGTGGCCATTACCAGCGCAACCAGTGCAGGCAATACGTCGCCGATCGATAAACAGCCGGATGAGGCGGCCGATGCCTTGTCGCGGGCGTTCGGCGATGCGTCTGCACAGCCTGCGAAAGAGGCTGGCACAGGACTGGGCAAGGTAGTCGACACGCTGGTCGACCGCCTGGCCGATCTGCATGAGCGCTTGCGCAAGTTGCGTCAGGAGTTACGTGAGGCGCTCAAGTCCGTGCAGCCCGATGTGGTACGTTTGCCGCGCATTCTCAGCCTGCAACGCCAGGTCATGCTGACCAACAGCGATATCCAGCTGGTCTCGGGGTTGTTGATCACGGCTTTGAATCACCCTTCGACTACGCTAAGCACTCAAGTATGAAAAGTTGACAAAATCAGGGTCGGCTCCGATAGTGAAGGTCTCGCAAACGTTTGCGACCGAACAATAATCACAAGAATCGGAGCCGTACCCATGAAGCTGCCCTTTGCTGGACGCTTGCTCGCTGTTGCCGTTCTCGCTACCGCCACCACGCTGACCCCCCTGTTATCCTTTCAGGCCCAGGCCGCCGACAAACCCAAGGTCGCGCTGGTCATGAAGTCGCTGGCCAATGAATTTTTCCTGACCATGGAAGACGGTGCCAAGGCGTACCAGAAAGAACACGCCAGCACGTTTGACCTGATCTCCAATGGCATCAAGGACGAGTCCGACACGGCCAGTCAGATTCGCATCGTCGAGCAGATGATCGTCTCCAGGGTCGACGCCCTGGTGATTGCGCCGGCCGATTCCAAGGCACTGGTGCCGGTGCTGAAGAAGGCCATGGACGCCGGCATCAAGGTGGTCAATATCGATAACCAGCTCGATGCTGGCGTGCTCAAAAGCAAAGGTATCGAGGTGCCTTTCGTCGGTCCCGATAACCGCAAGGGTGCGCAACTGGTCGGTGACTACCTGGCCAGACAGCTTCAGGCCGGCGACCAGGTCGGCATCATCGAAGGCGTACCGACCACCACCAATGCCCAGCAACGCACGGCTGGCTTCCAGGACGCCATGCAGGCGGCGCAGCTCAAGGTGGTCTCCGTGCAGTCCGGCAATTGGGAGATCGACAAGGGCAACGCGGTCGCCTCGGCCATGCTCAATGAATACCCCAACCTCAAGGCTTTGCTGGCCGGTAACGACAGCATGGCAGTGGGTGCGGTCTCGGCAGTGCGCGCCGCTGGCAAGGCCGGCAAGGTGAAGATCGTCGGCTACGACAACATCAATGCCATCAAGCCGATGCTCAAGGATGGCCGCATCCTGGCCACCGCCGACCAGTTCGCCGCGCGTCAGGCTGTGTTCGGTATCGAAGCAGCGCTCAAGTCGATCAAGGGCGAGCCGCTTGGCAGCGTCGATGGCGTGATTCAGACACCTGTCGAACTGGTCACTCAGCCGCAGTGACGGCGGGAGCAATTTATGACGACGTCCACAGACGTTGTGCTGTCGGTGCACGGTATCGGCAAGACCTACGCGCAGCCGGTGATCGCCGATATCGACCTGACCCTGCTGCGTGGCGAGGTGTTGGCCCTGACCGGCGAAAACGGCGCGGGCAAGAGCACCTTGTCGAAGATCATCGGCGGTCTGGTAACGCCCAGCGCCGGGCACATGCAGTTCATGGGGCAGGCCTGGCAGCCTGGCAGCCGCACCGACGCTGAACAGCGTGGGGTGCGCATGGTCATGCAGGAACTCAACCTGCTGCCGACCCTGAGCGTGGCCGAGAACCTGTTTCTCGACCAGTTGCCCGGTCGCTTCGGCTGGATCGACCGCAAGCGCCTGCGCCAACAGGCGGTCGAAGCCATGGCCCGGGTAGGCCTGGAAACGATTGATCCGGACACACCGGTCAGTGAGCTGGGCATCGGTCACCAGCAGATGGTGGAAATCGCCCGTAACCTGATCGGCGATTGCCGTGTGCTGATTCTCGACGAGCCGACCGCCATGCTGACGGCACGTGAGGTCGAGCTGTTGTTCGAGCAGATTGCCCGGCTGCAAGCGCGTGGCGTGTCGATCATCTACATCTCTCATCGCCTTGAAGAACTGGCACGTATTGCCCAGCGCATTGCTGTGCTGCGCGATGGCCGGCTGGTGTGTGTCGAGCCCATGAGCCGCTATGACAGCCAGCAACTGGTCACGCTGATGGTCGGTCGCGAGATGGGCGAGCATCTGGACCTGGGGCCGCGACAGATTGGCGAGGTGGCCATGGCGGTCAAGGGCCTGGGGCGCAAGGGCAGGGTCGAGAACGTTTCGTTCGAGGTTCGCCAGGGCGAAATACTGGGTATTTCCGGTCTGGTCGGTTCGGGGCGTACTGAATTGCTGCGCCTGATCTATGGCGCCGACCGCGCCGACAGCGGCCATGTCGAGCTCGGCCAGCCGCTGCGCCCGGTAACGCTTCGCTCGCCCAGCGATGCGGTGCGCCAGGGCATTGCGCTGATCAGTGAGGACCGCAAGGGCGAAGGCTTGCTGCTGACCCAGTCGATCGCGGCCAATGTCGCACTGGGCAACCTGCACGGCATTGCTCGTGCTGGCGTCGTCAGCGGGCAGCGCGAGCAGGCGCTGGCGCAGCGTCAGGTCGAGGCCCTGCGCATTCGTTGTGCCGGCCCCCGGCAGGTCGTCTCGCAGTTGTCGGGTGGCAATCAGCAGAAGGTGGTGATCGGCCGCTGGCTGGAGCGCGACTGTGCGGTGATGCTGTTCGACGAGCCGACGCGTGGCATCGATGTGGGCGCCAAGTTCGATATCTATGCGCTGCTGGGCGAACTGACCCGTCAGGGGCGGGCGCTGGTCGTGGTGTCCAGCGACCTGCGCGAGTTGATGCTGGTCTGCGACCGCATCGCGGTGCTGTCGGCCGGAAAACTGATCGATACCTTCGCGCGTGACAACTGGACTCAGGATCAACTGCTGGCGGCGGCGTTTGCCGGTTATCAACAACAAGCGGCGCCTATCGGCGAAGCCGCGTGCGGAAGTGTGCAATGAACCCTTCAAAAGACTCTGCGACGCAGCCATTACCCACCAAGCCGTTGCTTGCCCGGCGCGGCGGCCAGTACTTCGGACTTGGCACGTATCTCGGGCTGGCAGGTGCCTTGCTGGCGATGATCGTACTGTTCTCGACGCTCAGCGATCACTTTTTGTCTTATCAGACCTTCAGCACTCTGGCCAACCAGATTCCCGACCTGATGGTGCTGGCGGTGGGCATGACGCTGGTGCTGATCATCGGCGGCATCGACCTGTCGGTGGGGTCGGTACTGGCGCTGGCGGCGTCTGCGGTGAGTGTCGCGATCCTCGGCTGGGGCTGGAGCGTCTTTCCTGCCGCCTTGTTGGGCATTGCCTGTGCCACTCTGGCTGGCGCCGTGACCGGCTCGATCACCGTGGCCTGGCGCATTCCGTCGTTCATCGTCTCGCTGGGTGTGCTGGAAATGGCCCGTGGCCTGGCCTATCAGATGACCGGCTCACGCACCGCTTACATCGGTGATGCGTTCGCCTGGCTGTCTGAGCCGGTCGCCTTTGGTATCGCGCCTTCATTCTTGATCGCCTTGCTGCTGATCTTCGTCGCTCAGGCTGTATTGACACGTACGGTATTCGGTCGCTACCTGATCGGTATCGGCACCAACGAGGAGGCCGTACGCCTTGCCGGCATCAACCCCAAGCCGTACAAGATCATGGTCTTTGCGTTGATGGGGTTGTTGGCAGGCGTGGCCGCGCTGTTCCAGATTTCCCGTCTGGAAGCCGCCGACCCTAATGCGGGCGCCGGTCTTGAACTGCAAGTGATTGCCGCCGTGGTGATCGGCGGTACCAGCCTGATGGGCGGGCGCGGTTCGATCATCAGCACCTTTTTCGGCGTGCTGATCATTTCGGTGCTGGCGGCAGGCCTGGCGCAAATCGGCGCGACAGAGCCGACCAAGCGCATTATCACTGGGGCGGTGATCGTGATTGCCGTGGTGCTCGACACTTACCGCAGTCATCGCGCACAACGGCAGGGCTGACATGGCAACGATCAAAGATGTAGCAGCGCTGGCAGGCATTTCCTACACCACGGTGTCGCATGTGCTGAACAAGACGCGGCCGGTCAGCGACGCGGTGCGTCTCAAGGTCGAGGAGGCGATTGTGCGGCTCGATTACGTGCCCAGTGCCGTGGCGCGTTCGCTCAAGGCTCAGGCGACAGCGACTATCGGCTTGTTGATTCCTAACGGCATCAACCCGTACTTCGCGGAACTGGCCCGAGGCATCGAGGATCACTGCGAGCGCAATGGCTTTTGCGTGATTTTGTGCAACTCTGACGACAACCCGGAAAAACAGCGCAGCTACCTGCGTGTACTGCTGGAAAAGCGGGTCGACGGTTTGATTGTGTCCTCCGTCGATGGCGACGCGGGGATGGCCGGTGGCCTGGCGGCGGTGCGTACGCCGCTGGTGATCGTCGATCGCGCGCTGGACGGTGTCGACGCCGATCTGGTGCACATCGACCACGAGCAGGGGGCCTGGCTGGCGACCCGGCATTTGATCGAACTGGGTCACCGGCAGATTGCCTGTATCGCCGGGCCGCAACACACCGCCGTCACCGAGTTGCGTCTGCAAGGGTATCGGCGCGCGCTGCAGCAGGCCGGCTTGCAGGCGCGCGACGATTGGGCGTTGCACAGCGAATTCACCAGCCCCGCCGGCTATGAGGCTGCCGCGCGGCTGCTGCAGGGCGAGCGGCCGACAGCGATCTTCGCCGGTAACGACATGATCGGTATTGGCGTCTTGCGTGCCGCTGCCGAGCGGGGCATTCGGGTGCCTCAGGCGCTGTCGGTAATCGGCTTCGACGACATTCAGCTCAGCCGGTTTGTGTACCCGGCGCTGACCACGGTGGGTCAGTCGATCATGCAACTGGGCGAAACCGCAGCGGCGATGCTGCTGCGCCGGATTGCCAACCCGGCATTGCCCATCGAAAGGCGCCGGGTCGAGCCGAGTGTGGTGGTGCGCGAGTCGACATCCACGGTACCGGATGTTTTCTGACGGTTTCATAACTCAATTATCGATAGGGCTCAGGCCACAATCATGCAAGCACAGGTAGTGGTAATAGGCAGTCTGAATATGGACCTGGTGGTGCGCGTGCCGCGCCTGCCGCGTCCGGGTGAAACCCTGGTGGGGGAGTCGTTTGCGACCGTGCCGGGTGGCAAGGGCGCCAATCAGGCGGTGGCGGCTGCACGGCTGGGCGCCACGGTGGCGATGCTGGGTTGCGTCGGCGAAGATGCTTACGGCACGCAGTTGCGCGAGGCGCTGCTGGCTGAAGGCATTGATTGTCAGGGGGTGATGCAGGTGCCGGAGGTCAGTACCGGCATTGCTTCGATTCTGGTCGATCAACACAGCCAGAACTCGATCGTCATTGTCGAGGGTGGCAACGGTCAGTTGCTGCCCGCGACAGTCGAGCGCTTCGATGCGTTGCTGGTGGGCGCCAAGGTGGTCGTCTGCCAGCTCGAAGTGCCAGCGCCCACGGTACTGCACAGTCTGCGCCGGGCCCGTGAGTCGGGGTGCACGGTGATTCTCAATCCGGCCCCGGCCAGCGCGCCGTTGCCCGGTGAGTGGTATCCGCTGATCGATTACCTGATTCCCAATGAGAGCGAAGCGCAGGTATTGACCGGGCTGAAAGTCGATTCGCCGGCCACGGCCGATGCTGCGGCAAAGGTCCTGCTCGCTGCCGGGGCGCGCCATGTGATTGTGACCCTGGGCGGGCAGGGCGTGCTGCTGGCCGGCGCCACAAGCAGTCAGCATCTGCCGGCACATGCCGTGCAGGCTGTGGATGCCACGGCGGCAGGCGATACCTTCGTCGGTGCGCTGGCGGCGGCGCTGGCGCAGGGTCAGCCACAGGCGCAAGCGATGCGCTTTGCTCAAGCGGCGGCGGCAATATCGGTGACCCGTGCTGGCGCCCAGCCTTCCATCCCATCGCTGGATGATGTGCACAAGGTGCTTGCGCCATGAAGAAAACCCCGTTGCTCAACATTGCCCTGTCGCGGGTCATTGCCTCGCTGGGGCATGGCGACATTCTGATGATCGTCGACGCCGGCATGCCGGTGCCGCCGGGCGTCGAACTCATCGATCTGGCCCTGACCCGCGGCGTTCCGGATTTCGTCGGGGTGCTGGATGTGGTGCTCAGTGAAATGCAGGTCGAAAGCCATGTGCTGGCCAGCGAAATGATCGAGGTCAAGCCACCGGCCCTGCAAATGATCGAAACCCTGCAGTTCGATGGTCAGCTGGGGCAGCAAAGCTGGGTCAGCCATGAGGCGTTGAAAGCCTTGAGTCGTCGTGCCAAGGCGATTGTGCGAACCGGCGAATGCCAGCCTTACAGCAATGTGGCGCTGGTGGCCGGGGTTGTTTTCTAACAGTAAAAAGGAGTGTTGTATGAAAGGGATATCGCTGTTCAATACGTGGTTAAAGGGAGTCGTGCTTGTGTCCATTCTCGGTGTGACAAGTGTAGTTGCGAGTGTTCAGGGTGCTGAAAAGCGCGATTTGATCATCGATACCGATCCGGGTGCCGACGATGTAGTGGCCTTGCTGTTGGCGCTGGCTTCGCCAGAAGAGCTCAATGTGCTGGCGATTACCACGGTGGCGGGCAATGTGCGGCTCGACAAAACCTCGCGTAACGCGCGGCTGGCGCGTGAGTGGGCAGGGCGCGAAGAAGTGCCGGTGTACGCCGGCGCGCCACGTCCGCTGGTGCGTACGCCCATCTATGCCGATAACGTGCATGGCCAGGAGGGGTTGCCGGGCGTTGCGGTCTATGAGCCTGCCAAGGGGCTGGCCGAGGGTAATGCTGTCGATTACCTGATCCGCACCTTGAGCCAGGCCGAGCCGCACAGCATTACCATCGCCATGCTCGGGCCGCAGACCAATCTGGCCCTGGCGTTGACCCAGGCGCCGCAGATCACGCGCGGCATCAAGGAAGTGGTGGTGATGGGCGGTGCGCACTTCAATGGCGGCAATATCACCCCGGTGGCCGAATTCAATCTGTTCGCCGACCCGCATGCTGCGCAGGTCGTGCTGGGCAGTGGGGTCAAGCTGGTTTATATACCGCTGGATGTCACCCACAAGATCCTCACCAGTGAAGCGCGTCTGGCGCAGATCGCCGCATTGGGCAATGAGGCTGGCAAGCGGGTCGAAGGCATTCTCAATGAATACGTCAAGCTGGATATGGCGCATTATGGCCTGCCCGGTGGGCCGGTACACGATGCCAGTGTCATCGCCTGGCTGCTCCAGCCCGGGCTTTTCAGCGGACGAAGCATCCATGTAGCCATCGACAGTCGCGAAGGCGTCGGCTTCGGTCAAACCGTCGCCGACTGGTATGGCACCCTCAAACAGCCCGAAAACGTGCTGTGGATCGAAAATGGTGACGCTCAGGGCTTTTTCGATCTGCTGGCCAATCGTCTGGGCCGCTTGAAGTAAGGCTATCGTTCAGAGCGTGATGCCTGATCCGGTATGACGGCTTAGCACCTGGCTGATGAAGGCGTGGGCACTTTCGGTGCCCAGTTCCTTGACCAGCAGATCGATCGCAATGATGGTGAGTTCCTCTGCCGAGCCCGGGCTGTGCGCGCATTGTCCCTGCGGCCAGCGGGCCTTGATATCCGCTTCTATGGATACGGTTGACATGTTCCTATAAATCCTTTGTGAAAAACGAACCGCGACGCGATGTCTGTCGAGCGCGTGCAGTAAACCATTGCTGAAGAACTTTGGCACTTCGACTTACGCAGCGGGCACGCAGTCACGAGAAAACAGTGATTAATGTAAAACAGGGATTAATGTTTTGTGACGATTTGTCTGCCCCATCGGATCATGGCCTAAGGCAGACTCGCGCTCCCTGGGCGGCAACGTGCAACCATTGTGCTCTGGCGTGGTCGCAAAGGGTCTGGTCCTGTTTATCGGTAAAGGAGGCTGTAATGCCCTGGAAATTCGCAACACTAGGTTTTGTCGCAGTGACATCGATACTGGCAGGCTGCAGCAGTACTTCAGCTCCGGCACCTGCTACCGAGGCGCCGAGTGCCACGCAAGCTGCAACGGCGGCAAGTCCGGCTGGTTCGGCGCCGGTCGGGGATGGTCGTTGCGATGCCAGTGGCGCGCAGTCTGCGGTTGGCAAGCAAGCCACGCTCGAACTTCTCAATCAGGTCCGTACCCAGTCCGGCGCCATGGATGCGCGCATCCTCAGCCCGAACGACATGGTCACCCTTGAATATCGCTCTGAGCGGGTCAACGTCAACACCGATATGGGTGGCAAGGTGGTTCGCGTCAACTGCGGCTGATCTTCAAGATAGATTCAGCGCATAAAAAAACCCCGTCACATGAGGACGGGGTTTTTTATGTCGCAAGGGTCTGAAAAATCAGGCCACCTGGACTTCTTCTGCTTGCATGCCTTTCTGGCCTTTCGCAGCAACGAAGGTCACTGTTTGACCTTCTTTCAGGCTCTTGAAGCCGTCAGACTTGATTGCCTTGAAGTGTACGAACAGATCGTCGCCGCCACCTTGAGGTGTGATAAAGCCGAAGCCTTTTTCATCGTTGAACCATTTAACGGTGCCGGTTTGGCGATTGGACATGGTGAATCTCCGGAAACATGAATTTCAGTAACGTGCTGCTCAGGCCAACTGGGCACACGCCGCTATCATAGTCCAAATGCGCGAGGGGCGTGTCATTTAGGTAGAAACTTTATCGACCGCAGGTGCACAAATTTGCGCTCGATCACGCCAGGAACCTGTTTTTGCAGCCTGAACCCCAGCGCCCGGTAAGATCAAAGCCCCGTAATCATGGGGCTTTGAGCGTTTCTGGCTGGCAACGGGCAGCGTATGCCGGGTGGTTCTATTTTACGCAATGTTGCCCGACAAGATTCTGCAGTTTAGTGGCCAACGCAGGGTCTGGGGCCGCCGCCGGGTTGTTCATGGCGGCAATTTCCTTGTCGCTGAAGTTCGCGTCAATCTGTTTGGCGCCACATTCGCAGTGAGCCCTGGCGCTTTTTTCATCCAGTTTCTGCTCTTTGGCGGCGCTGATGCATTGCTGGGTGAAGGTGGTACGGGTGGCGCTGTCCATGGCTGCCTGAGCCGCCAGCGGGGTGGCCAGAACAAGGCAAGAGAGAAGTGCAAAACGGCGTGGAAGCTTCATGATGTTCTCCTTCGCTGGAACATTCGTTGCGGGCTTGAGACACCTGTTCTGACGGTAACGGGGCGCGACGGT
The DNA here is from genome assembly GCF_054589175.1 of Pseudomonas sp. 3A(2025). Taxonomy (NCBI): domain Bacteria; kingdom Pseudomonadati; phylum Pseudomonadota; class Gammaproteobacteria; order Pseudomonadales; family Pseudomonadaceae; genus Pseudomonas; species Pseudomonas sp. 3A(2025). Next base: position 180,322 of record NZ_BAAILM010000018.1, on the reverse strand, counting down.
TCAGCCCGATAGACGAATTCGATCTATTTTCAGGCCGATACGTGTCAATTGAGGTAGCTGTGCTAGGATGCGCGTCCTGTTGTAACCCAGTTTCGTACAATCCAGTCATCTGGTTCGGTTCAAGGTTGGCCTGAAGGCTCCTGCCACTGTGAGGCAGGCATACCACCGGATCGCGTACTGGCTCATCCCAACCCACGTGACCTTTGGTAGGGGTCACCACTAGGAGAGGAGGCGCCATGCCCATCATTACTCTTCCCGACGGCAGTCAACGTTCTTTCGATAACCCGGTATCGGTCGCCGATGTCGCGCTATCCATTGGTGCAGGTCTTGCCAAGGCTACCGTGGCCGGCAAGGTCGACGGCAAGCTGGTCGACGCCAGCGACCTGATCAGCACCGATGCCAGCCTGCAGATCATCACCCCCAAGGATCAGGAAGGCCTGGAGATCATCCGCCACTCCTGCGCTCACCTGGTGGGTCATGCCGTCAAGCAGTTGTACCCGACGGCCAAAATGGTCATCGGCCCGGTCATCGACGAAGGCTTCTACTACGACATCGCTTACGAGCGCCCCTTCACGCCGGATGACCTGGCGGCGATCGAGCAGCGCATGCTGCAACTGATCGAAAAGGACTACGACGTCATCAAGAAAGTGACGCCGCGCGCCGAAGTGATCGAGGTTTTCGCCGCTCGCCAGGAAGACTACAAGCTGCGCCTGGTCGAAGACATGCCGGACGAGCAGGCCATGGGTCTGTATTACCACGAAGAATATGTCGACATGTGCCGCGGTCCGCACGTGCCGAACACCCGCTTTCTCAAGGCATTCAAGCTGACCAAGCTGTCCGGCGCCTACTGGCGCGGCGATGCCAGGAACGAACAATTGCAGCGCGTCTATGGCACCGCCTGGGCCGACAAGAAGCAACTGGCGGCTTATATTCAGCGCATCGAAGAAGCTGAAAAGCGCGATCACCGCAAGATCGGCAAGCGCCTGGGCCTGTTTCACACCCAGGAAGAAGCGCCGGGCATGGTGTTCTGGCATCCGCAGGGCTGGACCCTGTATCAGGTGCTTGAGCAATACATGCGCAAGCTGCAGCGTGAAAACGGCTACCTGGAGATCAAGACCCCGCAAGTGGTCGATCGCAGCCTGTGGGAGAAATCCGGGCACTGGGCCAACTACGCCGACAACATGTTCACCACCGAGTCGGAAAGCCGCGACTACGCCATCAAGCCGATGAACTGCCCGTGCCACGTGCAGGTGTTCAATCAGGGCCTGAAAAGCTACCGCGAGCTGCCGCTGCGTCTGGCCGAGTTCGGTGCCTGTCACCGTAACGAGCCGTCGGGTGCATTGCACGGCATCATGCGTGTACGTGGCTTTACCCAGGACGACGCGCATATCTTCTGCACCGAAGAGCAGATGCAAAGCGAGTCGGCTGCCTTTATCAAGCTGACCCTGGATGTGTACGCCGATTTCGGCTTCAAGGACATCGAACTCAAGCTGTCGACCCGTCCCGAGAAGCGCGTCGGTTCCGATGAGTTGTGGGATCGCGCCGAAAGCGCGCTGGCCGCAGCCCTCGACAGCGCGGGCCTGCCGTACCAGTTGCAGCCAGGTGAAGGTGCGTTCTACGGTCCGAAGATTGAATTTTCTTTGAAGGATTGTCTGGGACGTGTCTGGCAGTGTGGTACCCTGCAGCTCGATTTCAACCTGCCGATCCGTTTGAGCGCCGAATATGTCTCCGAAGACAACGGCCGCAAGCACCCGGTAATGCTGCATCGCGCGATCCTCGGGTCGTTCGAACGTTTCATCGGTATCCTGATTGAGCACTACGAGGGTGCGTTCCCTGCGTGGCTGGCTCCGACCCAGGCGGTGATCATGAATATCACCGACAAGCAGGCCGAATTTGCCCTGCAGGTCGAAAAAACTCTGCTCGAAAGCGGATTCCGTGCCAAGTCTGACTTGAGAAATGAGAAAATCGGCTTTAAAATCCGCGAGCATACTTTGCTCAAGGTTCCCTATCTCCTTGTGATAGGGGATCGGGAAGTCGAAACGCAAACAGTCGCTGTGCGTACTCGCGAAGGCGCAGACCTTGGCTCGATGCCGGTCGCCCAATTCGCAGGGTTCCTTACGCAAGCGGTTTCCCGGCGTGGTCGCCAAGATTCGGAGTAATTATTATTAAGCGTGATATGAGACAAGATAAACGAACTGCACCAAAAGCCCCGATCAATGAGAATATCTCGGCGCGCGAGGTTCGGTTAATTGGCGCTGATGGCGAGCAGATTGGCATCGTCTCTATTGATGAAGCGCTTCGTATCGCCGATGAGGCGAAACTGGACCTGGTAGAAATTTCTGCCGACGCTGTACCCCCGGTTTGCCGAGTCATGGACTACGGCAAATCGCTCTTCGAAAAGAAGAAGCAGGTTGCAGCAGCGAAGAAGAACCAGAAGCAGATCCAGGTTAAAGAAATCAAGTTTCGTCCAGGGACGGAGGAAGGGGATTACCAGGTAAAACTGCGCAACCTGGTACGTTTCCTGAGTGACGGGGACAGGGCCAAGGTATCCTTGCGATTCCGCGGCCGTGAGATGGCCCACCAGGAGCTGGGTATGGAACTGTTGAAGCGGGTCGAAGCCGACCTCGTGGAATACGGTGCCGTCGAACAGCATCCTAAGATGGAAGGACGCCAGCTGATCATGGTCATCGCCCCGAAAAAGAAGAAGTAACCACCAGGGCACGGCAGGCCTTATGGTTATGTTTATCAACTGAATGCGGAGTATCCGAACATGCCAAAGATGAAAACGAAAAGCGGTGCAGCCAAGCGGTTTTTGAAAACTGCTAACGGCATCAAGCATAAACACGCTTTCAAGAGCCACATCCTGACCAAAATGTCGACCAAGCGTAAGCGTCAACTGCGCGGCAGCAGCCAGCTGCACGCATCTGACGTGGCAAAAGTCGAGCGCATGCTGCGCCTGCGCTAATTTTGATCAAGAATTAAGAGGAAGTAACTCATGGCTCGTGTTAAGCGTGGCGTCATTGCCCGTAAGCGTCACAAAAAGATTCTGAAACTTGCAAAAGGCTACTACGGCGCACGTTCGCGTGTATTCCGTGTTGCCAAGCAAGCGGTTATCAAGGCAGGCCAATACGCCTACCGTGACCGTCGTCAGAAAAAACGTCAGTTCCGCGCTCTGTGGATCGCTCGTATCAACGCTGGTGCTCGTGTTAACGGTCTGTCCTACAGCCGTTTCATCGCTGGCCTGAAAAAAGCGTCCATCGAGATCGACCGTAAGGTTCTGGCTGATCTGGCTGTGAACGAAAAAGCGGCGTTTGCTGCGATTGTCGAGAAAGCTAAAGCCACTTTGGCCTAAGTCCCCGACAGTCACTGGCCCTGATTTTCAGGGTCGGTATTGAACGTCATAAATAGGGGAAGAGCCTGCGCTCTTCCCCTATTTCGTATCTGGAGTCTGTACATGGAAAACCTGGACGCGCTGGTCTCCCAAGCTCTTGAGGCTGTGCAAAGCGCCGAAGATATCAATGCCCTGGAGCAAATCCGGGTTCACTACCTCGGCAAAAAAGGCGAGCTGACCCAGGTGATGAAGACCCTGGGCAATATGCCTGCTGAAGAGCGCCCCAAAGTCGGCGCCCTGATCAACGTTGCCAAGGAGCGTGTCACAGAGGTTCTCAATGCCCGCAAGGCGTCGTTCGAGGAGGCGGAGCTGTCTGCCAGGCTCGCGGCCGAGTGCATTGATGTGACCCTGCCGGGCCGCGGACAGACCACTGGTGGTCTGCACCCGATTACCCGCACTCTGGAACGTATCGAACAGTTCTTTACCCACATCGGCTACGGCATTGCCGAAGGCCCGGAAGTCGAAGACGACTACCACAATTTCGAGGCGCTCAACATCCCAGGCCACCACCCGGCCCGGTCGATGCACGACACCTTCTATTTCAATGCCAACATGCTGTTGCGCACCCACACCTCGCCGGTGCAAGTGCGGACCATGGAGGCTCAGCAGCCGCCGATCCGCATCGTCTGCCCAGGCCGTGTGTATCGTAGCGACTCCGATATCACCCACTCGCCGATGTTCCACCAGATCGAAGGCCTGCTGGTTGATCGCGACATCAACTTCGCTGACCTGAAAGGCACCATCGAAGAGTTCCTGCGCGTGTTCTTCGAGAAAGAACTGGCCGTGCGTTTCCGTCCTTCGTACTTCCCGTTCACCGAGCCTTCGGCAGAAGTGGATATGGAATGCGTGATGTGCAGTGGCAAGGGCTGCCGCGTCTGCAAACAGACCGGCTGGCTCGAAGTCATGGGCTGCGGCATGGTGCACCCGAATGTGCTGCGTATGTCCGGCATCGATCCCGAGCAATTCCAGGGCTTCGCCTTTGGTATGGGCGTCGAGCGTCTGGCCATGCTGCGTTACGGCGTCAACGATTTGCGCCTGTTCTTCGACAACGACTTGCGATTCCTTGCGCAATTTCGCTAGTCGGGCCCGTAACGAATCTTTCAGGAGAGCAGGATGAAATTCAGTGAACAATGGCTGCGTGGCTGGGTAAGCCCGCAGGTATCCCGCGATGAGCTGGTGGCTCGTCTGTCGATGGCCGGTCTTGAGGTTGACAGCGTGACGCTGGCCGCCGGCGTTTTCTCCGGTGTTGTGGTGGGCGAGGTGCTGAGCACCGAGCAGCACCCCGATGCCGACAAGCTGCGCGTTTGCCAGGTCAGCAATGGTAACGAAACCTTTCAGGTGGTGTGCGGCGCGCCGAATGTGCGCCCTGGCCTGAAGATTCCTTTCGCCATGATCGGCGCGCAACTGCCGGGCGACTTCAAGATCAAGAAGGCCAAGCTGCGCGGCGTCGAGTCCAACGGCATGCTGTGTTCGGCTGCCGAGCTTGAGCTGGGCGAAGGCAACGACGGCTTGCTGGAACTGGCCGCCGATGCACCGGTGGGCGAAGACATCCGTGTCTACCTGCAACTGGACGATGCAAGCATCGAAGTCGACCTGACCCCGAACCGTGGCGACTGCCTGTCGCTGGCCGGTCTGGCCCGTGAAGTCGGCGCACTGTACGACACGCCGGTCACCCGTGTGCAGGTCCCTGCAGTGGCTGTGGCTCACGATGAAGTGCGCCCCGTCGAAGTGCTGGCACCCAACGCCTGCCCGCGTTATCTGGGCCGGGTTATCCGTAACGTCGACCTGTCGCGTCCGACCCCTCTGTGGATGGTCGAGCGCCTGCGTCGTTCGGATATCCGCAGCATCGATGCCGCCGTAGACATCACCAACTACGTGATGATCGAACTGGGTCAGCCGCTGCACGCCTTCGATCTGGCTGAAATAAATGGCGGCATTCGCGTGCGCATGGCCGAGGAGGGTGAGAAACTGGTCCTGCTCGACGGTCAGGAAGTCACTCTGCGTGCCGATACCCTGGTCATTGCCGATCACCAGCGTGCTTTGGCCATCGCCGGTGTAATGGGCGGCGAACACAGCGGCGTGACCGCCAAGACCCAGGACATCTTCCTGGAAAGTGCATTTTTCGACACTATTTCCGTGGCGGGCAAGGCGCGTTCCTATGGCCTGCACACCGATGCCTCGCACCGCTACGAGCGCGGTGTCGACTCGCAACTGGCCCGCGAAGCCATGGAGCGTGCTACCGGCCTGCTGCTGGACATCACCGGCGGTGAAGCCGGTCCGATCGTCGAGGTTGCCAGCGAGCAACACCTGCCGTCGATTGCGCCGATCACCTTGCGCGCCAACCGCATCGAGCAAATGCTTGGTCTGGTAATCGAAGACGCCGAAGTCGAGCGTCTGCTGACCGGTCTGGAACTGACCACAACCCGTCAGGCTGACGGCGAGTGGCGTGTCGAAGTGCCAAGTCATCGTTTCGATATCAGCCTTGAAATCGATCTGATCGAAGAACTGGCGCGTCTGTATGGTTACAACCGCCTGCCGGTTCGCTACCCGCAAGCGCGTCTGGCACCCCAGGCCAAAGCCGAGGCACGCGGCGATCTGCCGGAGTTGCGTCGTCTGCTGGTTGCTCGCGGTTATCAGGAAGCGATTACCTACAGCTTCATCGATCCGAAATGGTTCGAACTGTTCAATCCGGGTGCTCAGCCACTGCTGCTGGCCAATCCGATCTCCAACGACATGGCTGCCATGCGCTCGTCGCTGTGGCCGGGCCTGGTCAAGGCGCTGCAACACAACCTCAATCGTCAGCAGGATCGCGTGCGCCTGTTCGAGAGCGGCCTGCGTTTCGTCGGTCAGCTCGAAGGCTTGAAGCAAGAGCCGATGCTGGCGGGCGTGGTGTGTGGCAGCCGTCTGCCGGAAGGCTGGGCGCAGGGCCGTGATGCCGTGGACTTCTTCGACGTCAAGGCTGATGTCGAAGCGGTACTGGGCTTTGCCGGTGCGCTGGATGTATTCACCTTCAAGCCAGGCAAGCACCCGGCGCTGCATCCGGGCCAGACCGCCCTGATCGAGCGTGACGGTCGCGAAGTCGGCTACCTGGGCGCTATCCACCCGGAGCTTGCGAAAAACCTGGGTCTGGATCGTCCGGTCTTCGTATTCGAGCTGATTCTGGCGGAAGTGGCTGAAGGCCGCCTGCCGAAATTCCACGAACTGTCGCGCTTCCCTGAAGTGCGCCGCGACCTGGCCCTGCTGGCCGACCGCGACGTAGCGGCCAGCGCCGTACTCGATGTGATTCGTGAAAATGCCGGCGAATGGCTTACCGATCTCAGGCTGTTCGATGTGTATCAAGGTAAAGGCATTGATCCGCATAGAAAAAGCCTCGCTGTCGGCTTGACCTGGCAGCATCCATCGCGCACTCTTAACGACGATGAGGTCAACGCAACCACGCTTGCAATCCTCACCTCGCTTGAGGAGAGGTTAAACACCACGTTAAGGAAGTAACGTATGGGGGCTCTGACGAAAGCTGAGATGGCCGAACGTCTGTATGATGAGCTAGGCCTGAATAAACGAGAAGCCAAGGAACTGGTCGAGCTGTTCTTTGAGGAAATCAGGCACGCGCTGGAAGACAACGAGCAGGTAAAATTGTCCGGTTTCGGCAATTTCGATCTGCGCGACAAACGCCAGCGTCCGGGTCGAAATCCGAAGACAGGGGAAGAAATTCCCATCACCGCTCGCCGTGTCGTAACCTTTCGTCCAGGGCAGAAACTCAAAGCCCGAGTTGAAGCTTATGCTGGAACCAAGTCATAACGACGAGTTGCCGCCCATACCGGGCAAACGCTACTTCACCATCGGTGAGGTAAGCGAGCTCTGCGCGGTCAAACCGCACGTTTTGCGCTATTGGGAACAGGAGTTTCCCCAGCTCAACCCCGTCAAGCGACGCGGTAATCGCCGTTATTATCAGCACCAGGACGTGCTGATGATCCGGCAGATCCGCGCGTTGCTCTACGAGCAAGGCTTCACCATCGGTGGTGCGCGCTTGCGCATGACCGCCGGTGAGCCCGAGGACGATACCCAGCAGTACAAGCAGATGATTCGGCAGATGATTACCGATCTGGAAGATGTACTGGTTTTGCTCAAATCATAAAATCGATTCGGCAAAATGCTTCCATAATTCAAAAGCTTAGGGTATATTCCTCACCACTTCCGCAGCATGGGAAGCGTTTCAACACCGGAGTCGGGGCGTAGCGCAGCCCGGTAGCGCACTTGCATGGGGTGCAAGGGGTCGAGTGTTCGAATCACTCCGTCCCGACCAATATTTTCAATGACTTAGCCACCTTCGGGTGGCTTTTTCATTTCTGCCCATAGGGACTTTCCAAGTGAGCTTGATCTTTCGGATCATGCCTGCCTCTTTTTAAGAGCTGTCAGCACTGATGTTTGGGAATCGATTGGCCGTAATCCCCAGTAAGCTGCTGGCAGATCAAGCTGGCTTTTGGCGCTTTACCTGCGCGGTGTTAAATTGCCATATCTATCTGCCGAGGCAAGCGTGATGACAACGGGAGTAACGCTCCGCGAAGCATCTTCTAGCGACATGCAGGAAATCAGGAGTTTCCTCGAAGGTGTCTCAGAAAGGGCAAGCCTGGGGCTTCCTCTAGAGTTCACTGACAGAGAACGCTTTGTCTACGCGGCTCTGCGCGATGGCGAGCTTGTCGGCTTTAGTGTTTTTAATTTTATCCATGGCGATGTAACGCCACTATTCGTCTTTCCGCCCTATCGACGGCAGGGCATCGGCCGAGCTGTCGTCGGGCTGCTCATCGATATACTCCGTAACAGCAATAACCAGCGATTGTTTTTTCGGGTTGTCGACGAACATTCCGGTGGTTTTTGGAGCGCGGTTTTGGCCGATCATGATCCCCAACACTATGACGATAATCGCTGGTACATAAGGCTAGCGCCTGACGCCGATCAACACGACTAGTCAGCGCTGGTTTTAGCGCTGCTGGCACACAAAGTTGAAATTCAAACCACACGCTGCGAAGCAATCCGAACAGGGTGCGCTGTACTGGAGCAGGGGCGGGATGTGGGGGACGCATCCCGGTATGCCACCGACAGCTCCCTCAGTACACAGAACAGCATTTCTGGCCGGGTCACGTGAACGTTAATACCCAGGCGCAACACCATTGCCTTCGTCTATAGTTGACCTGACAAAAGACTAACAAGGAAAGCTCATGTATTCGAAAATCGAGCTGCAGCGTGTGCTTGAAACCGCCTTTCTACCCAGTAAGTGCGAATGCACCAGTGCGGCCAGTGACAGCCTGTCGGTGAAGCTCATCCATCCTGAATCAGGCGAGATCGAGTTGTACATTGCGAGCATCCCCCTGTCTGACCTGGCAACCAGCCGCTCGATTGCCAGGGTTGTGCTTTCGCTGAAAGAGCAAAGGGATCTTATGGCACAGATGACGCTGTCGATGAAGCGGCTGGCATAAGCAGGACCCGACTGCCCGGCGCTGCGGGCATCCTGGGCGCGACGTCAGGGTAAAATCGCGATTGCCTGTGCCAGTTGCATGTCGGACATAAGCGGCGACGCATAGGTGGAGCGGTAGTGTCGGGACGCCTGCTCGAACTCTGCCCCCCGAATCTCGCCACCTGAAGCAATGAACGTCAGCGCATCACTCTTCGCCGGTTTGAAAAGATCGGGAATCTCCGATGTAAGCGCCGTGGCTCCTGAAATGATGACCGCCGGAACTACGGTGGTAATCATCAGCGCCGCCTGGAATGGATTGTTGTTTTCGGCTGCCCATGCCGGGGTACTGATCGCTACCAGAATGGTAAACGACAGCGATTTCCATAAGTCCACTTTTGCTGTTTCCTGACACTCGAATGGTCGTCACCATAGCAGAGTAGGGCATCGCCAGATACGAAAAGCCCGGCGCTGTACCGGGGTATGGGCGCATGGCTGACCTTGCTGCGCGAGAGCGGCTGGACACGACTGGCGCTATTTCCCTTGCCGATCACTTCAATCGCGTCCAGCTCGGTGGGTTTTGGAGTTTCTATCTCAGCATCCGAAGCGGATGTGCATGTATTGTTTTATTGCAAGAACGGCAGCCTGTTGGTTGTCGCTGAGTTTTGCTCCGGATTCATCGACTGGCGCCGCAAAAGCAGTGCCTGCTCCATGCTGGCAAGCTTGAGCTGCGTTTCTTCATATTCATTGGCAGGCAACGACCCCTCGACGATTCCACAGCCGGCAAATGCATGGCAATGCGTCGGCGTAAGCAGCGCCGAGCGCAAGGCCACCAGAAAGTCACCGTTGCCGTCGGCATCCAGCCAGCCCACTGGTGCGGCATACCAGCCACGGTCGAACCCTTCGTGATCACGGATGAAATCCAGTGCGGGCGCCCCCGGCAGCCCACCGACCGCGGGTGTCGGATGCAGTGCCTGCACGCCGTCCAGCAGGTGCTTGCCGGCGTTGAGTTGCGCAGTGATGGGCGTACTCAAGTGCTGCACCGTGGCCAGTTTCAGCAGGCCGGGGCGCGGTGCGGCGCGTAATTGACTCACGCTGTTGGCCAAGGCCCCGGTGATGGTCTGGACCACCAACTGGTGTTCGTGCTGTTCCTTGGGATCGGCGAGTAAGCGTTCACCGATGGCGTGATCCTCGTCGGCATTGATGCCGCGCCGCGCACTGCCAGCCAACGCGTGGGTGGTCAGGCGCGAGTCCTGGCAACTGAGCAGCCGCTCGGGCGTGGCGCCAATGAAACAATGCTCGCCACGGTGCAAGGCAAACAGGTGGGAGGCGTTGCGTCGGGCGTGCAGCCGCCGCATCACCGCGCCGCTATCAAGGGCGGTGTCCAGTTGGTAGTCGATATGCCTTGCCAGCACCACCTTGCTCAGGTCGCGCCGGGCGATGGCCTGCAACGCTGTGTCCACCTTGGCTTGCCACTGCGCCGAAGGCAGCGAAGTGCATTCGAGTACGTGCGGCGAAGGTGTGGTCAAGGCCGGTGGTTCGAGCAGTTGCGCATAGACTGCCAGGCTTTCGCGTGCCAGTGCTGCCGGGTCACTGTCGGGTTTCACCACCCGCTGACAACGTAGCCAGCGGCCATCGGTGTCTTCGCTGAGCAGCCAGTGGGCCAGGTGAAAACTGGCGTCGGTGAAGGCGGCCCAATGCGGCGCGCACGGTCGCTGTTCATCGAAGCGCATGCCGCCCAGCAGCAACGGTGCCTTGGGCCCGTCGATCACGGCATCGGCACACAGTGCGAACCATTGTCGGTCGACCTCAAGCATGCGCCGGGGGCCATGGGCCTCTATCTGCCAGGCACAGCCCAGACCGAACAGGGCCAGCTCCGGTGAGTGCGTGCACCAGAAAAACCCCTGCCGGTGAGACTCATAAAGAGCAAGCGGATCCAGCGCCGGTGCGGCGTGCGAATAGACGGCGACTACAGGTCGTTGATACGCCGCCGCGTGCTGATGCGCGGTCTGCAACACCTTGAGCAGTTCGGCCGCGTTCATACGACCTTGCTCCTTTTTTGCAGCCAGAAAGCGGTTTGCTCGGCGATGTACCAGTGGATGATCTGGCTGAACAGCCCCTCGATAAATTCACTGTCCAGCCCGGCCTCCTGCGCCCACTGCCGACGCTGCGGCAACATCGCCGCGACGCGCTCCGGGGCTGCGATGCTGGCCTGGTCGGGCTTGAACGCGGAGGCGGCCTTGACGTAGTGCATGCGCAGGCCGAGAGCACTGATGATCTGCTGGTCGAGGCTGTCGATGGCCTGACGGATATCCGTCAGGTCAGTGCAGTGTTCCGGGGTTTTCATAGCGAGTTTCCCTGAAGGTAGGCGGTGCGGTGCAGCAGGTGCTGGATCACCGGTCGCGGCTGATGCTTGAGGTAAAAATGGTTGCCATCGAACAGGCGGATATCCGGGGTGTAGTCGCTGAGGTCTGCCCAGGCACGGGCTTGCTCAAGGCTCACCTCGGCGTCATCGCGGGCCAGCAGCACATCCAGTGGCACCCTCAGCGGTGTGAGCTGCGTGGGGCGCCAGGTTTCTATGGCCCGGTAGTCGCTGCGCAGGGTGGGCAGAAACAGTGCCCGCAGTTGCGGATCGGCCCAAAGACCGGCGGCGCTGGCGTCCTGGCGCAGGATGTCGGCGACCAGCGCCGCATCGTCCTGGCGGTGCAGGTCGCTGGGCGGTTGCCGGTGTGGGGGCGCGTGCCCCGAGACGAATACATGGGCAGCCCTCGGGCCTGCCGCTTGCAGGCGCACCCCTACGGCGTAGGCGAGCGCCGCGCCCATGCTGTGGCCGAACAGCAGCAAGGGGCGCTCGGGCAGGGCTTGCAGCGCTTCGGCAATGTGCCCGGCCAGGCTGTCCAGGCAGGCTATAGGTGCTTCGCTGAAACGCTCCTCTCGCCCCGGATACTGCACGGCCAGCAGGTCGATATCCCCTGGCAGGTGTGCCAGCCACGAGCGAAAAAAACTCGCGCTGCCCCCGGCATGGGCCAGGCACACCAGCCGTGCCCGAGCCTGTTCGCTCTCTCGCAACACGCGTAGCCAGGGCGATGCAACGCTGTTCATGGCACCACCATCTGTTCCGCCAAAGCCTTGCGGTTGACCTTGCCCAGGCGCGTCAGCGGGAACTGCTGCAGCACTTGCAAACGGTCCGGTAACTTGCAGGCGGCCAGCCCGCGCGCGCGCAGCCAGGCGTTGATCGACGCCAGGTCGACCGGCTCGCCGTCGGCCAGCACACAGGCGCAACTGCGCTCGCCCAGTAACTCGTCGGCCAGGCCCACCAAGGCTACATCGCGAATCTGGGGGTGGCCCAGCAGCAGGTTCTCGATTTCCTCTACAGGGATTTTCTCGCCACCCCGATTGATCACATCCTTGATGCGCCCTTCGACCACCAGATGCCCCTGGGGCAAGCGTCGTACCAGGTCACCGGATCGGTAAAAGCCGTCTGTGGTAAAGGCGCGCTGGTTATGCTCGGCGGCATCGTAATAGCCACGAATGGTGTAGGGACCACGTACCAGCAATTCACCGACTGTGCCGGGCACCACCGGCAGGTCATCGCCATCGACGATGCGAATCTCATCGGCCGCCGTCAGCGGCAAGCCTTGGGTGTCGAACACCAGCGCCTGCGGATCGTCCAGCGGCGTAAAGCACAGCAAACCCTCGGCCATGCCGTACACCTGTTGCAGGCCGCAGCCCAGCGCCGGGTGAATGCGTGCGGCGATCTCGGCCTTGAGCCGTGCGCCGCCGACTTGCAGCCATTGCAGGCTGCTCAGGTCGTGATCGGACCACTGCGCGACTTCCAGCCACAACAGCACCAGCGGCGGGATCAACGCGGTGTGGGTGATACGTTCGCGTTCGATCAGCTCGAAGGCGGTGTCCGGGCTCGGCTCTGGCGCCAGCACCAGGGTCGCGCCGACACTGAACACGCCCAGCGCACCGGGGGAGGCGAGGGGGAAATTGTGCGCCACCGGCAGCGCTGCCAGGTAGCGGGTCTCGGCGTCGAAACCACATGCTTGTGCCGCCAGGCGCGCGTTGCAGGCGTAATCGTCATGGGTACGCGGGATCAGCTTGGGCATGCCGGTGGTGCCGCCGGACAGCAGCAGTACCGCCACCTCCCGCGCATCCGGTGCCGGCAGTTCGCGCGGGCGGGCAACGCACTGCGCCAGAGGCACGAACGACTCGGCTGCGCCGACCACCCAGACCTGTTGCAGGCTCGGCACTTGCTCGCACAGCGTGTGCGCCAACGGGCGATAGTCGAAGCCCAGATGCTGGTCGACAATCACATAGGCCACCGCCTGGCTGAGCTGCGCCAGGTGCGCAAGCTCATGTTCGCGATGAGCCGGCAGCGCAAACACCGGGATCGCGCCCAGGCGCAACAGGGCAAAGGTCAGGCTGAAGAATTCGGCGATATTCGGCAACTGCACCAACACCCGCTGGCCGGCCAGCAGCCCGCGGTCGGCGAGGCCTGCGGCCACACTGTCGGCCTGATGGTCGAGCTCGGCATAGCTCCAGCGCCGGCTGCCGTCCACCAATGCCTCTTTGTGCGGCGTACGCCGGGCCTGCTCGCGCAGCAGTTCGCCCAACGGCACGCCGCGCCAGTAGCCTTGCTCGCGGTAGCGGCGGATAAAATCGTCGGGCCAGTCAGTGCATCCATCAAGCATGGCAATCTCCTTGGACAGTGGGGCAGCCCAGCAACCGGGCGCCGTGCAGATTCAGCGGGTGCGCAAGGCCGGTGATTTGCACCGCCTGAACACCGGTGTGGGCGGCCGGCTGCAGGTGCAGCAGCGGGTCATCGCCGGTCAGCAGGCTGAGGGCGGTGCGATCATCGGGATGCACCCCCAGGTGAATTGCGGCCAAGCCGGTGGCGCCATTGGGGTGGACCTTGTACGTCGGGTGTTGCGAGGGCGTATAAGGCGTGACCAGAAAGGGCAGGCGGTCATGGCGCGGGTACACGAAGCGAAAGCGTGTCTGGGTACCGTCGGCGCAGGTGCGTCGCCAGTTGACCGTGTGTCCCATGCTCACGCCGCAGGCCACCAGGTCCTTGAGGCGTGGTGCCAGGGCTGGGTCTTCGCACAGCAGCGCGAGGTCACAGAAGCCTTCGCCCTGGGCAGCCCAGCGCAGCATGCGCCGCCCGGCACCCCGACCGGCGAGGCAGTCGATGGGCCACTTGAACAGCCAGGCGTGACGCGGTGTGGTCAACAGTTCGATGATCGGTCCCTGGCTGAACCAGATGTGTGCATGTTGTGCGCCGGCTTCGGCGGTGGCGTAAGTGACCTCGAAGCCGGCGGCGCGGAAATTCGCCACGGCCTGGTGCAAATCGCGCACCCACAGCAACACATGGCTGCACCTCGAAGCAGATCGGGCAGTGTTCAAAACGGCAAGGCTCCCGGCAGTTGGGCGGTGTCGTCACCGCGAGGGGGTTGCACCGCGTCGGCACGGGCGTAGAGGTCGGCCAGTGGCAGCGCTCGCGGTACCGGTGGGTAGATCAGTTCAGGCATGCCGATCAGGTTGTTCATTTCGCGCCAGGCCATCGAAACTTCAGTGGCCCAGACGCCGCTGCGCAAGCGGCGCGCGGGGTCGTCGATATCCCGGCACAATTCGCCGAGGGCGACAGTGACTGCATCAGGCCAGACCTGGCTGAAGACCTGGTGGTAGCTCGCCGGAATCTGCGGGTCGAGCACCACCATCGTCGGTCCGGCCAGGCGCTCGCTGCCGGGGCCGGCCATGATCAGGCGATCGGTGTCGTCGCGCAGGGCGTGCAGGCGCGGGTTCCACAGCACCGGGCCGTGAGTGTCGCCCAGACTCAGCACGCCGGCCTCGCAGCCCACTTCGAGGCGGTGCAGCAAAAAGGAATGGTTGTCCGGGTCTTCTGGATGCACCTGGTTCTGGATGCGCAGGCTGATCGGCACGCCGTTGAAGCTTGCGTTAAGGCGCATGAAAGGCTGTACGCCGACGCTGGCTGCTGGCGCCGCGAACACCCACGGCCGCAGGCCACCGGCCAGGCGACCCAGAATGTCCAGCAGCGGGTAGGCCACCTGGCTGTTGCAGGCCACGTCGATATACGCCAGCCCCTGCTGTTCGCGCAGGTAGTCGGCCACGGCGAGAAAGCGCCGGATCGCCAGAATATTCGGGTACAGCGTGTTCACCGCATAGGCCGCCTGGCCCTGGCGAGCCGCCTGCATGCACGCGGCGATTTCGCGGTGGTGCACCGGGTGCTCCTGCAGCACGTGGATACCACGGCGCAGCAGGTGTTGGGCCAGTTCGCTGCCAACCCCTCCGGTGGCGCCGGAGCGCACGACCACGCAGGCGATGTCGACGTCGTCCGGCACCTGCTCGACAGCCTCGTACAGCGGCACGCTGTAGTGATCGGCGCAGGCGCGTGAGTAGGCATTGCCACGTGACAGGATGCCCACCAGTTCATAGTCGGCCCGGGCGCGTGCCAGGGCTTGCAGGTAGATACGGCCAAACGCGGTGCCGGCGACGATAACGCGTTTGCGTGCAGGGGCGCGGCTCATGAGCAGTCCTTGGCAGTGCTGAAGTCGGGTAAATGGTCGAGCAGTTCAAGCTGCAGCTCGGGGGCTTCGAGGTAGGCCGCCAGTTCGGCGCGGCTCAGGCGTCGGGCCGGTACCTGGGCCACGAACACGCGATGGCCCAGGCTCGCCAGCGGGTGGGTGGCGGCGGGCAGGCTACGGTTGCCGTGAAAGCCGGCACGGGCCAGGGCGCCTTGCCATTGCGCAAGGTCAAGAAAGGTGGCACTGCTCAGCTGACGCTCGTCGCTGGCCTGGTTGAGCATGAAGGCCTGCGAGGCCATCACCCAGAATTCTTCCTGCGTCGGTTCGCTGAACACCAGCCAGCCTCCCGGTTTGAGTAACGCGAGCAGGGTGGCCAGGGAGCGTTCGGTGTCGCGGGCGGCATTCAGCACGCCACCGGCGACGATCAGGTCCCAGGCCTGTGCTGGATAGCCCTGCGCCAGTGCCGGTCGATCGATATCGAACACGCCGTGGCGTACCCACGGCCAGTCCTTGAGCCGCCCGGCGGCTTGCTCGCTGAAGTAACGCGACACGTCGGTGCACAGGTAGTCCACCGCGCTGTCGGCCAGTGCGGGCAACACCGCCTGGGTGGTCGAACCGGTGCCGGCACCGACTTCCAGCACGCGCAACGGTGTACCGGCCGGCTGGCGTGCAGCCCAGGCGCCGATCCAGTGGGCTACCGCGCGGTGCTGGTACTGCGCCGCCAGACTTTCGCGGTACAACGCCGCCGCGCGTTCGGTGCGGCCCTCGGGAAACAGCAGGTGCACCGCCGCACACTCCCCGCGCATCAACGCCGGTAACTGGCGCGCGTTGTCTTGCGCGTATTCAAGCGTGCCGCTGCCGCCGGTGTTGCGTGCCCAGTCCACGGTCAGTTGCGCCCAAATACCTTCAAGGGCGGCATCGCTCCAGGCACCGGTATCAAGAGTGGGCTGCAACCGATTGGCCTCTGGCCGCAACAGGCCCTGTGCCTGCAACACATCCAGCCAGCGCGCAATCAAGGGCCGATGGCCGGGGGCAATGCCTGCCAACGCCAGGCTTTGGCCCACGTCATTGAGTGGCGCGGGCAGCAGCCCGCATTGTTCTAGCCCGTTGAGCATCGACAGCAGCGCGGCGTGGCCCAGTCGATCATTGAGTCGCACCGCCTCGGTCAGTTGCGCGGTGGCAAATTGCTGGTCGAGGGCGGCCTCGGTCGCGTCCAGATGGTCGTCTACCGGTGTGACCTCGCAGGGATGCGGCACCACGAACAACGTCTGGCCGTGCAGCGCAACGGCATTGACCTGAGGGTGGCCCAAGGCGCGCGCGCGCCAACGGTGGTGCGCCAGCTTGACGTCGACCAGGTTGCGCCACTGGCCCTGCACCTGAGTGAACCCCTGCACATGGCAATCGAGTTGCGCCGCCGCCCGTTCTGCCAGCGGCCAGTCGCCCGGTCGGGTGCTGATAAACACCACCTGTTCCAGGTAGCTGAGGTCGCTCAAGGGCAGTGCCGGAAAATCCAGCAGCCGC
The DNA here is from genome assembly GCF_054589175.1 of Pseudomonas sp. 3A(2025). NCBI lineage: Bacteria > Pseudomonadati > Pseudomonadota > Gammaproteobacteria > Pseudomonadales > Pseudomonadaceae > Pseudomonas > Pseudomonas sp. 3A(2025). Next base: position 163,413 of record NZ_BAAILM010000018.1, on the reverse strand, counting down.
TGCAGTTGCTCGGCGCCCATCAAGACCACGGCGGGGCGCTGGCGCTCGAGTGCGGCCAGCAGGCGTGGCGGGGCGAGGTGATGACTGCCCAGCGCAGTCAAGGCGGGCAGGCACCATGGATGAGGGCCGAGGGGCACGTCGATCAGCAGGGTGTCGACATTCATCATGAAACTCCTGTGGCATGAAACAGACGTTGCCCGGCGGCGGCCAGCGGATCACCCGCAGCGGGCCACAGCTCGAGCAGCTCGAAGCCTGCGGCGTGCAAGGCATGGCGCCAGTCGTCGGGGGCCATGAACACCTCGTCCACGGTCCGTAGCGGGGCGCCGGCGGGCGGTGACAACAGCAGGTGCATGAAGGTCAGCATCGCCGGGTTGTCGGCGATGGACTCGCTGAACAGCAACGTGCCGCCGTCGCGCAGGCACACCCGGATTCGTGCCAGGCTACGGGCGAGGTCGCGGGCGTTGTGCAGCACATTGCCGGCGATGACCAGGTCCTGGCTGTGAGGCTCGATGCCTTGTTCGCTGAAGTCGCGGTCCAGGTCGAGGAGGCTGAACGCCATGCCTGGCTCCAGGCGAAACTGGCGCTGAGCCGCGCCGGTGAACAGAGAGCTGAGGTCGGTAAATCGGTAGATTGTTTCGCGGTCCTCAAGCGCTGCCAGCACCACGCCGGTGGTGCATCCAGCGCCACCGCCGAGTTCCAGCACCTGCAGTGCTGCGCCAGCCGCGCGGGTTTGCCGCGCGCGGGCCGCCAGCGCCTGGTTGACTGCGGCGGTGAAGTGGTTGTGCTGATAGGCGCCCAGTACGGTCACCGGATCACCCGCGACGACCAGCAACGGCGCCAGAGCAATGTCGTCGCGCAACAACTGCGGCAGGCAGTCGATGACCTTGGCATGCAACGGCGCCATGCTCGGCGGGAAGCCCAGTTCGGCATACAGTTGTGGCAAATCGCCAACCGCTGCGTGGGGCGGCGTACCGTGCCAGGCAACGCGCTCGCCGTCTTCACGCAGGGCGCCCGCACGCGACAACGCCGCCAGCCAGCGCCGCACAATCCAGGCATGGCGCGGTGCCGTGCCGAGGGCCTGATTCAGGTGTCCGGCTGTTCGCCAGACGTCGACCGGCAAGGCCTGCGTGTGCAGCAGCAGGTCGGCCATGACACCCAGGCTCAGTTGTTCCAGCGCGTTCAGGGCGGTGTTCATAGGCATCCTTCTTCGGCGTGTTGCAGGTGGTCGAGCGGGTGCTCCAGCAGGTTAAGGGCGCGGATCGCCGAGGTGCGTTGCAGGCGCTCGACCGTGGCGGCGGGCGGCAATGCCTGCGCGGCGTCATGACAGCCGGTGCGAATTTCGCCTTCCAGCACACTCACCACCGTGGCTGCCGCCATGGCCCCGGTCAGCGCCGCATTGCCCGCGCCGCTGAGGACCAGGCTGCGGGTGCGGGCCTGGCCGTCGCAGAAACCATCGAGTTGCAGCAGTAGCGTGACAAAGGGGGGCTGGCCGCTGAGGTCCAGCCGGCTGGCCGTACACAAGCGCTGCACCGCGTCGTCACGTGGCAGGTTGTGCGCCTGGTCGAGGGCCTTGAGCACATGCCCGTCGGTCATCACGTTGAACCACTGGCCCGTCTCCAGGTGCAGGTCCCTGGCCAGGCGTTCGCCTTCAAGGTTCAAGTAGGGCAGCACGTGCACCGGGCCGGGGAAGCACGGCAGCCGCACATCCCGGCGTCGTCTCAGGACGCGGCTGCAACGGCCGTGGTGCCAGGCCGCCAGGGGCTCGCTGGAGCCGTCCGACGCACCTTGCAGAAAATCGTCGGCGGCCACCGCCGTGAAGTGGTCACGCAGGCCGAAATAACTGCTCAGCCCCCGTACCCCGGTGAACGCCTGCGCAGCCAGCCAGCGTGGCATCAGCCCGGTGAGTCCCGGTTGCAGGCCTGCGCCAAGCACCGCACTACGCCTGTGCCACGGGGTCGGGTCGAGGTTGATATCGCCGGCGGCATCGACGTAATGCGCATCGGCTTTCATGGCGGCCTGTGCGACACGGTCCGCCACACGCCAGGACGGGCCGGCGCAGTTGAGCAGCACCTCGCAGCCACAAGCGAACGCGGCCAGGGCCGGCGCGTCGTTGAGGTCCACGGTGGCCCAGTCCAGCCGCGCCTGGGGCCATTGCTGCCGAAGCAGCGCCAGGCAACGCGCGCCTTTGTGCGGGTCGCGCCCGCCCAGGCGCAGGTCGTGCAGGCCCAGGCTCAACAAAGCCTGAACGCTGGCCATGCCGACGTCGCCACTGGCGCCCGTTATCCCGATCAGCATGGCTGGGCCTGCACATTCAGGCGCCAGCCACCGGCGCGCTGGCGATCGCGCCAGAAGCCTGCGTAGCGGCCATCGAGACCCAGCAGGTGCGCGTGGTTGCCCGACTCTGCCAGGCGACCGGCTTCCAGTACCAGAATCTGGTCGGCGGCCATAATGGTTGGCAAACGGTGGGCGATCACCAGCACGGTCGAGCTTTGCATCAGGCTGTGAATTGCCGCTTGTACAAACGCTTCGTTATGCGGGTCGAGCGCGGCAGTGGCTTCGTCCAGTAGCACGATGGGCGCCCGCTTGAGCAAGGCCCTGGCCAGCGAAACGCGCTGGCGCTCCCCCCCGGACAACGCTGCGCCGCCTTCGCCCACGGGCGTGTTCCAGCCCTGAGGCAGGCGTGCGACGATTTCATCCACGCCGGCCAGCCGCGCGGCCTCGGCGACTTCGCTTGCACCGGCGTCCGGGCGGCCTGCGCGGATATTCGCTTCGAGGCTGTCGTTGAACAGGTACACGTCCTGCATCACCAGCGACAGTTGCGCCATCAGCGCCTCGCTGGACAGCTCGCGCACGTCCACGCCACCGACCTTGACGCTGCCCGCCGTGGTATCGAAAAAGCGCATCAGCAGGCGAGTGACCGTGGTCTTGCCCGAGCCCGACGCACCGACAATCGCCGTCATCGTATGGGCAGTGGCCTTGAATGACAGGTCGTGCAACACCGTGGGGCCACTGGGGTAGCCGAAGCTCACGTGTTCGAAGGCGAGGCTGCCGGGTGCCGACAGGGGCTGGCTGACGGCGGGTTCGGGCAGCGCTGCTTCACGCAGGATGCCCACCAGTTGATTCAGGTCGTTGCCGGCCATGCGCAACAGGCCGCTACGCGCTGCCGCTTCGGCCAGTGGCCCGACAAAGCGTGCCGCCAGGGCCAGCAGGGCGATCAACTGAATCGCATCGATTTCACCCTGGACCACCAGGGCAATGCCCACGCCCACCAGCAATGCGAAGGCCATTTGCACGGTCAGGCCACCGGCCAGCAGCCTGGGAAAGGTCTGCGACAGCATCGACCCGCCCGCCAGCTTTTGTGCCTGGTTGGCCGCCTGCAACGGCGCGTAGCCGTCCTGGGTGCGGCCAAAGGCGCGCAGCACTTGCTGATAGCGGGCGAACTCCACCACACGGTTGCCGGCCAGGGTCGCGGCGGCTTCTACCCGCGCATCGTTGCTGCCGATGGCAGCGGCCGACCTGCGATGGGTGAAATAGATCAGTGGCGCACACAGCACGGCAGTCAGGCCCAGGCGCCAGTCGAACACGAACAGGGTCAGCGCGACCGTGGCCGGTACCACCACCCCGCACACCACCGGCCCCAGATAGTGGGCAAACAAGCCGGTGACCATCAGTGTGCCGCTGGTGGCACTGCGCGACAGACGCCCGACCTTTTCCGCGTTGAACCAGCCCAGAGGCAGGCTGGCCAGATGCTGGCCGAGGCGATCATGCAAGGTCGTCAGCACCAGCAGGGCCAGGTTGAAACCCTTCATGGCCTGCTGGTAATGGGCGATGCAGGTCAGCACCACCATTGCCGCCAGCACTGCCAGCCAGACCACGGCTGTGGACAGGTCGCCGGTGAACAGCGCGCGCAGAATCGGTACCAGCAGGGCTACGGCCAGGCCTTGCAACACGGCACTGGTCACCAGCCACGCAAGGTAACGATAGAGGCGCCAAGCATGGGCCTGGCCCAGTAAGGTCACAAGGCTGCGGATCACAGTGACATCTCCGGTTCGGGGGTGGTGTGGGCACTGGCGTGCCATAGGCGGGCATAGGCACCGTTGGCGGCAAGCAGGTGTTCATGCCGGCCTTTTTCCAGCACCCGGCCCTGGTCAAGGACGACGATCTGGTCGACTCCGCAAATGCTCGCCAGCCGATGGGCAATCACCAGCACCGTACGGCCGCGAGCCAGCGCCGACAGGGCGTCCTGAATCAGCGCTTCGGATTCCGGGTCGGCATGTGAGGTGGCTTCATCGAGGATCAGCACCGGCGTGTCGGCCAGCAGGGTGCGGGCAATGGACACGCGCTGGGCTTCGCCACCGGAGAAGATCGCGTCTTCGCCGACCACCGACTGATAACCCCGCGGCAGTGCCTGGATACGGGCATGGATCAGCGCCGAGCGCGCCGCCGCCTCGACCTCGGCATCGCTGGCGTCGGGGCGGCCCAGGCGCAGGTTGTCGGCGACCGTGCCGTGCACCAGTTGCGCGTCCTGCAATACGAAACCCACATGCCGATACAGCTGGCGCGGGTCGATCTCGCGCACATCGGTGCCACCCACGCAGAGACGGCCGGCGCTGACGTCATGAAAGCGTGGCACCAGCTTGGCCAGTGTCGACTTGCCGGCCCCGGATGCGCCGACCAGCGCGGTCACGCTGCCGGCCGGGCAGTGCAGGTCAACGCCCTTGAGGATCAGGTGTTCAGGGTCGTAGCCGAACTGCACCTGTTCAAAGGTGATATCGCGGCCCCTGGGCGGTACGCAGACTTTGGGCACCGGCAGTTCCTCGACCTGCAGCAGCGCCTCGATACGCTCGGCTGCCGCCAGGGCGGTGCGCTGGGCGGTGAGGCTCTGGTTGATCACCAGCAACGATTGCGGGATGACCACCGCCACCAGGGTTTCGGCGAACAGCTCCAGCGGCGTGATCCAGCCTTGCGCCAGCAACAGGCTGCCGATCCCCAGGCTTGCCAGCAAGATCACCGGCACACTCAAGGCCATCGAAGAAAAGGCCTCCAGGCGCAGCAACGGCTTGACCCACCCGGCGTACTGCTCGCTGAACTGGCTGACGGCCTGCTGATAGCTGCGGTGAGCCTGGCCGGCCCGGCCAAAAGCCTTGACCACGGCAATGCCGTGGACAAACTCGACAATCGCCGTGCTGACCCGGGTCATGCTCTTGTCCAGCAACTGCATCTTGGCGCCGAAGCCGCGCATCATCAGCGCGTAGGCCAGCGCATAGACCGGCAGCGTCAGCACCGCCAGCAGCGCCAGCCGCCAGTTCAGCGTCGCCAGCCACAGCAAGCCGGCCAGCGGTGTGACGATGGCCGCCGTGAGTTCGACGCCATGGTGGGCGATCAGGTGGTGCAGGTCTTCGAGGTCGTCCTGCACCACCTTGCGCACGGCACCGGAGGTGGTGTCGGTGTACCAGCCCAACGGCACGTGCCCGAGTTTGCGCACCATGGCTTCGCGCACGCTGGCTTGCAGGCGATGGTCGGCCACGTGGGTCAGCCAGAGCGCCACGCCGCTGGCCATCCAGCCCAGGCTCAGGCCCAGCACTACCAGCGCGGCCCACAGCCACAAGGTCTGGCTGTGAGCGTTACCGGCCAGCAGCAAGTGACCCAGCTCGGTGAGGCCGATGAAAGGCACAAGGTTGACCAGCGCGCCCAGAGCCGCACATACCACACCGAGTCGGATCAAACCCTGGACCGGACGTTTCAGTGTTTGCAAAGCCGTGGTCATGAGTTTTTCCGAAGAGCCTGGAGCAGGTGCGCAGTGACGGTATGGACGTGCGGCGGCTCGATCACACTGAAGTGGTTACCGGGCACATCGATCAGTTCGAACCGCCCCAGGCACGCGTCTTCCCAGAACGGCGCTGCCAGGTGGCCGACGCCACCGGTGATGCCGAACGATTGCTGCTCCAGGCAGCGCAGATAAGTCATGTTGCCCAGGAACGGCGGCGGGTCGAATCTGGCTGCGCGCATGCTGTGGCGGCAGACGCGGAACAGTGTCGGCACCAGCTCGGGGCCGATCGGCACCCCGGCCTGGCCCGATGCCAACTGCGCGTACTCGGCCAGGCGTTCTTCCTGGCTGCGTGCAGACTGCTGCCGGACCGCCAGTGCCAGCGCCTCCAGCCCCGGATCGCCGCTCAAGCCGGCCATGGCCCCGGCAGGTACGCGGCGGTTGTCGCGGGCCATCAGCAGGTCGATGGCGCGGTACACGTCGTCGTCCCGGATGTGTGCACCGAACACGGTTTTCACCGGGTCCAGGTTCAGGTTGGGCACGAAGATCGCCTCGTAGGCCAGTTCTTCGTCGGTATCGATGAACATCGGGATGCTGTCGATCAGGCTCAGGTCGACCACCTCCATGCCGCGTTCGAGCAAGCGCCGGGCGACCTCGGTGGCCAGCAGGCCGCCCAGGCAGTAACCGATCAACTGGAAGCGTCGATGGCCGTCGGCGATCAAGCGCTCGGCATAGTCCTGTGCCACGCTTTCGATCAGACGGTTTGGCTCCAGCGCCAGGTACTGCGCGGTGTCGGCCACGGCAAAGCCGATCACCGGGCCGGCCTGCTGCCCGGCCAGCGCGCGTCCCAGGTGCTGGAAATAATCCAGGGTCCCGAGGGCTGCATGGAACATCACCCGCACCGGGCCGACCTCGCCGCCGCCAAATGGCACCACCAGCGCGTTGCTGCCGGACGAGCGTTGCGCTTCACTGCGGGTGGCAATGACGTTGGGGGCGGCTTCGCCATCCTTGAGCAGGCGTGCGAGGGCGGCGACATTCGGCTCGTTGAGCATCTGCCGCAGCAGGGTGTCGTAACTCAGGCCTTGCGCCTGAGGCAGTTGCTCACGCAGTTGGCCGGCGACACGCGCGAGAATCAGCGAGTCGGCGCCTTTCTCGTAGAAGCTGTCATCGACGCCGATCTGCGCCAGCCCCAAGGCGTCGGCCCACAGGCGGCACAACTGGGCGGCCAGCGGATCGCTCGGTGCTTGCTGGCTGGCGGATGCCTGGGCATCGGCGGCGGGGCGCAATCCGGCCAGGGCCTTGCGGTCGACCTTGCCGTTGGCGGTCAGCGGCAAGCGGTCGAGCACTTGCAGGTGCACCGGCAACATGTAGTCCGGCAGGCGCTGGGCCAGGGCCCGGCGCAGGTTGTCGACACTCAGACGTTGCACACCGGCCTTGAAGCGGGCGGCGAATACCTGCATGCCGCAGGCGGCCAGCGGGTGGTCGGCCAGCGGCAGGACGGGCAGGCATTCGCCACCGCACGCCGTGATTCGCGACTGCCAGACCCCGGCACTGCACAGGCCGCTGCGGCCCTGGTCGTGGTCGCCATTGACCGGCGTCATCATGAACCCCTGAGTCAGCAGGATAGGTGGCCATTCGGCGGTGGGTTCGCTGAACACCAGCCAGCCGCCGGGGCTGAGCAGTTCGGTGATCTGGCCGAGGGCATGGTCGATGTGCCTGACGCTGTTGAGCATGCCTGCGCACAGCACGATGTCCACGCTGTTGCTGGCCAGACCCTGTGGCCTGATGTCCTGGTCGATGTCCAGCACGCCATAGCGCACCCAGCTCTGTTCGGCAAAGCGCTGCCGGGCTGCCGGCAGGAAAAAGGCGGTCATGTCGGTGAACAGGTAATCGACGTCCAGCCCATCGAGCAGGCCGATGACCGGCGTGCTGGTGGCCCCGGTGCCAGCGCCGATTTCGAGGATGCGCAGCGGGCCGTCGCCTTCATGCCAGGTGGCCAGGCGGTTGATCAGGGCGGCGATGCTGTGGTTGTTGTAGCGCGATACGGCATCGCCGCCGTACAACTGCAACGCCAGGTCCTGCTGGCCCTGAGGGAACAGCAGGTCGAACGGGTTGACCTCACCCTTGAGCAGTTGTGGCAATTGCCGCACATGGCTGAGCTGATAGTCGAGCAGCGCCTGACTGCACAGCCCCGACGCGATGGCCTGCTCCGCACGGCCCCAGGCCAGTGCCGGATCGGGTGCGGCGTTTGCCAGGCGATAACGGGCATGCTCGTGGCACAGCAGGCCCGCCTCGCACAGCGCGTGCAGCCAGCGGCGCACCAGCCAGTGGTGGCGCGGCTCGGCCTGCAAGGCCTGAAGAATCGTGGCTGCATCCGGCTCGGTCAGTTCGCCGCTGAACAGCCGGGCCTTGAGCATCACCTCCAGCATCGAACTCAATGCGGCTGTACTCAGGTCAGACTGATACTCGCGAACCTGTTGTGCATTGAAACTGCCGACCTGGCTGTCGGCATAGCGTCTGACCGCCGTGAGCAACGGCGCATCCGGCAGTGGCGCAGGCTCGGTGCGTGCGGCGGTGACGAACGCCAGCAGCTCGCCGCTGACCAGGCTGACCGCGTTGTCTACGCCGGGGATGGCCAGCAGGGCTGCGTCGACTTCTCCCAGTTCGACCCGGTGCCCGCGAATCTTCACCTGGCCGTCTTCCCGGCCAAGAAACTCCAGCTCACCCCCCGGCAGATAGCGACCACGGTCGCCGGTGCGGTACAGGCGCTGGCCGTCGAATGGGTGGGCAAAAAAGCGTGCCTCGCTCAATACCGGGTCGCCCAGATAGCCTTGGGCCAGGCCGGCACCGGTGATATACAAATCGCCCGGCACCCAGGTCGGCGCATCGCGCCATTGACTGTCGAGCACCCGAAAGCCCTGGTTGGCCAGCGGCAGGCCATAGGGAATGCTGCGCCACGCAGGATCAATGGCGCCGATGGGGTGCAGGTTGGACCAGATCGAGGCTTCGGTGGCGCCGCCCAGGGCCACCAGTTTCAGATCGGGCAGTAGCGTCTGCAGTTGCGGCGGCAGGTTCAACGCGATCCAGTCGCCGGACAGCAACGCCAGGCGCAGGCTGTCCAGCGGGCGTGGTTCGGCGTGCAGGTAGTCGGCAAGCATGTGCAACTGTGCCGGCACCGAGTTCCACAGCGTGACCTGATGACGCTGCACCTGCTCGGCCCAGTGCGAAGGGTCGGCACCGCGTGCCGGGTCGGGCAGCACCAGGGTTGCACCTGCGGCAAGGGGGCCGAACAGGTCATACACCGACAGATCGAAACTCAACTGTGCCAGGCCCAGCAGGCGGTCACCGGCGTTGACCTCGAAGCGCCGGTTGATGTCTTGCACGGTGTTGAGCGCGGCGCGATGGCTGATCATCACCCCCTTGGGTTCACCCGTGGAGCCTGAGGTGTAGATCACGTAGGCGAGGTCATCGGGGCTGCCCTCCACGCCCTCGAAACCGGCGCTTGCCGAGGGCAGCCTGTCCACTTCGTGCCATTGCAGTGTCTCGGGCAGTGTCTCAGGCAGCGGCGCCGACGGCTGTGCCAGGGAATGGCCCAGCACATGGCGCACATTGGCGCTGCGCAACACGCGGTCACGGCGTGCTGCCGGGGCGTTGCTGTCCAGGGGCAGATAGGCCGCCCCGGCAAGCAGGACGCCGTAGGCCGCCACCACCTGATCGAGGCCCTTGGGCATCAGGATCGCCACCGGCTCCTGGGCATTGCAACCTGCATCACGCAGGGCGGCGGCCACCGCCAGCGCGCGTTCGGCGAGGGCGGCGAAGGTCAGGCTACCACTGGCGTCGATCACGGCCAGGGCATGCGGCTGCTCACGGGCCATGACCAGCAGGTGGTCGTGCAGGCGTCCGGTGGGCAAGGGTGAAGCGGTGGCGTTGGCTGCCAGGCGCTCACGTTGTTGCCAGGCCGGCAGTGGCACCCGGACAGGGCGTTGCCAGGCCGTCGGGTCCTGGGCGAGCACCTGCAAACGGGCGACGAAGGCCTGCTGCATGTCGTCCACCAGGCCCTCAGGGAAAACGCCCTGGCGCACGTCCCAGTGGATATGCAGGCCGTTGGCATCATCCATTACCTGGCAGTCAAGCGTGACTTGCGGGGTCTGCGTGATGCCGTGGCCAACCCGGCGCTGGCTGGCCGTCGGCGCTTCAAGCCCAAGGCCGATGGCGCTGGTGAATACCACCGGCATGGCCGCAGATTCACGCCCGCGGCGGCGGCCGATTTCGCGCATGACCTGAATGCCGGAAAACAACCGGTGTTCCAGGTCGGTAAACAGTTGGCTGCCCAGTTGGCGCGCCTGGGCGGTGAAGTCCTGGCCCTCGGGGTCGTTGACCTGCAACAGGCTGACCGAGGTGAAGTCGCCCACCAGACGATCCACCTGCGGGTGCAGCGGCAGGCGGTTGAGCAGTGTCAGGTTGAGGCTGAATGCGGGCTGCTGGCTCCAGCGCTGCAAGGTGCTGGCATAAGTCGCCAGCACCACGATCGATGGCGTGAGACCGTGTTCGCTGGCAGTGGCTTTCAGGGCGGCCCATTGTTGTGGGTCAAGCTGCGTCGAGTGCCGTTGAAAACGTGGCACGCGGGTGTCTTCGCCGCTCAGCGGCGCTGGCAGTTGTGGGGCGCCCGGCAATGCATCGATGCGTGCCAGCCAGTAGTCACGGTCGCGTTGATGGCGGCTGCCTTCGAGCAAGCTGCGTTCGGCCAGCAAGTAGTCGCGGAAGGTGATCTCCAGCGGCGGCAAGACCGTCTGCGGATCCTGCAGCAACTGCTCCAGCTCACTGAACAACAACTGCGCGCTGGCCCAGTCGGCGATCAGTGAGTCCATGGAAACGTGCAGCGTGTCGCCGTCATCGCTGCGGCTCAGGCGCAGTTCGAACAGTGGCCAGACTTCGGTGGGGTAGAGTTTCTGCTCCATGGCCTGACGGATGTGCTGCAGCGCATGCTGGTGCTGCTCGCAGGCAGCGCCACGCAGGTCGACGACCGCCAGCGGGTACGGGGTAACGTCTGCCAGCACACGTTGCGAGCCTTCACTGGCGATCACCGCACGCAGCATGTCGTGGCGGGCGATCAGGCGGTTCCAGGCTTGCTCCACCTGCTGCGGGTCCAGGGTCGGCCAGCTCAGTTCCAGGTAGCCATGGCAGGCGACATTGCCATAGCCGAAGGACGATTGGCGGCCCAGCAGGTAAGCGTTCTGAACGTCGGTAAGAGGGAAGGGCGAATGCTGCTGCGCCGGGTCGGGCAGGACCTGCGGGCGTTCCTGTGTCTCCAGCAGGTGCAGGATCTGCTGCTTGTGTTCGCGCAGTTGCGCCAGGCGCTCGCTATCGAGCAGGCCCTGGGGCGCGCGGAATTTCAGTTGTCCGTCCTGGGGCCAGAGTTCGACGCCCAGGGACTTGAGTTCACTTAACAGTTTGGCGGCGGGCATGGGGGCAGTTCCTGGAAAAAAGGGAGGTTGTGCGGGCATCAGATAACGCCCTCTTCAACGGTGTGCGGGGTGGGCAGGCGCTTGAGGGTTTGCGCCACCTCCAGCAGGGTGGCGGCACCGAACAACTGACCCATGGGCAGTTCGACGCCCAGGCGGCTGCGCAGCATCTCGAGAAAACGCGTGGCCAGCAGGCTGTCGCCGCCCAGGCGGAAAAAGTTGTCGTGGCGCGATATGCCCGGCACGTTGAGCAAGTCTTGCCAGAGCCCGGCGATCATCTGCTCGTCGGCGCTCAGCGGTTGTTCACGGGTTTTGGCAGGTGGCTGGGCAGCGGCGGTCAAGGGGGCTAGCAAGGCACGGCGATCGACCTTGCCATTGCTGCTCAATGGCAGGCGCTCCAGCAGCAGAATCCGTTCCGGGCGCATGTACGCCGGCAGGCACTGCTCCAGGTGTTGCGCCAGCACCTCAACGACGGTACTGGCGGTGACGGCGGCCATCAGCCGGTTGTCGGCGACCAGCGCCACGGCGTTGCTCACGCAGGGGTGTCGGGCCAGGGCGGCTTCGATTTCGCCCAGTTCGATGCGGTGGCCGCCGATCTTCACCTGGGTGTCGGCGCGCCCCAGAAACTCCAGCAGGCCATCCGGGTGGTAGCGGCCCAGGTCACCGGTGCGGTACCAGCCGTCGACGAAGCGTTCAGCGGTCAGTTGCGGCGCGTGGCGATAGCCGCGAGCGACACCGGTGCCGCCGATCCACAATTGCCCTGTGACCCAGTCCGGGCAGTCACGGCCCAAGGCATCGACCACCCGGTAGGCCTGGTTGGCCAGGGGCACGCCGTAAGGGATCGAACGCCAGCCCGGCAGCGGCTGTTGCACCTCGTAGTGGTTCGACCAGATCGCCGCTTCGGTCGCCCCGCCCAGGGCGATGAAACGGCAACCGGGGGCCTGGGCCTGCAGACGTTGCGGCAGGTCGAGGCCGATCCAGTCGCCGGACAGCAAGGCGACCTTCAGCTCCAGCGGCTGGCGCTCCCGGGCATTGGCTTCCAGCAGCATGTCGAGCAGCGCCGGTACGCTGTTCCAGACCGTCACGCGGTGTTGTTGCAGTGCCTTGAGCCAGGCCCGCGCATCGCGGCGCTGGTCTTCGTCGATCAGCACCAGGGCGCCGCCTGCCGACAACAGGCCGAACAGGTCGTACACCGACAAGTCGAAGTCCAGCGCCGACAGGGCCAGCCCCCTGTCGGTGGCCTGGATGCCATAGCAGCGGTTGATCTCGGCCACGGTATTGACCGCCGCGCGGTGGGTGATTTCCACGCCCTTGGGCTGGCCGGTCGAGCCGGAGGTGTAGATCACATAAGCCAGCTCAGCCGCCGCAACGGGCCGGGGTGCTGCCAGCGGCTCGGCCTTCAGGGCGGTGCACGGCGTGAGGTGTTTGACGCCGGGCACGTGCGGGTCGTGCCCGGCGAGCATCAGGGTCACGCCGGCCTGTTGCAGAATGCGCTGGCAGCGCTGTGATGGCTGGTCGACACCGACCGGCAGGTACGCGGCGCCGGCCGCCAGAATCCCCAGCACGCAGGCAATCTGCTGCGGCCCCTTGGCCAGGGACACGGCCACCAGGTCGCCGGGGACGACGCCTGCGTTCTCAAGGCTACCGGCGATACGCAGCGCACGGTCGGCCAGTTCGCCATACCTCAGTGTGCCGTGCTCACCCCATAGCAGCGCCGGATTTTGCGGGGTGTGGCGCGCCTGTTCGAAGAAGCCCTGATGCAGCGTCGGGTCGCCCGGCACGCCGGTGACCGGTGCGTTGAGCCGGGCACGCCGTTGCGCCTGCGCCTGGGGCAGCAGGTCGGGCACAGGGTTGTCCCAGGCGTGGCTGGCCAGCCAGTTCAGGCTATGCAGGTAGGCGTCGAACATCGCTTCGACCAGGCCTTCGGGAAACAGGCCGGCTACATGATCCCAGTTCAGCGCGATGCCGCCGTAGGCTTCGACGACCTGGTGGTCGAGCCACACTTGCGGGGTTTGTGTCAGCCCGAACACCTGGCGGGCAAACGGGCCGTCCACCGGCGCCGCCGTGCCATCCGGCACGCCCAGTGCACTGGTGAACACCACCGGCATACTCACCTGTTGCTCGCCATGACCCCGTGCCAGCTGACGCAGCAGGCTGACCGAACCCAGGCAGCGGTGTTCCAGCGCCTCGGCCAGCGATTGCTGGGTACGCCGTGCGCGGTCTAGCCAATGCTCACCGGCCAGCGGCACATAACCCAGCAAGGTCAGCGAGGTGAAGTCGCCCATCACCTGATCGATCTGTGGGTGCAGGGGGCGACGATCGAACAGGGTGAGATTCAGGCTCAGGTCCGGGCGAGCACTCCAGCGGCCGAGGGTTTCGGCAAAGGCGCAGAGCAGCACCGCCGAGGCCGTGAGCCCATATTGCCGGGCCTTGGTCTGGATGGCTTGCCAGGCGCTGGCGTCAACGTGCCCTTGCAAGCGTTCAAAGCGTGGCCGACCCAGGCTGGCCGGGTCCGCTGCCAGCGGCAATTGCGGGTGCGGCGGCAATTGCGGCAGGCGTTCCTGCCAGAATTGCTGCGCGGCGTGCAGTTCGGCAGGCGCGGCAGCGGACTGTAATTGGTAATCGCGAAACGACAGGTCCAGCGCCGGCAGCGCCAGCTCGGGCTCGCGGTACAGGGTATCGAGTTCGGCGTAGAAGCGCAGGATGCTCAGGGCATCGAGAATCAGGTTGTCGAGGCTGACTGCCAGCCGTGTCTGTCGGCCGTGGGTCACGGCCTGTACGTCGAACAGCGGCCATTGCTCCGGGTCGAACACGCGGTGGGCGCAGTGCTCGCGCAGGTCTTCGAGGCTGGCATGGCTTTGACCGATCACGAAGGCGGGCACCTGTTGCAGGATGCGCGCCTGACCGCTTTGGTCGAACACGGCGCGAAGCATTTCGTGACGCTCGATCAACCGCCGCAATGCGCGTTGCAGGCGTGGCAGGTCGAGGTCCTCGACCTCGTATTCGCGGTAGAAGTGGCAGCTCACGCCACCCAGCACCAGGCTGGGGTCGCGGCCCAGCCAGTAGGCCTGTTGCACCTCGGTCATGGCAAAGGGCGCGTGGCGCTGCGCCAGGTCCGGTACCACTGTTCGCCGTGTTTCGGCCTGAATCTGTGGGTGCAAGCCGGCACAAAACTGTGCCAGCACCGGCTTGGCAAACACCTGGGCGATACGTGCGCCGCCCAGCCCGTGTTCGGCCAGCAGGCGCACCAGGCGGGTGGCGCTCAGGGAGTCGCCGCCCAGAGCAAAGAAGTTGTGCTCGCGGCCTACTTCGCCACACCCGAGCACCTGCTGCCAGGCGCGGGCTACCTGCTGTTCGATGACTCCGCAGGGCGGTGTCAGGCGGGCCTGTGGGGCAGGGTTGTGGTGAGCGAGCCAGGCGTGCAGCGCCTTGCGATCCACCTTGCCATTACCGGTCAAGGGCAACTGTGCGCAGCCGAGGATGACCGAAGGAATCATATACGCCGGCAGACGCTCGGCCAGGCCTGGCAGCTCGACCGGCTCAGGCTGTACGGGACCGTGCGTCAGACGCACCACCGCCGCCAGTTGCTGGCCCGCCAGCAGCGCCACGGCGTGCTCGACATCCGGGCAGGCCAGCAGCGCCTGTTCGACTTCGCCGGCTTCGATGCGGTAGCCGTGCAGCTTGAGCTGGAAGTCGGTACGCCCGAGAAACTCGACATTGCCGTCGGTGTGGTAGCGCGCACTGTCGCCGGTGCGGTACCAGCGCAGGCCCCGGTAATCGACAAACCGCTCGGCGCTGCGCACGCGGTCGCCGCGATAACCCTCGGCAACCCCGGCGCCGCCAATCCACAGCTCACCGGCAACCCGGTCCGGGCAGTCGTGGCCCTGATGGTCGACGATGCGCAGGCTGACGTTGTCCAGCGGTTTGCCATAGGGCAGGCAGTGCCAGGGCAACGGCTGGCCGGGGAAGGCTTCGAACAGCGTCGAGTGGATCGCCGCTTCAGTGGCGCCACCCAGCGCCATGAAGCGACAGCCCGGGGCCTGGGTCCACAACCTTGGCGCCAGGTCCGGGGCCACCTTGTCACCGCCGAGCAACACCGCACGCAGGGGCAGGCGGGCATCGTCCGGCGCACAACCGAGCAACATGTCGAGCAGCGCTGGCACGCAGTTGAGCACGCTGGCGCGGTGCTGCAAGGCCAGCTCACGCCAGCGCCGGGCATCGCGTTGCGCCTCGGGTTCGATGCCGATGACCGCAGCACCCGTGGACAGCGCGGCAAACAGGTCGAACACCGACAGGTCGAACTCCAGCGCAGAGAGCGCGAGGACTCGATCATCGGCGGTCAACTGCAGTCGTCTTTGCAGGTCTTCAACGGTGTTGGCAGCGGCCAGGTGGCTGATCTCCACCCCTTTGGGTTCGCCGGTGGAACCTGAGGTATAGAGGATATAGGCCAGGTCGGTGACCGCGCCGGGCCGCGGGGCATCCAGCGCAGGACCTGCGGGCGGCAGGGCCTTGAGCAGCAACCGCGCGCCGGAAGCGTTACGGATTTTCTCGCTGCGCGCTTCGGGCTGGTCGATGCCGATTGGCAGGTAGGTGGCGCTGCAGGCGAGGATGCCCAGCACCGCGATCACCTGCTCGGGGCCTTTGGGCAGTTGCAGCGCCACCACATCGCCGCGCTGGATACCCTGACCTTCCAGGCAGGCCGCCAGTTGCAGCGCACGCCCGGCCAGCTCGCCATAGGAAATGACCCGCTGGTTGCCATGCAGCAGCGCGGGCAAGGCGGGGGTCAGGCGCGCCTGGGCAAAAAACGCTTCATGCAAACGCTTGACCGGTACAGGCACACGCTGGCCCTGCACGGCCTCTCGCGCCGCCAATTGCCCGGCCGGAATCAGTGCCGGCGGCACCTGATGCCAGGCGGCGGGATCCAGGCACAAGCGTTGCAGCAGGCCGGTATAGGCCTCGAACAAGCCATCCAGCACACCCTCAGCGAACAGCCCTTCACGTGCATCGAGGTTGACCAGGATGCCGCTGTCCAGTTCGGTGACTTGCGCATCCAGCCACACTTGCGGGCCTTGGGAAATGATCCACGCCGGCTGGCCGAAACTGGCCTGCACGCCCTCGGCGAACAGCTCGCCCAGGCCCAGCGCGCTGGTGTACACCACAGGGGCCAGGACTTGCTCGCCGCGTTGTCGGGACAGTTCGCGCAACACCTCCAGGCCGGAAAACGCACTGTGCGCGACATCGCTGTGAAAGCGGCGTTGCAGGGCTGTGGCGCGTTCGGCAAACGTGCCGGCGCGGCGGCCGTCCCACGCCAGCAGGATCGACGAGGTGAAATCCCCGACCAGGCGATCGACGTCGGCATGCAGCGGGGTACGGTCGAACAGCGGCAGGTTGAGCAAGAATTCGGGCGTGTCGCACCAGGCGCCGAGGACTTCACTGAACACCGCCGCCAACGCCATGGCCGGCGTGAGCCCGTGCGCCCGTGCATGGCGTTCGAATGCCTGGCGCTCGGCCGGCGCCAGCCAGTGGTGACGACGGCGGACCTGGCGCTCGTCGCCTTGGGGCTTGATCGGCAGGCTCGGTGCGCCGGGCAACTGGTCCAGGCGCTGTACCCAGTAGTCGCGTGCCTGTCGATGACGCTCGCGCTGCTCGGGGCTGGCCTGTTCCTGGCGCAGGTCGGCCAAGTAGCGGGCAAAGCTGTAACTCAGCTCAGGCAGGGACTGTTGGTGGTACAGCTGCACCAGGTCGCCGAGCAGGGTGCGCAGGCTCAGGGCATCGGCAGCGAGCATGTCCAGATTCAGGTGCAAGCGGGTGCCTGCGGGCAACAGCGACAGCTGGATATCCAGTACCTGGCCTTGTTCCACGGCCAGTTGACGGTGCGACAGCTCGGCGCGCAAGTCCGCCAAACGTCGCTGCACCTGTTCGGCACTGGCCTGGCGCAAGTCATGCACCGTCAGCCCCGGCCAGGGGCTGTGCGCGAGAATCTGCTGGCGACCGTCATCGAGAAACTGCGCACGCAACATCGGATGCCGCGCCAGCAGGGCATGCACGGCCGCCTCCAGCCGCATCGGGTCAACGCCGTGGCCATCGAACTCGTTATAGAAGTGCGCCGCTACACCGCCCAATTGCTGACCGGGGGCACGACCGATCCAGTAGGCGTGCTGCATCGGTGCCAGGTCGAACGGCAAGCCGTTATCGCTACCGGTGCTGAGCGGCGCGCAGGGTGCGGGCACTGGATCGAGCAGCGTTAGCCAGGCACACAGCCGCGGGTCGGCCATCAGGTCGGCGAAACGCGCGGCCAGGCCCTGACGCCGCCATTGGCCGGCGAGACGGATCAGCGTGACGGAGTCCAGCCCCCATTCGATCAGGTTGGCCTCCAGAGGCACCTGGTCGGCGGGCAGTCCAAGGGCGTCGGACAGGGATTGGCGCAGCAGTGTTGTGGTTGAGGTGCTGGGAGTGGCCATGGCTCAACGTCTTCTCATCGCTAGGGCCCGGGCCGGGGTTGGCCCAGGCGCTGGGGGCAGTTATTTACGTGGAAGAAGATGCTAGTCATTCTCAATTCGGTAACTACCCGGATCGAATCGTTTTTGCCCCGTATCCGTTTCGCCGCTGCGTGTTGCACCCGCGCAGCAGCGAGGCATGGCGCTGATCGTGGGTGCGATGCGGTTGGAAAATGACTTGAATCGGGTAGAGGCAGGTCCATGCCCTTGACTACCGTCGCTCGCCGCCCTCTTGCAGGGCTTATTCAGGGAGTTGCGGATGTCAGTCGATTCGGGTTTACAAGTGCGCGGCCTGCGCAAGCGCTATAGCAACGGCGTCGAAGCGCTGCGCGGCGTGGACCTGAGTGTCGGCCCCGGTATGTATGGCTTGCTCGGCCCCAATGGCGCCGGCAAAAGCAGCCTGATGCGCACCCTGGCGACCTTGCAGCAGCCAGACGCCGGCAGTATTTACCTGGACGGCGTGGATGCGCTGCAAGCGCCGGATCATCTGCGTCGCCGCCTGGGTTACCTGCCGCAGCAACTGGGCGCGTACCCCGGTGTCAGTGGCCGCGATTTACTTGACCGTTTCGCCTGGCTCAAGGGCCGCACCGACAGCCGCCAGCGCCGTGAAGAAATCGAAGCCCTGCTGGACAAGGTCAACCTGCAGGCGGCGGCGCACCGTGCGCTGGCGACCTATTCGGGAGGCATGCTGCGCCGGTTTGGCATTGCCATGGCGCTGGTAGGGTCGCCGCGTCTGCTGATCGTCGATGAACCCACGGCGGGCCTTGATCCGGCCGAACGCAACCGTTTTCACCGGGTGCTGGCGGACGTCGCCACCGAGTCCATCGTGCTGCTCTCGACCCATATCGTCGAAGATGTCGAGAACCTGTGCAGTCGTCTCGCGGTGTTGGCCGGCGGGCAGATTATTGTCGAAGGATGCCCGGCCGACCTGCTCGACGCCGAGCGGGGACGCCTGTGGCAAGCGCCGTTCGGTCGTGGCGAGGCACTGCCCGCAGCCTTGCATGTGGCAGCCAGCCCCGAAGGCAGCCGGGTGATCGTGCATGGCGAGCGGCCGGCAGACCCGCGCTTCATTGCCCACGCACCGCGTCTTGAAGATATCTATTACCTGGCGCTGGCCCAGGCCGGCGAGGCGGTGGACGCATGAATACCTTCGCTTTGCTGCGGCGTGAAGCCTGGATGGAAGTGCGCGCCGGGATGCGCAGTGGCATTCCCTTGCTGGTGTTTCTCGGCCTGACCGGCTACCTGCTGATGTCCCTGGCGAATGCCGACTATGTCCAGAAAATGGGCGCCAGCGACATCGCCCGCAATGCACCCAGCCTGATTTACCTGATGTCGTGCGGCTGTATGTTTTTCCTGTTTTTTGCCTGGGCCTGGGTGTTTGCGCAACCGGCCCTGCGCGACCGCAAGGCGCAGCTCGAAGAGGTGTTGCTGGCGTTGCCGCTGTCGCTGCCGACCCTGTTATGGGGACGTTTTATCGGCGCGGCGCTGGTGGGCGGCTTGCTTGGCAGCGCGTTGCTTGTCGGGTTTCTGCTCAGCCCGGTATTGGCCTGGCTCGGCTGGGTACCGGCAGCCAGTATCGGTGCGCCGATGTGGTCGGCCCTGGGGTTTGCCTGGGTGGCCTTGCTGTTGCCGGTGAGCACCGGGATTGGCGCCTTGTACTACCTGCTGGCACTGCGTAGCCGTGGCCTGGCTGCGCCCTTTGGCCTGGCGACGGTATTGATGCTGCTGTGGATGTTTGCGGTGGTGGTGCTCAAGGGCGGGCATATCAACCCGTTGTTGGCGGCCAGCCTCGACCCCTCGCTGTTTACCTTCGCCCAGGCTCAGGTCGAGACCTGGAGCGCGGCGCAAAAATCCCGCTCGCTGCTGGCGCTGACGCCGGGGTTCTGGCTCAACCGGGCGCTGTGGTGTGTGCTGCCTGTGCTGGTGCTGGCCGTGGTATTGGCGCGCACCGATCGCCAGGGATTGATGGGCCGGCGCAGCGGCTCGGTGCTGGCAGAACCGCCGATGCTGCGCAGCCGTCACACGCAGTTGCCTGGCCCACTGGCGGCCAGTCGTTGGCTGCAAGCCTTGTGGCATGAAACGCGCTGGCAGGTCCGGCAACTGTTTGCGCGGCGCATCTGGTGGGTGGCCCTCGGGTTGCTGCTGGTGATGGGGGTGCTCAGTGGCTTTGTTCACGGCGCGTGGCATGCGCGCGGGCCAATGGTGCCACGGGCGGATCTGACCCTGCCGTTGTTGTCGAGTGCGTTGTTTCTGGTGATCGCGTTCATGGTCGCGGCGCTGGTGGGTCTGGTGTGCCGGCGCGATGATGTCGAAGGCCTGGACGCCATGTTGCAGGCAACCCCGGCGCCGAACTGGCTGCGCCTGTTCGGCCGCACCGCCTGTGTGCTGCTGGCAACCCTGGTGATGGCGCTGGTGCCGGGCATTGCCAGTCTGCTGATCAGCGCGATGGCGGCGCCCGACAGCCTGGCGCCGGGCTTCGTTCTGACTTACCAGGCGCTGGTGTTCGCCCCGCCGTTGCTGGAGCTCGCAACGCTGACGGTGCTGGTGCACACCTTGATACGGCGCACGGGGCTGGCGTACGCGACCTCGATGCTGCTGACGTTTTTTCTGGTGCTCAACCACGAACTGGGGCTGGTCACTTATCCCGCCTATGAGATGGCGATACCGGCGCATGTGGCTTTGTCACAGCTCACCGGCTGGGCGCCCTGGTGGCCGTATCTCGGCACCCTGGCAGGCTGGAAGCTGGCCGGTTGTGTGGTGATGATCGGCGTGGCGGCGCTGGTGTTGCCTGCTGGCACGCAGCGCCGCCGTATCTCTGGCCTGCGCCAGCCTTTGCCATGGGCGTTGTTGACTGTGGGCGCCTTGGGATTGCTCGGCAGTGGTGTGGCTTTGCAGCGTTATCTGGTGGAGCAGGGCGATTACCAGTCCGTGGCCGAGGAACGTGCCGAACGCGCCGCCTGGGAGCAGCGCTGGCTGGCCGGCGCGACGGCCTGGCAGGTGGCAGGCGGGCGCGTGCAGTTGCACGTCGATTCAACGGCGCGTCAGGTCCAGGGCCAGTGGGCACTGGACGCTGTGGTCGCCAGCCAGCTGGACGCCGAGTTGCCGCCTGGCTTGCAGGTGACGGCGGTCAGCGTGATGGGGCAACCGGTGACGTTCGAACAGGCCTTCGGGCACTTGCGCGTGCCGTTGGGCATCTGCGCGGCGAACGGTTGCCGTGTGCAGTTGAACTGGCGACTCAGCGCCAACGGCTGGCCATCGGCAGGTGAAGCATTCTGGCTGGGGCCGCACGGCGTGTGGCTGGAAGCACGCCGCGTGATGCCACGCCTTGGGCTGGACAGCGAGCGGTTTTTACGTGCACCGGTGCAGCGCAATGAGGCCGGTCTGGCACCAGAAGTACCGACCTTGCCGATGGGCTCCGCCGTCGCCGTGCAGGCCATCGCCCCGGCGGGAGACTGGCAATGGCAGGTCGAGATCGATGGCCGGGCTTTTAGCGGTCATGGCTCGGCCCCCTTGGACTTTGCCTACACCGTGCAGTCCCGGGCGGATGCCAGTCGCCAGCAGACGGCCGGCGAAGTGCGCGAAGACCTGGACGCGATGAGCGCTTGTGTCGCACAGCGCCTGGGCACCCGCCCGGTGGTAGAGCAGGTGAGCCAGTGGCCGACCGGCATGGGCGCCAGTCGTTTGAGCCACGGCCATCTGTTGCTCGGTCAATCGCCCGATTGGGACGTAGGCCCGGTCGGTGTCGGGCGCTGGGCACGCCGTGCGCATATCGCCGAACTGCTTGCCCGGCGAGCGTTGCTCGACGCCAGCGATGTGCGTCAGGCCCCCGGTTACCTGTGGCTTGCTCAGGGCGTGGCGGGGGCGATCGGTGTGCTGTGTGTCGCGCAGGTGGACGGCCCAGAGGCCCGCGCGGCACTGGTTACGCTCATGGCCGATGACCTGACCCGCGCCCTGGGCAACGACGGCGAGCCTGTCGGCACCCTGGCCCAGGCCCGTGAACATGGCTGGGCCAGCCGCTATGCAGCGCTGGCGAGCCTGGCGTGGACCGCCGGACAAAGCCCCGAACAGTTGACGGCAATGACCGCCGCCATTCGAAACGGCCAGGGATGGCCCGCCGCGATCCAGCCCCTGCTGGGCGCGCCCGATCTTCAGGCGATCGCCGCCGTGCTCAAGCGCTGGGGGCCTGAGCAATGAATTCGAACCATCCTGCCTTTTGGAGTTTTTGCATGTCATCCGTACTGTTTATCCAGCCGTTGCGCCGTCCTCTGGGCTGGCGGGCCAACGTCTTGACCCAGGCCATGGCGCTGGGCTTGTCCAGCCAGATCTGCACCGCCTATGCCGCTGACTATCAACCGGCGCCGCCTTCGCAGGGCATCGAACTGGCACCTATGACGGTCAGCGCGCGGTTGAGCCAGGAGATTGCCAAAGACATCCCGTTCGGCCTCGCGGTGATCGACGCTCAGGCCCTTGAGACCCGCCGCCTGCGCAGCCTGGAAGATGCCTTGCGCACCACGCCGGGGGTGGATGTGAACTCCTGGGGCGGCGCCAATGATGCCAACGTGCGTATCCGTGGCGTCGGTTCGTTGAACCAGATGAGCATGGATGACGGCTCGGTGGTGTTGAACGTGGACGGGGTACCGATGTCGGTACGCAACGCAGCCCTGGCCACGCTCGACGTGCAGCAGGTGGAGGTGCTCAAAGGGCCGCAGGGCACGCTGCTGGGGCGCAACAGCGAGGCAGGGGCGATCAATGTCACCACCCGCAAGCCGACCCGTGAGCTACAAGGCTATGGGCGTGGAGAGGTGGGCAATCAGGGTCAGTTCATGGCCGAAGGCGCCGTGGGCGGACCGTTGACCGACGCGCTGGCGGGGCGTATCGCCGTGCGGCGCAGCGGCTTCGATAACTGGGTCGATGATCGCCAGGACGGCGACCCGCTGACCAGACCCCGTGACCTGGCACTGCGTGGCAGCCTGCTGTGGGACAACGACGAGGGCACCACCGGCCTGCTGACCGCCGAGCGCCAGCGTGCTGAGCACTATGCCGGCCTGGAACTGCTGCGGCCATTTGGCAATCGTCCGGCCCTGGACTACACGCCAGGCACATTCGATGGCAACCAGAAAACCAACGAACGGTACTCTTTCGAACTCAACCACGACCTGGCGCAGTCGCGGATCACGTCGATCAGTGCCTACACCAGCACCGACTTCAATGCGGTCAAGGGTTACGACCGGGATATCACCCAGGCGCTGTACGGCTATCCGTTCCAATACCTGATCGAAGACTCGGCCCATGAGCGGGTCTGGAGCCAGGATTTGCGCCTGGGGTCGCTGGCCGAGGCCGATGTGTTCTGGGTGACAGGGATCAACGCGTCGCGATCCGAGCGCAGTTTCGATTCCGATGACTTCACCAGCGGTGCCCGGCAGATGCGCGGCTTCAGCACCAACAGTTACGCCGCCTATGGTGAGATGACTTACCCGATTGCCGAAGACTGGAAACTCACCACCGGCCTGCGCCATACCTGGGACCGCAAGACCTATGGCGCCGATTATTCCAGTGGCACCGTGCTGATCAGCGACAACCGGCGCTTGCAGGACCACTACAGCACCGGGCGTGTGGCGCTGAGCTACGCGCTGACGCCGCAGACCAATGTGTATGCCGTGCTGTCGCGGGGCTACAAGTCGGCGGGGTTCAACGATTACGCGACATCGATCAAAGACAGCGAACCCTACAAGGCGGCCAGGGTGAATTCCGCCGAACTGGGTTTCAAGCATGAAAGTGCCGGTGGCGACCTCAGCCTGGAAGGGGCGTTGTTCATTACCCGCGTGGAGGACGACCACCTGCTGGGCTATGACTTCAACACCCTGGCGGTCAGTGCAGTGAATGCCGACACCCGCAGCAAGGGCGCCGAGCTGTCGAGCACCTGGCATGTCACCGATGAACTGACGCTGGGCAGTGCCGTGAGCTACACCAATGCGGTGGTGACCTCGGATGCGCCGGGTGTGTCCGGTGGTGACGTGTCCGCAGGCAGTCGCGTACCCGATGTACCGCTGTGGAGTGGCAACTTCAGCGTGGCCTGGCAGAAGAACCTGGATGCCTTTCTCGGGCTGCCAACGCCCCGCCTGAACACCTTGCTCAATTACCGCGTACAGAAAAACCGCCCGGCCGACCCGCAGAACCACTATGACCTCAAGGGCTACGCCAAGCTGGATGTGCACCTTGGGCTGCAGAGTGGCGGCTCGGAGGTTTACCTGTGGGGCGACAACCTGCTGGATGCGCGCTACGACCTGTACGGCTCTTACTCCACCGACCAGGTGCTGACCGGCATGCCGGGGCGCGGGCGTTCGGCGGGGGTGGGGTATAGCTACCAGTTCTGACCCCACACCCCTTCAGGTCAGAACTGATACGTGTAACCCACGCCCAGGGTGCGGCGGCGTGCCGGCGCACCGTAGGCCACCGGGTCACTGTAGAAACCGTAGGTGTCGTAGGTCTGGTTCAGCAGGTTGTCGGCGAAGGCATAGACTTCGCCGAACCGGCTTTCCAGGCCGGCGCGCAGGTCGAGTTTCTCGTAGCTGTCGAGGTTGAAGTGGTTTTGCGGGTCGGCCGCGCGTTCGCCCACCAGGTGATAGTTGAGGCTGGTGTTGAGGGTGGTTTCGCCGAGGCTGGCAAGGGCGCCCAGGGGGTGTTTCCAGCTGGCATTGAGGTTGCCGCTCCAGCGCGGAACATCCGGGGTGCGGTTGCCGGCGGCGACGTCACCGGCCTGGATGCCTTGCACGGCGCTAGTGATCCTGGCGTCGAGGTAGGTGGCGCTGGCGGCCAGGGTCAGGCCGTGGTCGAAGCGCCAGCTGCCTTCCAGTTCGGCGCCACGGGTGCGGGTGTCGGCATTGAAGGCATTGGTGGCGAAGGTCGCCGCGTCGTAGCCCAGCAAGTGGTCGTCGCGCACGCGGGTGAAGAACAGCGCACCGTCGAGGCTGCCACGGCGGTCTTCGGTTTCACTCTTGAAGCCCAGCTCTGCAGCGTTGCTGACGGCAGCCTTGAAGGGTTCGCTGTCGGCGACCTGCGCTGCATAGTCATTGAACCCACCGGATTTATAACCGCGCGCCAGTTGCACGTAGACATTGGTTTGCGCCGTGATGGCGTAGCTCAGGGCGACGCGGCCGGTGCTGTAACCGTCGGTCAGTTTGCGTGAGTCTTGCACCGCACTGCTGTCGGAGAGGTATTGACCATCGTAGGTCTTGCGATCCCGGGAATAGCGGTAGCCGGTGGTGAGTTTCAGGCGCTCGCCGAGCGGGAAGGTGACTTCGCCGTAACCTGCGTAGGTGGTCGTGGTGAAGTCGCGATATCTGGCACTGGAGGTGCCATAGGTATTGCGTGGCGTGTCGTAGCTGCGCTCGTTGCGGCTGGCGGTGATGCCGGCCACCCAGAACACCTCGGCGTCGGGCAGCGAACTCAGGTGCACGTCCTGGCTCCAGCTGCGCTCGAAGGATTTGTCCATCGCCCAGAACTCGCCGGGGGTGCCGTACAGGGCACCCATCAGTTTGCTGTCGTAGGCGATCAGGCCTTCGAAGTCGGCGGTGGAGGTGGCGCTGGTGGACGTCAGGCGGCTGTTGGCAAAGTCGTGATCGACCTTGAGCGTATAGCGCTCGGTGGTCTTGTAGTTGTCGTCGAACAGGCCGGGGGTCAGGTCAAGGCCTGGGTCACTGCCATAGGGGCGTAGCACCAGCGAGTTGGTGGCGCGTTCGGTTTTCTGGCGTTCGGCGCTGACCAGCACATGGGTGTCATCGTCGAGGTCCCAGAGCAGGCTGGCGCGATAGGCTTCGTTACGCGGTCTGGTGATGGGGTGATTGTTCCGGTCGTTGTCGATCCAGCTGTCATAGCCGGCGCGACGTACGGCCAGACGACCGCTGAGGCTGTCACTGACCGGACCGCCGATGGCACCTTCGGTGAGGAACTGACCTTGCTGGCCGACTTCGCCGCGCACATAACCTTCGCGTTCGCGGGTGGGCGCGCGCGTGGTGATATTCACCGCACCAGCCTGGCCAATCGCACCGGACAACGTGCCCTGAGGGCCTTTGAGCACTTCGATGCGATCAACGTCGAGGGTGCCAAAACCGAGGCTGCGCGACGGCACCGGGACGCCGTCGATATTGAACGCCACCGAGCTGTCATCCATCGACATCTGGTAAAGCGAGCCCACGCCACGGATCAATACGTTGAAATCGTTCGGCCCCCCTGAAGAGTTGACATTCACGCCGGCCGTGTTGCGCAGGGCGCTTTCCAGGGTGTCAAGGCGCTGGGTGCGCAGTTGCTCGCCATTGATGACGCTGATGCTGATGGGGACCTCTTTCGGATCTTCCTGTTCGATACGGGCCGTGACCGTCGAAGCCGACAGTTGCAGCGCTTCGCCCGGCGCGGCGGCGAGGGCCGAATTGGCGAGTGTCAAACTCAGAGCCATTGTTATATTATAACGATTGGAGCAGCGTTGACGGGTTGCCGTCGTGTTGCATCGTGCAGACATGAGGGGACCTTGACTTGGAATTCTGATCGGCGCGCGTTGCCGGATGGCAGCGGCGACAGGGCATGGGTTTGCGGCGCAATAGATGCTAATGGTTATCAATTGCATATCTCTACCCCGATATGGTCTGATTCGAGCCGTATCCGGTCAGTCAGGAGATTTACGATGTCAGGTGTTGAAGGAGATGCACGAGAGCCGATGGCTGTTTCGCGAATCATTACGGCAGGCTATGGAAGTGACCTGGGGCCCGGCGCGGTCTGTCGTGTCAGCCGCGTGACGTTGCAAGAGGGGCTGGATATCGTGCGCTGGCAAAGTACGTTCGAACAGCCTGTCGAACTGCCCTTGCAGGACGATAGCGAATGCATTCACTTCAGTTACACCAAGCTGCTCAAGGGCAAGGCCGCGTGCAGCTTTCGGGATGGGCGCCGACAACGGCGTTATACGATTGACGAAGGTTCCGGCAGCATCAGTTTCGGGCGGTGCCGCCATGGCGTTTATCACCAGCATGGCGAAATCGACAACATCACCGTGATGATCCGCCCCGCATTGCTTGCGCAGTGGGACTTGAAACTCGACCCGTTACTCAATCAGGCACTGACCTGCGACCATTGTTTTCTCGATGGCCACCGCAGCGGAGAACTGAGCGCCACCGCGCATATGCTCTGCACGGCGCTGGACCAGGGTGCCAGCCTGCCGATGACCCAGCCGCGCAGCAGCCTGTGGCTGTACGGACAAAGCGTCACCCTGATGAGTCTGTTCCTGGAGTCGCGCCAGGATGCCGAATGCACCTGCCGCGTCAGTCATACCGATCGCCAGCGGCTGATACGTGCCCGTGACCGGCTGCTCGAAGACCTTGGCAAGGCCCCGAGCCTGTCGGAGCTGGCGCGTGAGTCCGGGTTGAGCCAGCCAAAGCTGACACGCGGTTTTCGCCATCTGTTCTCTGACAGCGTCTACGGCGTCTTTCAGCAGGCAAGGATGATTCAGGCGCGCAGTCGCCTGATGAGCGGGGATGAATCGGTGATGCGCATCGCGTCGGACCTTGGCTACGCCAACGCCAGCCATTTCGCCACGGCGTTTCGCAAGCAGTTTGGAATCAATCCATCGATGCTCAAGAATGGCGGCAGGAATTACTCATCGGCTGTGGGAGCGCCATAGGCGGCGTTGTTGCGTGCGTCATGTGCACGGCTTCGAGCCGTGCACATGACAATCGATCGACTTACCAGTTGTAGCTCAGCTTGGCCGTGACTTCGCGGCCAGGGTTATAGAAGTTGGCCGTGCCGGTACCGACCACGTGCTGCTCGTTTGCCAGGTTGGAAACGTTGATTGCCAGGTCGGTGCCTTTGGCGAGTGGATAGTTGAAGGCGGCGTCGAACAGTGTCGTTGCGTCGCTTTTGCCAATGTTCCTTTCGTTAAAGTAATAGGTGCCAATGTAACGAGCCCCCAGGCCAACGCTCATCTTGGTGCCGGGGAAGGTGTAGTAGCTCCACAGCGAAGCCGAATGCCGTGGCGCCGCCGAGAACTCATTGCCCTTGATCGACTCGCCGTCGTACAGCGTTCCACGCCGGACCTCTGATTTCATGTAGGAATAACCGCCGATCAGGCTGATGTCGTTGGTGATTTCAGCCTTGGCTTCAAGATCGAGACCGCGTACCCGGGACTCACCGATGGTTTGCTGTTGAATGATGCCGCTGGGCAGCACAACCGCAATAGAGACATCTTCTTGCGTGAGGTCATAAATGGCCGCCGAAAACAGTGCATTCATGGCCATCGGCGAATACTTCACGCCCAGCTCGTACTGTTTGCCGCGCTCAGGGGTGACGCCGATGGTTGGCGGTGACACCGACTCGACCATGCTGACATAGGTCGAAACTTCGTCGGTAACGATGTAGGTCAGCGCACCGCGGACAGAGGTTTCCGAAAAGTTATCCGACTCTCTGGCCCCGGTAATGTCGGTGCTGGACAGGTCCAGCGAGTCGTTGCGCACACCGCCGGTAACGATGAAGCGTTCATAGAACGACAGGTTCTGCTGCAGGAAGACCGACTTGGTGGTTTCGTCCTGTTTATTGCGGCTGTACGGCACCAGTCCGGCTGGCGCGCCACGGTACACCGGGTTGGCGATATCGATCGGGGTCGTCAGCGCATAGACCGAGGTGTCCTTGGACGACGCATCGCGATACTCGACCCCGACCATCGTGCTGCTGTCGATGTTCTCGAAACGCGCATCGTATTGCAGCATCAGGTTGCCGTTAAGCTGATCGGCTTTGGTGTCGGTACCAAAGGCAAAGCGATCAACCGTGGTGCCGGTGCGTGCGGCGGAATCGCTCAGGTACACATAGCCGAAATTATCGGTCAGCTCGCTGTAACGCAGGTTGCTGCGCAGAACGAAACCATTGTCGAAATCATGGGTGAAGTTGCCGCTGAGGCTGCTGCGCTCGACATCGTGGAAGTTGTAGTCAGGCTCGCCATAGAATTTTTTGCGGCTGTATTCCTTGTCCAGCGGATAACCGCCGCTGTTGGGCGAGCTTTTGGTCTTGAGGTAGTCAAAAATCACCGTGCCGGAAGTATAGGCCGTCGGTGCCCAGGTCAGGCCGCCCATCAGGAACTTGTTATCGTCCTGCGAGTGGTCGTATTCGCGCTCGCTGTCCTGGAACTTGCCGGTGAGTCGGTACGCCAGGGTTTTATCTTCATTCAACGCGTCGCCGACGTCGATGCCGGTCTCGATATGGTCGAAAGAACCATAAGTGACATAGCCTTGACCGAACTTCTCGAAGCGCGGCTTCTTGCTCACGAAGTTCACCGAGCCGCCAGGATCGGCAGGGCCGAACAGCGTGGAGTTGGCCCCGCGCAGCACTTCGACGCGCTCATAGGCAAAAGGCTCTTCACGAACGCCGCGCATCGAACCCAGGGTCATGCCATCGCGATAGGTGGTCGCCTGGAAGCCGCGAATCTTGAAGTAGTCATTGCGGTCATCGGTGCCGTAGTAGTCGGTAAGAACGCCCGGCGTGTATTGCAGTACTTCTTCTGTGGTGCTGGCGCTGCGCTGTTCGATTTCTTTCTGGGTGACGACAGAAACCGAAGCGGGGGTGTTGAGAATGCTGGTGGCAACCTTGCCGCCGACCCAAAGCTCCTGAGCGACCACCGAGTGCGAGTCGTCACTGGCTGCTGCCTGAGAGTTGACGATAATCGGCGCGAGACGATAAGTGCCGTCCTCGGTCATTTCGCTCGCCTCTTGAGCATTTACACCCATAGGAGCGGCCACCAGAGGTGCACACACCAGAACGGCCCTGGTGGCCACACTCCATGGCGCACGGGCAGCAGTCAGTCTGGTTTTGGTATCGGTCATGCTCGAGAATCCCCTTTGATTTAAAAGTGCCTGCTAAAAATTTTTAGGTTTTGTCACATCAATACAAGACGTTAGCGGAGTAATCATATTCTAAAACATACACATGGTGATAATCATTACCATTCATGTCTTTGCAGGCGTTAGTCCGCACGACAGACGGTCCCTTGGCGTCAGAAAATAACTTTCGATTTACGCTCAACCCTTGGAGTGTCGGTGCCGATAGACGTAACAAGGTGTGTCAGGTCTGCTGTTGTCGCGCCTGCGTTATGAAATACGGTCAGTAGTTTTATAACGGTCATCGCAAGGAACGCTCACGCTGACGACTTCGATGAGAATAATTCCATGACCCTTCGAACTATCAATATTGCGCCCCGGGCGTTTCTCGGGTTTGCCTTCATTGCGCTGCTGGTTGTGGTGTTGGGCGCCTTTGCGCTGAACCGCATGTCCCTGATCCGCCAGGCGACCGTCGACATAGAAACCAACTCGCTACCGAGCATAGGGTTTCTTGGGGAGGTCAACGAAGATGTGTTGCGCCTGAGGCTCTTGTCGCTGCGCCTGCTGGTTAACCGTGAGCCTGACATGCTGCAGGAAGGCTATCAGCGCATCACGGAAACGATCAGCCAATTGCAGGTGGCCAAGTCGTCTTACAGCACACTGCCGGCAGAGGCCAACGAGAAAGCCATTTACCAGCAGTTCGACACCACGCTCAGTCAATACTTGAGTCTGTTAAGTGAACAAACGCAGTTGTCGCGCCAGGATAAAGTCGAGGAAGCCCGCGTATTGGTGAACGCCAAAATGCGCGAGGTTGCAGAGTCATTGAATAGCCAGCTCAAGCAGTTGATCAATGTCAACAAGGCCGGTGCTGCCGAGTCGTCGAGAATCGCCGGCGCGCAGTATGACGGTGCAACGGTCGCTATCATTGCTGTTGCGGTGGTGGCCTCGTTAATGACGGTACTCCTTGCCTGGTTGTTGACCCGCAGCATTGTCACGCCCTTGTCGAAAGCCGTGAGCGCCGCACAGCACATTGCGGCGGGTAACCTGACCAGCCCCATCGAGGTGGATGGCAAGGACGAACCGGCCCGTTTGCTCGAAGCGCTGTCGATCATGCAGCAGAACCTGCGCAGCACCATCGAGATGATTTCAGGCTCCGCCACCCAACTGGCGTCAGCCGCAGAAGAGTTGAGCGCGGTGACCGAAGAATCATCGCGTGGCTTGCAGCGCCAGAACGATGAGGTCGAGCAAGCTGCGACGGCGGTCAATGAAATGACCGCTGCGGTGGAAGAGGTGGCGCGCAATGCCGTCTCTACCTCCCAGGCCTCGCAACAGTCCACCGACACGGCACGCCAGGGACGCGACAAGGTGGTACAGACCGTCCAGGCCATTCAGGCCATGACCCAGGATGTGCAGACCACCTCGACCCTGATCGAAGGCCTGGCCGGGCAAGGTCGCGATATTGGCAAGGTGCTGGACGTTATTCGCTCGATTGCCGAACAAACCAACCTGCTGGCGTTGAACGCAGCGATCGAGGCCGCAAGGGCAGGCGAGGCGGGCAGGGGCTTTGCGGTGGTGGCCGATGAAGTGCGTGCGCTGGCACATCGCACCGCGCAATCGACCCGGGAAATCGAGCAGATGGTCGCCGGCATTCAAAGCGGCACCGGCAGCGCCGTGCAGTCCATGGCATTGAACACCAGCCGCACGCAAACCACCCTGGAGCTGGCGCGTGCGGCAGGCGAAGCGCTGGAGCAGATCACCGAGGCTATCTCGACCATCAACGAGCGCAACATGGTGATTGCCAGCGCGTCCGAAGAGCAGGCCCAGGTGTCCCGCGAGGTGGACCGTAACCTGGTGAACATTCGCGATCTGGCCACGCAATCGGCCGCCGGAGCCAACCAGACCAGCGCCGCCAGCCATGAACTGTCGAGACTGGCAGTGGACCTCAACGGCATGGTGGCGCGCTTTGTGATTTGACCTTCCGTTACAGGCGCTTTATATAAAGCGCCTGAACCCCTCGGTAATGGCAGATAACGGCAGGTAATCACATGGGCACTGACTTCGAACCCGAACACGAACACTTGCTCGATCATGAGTTCGCGGCCGACGACCTGGATGACGAAGAGCATGAGGAGGCAGACTCCTTCCTCGACGACGAGTACGACGACTAGTTTTCGTTGCCGCAAAGAGGGCGGTAGCCTGTAAAGTGACCGTTGGTTTATGGATAGACTCAAGGAGCTTCAATGCAAGGCAAGTCGAAGGGTGCAGGGTTGAATCAGATGGTGCTTACCCTGTGCTTTATCGTGTTGGGCGCGTCGTTGAATAGCGCGGGCGTGGTTGGTTTCTGGGGCATGTTTGCGATCATGATGGTGCCCAATGCCGGCTTTTTATTGATGAGAATCCTGCGCCGCACACCGGCAAGCTGAGGGGCCGGTGCCCGAGAACCACAAGACTTCCCTCTGCTAAATCGGGATAATGGCCGCCAATTTGTGTTACGTGGTCATGGTAATCCCGCATGGAAATCAAGGTTAACTTTCTCGACAACCTTCGACTTGAAGCCAAGTTCGACGACTTCACCGTCATTGCCGACCAACCCATTCGCTACAAGGGCGATGGTTCGGCACCGGGGCCGTTCGATTACTTCCTGGCTTCTTCGGCGCTCTGTGCGGCTTACTTCGTCAAGTTGTACTGTGCCACGCGGGATATTCCCACCGACAATATCCGCCTGTCGCAAAACAACATTGTCGATCCGGAAAATCGCTACAACCAGATCTTCAAGATCCAGGTCGAATTGCCCGCCGATATCTCCGACAAAGACCGTCAGGGCATCTTGCGTTCCATCGACCGTTGCACGGTCAAGAAAGTGGTGCAGGCCGGCCCCGAGTTCGTCATCGAAGAAGTCGACGACCTGGACGCCAATGCCGATGCCCTGCTGATGCTCAACCCGGCCTCCGATAACAGCACCTTCATTGCCGGCAAGGACCTGCCGCTGGAGCAGACCATCGCCAATATGTCCGGCATTCTGGCCGGCCTGGGCATGAAGATCGAGATCGCCTCGTGGCGCAATATCGTGCCCAACGTGTGGTCGCTGCATATCCGCGATGCGCATTCGCCGATGTGCTTCACCAACGGCAAGGGCGCGACCAAAGAGGGCGCCCTGGCGTCGGCATTGGGCGAGTTTATCGAGCGGCTCAATTGCAACTTCTTCTATAACGACCAGTTCTGGGGTGAAGACATCGCCAACGCGGCGTTTGTGCACTACCCGGACGAGCGCTGGTTCAAACCTGGCCCTAAAGGCGCGCTGCCAACCGAGATTCTCGACGAATACTGCCTGGAGATTTACAACCCCGACGGCGAGTTGCGCGGCACGCATCTGTACGACACCAACTCTGGCAATGTACAGCGCGGCATCTGTTCGCTGCCGTTTGTGCGTCAGTCAGACGGCGAAGTGGTGTATTTCCCGTCCAACCTCATCGAAAACCTGTACCTCAGCAACGGCATGAGCGCTGGCAACACGCTGGCCGAAGCGCAGGTGCAGTGCCTGTCGGAAATTTTCGAGCGCGCGGTCAAACGTGAAATTCTCGAAAGCGAAATCGCCCTGCCGGATGTGCCGCAAGAAGTGCTGGCCAAGTACCCCGGCATTCTGGCCGGCATTCAGGGGCTCGAAGAACAGGGCTTCCCGGTATTGGTCAAGGATGCGTCGCTGGGCGGGCAGTTCCCGGTGATGTGCGTCACCTTGATGAACCCGCGCACCGGCGGTGTGTTTGCTTCATTCGGTGCGCACCCAAGCTTTGAAGTGGCGCTGGAACGCAGCCTGACCGAATTGTTGCAGGGCCGCAGCTTTGAAGGCCTCAACGATCTGCCCCAGCCGACCTTTGAAAGCCATGCGGTGACTGAGCCGAACAACTTCGTCGAACACTTCATCGACTCCAGCGGTGTGGTGTCGTGGCGTTTCTTCAGTGCCAGATCGGAAGTCGAGTTTGTCGAGTGGGATTTCTCGGGGCAGGGTGAAAACTCCAATGCCGACGAAGCCGCCACCTTGTTTGGCATTCTCGAAGACATGGGCAAAGAAGTGTACATGGCGGTCTATGAGCATATAGGCGCCAAGGCCTGTCGTATTCTGGTGCCGGACTACTCGGAAATTTATCCGGTCGAAGACCTGGTGTGGGACAACACCAACAAGGCGCTGCTGTACCGCGCCGACATCCTTAATCTGCACAGCCTGAGTGATGCCAGCCTGAAAGCGCTGGTCAAGCGTCTGGAAAAGAGCGATCAGGACGATTACACCGACATCACCACGCTGATCGGTATCGAGTTTGACGACAATACGGTCTGGGGTCAGTTGACGATTCTGGAATTGAAACTGCTGATCTACCTGGCCCTGAAGAAGTTCGAAGAGACCAAGGAACTGGTCGAAGCCTTTCTGCAATACAACGACAACACTGTCGAGCGCGGCCTGTTCTATCAGGCCTTGAATGTGGTGCTCGAAGTGCTGCTGGACAACGAACTGGAACTGGACGACTACATCGTCAACTTCCGGCGGATGTTCGGGAATGCGCGTATGGACGCGGTGATGGGCTCGGTAGACGGCAACGTGCGCTTCTTCGGCCTGACGCCGACCAGCATGAAGCTCGAAGGCCTCGACCGGCACCTGCGCCTGATCGACAGCTATAAAAAGCTGCACACGGCGCGGGCTAATAGCGTGATTTGAGCGCGTTAAGCATAGCCACCAAAAAGCACCCTCGGGTGCTTTTTGCCTTTCTGCGGTAAGGCTTTTTAGCCGTAGGTCGATTGCCGATAATATTTTGAAACATCTGCACAGCAGCGGGTCACAACCAGTGATGGACCAATCCTTTTACTGCCAAAGGCCTGCAATCATGATCACACCTGTGCATTACCCCAACTATTCGCCCGACAGGGCCAACCAATCGGGCGTCTCCTGGGCGGCGATTTTCGCCGGTGCCGCTGCGGCGGCCGCCTTGTCGATGATTTTACTGGTACTGGGTGCGGGACTTGGCTTCGCCGCCTCGTCGCCGTGGGCCAATGAAGGCCTCAGTGCCAAAGCGCTGGGTGTGTCAACGATCGTGTGGCTGTTGCTCACGCAAATCCTGGCCTCTGGCCTGGGTGGTTATCTGGCGGGCCGTTTGCGGGTGAAATGGGCCAACTTGCATGGCGATGAGGTGTATTTCCGCGACACCAGCCATGGCTTCCTGGCCTGGGCCGTCGCCTCGCTGGTCACCGCCGTACTGCTGGCCAGCACCGTCGGTGCGACTGCCAGCAGTGTCGTGCAGGCCGGTGGTCAGGCTGCCGGCGCCGTCGTCAGCGCCGGTGGCGCAGCGGCAGCCGGTGCTGCCGCCAATGGCAAAGACGAGGGTGGCTACTTCATCGACAAACTGCTGCGCAGCACAGACCCGGCCCAGGCCAGCCAGACTGACGCCCAGGGTGTCACCAGCCGCATTTTCAACAAGACCCTGGCGGGCGATGCAACGCTGAATGCCGAAGACCGGACCTACCTGGCGCAATTCGTCGCCCAACGTACCAGCCTGACTCAGCAGGAAGCTGAACAGCGCGTGGATCAGGTCTACGCCGAGGCTCGCAAGGCCGCCGAAGACGCCAAGGTTGCGGCCCAGAAAGCCGCCGATACCGCCGCGAAAGTAGCGGCACACACCGCACTCTGGACCTTCGTGGCCCTGCTGTGTGGCGCATTCTTCGCAAGCTTTGCTGCGCTGTTCGGCGGTCGTCAGCGTGACCGTGCACAGTGGATCGAAGACCCGTACGACACCCCGGCGCGTGACCGCGCCACCCTGGGCTGAAACTTGATTGCACCTCACTATTTCCCGGCGGTGTCCGGGTCAGGAGATTAACAATGCGTTCCTTACTCTTGTGGTTTCTCGGCGTGCCTATTCCGGTGATTATTCTGATCGCTCTTTTTATGCATTGATGTGAACAGGCGGGCCTTGAAAGGCCCGCCTTCTTTTTGGTCGTTCTTTTTTGGTAAGGGCAACAGGTCTCATACCGGCGGCTGGCAAGTTCTATGGTTAAATGCGCGACTTTTTGTCGAAACGACGTAGCAACTGAGTTGCAAGCGGAGGATGAAGCGTGAAATTTATTATCACGGACCGATGCACCCGAATTGCCAGAGTCCTGGTTTTAGTCGTCGTCACAGTGCCACTGGTACACGCTCTGATCTGGGAACACGACAAGATTCTCGGGGCACTCAGCTCATTCATGCTGGTAAGCGCCCTGGTTATTCCCTGGTACCGGTATTTTTCAAAGACTGTCGGTGGGATACGTTTTTAACGTCACCACCATTATTCCCCTCTACGAATCGCCCACATCCGCCGACTGACTGCCGCGTCAAACATCCTTTCAAGCGCATCAAGGTCCTTGGCCGTAATCGCCACGCCACAGGCCAGTCCTCGGGTAAAGCCTTCAGCCACCCCGGCAAGCTGGGACATTTCTAGCAGGCCTTCGGCCTTTTCGATCTCGGCCAGGATCGTGGTTGCTTCATTTCTTACCGGGTCGGTCATCACTACGTCAGCAAGCGACATGGGATTCACCTTGTTATCGAATTCATTGAAGAGACTACCAGTACAGCTGTGTGCAGCAAGCGGTAATTGATCCTCGTTCAGGCATTCGTCCAAGGCGAAAAGCGTTGGAGGCACTCTGCTTTTCTGACCTATACGTCAAATTATTTCGAACTTTTTACAAAATCCACGCCTCATAGTGGTGCGTTTATTTCACCACTCAGTCATGGAGACTTTTCATACATGTCCACGCGCAACCTGCTACGTCACACCTGCATCCTGGCCTTGCTGGGTACACCACTGGCTGCCGTAGCTGCGCCCAGCACTGATCCGCTGTTCACCTTCGGTGTGCTGGGCAGCTACGACAAATTCAAATTCGAAGGGGGCGACGAGTCCGATTCCGACCACTTGGGCCAGGGCGGCGTGTTTGCCAACTTCGGCAACAAGATGACCGCAGAATCCGGCTTCGTTTACCAGATCGGTGGTCAGGCCAAGTACGGCGAAAAAGACGATAACAAGCTCAAGGAAGCCCAGGCAGACCTGGACCTGGGCTGGCGCGCGGCGATTGACGCCCGCAATTTCGTCGATGTGATCGTCGGTGGCGGTTACAGCTGGTCGCGCTTCGAGCCGTCGATCAATGGCGTCGATGTCGAGCTGACCAACAAGTCGCCGTTCGCCAAGGCCGCTCTGGGCTACAACCACCAGTTCGACGCTTCGACCCTGCGTGTCGAACTCGGCGCCCGTCGCACCATCGATGGCCGTACCAAGCTGGATGTCGAAGACTTTGGCAGCGACAGCGTTGACCTCAAGGACCGCACCAACCCGTACGCCGAAGTCAGCCTGCTGATGAACCAGAAAGGCGACCTGCCGATTCAGGCCGGTGTTTATTACACCCGCACCGAATACAAGCTGGACGGCGACTCGGAAGTGGCAGACAACACCAAACTCAAACGCGACGAGTTTGGCGTGAAGGTCGGCCTGGCGTTCTAAGCGCGGCTGGCAACGCTGTAACAACAAAAAGCGGATCGTGTTGAACACACGATCCGCTTTTTGCATTCAGGCGGTTTAAAACACTCAGCTGCCTTTCAACGGATTGAACGAGTCCTGGAAGAAGTAATCCTGCCACGACGCCGGTTTGTTCTTGATCGCGCCCACGCGGTTCAGGAATTCGGCCAGTGGGTAGGTGTTCTTCGGCGTGATGGTGAACTGGAACTCGGGCTTGTCGATGATTTTCAGCAGTTCGTCGCGGTCGATCTTGGCCTTGGTTACGCGGATATAGGTATCTGCTGCGGCACCAATGTCTTTTTTAACGAATGCTTCAGCTTCGCTCAGGGCCTCGATGAAGGCCTTGTAGGTCTTGGGGTTCTCGGCGCGGAAT
The DNA here is from genome assembly GCF_054589175.1 of Pseudomonas sp. 3A(2025). Taxonomy (NCBI): domain Bacteria; kingdom Pseudomonadati; phylum Pseudomonadota; class Gammaproteobacteria; order Pseudomonadales; family Pseudomonadaceae; genus Pseudomonas; species Pseudomonas sp. 3A(2025). The sequence goes on along the minus strand of NZ_BAAILM010000018.1, from coordinate 125,936 downwards.
TTCTCGGTGGCGAACAATACCGTCGGTGAGTTCGGGCCGAGCAGTTTGTAGGTGTCGAGCACCACGTGCACGTTCGGGTTCTTCAGCAGTGCCTGCTCCTGGAACGGTGGGTTGGAGAAGTGGCCGTTCAGTTCGGTGCCGCCGGCGATCAGGCTGGCGGTGGCGTCCGGGTGCGGCAGGCTGACGGTGTACTTGTCGAGGCGGTTGAATTCCTTGTCGCCCCACAACTGCGCGGCGGCGTATTGCAGGTAGCGCGATTGCACCGAGACACCGACGGCCGGCACGGCGATACGGTCTTTTTCGGTGAAGTCGGCGATGGTCTTGACGTTGGGGTTATTGCTCACCAGGTAGTACGGAAAGTTACCCAGCGAGGCGACAGCCTTGACGTTCTGGCGGTCCTTGGTGCGGTCCCAGATGGTCAGCAGCGGGCCGACACCGGCACCGGCGATATCGATCGAGCCCGACAGCAGCGCGTCGTTGACGGCCGAACCACCCGACAGTTGCGTCCAGTCGACCTTGATGTCCAGGCCATCGGCCTTGCCGTGTTTTTCGATCAGGTTCTGGTCACGCACCACATTGAGCAGCAGGTAAACGATGCCGAACTGTTCGGCAATGCGGATCTCACCCTCGGCCTGAGCGGTGGCAGGCGCCATGACTGCGCCGGCCAGCAGGCTGGTGCAAAGGCCCAGCGTGGTTGCAAGGCGGCTGAGGCGCGGGAAAAAACGGGTGGGTCTGGACATGCAGGCTCCGGTATCTGGCGATGATGGCGTTCGTGGCATGGATCATATAGATATTAAAAAATAAATTTAAATACTTTAAAGGAATATGTATAGGCTCGAACGACAGTCCAGCGTGCAGCCTTTTTATGCTAATACGTAATGAATGCTTTCCAGATAAATGACCATTATTAATATTAGGTTATTCCATTAAAGAATTTCACAGTGGCTGACCCTGCGTTTATGTTCTAGCCAAGGCACCAAAACGATGCGCTCCGATCCCTGTCAGAGCGTGCGCTCAACCCGACCCCTCGCACGGTGGAGGAGAGCAGTGGCCACACACCATGCGAGGGTTTCCGAAGATGAGCACCTGATTTTCATTTCCCCAAGCGCCCGGCACTGCACCGTGCGCTGACCGTCATTAGCCTGACCCCCGATCCGACCCTGAGCACTGTGATCAGTCACTGCACGGCGCACAGCGCTCGCGTTCGCTCTGAATATCGCTCGCCCGTCACGAGCACCCGCCTGAGTAAGAAGAGAGCACCGGCATGAGCCACACACAACCGTATTCCAACAGCCTGCTGAGCCTGCGCCACGACAACAACCGTCTCCAGCTTGAGGCCGTGCCGCGCCACGCCGACCCAGTGCAAGAGCGTCTGCACCGCAAGCAGCGCCTGGCCGCCTCGTATCGGCTGTTTGCCCGCTACGGTTTCGAAGTCGGACTGGCCGGGCATTTCACCGCCCGTGACCCGATCGAACCCGAGCATTACTGGATCAACCCGCTGGGCGTGCCGTTCTCGAAAATCACCGTGTCGCAACTGCTGCGCGTCAACCGCGAAGGCCAGGTGGTGGAGGGCGAGGGCCTGCTCAACGTCAGTGCGCTGGAATTGCACGACGGTATTCAGCAAGCACGGCCCGAAGTGGTCGGCATCGCGCACCTGCATGGTTTTTATGGCCGCACATGGTCGTCGCTGGGGCAACTGTTCGAGCCGATCACCGCTGAATCCGGAGCCTTTATCGAAGACCAGGCGATCTTCCGCCGCCATGACCTGCGCACCGCCAATGGCCTTCTGGACAACGACCGTGACCGGGTGACGGCCGCCTTCGTTGACAGCTTTGCCGGCAATAACCTGCTGTTCTGGCAAAACCACGGCGTGTGGACCGTCGGCGAGAGCGTCGAGAGTGCTGCCTGGCGTTTTATTCTCGCCGAAGACGTGGCGCGCTCGCATTTGCTGGCGCGTGCCGTCGGCGTACCGGTGGTGCCGCAGACCGATCCGGTCAATGCGCAAGGCCGTGCGCGTGGCGAGCTGTTTGCGTGGCTCAACTTTCAGCCGTTGTGGGACGAGATCATCGCCCAGCAACCTGATCTGCTGGACTAAGGCGCATGACTG
>NZ_BAAILM010000018.1:0-123723 GCF_054589175.1 Pseudomonas sp. 3A(2025) | reverse complement strand
GCCTGCTCGGCGCCAGTGCCACCCTGGCGGCCGGCTGTCTGCTGGCGCCTGCGCTGGCCGCTGCTGCCGAGCCCTTGCGGGTCTGGCGCTACAAGGGCTCGGCCGCCTCGTTCATGGCGCTGGCCGGCCAGGCCGACACGCCGTACCCGGTGCAATGGGTCGACATCGCCGGCGGCAATATCGTCCTTGAAGCCCTGAGCAGTGGCAGCCTCGACTACACCCAGATGAGCGAAGTGCCGCCGATCTTTGCCTCGATTGCCCAGGTGCCGTTGTCAGTGGTGGCGGTGCTGCCCGGCGCACGTCAGGACATCGGCCTGATCGTCGGCCGCGACGGCGGTATCGGCAAGCCCGCCGACCTCAAGGGCCGTAGCGTCAGTTATGTGCGCGGCACCAATAACCAGTACTACCTGATCGACCTGCTCAACCGCCACGGCCTGACGCTACAAGACATCAAGCCGGTGCCGATGCCGATGCAGGAAGCGCTGATCGCGTTTCGCAGCGGCCATATCGATGCGCTGGTCGCCGGCGGCATCAGTGCCTTGCAGGCCACCCAGGATCACGGCGTGCGCCTGGAAAACGACAGCCCGTTTCTGGGCAATACCTTGATCGCGGCGCGCAGCGGCGCACTGGATGACCCGACCAAGCGCGCGCAGATCGGCGATTTTTTACGCCGCGAGCGTGCGACCTGGGCCTGGGTCGCCGCCAATCCTGAGGCCTGGGCTGCACACATCGCCGAACTGACCGGCATCGAGTCCGCGCTGTACCTGCGTCAATTTCGCGAGCGCGCCCAGCCGGTCAGCCTGGGGCCGATCAGCGAGCCGGCCATTGTCTCGGCGCAAGGCGTTGCCGACACCTTTTTCGAAAACCGTCTGATCCGCCAGCGCGTCGATGTGCGACCGCTATGGCGTGACGATTTCAAACCCTTTCTGGAAGCCTGACAGTCATGAAACGCTCATCCTTCAATTCGCCCCTGGCGCTGGCGCCGTTGCTGCTCGCAGGCTTTGCCTTGTTGCCCGTGCAGGCAGCCGAAAGCTCGACCGAAAGCCTGGAAACTGTGGTCGTCACCGGCTCGCGCGGCAGCGAAGCACGCACCGTGACCAGCAGCCCGGCGCCGATCGACGTGGTCAGCGGCGCACAACTGGAAAAGACCGGCCAGGCCAGCCTGCGCGGTGCGCTGGAAAAAGCCTTGCCGTCGTTCAGCCAACGTCCTTCGGGCAGCTCCAACGACAGCATTGCCCGGCCTTACAGCCTGCGCGGCCTCAACGGCTCCAACGTGCTGGTGCTGGTCAACGGCAAGCGCCGCCACAACAGCTCGGTGATCAACCTCGACTCGTCGTCTGCCTACGGCACCAACCCGGTCGACCTCGACCTGATTCCGGTCAGCGCCATCGACCACGTCGAAGTGCTGCGTGACGGCGCCTCGGCGCAATACGGCTCGGACGCCATCGCCGGGGTGATCAACATCATCCTCAAGCAGACCGACCATGGCGGCTCGGCCAGCACCCAGTACGGTGAATACTACGAAGGCGGCGACGGCGGCACCATTCGCTCGGCCGTCAACTCGGGCTTTGCGCTGCCCAACGACGGCTTCCTGAACATCTCGGTCGACGCCAAGTCGCAGCAGACCGCCGTGCGTTCGCGCGATTCCACCGGCAACCTGTATTTCCCCGGTGACGCGCGCGAAGCCGGCGCCGACCGCCAGGTGCAGCGCAACGGCCTGCCGAAGATCAAGGGCTACAACCTGAGCTACAACGCAGAATTACCGATCCATGACGACCTGACCCTGTACTCGTTCAGCACCTACAGCGAACGTGAGGCCAGGGGCGGGCAGAACTACCGCCGGCCGAACTCGACTAACATCATCCCCGAGATCTACCCGGACGGCACCGCGCCGTTCTACACCCTCGACGAAACCGACTTTCAGGCCGCTGCCGGCGCCAAGGGCCTGATCGCCGACTGGAACTGGGACCTGAGCTCGACCTTCGGCCGGGCCAAATCCCTGGCCGGCTCCGACGAAAGCCTCAATGCCTCGCTGGGCCCGGCCAGCCCGACGAGTTTCGACAGCTACACCAACACCTTCGACCAGTGGACCAACAACCTCGACCTGACCCGCGCCTTCGATATCGGTCTGGCCAAGCCGCTGCAAGTGTCGTGGGGTGCCGAGCATCGTCACGAGCGCTACAAGACCGAGTCCGAAGACGTCGAGGCCTGGATCAACGGCGGCTACATCTACCCCAGCGGTCCGCTGGCCGGCCAACCGGCGGCGGTGGGCGCGCAAGGCGCGATCACCCTGACGCCTGAAGACGAAGCCCAGGCCAGCCGCAACAGCTACGCCACTTACCTGGACCTGGGAGTCAACCCCACCGAGAAGCTGTATCTGGGCCTGGCCGGGCGCTTCGAGAAATACGACGACAGCGCCGGCAACACCGCCAGCGGCAAGTTCTCGGCGCGCTATGACTTCACGCCCGAGTTCGCGATTCGCGGCACCCTGAGCAACGGCTTCCGTGCGCCATCGCTGTCGCAGTCGGCCTACGCGCAGACCTCGAACCAGTACACCACCGTCAATGGCGTGGCGCAGTTCGTCGAAGCCAAGACCGCCCGTGTCGACTCACCGCTGGCCCGTGCACTGGGGGCTGAAGACCTGGACCCGGAAAAGTCGCGCAACATCAGCCTTGGCCTGACCTGGAAGCCCTTGCCCCAGGCCAACGTGACGCTGGATGCCTACCAGATCGAGATCAAGGACCGCATCGCGCTGACCGGCTTCCTGTTTGGCAGCGGCGTCAACCAGATCCTCCAGCAGCAGGGCTACAAGCCGGGCTACCGGGTCAAATACTTCACCAACGCCGCCGACACCACCACCCGCGGCGTGGACCTGGTCACCGACTACCGCGTCGACTATGGCCGCTTCGGTTCGGTCAAGTACGGCGTGGCGTTCAACTACAACAAGACCGACCTGGACAGCATCAAGTCCACGCCGGGCGCGCTGGCCGGCAGCGGTCTTGAGTTGTTCGACCGGGTTGCCCAGGGTTACCTGACCGTCTCCAACCCCAAGACCAAGCTGATCCTCAGCGGCCAGTGGAAGATCGACCGCTTCGACATCAACCTCGGTGTCACCCGTTACGACAAGGTCGTGGCACGCGACGTGAACCCCAACTACGACGCGACCTTCGGTGCCAAGTGGATCACCGACCTGGAAGTGGCCTACGCGGTCACCGACAAATTTGGCGTGGCCGTGGGGGCCAACAACCTGTTCGACGTGCGCGCCGACAACAACGGCTACCCGGCGGGCGACGTCAACGGCTTCCCGAAATTCGGCAGCGTCTCGCCGTTCAACCCCTATGGCGGCTTCTGGTACACCCGCCTGAGCTACGACTTCTGATCAGGAGCCTTCATGAGCATTACAGAAAGACAAATCCTGCTCGGCGCTTTCATCCCCAGCGCCGGGATCATGGGCTCCAGCTGGCGGCACGCAAGTGCCGCGCCGGACTCGTTCAGCGATTTCGGGCATTTTCAGTGGATTGCCCAGACCCTTGAAGCCGCGCAGTTTCATGCGGTGTTCTTCAACGACACGGTCAATGTCGACGCCGATCTCGCTGTGCTGGAACGCGGTCCCAACAGTGTGCGTTGGGACCCGCTTGTGTTGCTGCCGGCGCTGGCGATGGTCACCCGCCATATCGGCCTGATCGGTACTGCCAGCACCACCTATAACGACCCCTACAACATCGCCCGCAAGCTGGCCAATATCGACCACCTGAGCGGCGGGCGAGTGGGCTGGAACCTGGTGACATCGCTGGGCGGCGGCGAGAATTTCAACCTCGATGCGCATGTGCTGCACGCCGACCGCTATGAACGCGCCGAAGAGTTCTACGACGTCGTCACCGGGCTCTGGGACAGCTACGAGAACGGTGCTTTTATTCAGGACAAGGCCAGCGGGCGCTTTCTGGATACCGCCAAGCTGCATGTGCTCAACCACCACGGCAAACACTTTCAGGTGCGCGGCCCGCTGAATGCGCCGCGCCCGATTCAGGGTTACCCGGTGATCGCCCAGGCCGGCTCGTCGGATTCTGGCCGGGCCCTGGCGGCGCGGGCAGGCGAGCTGATTTTCACCGCCCAGCACACCATCGAACAGGGCCAGGCGTTCTATCGGCAGATCAAGGAACAGGCGGCGAAGTTTGGTCGTAATCCCGAGCACCTGAAGATCCTGCCGGGGGTTTCGCCCGTGGTCGGCAATACCCTGGCCGAAGCCCAGTCGCGCTACGACCAGTTGCAGGAACTGCTGGAACCCAAGACCTTCTTGCGCAGCATCTCGCGCTTCGCCAGCCTGGGCTTCGATTTGTCCGAGCTGCCGTTCGACGAGGTGGTGCCGCTGCCGCCCGAGCAGTTCGACACCAACACCCACAAGAGCCGGCAGAAACTGGTGTTCGACCTGATCCGTCGCGAGCGGCCGACGGTGCGCGAGCTGTTCAACAAGCTCACCGCCGGCGGCCACCGGATTCTGATCGGCACGCCTGAAAGCATTGCCGATGACCTGCAAGGCTGGTTCGAAGCCGATGCTGCCGACGGCTTCAACGTGATGTTCTCAGGCCTGCACGAGGGCATCGAAGCCTTCGCCACCGGCGTGGTGCCGGAGCTGCAACGCCGTGGGCTGTTCCGCCGCGAATATCAAGGGACGACTTTGCGCGAAAACCTTGGCCTGCCGTACATCGCCAACCGCAAAGCCGCAGGCAACGCGGCATGACCCGGCCTGTGAATGGGCTATTCAAACCGGCGGCGCTGAGCCTGGCGCTGCTGTTGCTGGCCGGTTGCGGCGAGTCGTCCACACCTGCCGCGCAAGCCGCCGCCAGTACGCCGGTTGCCGGCGGCGTGCTCAAGGTTGCGCTGGATGGCGACCCCAATTGCGTCGACCCGCATCAGGCCGGCAATAACACCGCGCTCAATGTCGGCAGGCAATTGGTCGATTCGCTCACCGACCAGGATCCACAAAGCGGCGACATCGTGCCGTGGCTGGCCAGTCGTTGGGAGGTCGATGCCGAGTCGCGGCGTTTTACTTTCCACTTGCGTGAAGGCGTGAGTTTCAGCGATGGCACGCCGGTCGATGCGCAGGCTGTGAAAGCCAACTTCGAGCAGATTCTGGCGCTGGGTGCGCGTTCGATTCTGGGCTCGACTTATCTGGCCGGGCTCAAAAGCATTGAAACCCCGGAGCCGCTCACCGTGGTGATCGCGTTCAACCAGCCCAATGCGCAGTTCCTGCAAGCCACCTCGACCATGAGCCTGGGCTTGCTGGCCAAGGCGACGCTGGCCAGCAGCCCGGCCGACCGTTGCCAGGGCCAGTTGATCGGCAGCGGAGCGTTCAAGCTCGACAGCTTCGTGCATAACCAGAAGGTCAGCCTGTCGCGCCGCGATGACTACCACTGGGCCTCGTCACTGGCGACCCATGAAGGCAAGGCCTGGCTGGACGGTATCGAATTCCTGATCGTGCCCGAGTCCGGCGTGCGCCTGGGCAGCCTGTTGTCCGGGCAGATCGACGTCGACACCGGCGTGGTGGCGCAGAACGAAAAGACCCTCGAAGCCCAAGGGCTGCCGTTGCTGACCCGCGCCAACCCCGGCGTGGTCTTCAACCTGACCCCCGATCTGACCCGTCCGGTGTACCGCGATGTGCGCGTGCGCCAGGCGTTGATCAAGGCTGTCGACCGTGAACAGTTGCGCAGCATCATCTCGCGCTACCAACGCCCGGCCACTTCGGTATTGGCCAGCAGTACGCCGTACTACAAGGACTTGTCTGGCCTGCTGGCCTATGACCCGGAAGGCGCCAGAAAACTGCTGGATGAAGCCGGCTGGCTGCCGGGTGCCGACGGCATTCGGGTCAAGGACGGCCAGCGTCTGAGCCTGCGGGTCGATTACTGGCAGAACACGCCGATCCTCGAACTGATCCAGCAACAGTACAAGGGCATCGGCATCGAGCTGAACCTCAACCGCACGACCATCAGCCAGGTCTCGGCCTTGCAGGCCAGTGGTGACATCAGCCTGTACTTCTACAACCTGACCCGCGCCGACCCGGATGTGCTGCGCACGCTGTTCCATGTGACGGGGCGCAACTACGGCAAACGCCAGGCCGATGATTTGGATAAAAAGCTTGAAGCCTCGGCGGCGACCCTGGACCCGGCGGTGCGTCAGCAGCGGGTCGATGAAGTCAGCCGTGAGCTGATCGAGCAGGGCCACGTCATCCCGCTGATCGAACTGGCCACGGTGATCGCCCACGGCAAACGCGTACACGGCCTGCATTACGAGGCCTCGTCACGCCTGCAGTTTTTCGACACCTGGCTGGAGAAACCGTAGGACCGGCTTTAGCCGGGAACGCCACACCACGGTTGATTTGTGGTGTGTCATTCGCTGCTAAAGCAGCTCCTACGGAAATGTGTAAGTTCACGAGATTTTTTGATGACCGATCTTTCAACGGTGACAGCGGCACGCCGCACCACCCCGCGCCAGGCTTTGCACAGCGGCGTGCACCGGCTCTGGCAGAGTGCGTTGGTGTTATGGGCGGCGTTCACGCTGTCGTTCGTGATTTTGTATGCGCTGCCCAGTGACCCGGTGAGCATCATGCTCAACCAGAACGGCGAGCCCTCGGCGGCGGATCAAGCACAAATCCAGGCCCTGCGCGCCGAATACCATCTGGACCAGCCACTGGCGGTGCAGTACGGCATTGCCTTGTGGAAGGCGTTGCAGCTGGATTTCGGCCATTCGATCCAGAGTGGCGAGCCGGTGGCGGGCGCGTTGGCGCAAGCCTTGCCGGCCACTGCGCAGCTGACTTTCCTGGCACTGGGGCTGGCCTTGCTCGGCGGCATCGGCCTGGCGCTGGCAGCCAATCTGGCACGTTGGCCCTGGCTGCGCGACCTGTTGCTCGGGGTGCCGGCGCTGTCGGTGTCGCTGCCGACCTTCTGGGTCGGCCTGCTGCTGTTGCAGGGTTTCTCGTTCAACCTGCACTGGTTTCCGGCGATGGGTAATCAGGGTTTTGCCTCCCTGGTGCTGCCGGCGGTGACCCTGGCGATTCCCACGGCGGCGGTGATCGCCCAGGTGCTGGTACGTTCGCTGGCCGGCGTGCGCCAGCAACCGTTTGCCGAAGCGCTGCGCGCCAAGGGGCTCAGCGGCCGGCGCCTGTTGTTCGTGCACTTGCTGCACAACGCCGCCGTGCCGGTGCTGAGTTTGTCGGGCGTGGTGGTCGGCAATCTGCTCGCTGGCGCCGTTGTCACTGAAACGGTGTTCTCCCGCGAAGGCGTCGGGCGTCTGGCGCAAGCGGCGGTCGGCAGTCAGGACATTCCGATGGTGCAGGGCGTGGTGCTGCTGGCCGCGCTGATCTTCATTCTCGTCAACCTGCTGGTGGATCTGTTGTACCCGTTGCTCGATCCGCGCATGCGTCAATCCGTCAGTGGAGGAGGTCAGCGATGAGCCTGCTGCGTAAACGCCCGCTATTGCCCTTGGGCGTCGTGGTACTGGTCCTGGCCCTGGCCTGGGCGGTCTGGCCCGATCTGTTCAGCCATTACGATCCCTTGCTGGGCCAGCCGGCCCAGTCGCTGCAAGCGCCAAGTGCCGCGCACTGGTTCGGCACCGATCATCTGGGCCGCGACCTGTACAGCCGCGCGGTGCATGGCTCGGCGTTATCGCTGCAAGCCACGGCACTGGCGGTGCTGATTGCCTTGTTGATCGGCATTGCCATCGGCGTGGTGGCCGGCTATTTCGGCGGTCGGCTCGATGCGGCGTTGATGCGTGTGGTTGAAGTGCTGATGGCGATTCCTTCGTTGCTGCTGGCCATGGCGATCATCACCGTGCTCGGCTTCGGCACCCTGAACATCGCCCTGGCGGTGGGGCTGTCGTCGGTGGCGACCTTTGCCCGGCTGGTGCGCGGTGAAGTGCTGCGCTGGCGCACCAGCCTGTTCGTCGAGGCGGCGCGGGTCTCGGGTGTCGGCCCGTGGGGGATCATCAGCGGGCATATCCTGGCGCATGCGGCCGGTCCTGTGCTGGCCCTGGCAGCGCTGGAATTCGGTGCAGCAGTGCTGTCGGTGTCGGCGCTGAGCTTTCTCGGTTTTGGCGCACCGCCGCCGCAGCCAGAGTGGGGGTTGCTGATTTCCGAAGGCCGTAACTACATGGTCGCCGCCTGGTGGTACACCAGTTTGCCGGGGCTGGTGCTGGCCGCCGTGGTGCTGGCGGCCAATCAACTGGCGCGGGCGATTCAGGATATACAGGGAGTTCAACGATGAGTGCGCCCATTTTGCAGGTCGATAGCTTGCGCATCGGCTATCAGACCGAACGCGGCCGCATTGACGGTATCGATCAGGTCAGCTTTGCGATCTACCCCGGCGAGATCGTCGCGGTGGTGGGTGAATCCGGTTCAGGCAAGTCCACCACCGCAGGCGCTTTGGTAGGACTGCTGGCCGGTAATGCCGTGATCGAAGCCGGCAGTCTGCGCCTGGCCGGTGATGAGCTGGTGGGCCTTGGCGAACGGAGCTGGCGGCATGTACGCGGTCGGCAAGTGGGTTTCGTGCCGCAAGACCCGGGCTTGTCGCTGGACCCGGTGAAACGCATCGACCGCCAGCTTGAAGAGGCCATGACCGTGCATGGTGTGGCACGTCGTGACGCGCGAACTCGCGCGTTGGCGCTGCTGGAGCAGGTCGGTCTCAATGACATCGAGCGGGTGGCGCGCAGTTACCCGCATCAACTGTCGGGCGGCATGCGTCAGCGCATTCTGATCGCCATTGCTTTGGCCAACGACCCGCCGCTGATCATCGCCGACGAGCCGACCAGCGCGCTGGATGTCGGTGTGCAGCGCCAGGTGCTGGATCGCTTGCAGTTGCTGGCCCGCGAGCGCGGCACCGCCGTGTTCCTGATCACCCATGACCTCGGCGTGGCGCTGGATCGCGCCGACCGCTTGATTGTGATGCAGCACGGACGCATCGTCGAAACCGGTCAGGCCCGTGACATTTTCGAGCAGCCGACGCATGCCTACACCCGCCAGTTGCTCAGCGCCGCGCCCAGTCTGGCAGCGGCCCGGCAGCAGGTCCGTCCGCCACTGCGTGAGCGGGCTTTGAGCACGGCGCCGCTGTTGCAGGTCAAACAATTGCACAAGGACTTTTCCAGCTGGCGCAATCCCGGCAAACCGGCGGTCGAGGCGGTGTCGTTCAATGTGGTACGGCATGGCACCACCAGCCTGGTCGGCGAGTCCGGCTCGGGCAAATCGACCACCGCGCGCTTGATTCTGGGGCTGGAACAGGCCGACAGCGGCCAGGTGCTGTTCGACGGCCAGAACCTTGTTGGTCTGTCGGCACGGCAATGGCAACCGTTGCGCCAGCGCATCCAGATCGTCTACCAGAATCCGTACGCCTCACTGGACCCGCGCTGGACCCTGGAGCGGATCATCAGCGAGCCCTTGCAGGCCTTTGCTATCGGAGATCGCGCCTCGCGTGCCAAGCGCGCTGCGCAGTTGCTGGAGCAGGTGGAACTGCCAGCGCACCTGTTGCAACGCAGGCCCACGGAATTGTCCGGCGGCCAGCGCCAGCGCGTGGCGATTGCCCGCGCGTTGGCGCTGGAGCCTGAGCTGCTGGTACTTGATGAAGCGCTGTCGGCGCTGGACGCCTCGGTGCAGGCGCAGATCCTCACGCTGCTCGGCGAACTGCAACAGCGTCTGGGCCTGAGCTACCTGTTTATCTCCCACGACCTGGCGGTGGTGCGGCAGATTTCCGATCAGGTGGTGGTCATGCGCGATGGGCGTGTGGTGGAGCAGGGCGCCTGTGCCCAGGTGTTCGACTCACCGTCGTCGTCCTATACCGCGCAGTTGCTGGCCGATGTACCGGGGCGTTTGTATCTGGAGACTCAAGCGATCGCGGATGAACCAGTGCTTAATTATAAAAATGCATATTAGCTTAGATTTTTAATTCATTTTCGGCATTTAATGCGGGTTGCTAGGATGCCTGCATTACTTGATCAAACAGGAAGTTATCCATGTCCAACACCGTGATCGCCAGCCAGCATGACGAAGAAATCAACGCCCTGCTGCGCCAGCGTCTGCCCGAGTACACCATCGTGCCGATCGGCCAGGGCGCGCCGAATGTACCGCCTGAGGCGACCATCCTGCTGACCCGGCCGTTCTTCGGCAATTTCCTCACCCAGGAGCTGCCAGAGAAGCCCGCAGGCTGGCCGTTCAACCTCAAGTGGGTACAGCTCACTTCTTCGGGCATCGATGGTTACCCGGCCTGGCTGTTCGACAGCGTGCCGGTGTCGTCGGCGCGTGGCACCGCTTCGGTGGCCGTGGCCGAGTTCGCCCTGGCGGCGATCCTGGCGCAGGTCAAGCAATTCCCGGATGTGTGGATCGACAGCGCCGAGCAATGGAAGCGTTTCCCGCTGCAACAACTGAGCGGCAGTACGCTGGGCATCGTCGGCTTCGGCGCCATCGGCCGCGACCTGGCCGTGCGCGCCCAGGCGCTGGGCGTCAAGGTGATCGCGGTCAACCATTCCGGCAAACCCTTCGGTGTGCCGGGCGTCGAGCGCGCCGAAAGCCTGGAGCGCCTGTTCGCCGTTTCCGACCACGTGGTGCTGGCGGCACCGGCAACCAAAACCACCCGTAACCTGGTCGACAAGGCCTTGCTCGATCACGCCAAACCCGGTTTGCACCTGGTCAACATCGCCCGCGGCAGCCTGATCGACGAAGCTGCACTGGTCCACGCGCTGGACGAAGGCCGTCTGAGCCGCGCAACCCTTGACGTCACCGCCATCGAACCGACCCCGGCCGATCATCCGTTCTACGCCCACCCCAAAGTGCGCCTGTCGCCCCACGTCTCACCGGCCAGCAGCGTGATCTGGCACAACATCGTCGAGCACTTCGTGGCTAATCTGCTGCGTCACCACAAGCAAGAGCCGCTGGGTGATGTCGTGGACTTTGAACGCGGCTATTGAGGGGAAGCAGCGGTAAGCGGCAAGTCAGGAGCCTCAAGTGGGTGGTGACTTCGGAATCGGGGTCTCCACCTTTTTATTTATGGTTTGTTTCGGCCGCCATTGGTGGCGCGTGCCAGGCCGAATATTGCGTCCATGCGCCAGTGCAGGTTGGTGTAGCGGGCATCGGTTGCCCATTCATCCCAGCCTGAATCCCGGCGAAACTGGCCCAGCAAGCCGCTGGCGCGAATGGCTTCCGGGTCCGGTGCGCGAGGCTGTTCGCAGTCGGGGTCGACGTACAGGGCGTCGCTTGTGCAGTACAGCTCGCACATGAAGCAGGTCTGGCACGCCGACTGGTCGCGGATGTCCGGCAGGCCGTCGGCGCCGATCTTGAGGGCGTTGGTGGGGCAGACCTGCACGCAGGTGCCGCAGCCGTCGCACAGGTCTTTGAATATCAATTCGATCATGCGGGCGTTTCCTCAAGGTGCGGGCTGGGCTGGATGGCATCGAAGCGGTGCCAGGGCTGGTCCAGGCCGCCAATGCGCAGATGGGCGTCGAAGCGGGTGAGTTGTTCGGGCTGGTCGCTGCGCTGATGCATGCCACGGCTTTCGCGGCGTTGTTCGGCGGCGTGGTAGCACCAGCGGGCGGTGGCGGCCATGGCCACCAGTTCACGGGCGCGCAGCGGGTTGTCGACGATGGGCTGGGTGCCATGGCGGACGTGATCCCAGACATTGTCCAGCGCCTGCAATGAGCGGTCGAGTTGCGCGCCGCTGCGGAACAGGTTTTTGTCCAGCGGGTGGACTTCATTCTGAATCTGGCGAATCAGCGCCGGGCTGTCGGCAACCGTATGGGTCAAGCCGGCACCGTCGAAGCCGTGCACGGCAGTTGCTGGCGGCTGCGATTGCCGTGCGCGGCGCGCGGCGGCGCGGCCCGCCCATTGCCCGGTCGATAACGCCCAGGCGGAATTTTGTGCGCCACCGCCTGAGGTCGCGCCGGCGATCGGTTCGCGGCTGGCGGCATCACCGGCGGCGTAGAGGCCCGGCACGCGGGTTTCACAGTCATCGTTGACCAGGCGCAGGCCGCCAACGCCACGAATGGTGCCTTCCGGGTGCAGGGTCACGGCGAAGCGCTGCGTGTAAGGGTCGATGCCGCGCCGGTCGAAGGGCAGCATCAGGTTGGGCTGGATGGTCGGCAGTTGCTGGCGAATGTCCTGCGGTACCCGGTTGAGGCGGCAGTACACCGGGCCTTCGAGCAGGGCGCGGGCCAGTTGTTCGGTGAAGTCGGGGCCGGGCCCTATGGGCAGCGGGCGGTCGCTGGCATCGAAATACTCGCCAAAGCTGTAGACCATCGAGCGGGTGATGCTGCTGCCGGCAGCGGCGATGCAGTAGTAGTTCGAGAACTCCATGCCCGACAGCTCGGCCCCGGCTTCGACCGCCATCAGGTAACCGTCGCCGGTGTTGGTGTGGCTGCCCAGCAGGTGGGACAAAAACGCGCAGCCGCCGCTGGCCAGCACCACAGCGGCGGCGCGTACCTGCCAGTCGCCACCGGCTTGCCGGCGCCAGCCACGGGCACCGGCCAGCGTGCCGTGTGCATCACGCAGTAGCTCCAGCGCCGGGCTGTGGTCGAGAATGGTCACGCCGTGGTCCAGCGCCAGGCGGCGCATGCCGCGCAGGTATTCCTGGCCGCGCAGGCCACGGTATTGCACGACGCCCTGGTCATCGACCGGAAAGTCGTAATAGCCACTGATACTCGGCAGGCTGGTCCAGGTGGTGTCGATGGCGCGGGCCATCCAGCGTGCATCGGCCAGGCCATAGGCGGTGCTCAGGCGTTTGTCGATGGCGGCTTCGCGCATGCCAGGCGCTGGTGGCACCCACCAGTGGCCCGGCCCTGCGGTGGCGGTCACGCCGCTGGTGCCGCAGTAGCCTTTGTCGACCAGCACCACCCGCGCGCCTTCACGGGCGGCGGCGACTGCCGCCCAGGTACCGGCCAGCCCGCCGCCGATAATCAATACGTCGGCTTGCAGCTCAAGGGTCAGGGTGCGGCTCAGTGGCGCGGTCATGAACAGGCTCCAGTCGGGTCAAATAGAAGACCTCCGCCTGGCAAAGGGGTCGGTAACAGCGTGCAGACGCGCAATCAAAGCATAAAGATGAATTTTAATATTCTATTTTTTAATAATTAGCTTAGAAGAAAATGTGCTTTTTCAAGATGTTGTTATGCGCATAGTCTTGGGTGACTTGCTTCACATGTCATTCAGGAGCTACACATGAGCAACGTCAGTGCCTTGCCCGTCCAGCAGGATGTCCACCAGCCCTCGGGCAATGTGCGTGATCGCGTTTCGGCCGAAGAATGGGAAGTGCGCGTTCAGCTCGCCGCCGCCTATCGCCTGGCCTCGCTCAAGCGCTGGACCGATCACATTTACACTCACTTCTCGGCACGCGTACCGGGCCCGGAAGAGCATTTTCTGATCAACGCCTTCGGCCTGCTGTTTGATGAGATCACCGCGTCGAACCTGGTCAAGGTCGCGCTGGACGGCACCATCGTCGACGACCCGACCGGTCTGGGCATCAATTACGCAGGTTATGTGATCCACAGCGCCATTCACGGCGCCCGCCATGACCTCAAGGCGGTGTTGCATACCCACACCCGTGACGGCATCGCGGTGTCGGCGCAGAAACGTGGCCTGCTGCCGATTTCACAGCATGCGCTGGGCTTCTCGGGCCGCGTCGCCTATCACGACTACGAAGGCGTTGCGCTGGAGCTGGACGAGCGCGAGCGCCTGGTCGCCGATTTGGGTGACAAGAGCGTGTTGATCCTGCGCAACCATGGTTTGTTGACCGGCGGTGTCAGCGTGGCGCATGCCTTCCAGCAACTGCAGGGGCTGGAATATGCGTGCAATATCCAGATCGCCGCGCAGTCGGCCGGCAACGACGAACTGCTCCTGCCGCCGCCGGAAGTGGTGGCCAAGGTCGAAGAGCAGGCCAAGGTCTTCAAGGACGGTAATGGTCCGGGTGTGGCCCGTCACTGGAACGCGCTGATCCGCGAACTGGATCGCCACGGCACCGATTACAAGAATTGATAGCGGCAACGGGCGTTCAGGCGCCCGTTTCACAGGTAATTTTTCAGCACTTGGTGTAGTGTGCGCACCCAAAAACACGGGACGCCCACATGCAAGACTTGCTGAACGAAATCCTCGATGAAGTCAGGCCGTTGCTCGGCCAGGGCAAAGTCGCCAATTACATTCCGGCGCTGGGCGAGGTGCGTCCCGATCAGCTCGGTATCGCGGTGTACAGCAACAGTGGCGAGGTCTTCCACGCCGGAGATGCACTCACGCCGTTTTCGATCCAGAGTATTTCCAAGGTCTTCAGCCTGGTTCAGGCGATTCAGCATTCTGGCGAAGAAATCTGGGAGCGGGTCGGCCACGAGCCGTCCGGCCAGCCGTTCAATTCGCTGGTGCAGCTGGAGTTCGAGCGTGGCAAGCCGCGCAATCCGTTCATCAATGCCGGTGCACTGATCATCTGCGACATCAACCAGTCGCGTTATGCCGCGCCGGCCTTGTCGATGCGCGATTTTGTGCGGCGCTTGTGCGGCAACCCCAAGGTGATCTCCGATGCCAAGGTGGCCGAGTCCGAGTACCAGCACCGTTCGCGAAATGCGGCGGCAGCCTGGCTGATGAAGTCGTTCGGCAATTTTCATGGTGAAGTCGAAAACGTGCTGCGCAGTTACTTTCACCATTGCGCGCTGAGCATGAACTGTGTCGATCTGGCGCGGGCGTTCGGCTTTCTTGCCAACGAGGGTTTCTGTACCCACAGCGGCGAGCAGATTCTGAGCGCACGGCAGACCACGCAACTGAACTCGATCATGGCCACCAGCGGGCTGTACGATGAGGCCGGCAACTTTGCCTACCGCGTCGGCCTGCCGGGCAAGAGCGGGGTAGGGGGCGGGATTGTTGCGGTGGTGCCGGGGCGTTTCTCGGTGTGCGTGTGGTCCCCGGAGTTGAACGCTGCGGGTAACTCGCTGGTCGGTATGGCAGCGCTGGAACGTTTGAGCGCGCGAATCGAGTGGTCGGTGTTCTAGGCACCGCTGCCTCGGTTTTTCCTTTAGCTGCAGGAGATCGAGGTGAGTTCAAACCTGTTGTTGAGCCTGACGGTCGTCACCACGCTGCTGC
The DNA here is from genome assembly GCF_054589175.1 of Pseudomonas sp. 3A(2025). Classification (NCBI taxonomy): domain Bacteria; kingdom Pseudomonadati; phylum Pseudomonadota; class Gammaproteobacteria; order Pseudomonadales; family Pseudomonadaceae; genus Pseudomonas; species Pseudomonas sp. 3A(2025). The sequence goes on along the minus strand of NZ_BAAILM010000018.1, from coordinate 108,638 downwards.
TGAGCGGTTGCGTCACGCGGCCACCAGAGCCGCCACCGCTGAGCCCCGAGCAGGCGCGGGCGCGCATCGTGGCGCTGCTGCCGGCCAGTGTGAATGATCGTCAGGGCTGGGCCGGTGATATCCAGACCGCGTTCAGCACGCAAGACATTGCCCTGACGCCTGAAAACATCTGCGCTGCGCTGGCCGTGACCGAACAGGAGTCGACTTTTCAGGCCGACCCTGCGGTGCCGGGGCTTGGGCGCATTGCCCGCGAAGAAATCGACCGCCGTGCAGCACGCCTGCATATTCCCTCTGCCCTGATCGACACCGCACTGAGCCTGCGCTCGCCGGACGGCAAGACCTATGCCGCGCGCCTGGCCGCTGCACGTACGGAAAAACAACTGAGCGCAATCTTCGATGACTTCATCGATATCGTGCCGCTGGGCCAGACCCTGTTCGGGCGTTTCAATCCGGTGCATACCGGTGGGCCGATGCAGGTCAGCATCGCCTTTGCCGAGCAGCACGCCAAAGGCTACCCATACACCGTCGATGGCTCGATTCGCCGTGAAGTGTTCAGCCGCCGTGGCGGCATGTATTTCGGCATTGCCCACTTGCTCGGTTACCCGGTCGATTACCCTGAGCCGTTGTACCGCTTCGCCGACTTCAATGCCGGCTGGTACGCCAGCCGTAACGCCGCCTTTCAGAGTGCCGTCAGCCGCCTGACCGGCAAGGCGCTGGCGCTGGACGGCGATCTGATCCTTCGCGACTCGCTGGATACCGGTGCCACCGAACAAGCGGTGCGCAGCCTGGGACCCCGTCTGGACCTGAGCAACGCCGCGATCTATAACCAATTGAAAAAGGGCGACGGCCAGGACTTTGAAAACACCCGCGTATACGCGCGGGTCTTCGAACTGGCCGAGCAGACAGCAGGCTTTCAGCTACCGCGCGCGATACTGCCGGGCATCACCCTGCAAAGCCCGAAGATCACCCGTAAACTGACCACCGCCTGGTTCGCCCAGCGGGTCAATGAGCGTTACCAGCGCTGTATGCGGCGCACTTGAACAACGGCGGCAGAGGCCTTCGTATTTCTTCGATAAAAGGGAGTCATCGATGCAATTTCGTTCACTCGGCAAGACGGACATTTCTGTCAGCGCCATCAGCCTGGGCACCATGACCTGGGGCGAACAGAACACGCAGGAACAGGCGTTCGAACAGATTCGCCTGGCCAAGCAGGCCGGTGTCAACTTCATCGACACCGCTGAGATGTACCCGGTGCCGCCACGCGGCGAAACCTACACCCGCACCGAAAGCATCATCGGCGAGTACTTCAAGAAGTACGCCGACCGCAATGACTGGGTGCTGGCCAGCAAAGTCGCCGGCCCCGGCCGCATGGAACACATCCGCGACGGCAACCCGCGTCTTGACCGGCGCAACATCACCGCTGCGCTCGAAGGCAGCCTCAAGCGCCTGAACACCGATTACCTCGACCTGTATCAACTGCACTGGCCGGACCGCAAGACCAACTTCTTCGGCGTGCTGGGTTATCAGCACGATGCCAACGACGACTCGGTGGATATTCAGGAAACCCTGTCGGTGCTGGGCGACCTGGTCAAGGAAGGCAAAATCCGTCAGATCGGCCTGTCCAACGAAACGCCGTGGGGCACCCAGCGTTTTCTGCACCTGGCCGAAACCCTGAACCTGCCACGCGCAGTATCGATCCAGAACCCCTACAGCCTGCTCAACCGTACCTTCGAAGTGGGCCTGGCAGAAATCGCCATTCGCGAGCAGATCGGCCTGCTGGCCTATTCGCCGCTGGCGTTTGGCGTGCTGACCGGCAAATACCTCAATGGGGCCCGTCCTGCCGATGGCCGCCTGACCCTGTACGAGCGTTTCCAGCGCTATAACAACCCGCAGGCACAAAGCGCCACCGAGCAGTATGTCGCGCTGGCGCGCGAGCACGGCCTGGACCCGGGACAACTGGCGCTGGCCTATGTCACCAGCCGGCCGTTCGTGACCAGCAACATCATTGGCGCGACCAATCTGGACCAGTTGGCCAGCAACCTGGCGAGCATCGATCTGGTGCTGTCCGATGACGTGATTGCCGGGATTGAAGCGATTCATACCCGCCAGCCGAACCCGGCGCCGTAACCGGGCAATACCGGGGCAAGGGTTGCCGGCAGGCGGGTTGAGGTCATAATGACCGCCAATTCCCGCCTGCCCGGAGCCTCGATGCCTCATCCCATGCTGCGTTCGCTATTGCCGCTGGTGGCCGACTTGTCTCGTGAGTTACCCGACGAGGAGCGCTACCGGCGGCTATTGCATTCTCTGCGCCAGTTATTGCCGTGCGATGCGGTGGCGTTGCTCAAGCTTGAAGACGATGTGCTGGCGCCGCTGGCGGTCGATGGTTTAAGCGCCGACACGCTGGGCCGGCGCTTTCGGGTCGGTGAGCATCCACGGCTTGAGATTCTGCTGTACAGCGACACACCGGTACGCTTTGCCGCCGATTGTGAGCTTCCTGATCCCTACGACGGTCTGCTCGATGGCCATGGCACGCTTGAAGTGCATGATTGCCTGGGCTGCCCGCTGATTATCCAGGGTAAACCCTGGGGCCTGATCACCCTCGATTCGCTGGACGCCGCCAGTTTCGGCAGTGTCGACCTGGAAACCCTGCAAGCCTTTGCCAGCCTGGCGGCCGCCACGGTGATGGCCAGCGAGCGCATTCAACAACTGCTGCGTGGCTTTGAAGATCAGCGGCAACTGGTCGAGGTCTACAAGCGCGTTGCCGGTGGCTATTCGCCCCGCGAGCTGATCGGCCAGAGCGCGGCGCACAAGCGTCTGCAGCAGGAAATCCTGCTGGTCGGCAACAGCCCGCTGACCGTGCTGATTACCGGTGAAACCGGGGTGGGCAAGGAACTGGTCGCCGAGTCCATCCACCTGCATTCACCGCGTGCGCACAAAGCGTTGATCAGCATCAATTGCGCCGCCTTGCCCGAGACGCTGGTCGAGAGCGAACTGTTTGGTCACGTACGCGGTGCGTTCTCCGGTGCAGTGAGCGGTCGCAGTGGCAAGTTCGAACTGGCCGATGGCGGCACGCTGTTTCTCGATGAGGTCGGCGAGTTGCCGCTGCCAGTGCAGTCCAAATTGCTGCGTGTGCTGCAAAGCGGCCAGTTGCAGCGTGTAGGCTCGGACCAGGAGCATCACGTCGATGTGCGCATCATCGCCGCCACCAACCGCGATCTTGCCGAAGAAGTGCGTCAGGGCCGCTTTCGTGCCGACCTCTATCACCGCTTGAGCGTTTACCCGCTGCTGGTGCCGCCGCTGCGCGAGCGGGGCCGTGATGTGCTGTTACTGGCCGGCTTTTTCCTTGAAGAAAACCGCCTGCGCATGGGCTTGCGCAGCCTGCGACTCAACAGTGAGGCGCAACAGCGACTGCTGGCTTACACATGGCCGGGTAATGTCCGTGAACTGGAGCATTTGATCAGCCGGGCAGTGCTCAAGGCGCTTTCGGCGCATGCCGAGCGGCCGAGAATCCTGACTGTGGAGGCGTCGATGCTCGGGCTCGATCACGAAGTTACACCGGCGCCGCGTGCCGAAACGCGGCACGACGATCCGCTTCTCGACAGTGGCGACGGCCTGAAGGCGTCGGTAGATGCCTTCCAGCGGCGCTTGATCGAGCAGACCCTGGCCCGCCATCAAGGCAAGTGGGCCGAGGTGGCGCGTGAGCTGGGTGTCGACCGTGCAAACCTGAGCCGACTGGCCAAGCGACTGGCGATTCGCTAGCTAGACACACCGCCGGGCGACCGCCGGTAAAAAACACGGAATTTTTCCGGCGGCCTTTAGGTCCCTTATTACTCAGTGCCCTTTGTTTACCAAGACATCATTGCAACAGGGCACGGGGATTATCAATAAGGGAGGCAATGCCGTTAATGGCTCAGGAAAAACACTACCGGATCGATTACCTGTTGAACGGTGCTTTCAAGAGTTTCTACATTCGTGCTGCCAACATGGACAATGCGAACGCCTGGCACTACGCAAGTGTGGATGCCGGTCTTGCGCGTATTCCCAAGTACCGGCTGGAGCGCGTGCCACAGGTTTCCAAGCCGTACGCCGAACACTTCGGTATCACCAATGTGGAGTGGAGCCAGGCCTGATCCGATCAATCACCGTCGTAAGGAAATTCCTGCAAGGCTTCAAGCAACGGTAGATCGCCGGGACCTTGCAGGTTATCCAGCACCCAGCACTGGGTGGTGGGGCTTTTGGTCAGCAGCAAGCGGGTGGTTTGTTCCACACCCGGTTGCGCTGGCACATTCTTGTAGCCCAGCAGGTAGTTCATCTCGACCACCACTTGCTTGTCGACGCTGGACACCTGTTTCCAAGTGACAGGCTCTTGAATCTGGCCGTCCTGCGCATCAGTCCAGGGGTCGGCGCTCACGGCGCACTGGTCGCCCGAGGCCTGGCAGGCCCAATCTTTTTTCAACCATTCAAGCAGCGTTGCCGACAGGTACTGCGGCCCACCCTTGCCCTTGACATAAAAATCGGCGTGCTGGGTGTAGATCCAGCGTGCGGTGTCGGCCGGCGTGCTGGCCGGACACGCGGCCAGTGCCGTCCCCGACAGACTGAAGGCGACGGCAAAAACAAAGGCTTTGTACATGGAATGAACTCGATAAATGACAACGATGGCGATGGGCTGCCTCACAGCTCGCATTTGTAGAGTTAATCGATAAAAAAGCAAGTGCTGGCCGCTTTTTCTGACGGTGCCGGCCAGTTCTGTAAGGGTAATTTCCTTCAATACACCGCCAACTGTCGGGCACTACCTTGCGTGGGTCATTGTGATCCTCAAGAGGTTGTGAGCATGAGCGTGTTGATTTCCATGGCGACCTTCGCCCTGGCATCGTCGATTACCCCGGGCCCGGTCAACATCGTCGCCTTGAGTGCCGGGGTGCGCTTCGGCCTGCGCGCCAGCCTGCGCCATGTGCTGGGTGCGACCCTGGGCTTTACCCTGTTGCTGTTATTGATTGGCTTTGGCCTGAACGAAACGTTGCAGCAGTGGCCGTTTCTGACCCGTATCATCCAGTGGGCGGGCGTGGCCTTTCTGTTGTACATGGCCTTCAAGCTGGCCTGCGATGACGGCCAGTTGAGCGTCGAGCAGGCCCAGGCGCGGCCAACGATGTGGCAAGGCGCGCTGATGCAGTGGCTCAATCCCAAGGCCTGGCTGGCGTCGATTGCCGGCATGGGGGTGTTCGTCGCCGACGGCCAGCCAGCGCTGATCTGGCAATTCGCGGCGATTTACCTGGTGGTCTGCTACCTGTCGCTGGCGTGCTGGTCGGTGGCCGGCGCGCACCTGAGCCAGTACCTGCGCAGCGCGGCGCGGGTGCGGCTGTTTAACCGGGTCATGGCGCTGTTGCTGGTGGGGTGTGCGTTGTATCTGGTTTTTGGTTGAAGGGCGGGGGTTAAAGGGCACGGGCTAAAGCCGGTATTGCCCGGGTGTGGCAGCCAGGTGTTTCTTGAATTCGCGCTGCAAGTGGGCTTGATCGGCAAAGCCGGTATCGCCCGCGACGTCGGCAATCAGCCGGCCTTCCTTGAGTTGCCGATGCGCTTGCTGGATCCGCAGGTTAAGCAGGTAGGCATGCGGCGTCATATGGTAGCGCTGCTCGAAGGCGCGAATCAGGTAAGAGGGCGAGAGGTGCACGGCCTGGCAGATATCGTCCAGGCGAATGCTCTGGCTGAAATGCGCGTTGATGTAGTCGGCCGCGCGCTCGATGCGCGGCGCCGGCTTGTCGCCCACTGACTGCGCACCGTCCAGCAAACGTTGCATCAGGCTGAAAAACGCCACCGCCTTGCATTGCTTGTGCAGCAGCGTGGCATCGGCGTCGATCAGCGTGGCGTACAGATCGAGCAAACCGTCGAATAACTGCCGGTCGTGACTGTGCGACGGCGCCAGCGGCTGGAACGGCTGGGCAGCGGCGTCTTCATGCTGAATACCCGCCAGCCACTGCGGATCGACGTACAGCATGATGTACGACCACGGCTGGTCATCGATGGGATTGCAGGCATGCACCTGGCCTGGGTTCATCAGCACCACGGTACCGGTATTGATGCGCAGGGTGGATTTTTCCAGCAGGTAGGTGCTGACACCCGAGGTGATGGCGCCGATGGAAAACACCGTGTGCGAATGGCGGGCGTAACACACCTTGCGACCATCTTCGACCGAACGCGCCTCGATGAACGGCAACTGTGCATCGCGCCAGAAGAAGGGGCGGGTGTTGGCTGGGTTGAGCATGTCCGGGTCCTTGGTTGCTACCTGATGAAATGCACCTTGCCGCTGTCGTCGTTGCCGATGTAGATGCCATACACCCCGGCCTGGCGCTCACAGATGTAGCGCTCCAGAATCTGGCGGATGGCGGGGTAGTAGATGCTGTCCCACGGGATGTCTTCGGGGGCGAAGAAGCGGTAGTCCATGGTCTCCGGCCCATACTGCCCGGTGATTTCCAGGGCCAGGGCACGAAAGATGATGTACACCTCGCTTATCTTCGGCACGCTGAAAATCGAGTAGGGCGAAACGATCTCGGCGCGCACGCCGGTCTCTTCCCACACCTCGCGCAGGGCTGCCTGCTCGGTGGTTTCGCCGCCTTCCATGAAGCCTGCCGGCAAGGTCCAGGTGCCGGGGCGCGGGGGAATCGCACGTTGGCACAACAGGTACTTGCCGTCCTGCTCGATGATGCAGCCGGCAATGATCTTCGGGTTGATGTAGTGGATGTACTGGCAGGCGCCGCACATCAGACGTTCATGGGTATCGCCGTCCGGGGTGCGGTGGGCGAGGTCCTGGCTGCCGCATTGCGGGCAGTAACGCGGCAGCGGCATGTCAGTGACCTATGCGTGGGTCTTTGAGTGCGACGGGGGCCACGATATCGCGGGCCCTGGCGCCGTCGTCCTGTTTCGATTGCAGGTATTCCAGTGCAACGCGGGCGGCATTGCGCACGTGGTCGACCGAGGCCTGATGCGCCGCCTGCGGGTCACCGCTCTTGATGGCCTCGACCATGCGCTCCATTTCCTGATTGCTGGCGCCACGGCGGTTTTCCTGCGACACCGAGGTGGCGCGCAGGTAGCTGATGCGCGCCTGCAGCTGGCGCAACTGGGTCGCGGCGACATGGTTGCCCGAGCCTTCGAGCAGCACATCGTAGAAGCCTTGCACCGAGTCGATCACCTGTTGCAGCTCGCCTTCCTTGAGCGCCTGGCGGTTTTCTTCCAGCGCGCTTTCCAGGGCACGAATGTCTTTGGGCTTGGCGCGCAGGGTGAACAACTGCACGATCATGCCTTCGAGCACGCAGCGCAGCTCGTAGATATCGCAGGCATCGGCCAGGGTGATGATCGCCACGCGCGGGCCCTTGGCATCGGCAAATTCCACCAGTCCTTCGGACTCCAGGTGGCGCAGCGCCTCGCGCACCGAGGTGCGGCTGACCCCGAGACGGTCGCACAGATCGCGCTCGACCAGGCGGTCGCCGGGTAACAGCTGGAAATTCATGATCGCGCTGCGCAGTTTGTCCAACACGATTTCCCGCAGGGTAACGGGGTTACGGTTGACCTTGAAAGTGTCGTCGAGGGGCAGGCGTTTCATCGGTTCGGCTCGAAATGTGCCCGGCTGCTGGCGAGGGTCGGTTCGTGTATCGAACGCTCGTACCTCGACATAACCAGAAGTTGACTGGACTTGAACAAAGGCCCGGGCCGCCTGAGGCTGCCCGGGCCGTGGCCGAGTTTATCACGCGCAGACCTCGAACCAACAAGGCCGGCCACAATGCACTTTCCTTACACCAGCGCCGGCAGGGCGCCGAGCTTGCCGCGATGGTAGATCATCGGGGTCGCCGGCGTTGGCGGCAGGATCAGGTTCTTCACTGCGCCGACGATGATGGCGTGGTCGCCGCCATCGTATTCGCGCCACAGCTCGCACTCGATGATTGCCGTGGCCTTGGCCAGCAGCGGGTTGCCCAGCTCGCTCAGGGTGTACTCGATACCCTTGGCCTTGTCTTTGCCCTTGCCGGCAAAGGCATAGGCTTCAGCGGTTTGCTCGGCCGACAGCAGATGAATCGCGAAACGCTTGCTGTCGCGCAGGATCGGGTAGGTGTCCGATGCGTAGTTGGGGCAGAACAGCACCAGCGCCGGATCGATCGACAGGGCACTGAAGGCGCTGGCGGTGATACCGACCAGATTGCCTTCCGGGTCCAGGGTGGTGACGATGGTCACCCCCGAGGGGAAGGAGCCCATGACTTCTTTGTAGATACCGGGTTCGATCATTGCTGCAGTCTCGGTTAACGCATCACGAAGGGGTCGGGCATCGGTGCCTGCGAGAGGTTGATCCATACCGTTTTCAGCTCGGTATAGGCCAGCACCGAATCGATGCCGCTCTCGCGGCCGTAGCCACTGTTCTTGAAACCGCCGATCGGCGCCATGGCCGACACCGCGCGGTAGGTGTTGACCCAGATGATACCGGAACGCACGTCGCGAGCCAGCCGGTGTGCACGGCCAAGGTCACGGGTCCAGATCCCGGCCGCCAGGCCGAACTGCGAGTCGTTGGCAATCGCCAGCGCTTGGGCCTCGTCCTTGAAGCGGATGACCGAGGCCACCGGACCAAAGACTTCTTCCTGCATGATCTTCATCGAGTTGCTGTCGCACTCGAACAGGGTCGGCTCGTAGAACCAGCCGGCTTCGGCGTTTTCCGGGCGTTTGCCGCCCAGGCGCAGGCGCGCGCCTTCGGCCAGGGCATCGGCGACCAGGCCTTCGACGACCGCCAGTTGCTGGGCGGTGGCCATCGGACCCATCTCGGTGTCTTCGGCTTGCGGGTTGCCGATACGAATGCGCTTGGCACGCTCGACCAGACGCTCGACGAATTCATCGAAAATCTCGTCCTGCACCAGCAGGCGGGAACCTGCCACGCAGCTTTGCCCGGAAGCGGCATAAATACCGGCGACCACACCGTTGACAGCGCTGTCGAGGTCAGCGTCGGCAAAGATGATGTTCGGCGATTTGCCGCCCAGCTCCAGCGACAGCCTGGCAAAGTTCTCGGCGCTGCTGCGCACCACATGGCGTGCGGTGGCGGCGCCGCCGGTGAAGGCGATCTTGCGGATCAGCGGGTGGCGGGTCAGGGCAGCGCCAGTAGTCGGGCCGTAGCCGGTGACCACGTTGACCACACCGGGCGGAAAGCCGGCTTCAAGGGCCAGGCGTGCCAGCTCCAGAATGGTTGCCGAGGCGTGTTCGGACGGCTTGAGCACGATGGTGTTGCCGGCAGCGAGGGCCGGGGCCAGCTTGATCGCGGTCAGGTACAGCGGGCTGTTCCACGGAATGATCCCGGCCACCACGCCCATCGGCTCGTGCACGGTGTAGGCAAACAGGTCCGGCTTGTCCAGCGGCAGGGTGCCGCCTTCGATCTTGTCGGCAAGACCCGCGGTGTAGTGGAAGAACTCCGGCAGATAGCCGACCTGACCACGGGTTTCGCGGATCAGCTTGCCGTTGTCGCGGCTTTCAAGCTGCGCCAGACGCTCTTTGTTGTCGCTGATCAGGTCGCCCAGGCGCCGCAGCAGCTTGCCCCGTGCGGTAGCGGTCAGGCCACGCCAGGCCGGGCTTTCAAAGGCTTTCTGGGCCGATTGCACGGCACGTTCGACGTCGGCTTCATCGGCATCGGGCAATTGCGCCCAAGGCTCGGCCAGCGCCGGGTTGAGGCTGTCGAAGGTCTTGCCGGAGAGGGCATCGACCCATTGGCCGTCGATGCACATCTGAAAGCGAGTGAGGCTCATGCAACATCCCCTTTGATCGGGTTGTGTAAAACGGCGGACTTGTCGAGGAAGTCCAGCAGCACCTGATTGACCAGGCGCGGCGACTCGACCGGCATCATATGACGTTGTTCGGGCAGGATCGCCACTTCAGCGCCCTTGATGCGCATTGCCAGTTGCCGGGCCATGTCCGGGGTCGAACCCGGGTCCAGTTCGCCGGTGGCGACCAGGGTCGGGGCATCGATGGTGCCCAGGTCCTCGGCGCGGTACATGTCCTGGGTAGCAAACAGCTTATAGGTCGTCAGATACCCTTGTGGATCGTTACTGGCCAAGTGTTGGCGCAGCGCTTCGATCTGGGCCGGGTTGGCGGCCTGGTATTCCCGGCTGAACCAGCGCGACAAGGCGGCGCCTGCGTTGGCATCCGGGCCGTGTTCGGCGGCCTGGCTGGTGCGGGCAATCACCCCGGCACGCTGTTCGGCAGTGCGATTGAACACGCTATTGAGAATCACCAGCCCGGCCAGGCGCTGCGGGTAGTGCAGGGCGAAGGCACGGGCCACAAGGCCGCCCATGGAAAAGCCGATCACCGTGGCGTGTGGCACGCCCAGGTGGTCGAGCAGTTCCAGCAATTGTGCGGCATAGCCTGGCAGGCCAGTCTCGGGGTCCGGGCGCGGGCTGGCGCCATGGCCGAGCATGTCATAGGCAATGACCCGGTAGGTCGGCGCAAGACCGACGATCTGACCGCCCCACATTTCTTTGTTCAGTCCCACCCCGTGAATCAACACCACAGGATGGCCATGGCCGGTTTCCAGGTAGCTGGTGCCGGCCGGGGTGCGCTCAGCGGTGAGCTGAATCATGGATTGCTCCTGCACAGGCGTCTTTTTATAGGTGTCGGGTGAATTACTTGGCCGCTTTTTCAGCAGCCAGTTCTTCCAGGTCGATGTAACGGTTGCCGATACGCGGGTGCAGGCGGCCGCCGTTGGCAGCACCGAGTACCACGACGATCTCGTCGGCGCGTGGCGCGTCTTCGATCTGCATTTCCAGGGTGATGTAGTGCGAACGCAGGCCTTCGTCGTCCTTGTTCATCATCGGGATCTGGATCGAGGTGCCAGGGCCGCCGCGCTTGTTGGTGAAGCTCAGGTAGCTCTTGGCCTTGACCGCTTCACGGTAGTGGTTACCGAAACGCAGGGTGTGGATCACGGCAGAGGCGTGTTCGATTTCGCCGTCGGCGCCCACTACAGCAGCCTTGCCGTACGCTTCGATCTTGTCTGCACCACCGATGGCGGCGGTCAGGCGCTCGACCATCAGGGCCCCCAGGTCGGAACACCAGGCGCGGATTTCCGGGCTCAGATCGTCAACGAAACCGCGGCCAGCCCATGGGTTCTTGATCACAGCAGCCAGGCCGACCATGGTCACCGGCTTGTCGGTGGCTTTGCCGCCTTCGATCAGGGTTTCTTCGGAGTAGGTGACGATCTTGCGAATTTCAAAGCTCATGGAGGACTCCCGGAGAGTGACTGTTGTATTTCGTCTGATGGTATACCATAAGATTGGACGTGCAAGTGCTTTCTACTGTGCCTCATAAAAAATCTGCGTGATGGACAAACCCCCACTATCCATTTCCGGCACAAATCGTCAGGCCCTGTGCCACGCGGAATGAAATTTGCCTCATGCCTTTCGATTACGTCGGGAGTCACGGGCGATGAACAACCCCAGCATGGCAAGCAACCCACCAGCATCGATCTACACGGGCATCCGCCACAGCCGCGCCAGCGATGTCGATGAACATGCGCACAATCTGTCGAGCTGGCAGTTGCGCTATGACCAGATGACCCCCGGTCGCTTCGATGGCGAACTCACCGAGCTGCGTTGCGGCTGGATGCAACTGGTCCGCGACCGCTCCAATCAGGCGATGATCAAGAGCGGCGAGGCCTGGCAAGGCTCGATCACCTTCAGCCTGCCGCTGGCGCCACATGGCGAGGTGTACTGCGCAGGCCATACGATCCGCACGCCAAGCCTGATGGTCGCGCCCGCGTTTGACCTGCCTCATATTCGCACCCCCGGCGCACTGGATTTGCTGTGCGTGGCGGTCGAACGCCAGGCGCTGGAGAGCATGTTGCAGCGCCAGAACAGCGAATTCAGGATTACCGGGCTTCCCACCTGTTACCGGCTGGATCAAGCGGGGTTACACATTGAACTGCGCCAGTTGCTCGATGACTTGCTGAGCATCGACGCTGAGCATTCGCCCTTGAACTATGAGTCGATTCGTCATGGCCTGCGCGATGCGATCATGCTGCAGTTGCTCGAGCAGGTTGCCCATGACCCCGAGCCCCTGAATGCCACGGCGCGCAAGCGCATGGTCGACCGTGCCCGCGACTACGCCCTCAACCATCTGGACCAGCCGTTCTCGATGCTCGATTTGTGCAACAGCATCGGTGCCAGCCGGCGCAAACTGCAGTATTGCTTTCAGGAAGCGCTGGGCACCAATCCCGTGGCCTATCTGCGTGCGGTGCGCCTCAATGCGGTGCGCCGCGAGCTGCTTGGCGGCGGTTCATCGGCCTCGGTGCAAGACGTTGCGGCGCGCTGGGGCTTCTGGCACCTGAGCCGCTTTTCCGGTGAATACCGGCAACTGTTTGGCGAGTTGCCCTCACAGACCCTGCGCCGCGCAAGCTGTGCTGAAAACGGATAACGGCGCAGGTCCCTCCCGTTTCAGGATGACCCCACCAACACGATGCAAGGGGGCATCCGATGAGGCACTACAACAACTATAAGCGGGCAGTCTGTTCCACCCTGTTGCTGGGCCTGGCAGGCTTTTGCATAACGGCTCAGGGCACCGAAAACGGCTCGCCGACCACGGCGGTGGGCGTCTACGATTTTGGCGCCGGCATGTCGCCGCCGGTCACGCCCAACGGCACCTTCGGCCATCGCAGTGCCTGGTACTCGACCAAGGTGCAGAAGGACCGCAACGGTAAAGACGTCGACAATGATTTTTCGCTGAGTGTGTTGTCGTTGAGCCTGGCGTATTTGCGCATGACCGATCACCAGGTGTTCGGTGCCAATTATGGGCTTGGCGTGGTGGCGCCATTCTTCAAGATGGATGCAAAACTGGGGGTCGACACACCGGTCGGTCGTCTGGATTTCGAGGCCGATCCGTTTCGCCTCGCCGATGTGCAGATCGTGCCGCTGATCCTGCAATGGAACCTGTCGCGAAATCTGTTCATCAACACCCAGTTCCAGATCCAGATACCCACCGGCGATTATGACGAGGACCGCCTGGTGTCGCCGGGTCTGAACCACTGGACTTTCTCGCCGATCCTCAACGCCACCTGGATCAGCGACACCGGCTTTGAGGTCTCTTCCAGCTTCGAGGTCGATATCAATACGCGCAACAAGGCCACCGACTACAAGAACGGCGTCGAATATCGCCACGAATTTGCCGTGGGTCAGCATTTCGGACCCTGGACGGCAGGCATTGGCGGCTACTACTACCGCCAGTTCAGCGACGACGATGCGCCGAACCTGACCAGCGGCAACCGCGCCCATGTCATGGCCGTGGGGCCGGCGCTCAGTTACTTCAAGCCGGGCCTGCCGCCCATCTGGCTGCACGCCTACAAAGAGTTCGACGCCCGCAACCGTGCCGAGGGCTATACGGTCGCGCTGCGCATCGCCCACAGTTTCTGAGGAATTTCCAATGAGCACATTGAACGAGGGCGGCGTGCGGCTGGCCCGTGGGCGCCGCGAAGGCGTGGTGCTGATGCTGGGCAGCAGCCTGACGATCATGGGCGCGGTGATGATCGCCCCGGTGCTGCCGCAGATCGGCGCTGAATTCGGTCCCACGACGGCACATGCCGAGGTGCTGGTGCCGTTGGCGGTCACCGGCCCGGCGCTGGCGATTGCACTGTTTGCGCCATTGGCCGGCTGGCTGGCCGACCGTATCGGGCGCAAGAACCTGCTGATCATCGGCACGCTGTTGTATGCGCTGCTGGGCTTCTTGCCGCTGCTGCTCGACGACTTGCGCACCATCGTCGGCATGCGGCTGTTGTTTGGTTGCGCGGAGGCGGCGGTAATGACCTGCTGCGCGGCGTTGATCGCCGACTACTGGCATGGCGAGCAACGTTTGCGCTATGTCAATCGTCAGGTGGTGACCATCAGCGTCGTGGGCGCGCTGTTCTTCGTCGCCGGCGGCGCGTTGGGCGAGCATTCCTGGCGCCTGCCGTTTGCCCTGTACCTACTGCCATTGCTGCTGGTGCCGTTGATGATGCGCTGGCTCTGGGAGCCTGACCGCCAGACGCCGCAACCCGGTGGCGAGGCGGATGGCCGGGTCTCGATCAGCCGCGTGCTGATCGGTTACGCGCTGGTGTTCAGCGGCATGCTGCTGGCCTTCGTGGTACCGATACAGACGCCCGGCCTGCTGGTGGCGCAAGGCGTGACCTCCAGCACCCTGATCGGCTTGTCGGCAGGGCTTGGCCTGCTGTCGACACTGGTCGGTTCGCTGCTCTGGCCGTTGCTGCGTCGCCGCCTGGGTGTGCCGGGCTGCAATGCCGCACTGTTGACGCTGATGAGCATCGGCCTGTGCCTGCTGATGCAAGCGCACAGCTACAACGCGGTGCTGCTGGCGGTGTTCATCCACGGCGTGGGCGCAGGCTTGCTGGTGCCCAACGTCATGGCCCCGGTGATGAACGCCCTGACCGCCAGCACCCGTGGTCGCGGGCTTGGCGGGTTTACCGCTTGCCTGTATCTGGGCCAGTTCATCAGCCCGGTGGTGGTGCTCGCCCTAGCAGCCAACGCCGGCGGCGTGCCGCAATCGATCTTTTACCTGGCCATGGCCGGTTTCAGCCTGGCGCTGCTGTGCGCTCTGGTGGCCGTGCAACGCCGGAATGCCGCGCCACTCGTGGCTTCTTCTTTGAATAATCAGGAATAACCATCATGCAAGACATCCAGGCGCTGTTCGATCAGGAAGACGCCACCGCGCTGGCGGCCCGTGTCCGCAACGGTGAGGTACACCCCGGCGAACTGCTGGAGGCGGCTATCGTCCGGCTTGAGCGGGTTGAGCCGCAACTCAACGCCGTCGTCGAACGGCTTTATGAACAGGCCCGACAGGCTGCCGGGCAGCCGGCTGCCCGCCATGGCCCGTTCGCCGGCGTGCCAACGCTGATCAAGGACCTGTTCTCGCCGCTGGCCGGTGCCCTGATGAGCAACGGCTCGCAGGCGCTGGGCCAGGCGCGTCCGGACTTCGACGGCGAACTGGTCGCCCGCTTGCGCCGCAGTGGCTGCCTGTTGATGGGCACCAGCACGTCGCCGGAATTCGGCACCTCGTACTCGACTGAGTCGGCGCGTTTTGGCGCCACCCGCAATCCCTGGAATCTTGCGCACAGCAGCGGCGGCTCCAGCGGTGGCGCTGCGGCACTGGTGGCGGCGCGCGTGGTGCCGTTTGCCCACGGCAACGACGGTGGCGGCTCGTTGCGCGTACCAGCCTCGTGTTGCGGGGTGTTCGGCTTCAAGCCCAGTCGTGGCTTGTTGCCGTCCGGCCCAATCGTTGGCGAAGGCTGGGCGGGCATGGGCACCGGCCACGCGATTACCCTGAGCGTGCGCGATAGTGCGGCCTTGCTCGACGCCACCGCCGGCATCGACCTCGGCGCACCGTATGCGGCGCCCTTGGCAACGCGGCCGTATCGTCTGGCTGTACAAGACAACCCGGCGCCGCTGCGCATTGCGCTGGTCGAGCAGGTCGGCCCTTGGCCGGTGTCAGCGCACAGCCGGGCCGCGCTCAAGGAGGCGGCGCAACTGTGCGAATCGCTGGGGCATCACGTGGTGCCTGAACGCTTGCCGGTGGTGCTGCCGGAGTTTCTCGATCAGGTCTTCACCATCATCGGCGCCAGCACCCGCAACTACCTGAATGTGCTGGGGCAGATGCGTGGCGCGCCGGTGTTCGAATCAGAAGTCGAGGCGCGCACGCGGATTATCCTGCGCGAAAAAGGCCAGGTCAGCGGCGCGCAATACGCCGCTGCGGTGGAATGGATTCATGCCTTTGGCCGGCGCATGGCGCTGTTCATGCAGGACTACGACATCATCCTCACCCCGACCCTGACGCAGTTGCCGCCCGCCATTGGTGAGCTGAGTGCGCAGGATGACAGTTGGTCGCTGGAGCGGCTGATCGAGCATTTTCACAGCTATTCGCCCTACACCGCCCTGTGCAACGCCAGCGGCCAGCCGGCCATGTCCGTGCCGCTGTACTGGAGCCCCGAAGGGCTGCCGCTGGGCGCGCACTTCATCGGGCGCTTTGGCGAGGATGCCCTGCTGATGTCGCTGGCCGCGCAACTGGAACGTGCACGGCCTTGGCAGGGGAGGGTGCCGCCGGTGAATGCGCAGATGCGCTAAACCCCCGCTCGATCATCCTGCTCTTCTTTGGGCTGCTCATGGCCATGCGGCTTGCGCCGCAGCACCGTCAGTACCCAGACAAAGAAGATCGGCACCAGCACCACCCCCAGCAACGTTGCGCTGAGCATGCCGCCGATCACGCCGGTGCCCAGCGCGCGCTGGCTGGCGGCGCCGGCGCCGGTGGCCAGGGTCAGTGGCACCACGCCGAGGATGAACGCCAGCGAAGTCATCACGATCGGCCGGAAGCGCAGGCGTGCCGCTTCCAGTGCCGCTTCACGCAATGGCATGCCCTGATCCCACTGTTCCTTGGCGAATTCGACGATCAGGATCGCGTTTTTCGCCGCCAGACCAATGATGGTGATCAGGCCGACCTTGAAGTACACGTCGTTGGGCAGGCCCACCGCCGTGACCGCCAGCACCGCGCCCAGCGCCCCGACCGGCACGATGAGGATCACCACCAGCGGGATCGCCCAGCTTTCATACAGCGCGACCATCAGCAGGAACACCACCAGCAACGCCAGCGCAAACAGCGTCGTCGCCTGGCCGCTGGCGATCCGCTCCTGATACGACAGGCCGGTCCATTCATAGCCGATGCCGGCCGGCATCTCACCGATAATCCGCTCCAGTTCCGCCATGACCTGACTGCTGCTGACGCCCGGTGCCGAGTCGCCGGCAATCTTGATCGACGGGTAGCCGTTGTAGCGGGCGATCTGTACCGGGCCTTCTTCCCAGTGCGTGGTGATGAACGCGCCCAGCGGCACCGGGGTGCCGTCACTGTTGGGCACGAACAGCTTGAGCACGCTTTCGGGCGTCATCCGCGAGGCCGATTCAGCCTGTACCACCACCCGTTGCTGGCGCCCGGCATTGGCGAAGTCGCTGATCACCGCCGAACCGAAGGCGGTCGACAGCGCATTGTTGATCGACTCGAAACTCACCCCCAGCGTGCGCGCCTTGTCGCGGTCGATGTCCAGGCGCAGTTGCGGCGCTTCAGCCAGGCCTTCCATCATTGCGTAAAGGAACAGCGGGTTGCCGTTGGCTTGCCCGAGCAACTGGTTGCGCGCATTGAGCAGCGCTTCGCGGCCCAGGCCGCCACGGTCTTGCAGGCGCAGCGAGAAGCCGCCCGAGGTGCCCAGCCCGTCAATCGGTGGCGGCGTCACGGCCATCACTGTACCGTCGCTGATGCTGGCGAACGCCTGGTTGAAGGCTGCTGCTTCATCGCCGGCCGATTGACCGTCACCGCGCACCGACCAGTCTTTGAGGGTCGGGAAGGCGAGGGCGGCGTTTTCGCCCATGCCCGAGAAGCTGAAGCCCAGAATCATGGTCACCGCATCGGTGGCTTCACGCTCGACCAGCCACTTTTCCAGCTCTTTGGCGGTGGCATCGGTACGTGCCCGCGTGGCGCCGGGTGGCAGTTGCACGTCGACGATGGTGTAGCCCTGGTCTTCGATCGGCACGAAGGATTCCGGCAGGCGCAGATAGAAGAAGCCCAGCAGCGCGACGATGCCGACGTAAATCAGCATATAGCGGCCGGTGCGCTTGAGCAGGCTCGAATTGAGCCGTTCGTAGCGCTGGGTCAGGCGGCCGAACAGACGGTTGAAGCCGCCGAAAAAGCCGGTTTTCTCGTGATGCCCTTGCGGGATCGGCTTGAGCAGCGTGGCGCACAAGGCCGGGGTAAAGGTCAGGGCCAAAAAGCCCGAGAACAGGATCGACACCGCCAGCGACAACGAGAACTGCTGATAAATGACGCCCACCGAGCCGCCCATGAACGCCAGCGGCAGAAACACCGCCGACAGCACCATGGTGATGCCGAAGATCGCGCCCGACACCTGGCCCATCGCCTTGACCGTGGCTTTGGGCGGCGACAGGCCTTCTTCGGCCATGATTCGCTCGACGTTCTCGACCACCACGATGGCGTCGTCGACCAGAATGCCGATGGCCAGCACCATGCCGAACATGGTCATCATGTTCACCGAGAAACCCAGCAGGTACATGATCGCCAGCGTACCGGCCAGGCACACCGGCACCACGATGCTGGGGATCAACGTGTAGCGGATGTTCTGCAAGAACAGGAACATCACCACGAACACCAGCGCCATCGCTTCGATCAGGGTGTAGATGACCTTGTCAATAGCGACATCGACGAACCGTGAGGTGTCGTAGGGAACGGAAAATTCCACGTCGTCCGGGAAGTTCACCGACAGCTCTTGCAGGCGTTGCTTGACCGCTTCGGCGGTAGCAATGGCGTTGGCCCCCGGCGACAACTGTACGGCACCGGCCACGGCCAGCTTGCCGTTCAGGCGTGCATCGAAGTTGTAATCCTGGCTGCCGACTTCCAGTCGTGCGACATCGCCCAGCGTGACGTTGGAGCCGTCCTGATTGGCGCGCAGCACGATGCGGGCGAACTCATCGGGGTTATCCAGCGTGCCCTTGACCGCCAGCACGCCGGTCAGCTCCTGGCCCTTGGCACCGGGGCTGCTGCCGAAACTGCCAGCCGGCACCTGAATGTTTTGCGCGCTGATGGCGGTGGTCACATCGGTGATCGACAGGCCATAACCGACCAGCTTCTGCGGGTCGATCCAGACCCGCATCGCCGCTTCCGAGGCAAAGAACTGCAGCTTGCCGACGCCGGGTACCCGGCGCAGTTCGTTATTGACGTTACGCGCCGCATAGTCGGCCAGCGCCACGGTGCTGCGGGCTGCGCTGTCGCCCTTGTAGCTCAGGGCGTAGATCAGCAGAAAGCCGGAGCTGGCCTGCTCGACCTGCAAACCCTGGGTCAGGACCGCCTGCGGCAGCCGTGCTTCGGCTTTCTTGATGCGGTTCTGCACCTCGACCTGGGCCATGTCCGGGTCGGTGCCGGGCTGAAAACTCACGTTGATCTCGGCAATGCCGTTGGCGTTGCTGGTCGACTCGTAATACAGCATCGCCTTGGCGCCGTTGAGCTCCTCTTCGACGACGCTGGTCACCGAGTCGACCAGCACCTTGGCCGAGGCTCCGGGGTAGGTGGCGGTAATGGTGATCTGTGGCGGGGCCACGACCGGGTATTGCGCCACGGGCAGTTGCGGCAGGGCGATCAGCCCGGCGAGCAGAATGAACAGCGCGACGACCCAGGCAAAGTTGGGCCGCTTGATGAAAAAGTCAGACATGGACGTTCCTCGAAGTCGGCCTTAACGGGCGCTGGACGGCTGGCTGTTGGCATCGCCCTGGGGCTGGGCGGCCTTGACCGTGACCTTGTCGCCAGGATTAAGACCGGTCATGGCGCCATGAATGACCTGCTCGCCGGCGTTCAGGCCTTCAAGGATCTGCCAGCGCGCGTCCTGCATCGCACCGGTTTTCACTTCGCGAGCCTGAACGGCACCGTCGTTGCCGATCACCAGCACCTTGGCGGTGCCGTCGCTGCCGCGCTGTACCGCGCGCTGCGGCACCAGAATCGCGTCGTTGCTGACGCTTTGTGGGGTGCGTACACGCACGTACATGCCCGGCAGCAGTAGACCATCGGGGTTGCCGAAGCGGGCACGCAGCGCCACCTGGCCGGTGCTGCGCTCGACGTCGACATCGGTGAACAGCAAGGTGCCGCGACGCTGATAGTCGGTGCCTTCGACACTCAGGGTGAGTGCGTCTTCGCCGCCCTTGGGCAAACGACCGTCCTGCATGGCGGCACGCATGCGCAAGGCTTCGGCCACCGGTTGGGTGAAGTCGACATGCACCGGGTCCAGTTGCTGAATGGTTGCCAGCAGCGTGGTTTCGTTCTGGCCGACCAGCGCGCCTTCGGTGACATCGGCGCGGCCGATACGCCCGGAAATCGGCGCCTTGACCGTGGCATAGCCCAGATTCAACTGGGCGGTTTCGACATCGGCTTGTGCGGCGCGGCGGGCGGCGAGGGCGTTCATTTGCGCGGCCTTGGCGGTGTCATAGGCCTGTTGGCTGACCGCTTCGATCTTCACTAGCGGTTCATAGCGCTTGAGCGTGGCTGCAGCCTCTGCAAGCGTTGCTTCGGTACGCGCCAGGTCGCCCTGGGCTTTGGACAGCGCAGCCTTGAACGGCGCCGGATCGATCTGGAACAGCACCTGGCCGGCCTTGACGTCGCTGCCTTCGGTGAAGTTGCGGCTCAACACAATGCCGGCTACCCGTGCCCGCACTTGCGCGACCCTTACCGGCTCGACCCGACCGGGCAGTTCGCTGACCACAGTGAAGGCTTCGGCCTTGACGGTCATGGCTTCGACTTCCCGGGGAGCGCCTGCGCCGTGTTGACCTGCGGGCTGTTGCTTGTCACAGCCGGTCAGACCCAAAAAGGCCACCAGCGCGATCACTGAAGCGATCTGGGTTTTGCGCATGTTGTTCATTTACATCCCCGGGGCAAGGCCCGTCCGTACCTGGAAACTGGCAATCATCTGGCTTTGTGCTATATGAGTCAATATTGGCTCATATGAAACAATTGTGTGCAATTTTGTCATGGTCATTGAGTCTGTAGACTTTTTCTGCAAAATGTCGCCCACGCTGTCCTTGCCGAGTGAATAAACGCCCCATGGATTTACCCGCTGCCGATGCAAAGTTTCTCAAGGCCCTGGCCATTGCCGTGGTCGATCACCAAAGCGGCACGTTCAAGGACATCGCCGAGGCGGCCGGCGTCAGCAAGGCCACCCTCAATCGCTTTTGCGGCACCCGCGCCAGGCTGATCGAAATGCTTCATGACCACAGCACAGCGGTGATGAACCAGATCATCGCGGACGCTGATCTGCAGCACGCACCGCCGCTGGATGCCTTGCAGAACCTGATCGACGGGCACCTGACGAACCGCGAAATGTTGCTGTTCATGATGGCCGAGTGGCAGCCCGATAGCATGCTCGAAGACGCCGAGGTCCGTCGTTGGCAGCCTTATTCAGACGCTATGGATGCGTTTTTTCTGCGGGGCCAGCATGAGGGGGTGTTTCGCATTGATCTCAGCGCGGCCATGCTCACCGAGGTCTTCGCCTCGCTGATCTTCGGCCTGACCGAATCGCAGCGCCGCGGCCGTGTGGCGCGGGCGGCGATGCCGGGGTTGTTGCGGCAGTTTTTTCTGGACGGGGCCAGCCGTCGTTGAACCCCGTCAGTCTTCGGTATCTTCTTCGTGCCTGAGCGCTGCGCGGTCGGCCAGCTCGCCAAGCGCTTCCTGAACGACGCCGGTGTTGGCGCGGATAGTGCCCAAATGTTCATGAATGCGCGCCAGAACCTGCGGCTCGCCCTGGCGGTCGATCCACAGCGCGATTTCTTCGACGGCGCCGACCAGCGCCGCATTGTTCTCGATCAACCGGTCCAGCAGCGTGACCAGCGGATCGTTGGGCAGATTCTCGGGCATGGCGGTAGCTCCTGTTATTTCGAAAAAGCCTGGCAGAGGTTAGCCGTCTGGCTGGCCAGGTGCTTTTGCTGGCATCAAGGATGAGAACTGTGCGCCATTTTGCCGCACCGGCCTTGCGACCGGGCTGGGTCAGGGCGTACAGCGGCATACGCGTCAGGCACGGCGTAATGGCGGTGTTCGCCCCGGCCGCGCAATGGTAAATTCGCCGCCATGAAATTCGTCCGCACTCATCGCCCCGTTGTCGCTTGCCTGCTGGCCGCTCTGGTCTTGCTCGGCGCAATGGTGTGCAGCCTCGGTCATGGCCGCATGCTGGCGATGTTGCAGCCTGTGCCGGCTACCGAAATCTGCGGCGATGGCGCCGTCCTCGCGGCTTCAACGCAGACAGCGGCCAGTGCCGGGCATCATTTGCGGCACGATGCGCATGGGTTGCTCATGCAACTGGCGCTGTTCGACTGTGCCTTTGCCAGCAAACTGAGCAATGCCCTGATCACCTTCATCGCCGTTGGCTGGCTGTTGCGGGTGGGGTCTGGCCGCCTGGTTGTGCCTGAGCGTCGCGACTGGCCACCGAGCCGGCATACCTCTCCCGGCAGGGTCGCGCAAGCGCCTTGAGCGCGCCGCCATCCCTGCCGAGGGCCTGCGCCGTTTCTGGCGTCGCAGGCCTGCCTGATTCCCGATCCTGGAAAAGGACCGTAGTGCATGAGCCATCATTTATCCCGCCGCCAGGTCGTCGCCGGACTGTCCATGCTGAGCATGGGCGGCCTGCTGGCCGGCTGCGGAAACTCCAATGTCTTGCCGTTCAAGCACGGCAAGGACATGAGCAACGAGATTGTCGGGCGCAACTTCAAGTTGCGCGATGTCGACGGCAACTACAAAAGCCTGTCGAGCTTTCGCGGCTACATGCCGTTGGTGTTCTTCGGCTTCACCCAATGCCCGGCCGTGTGCCCCACGGCCCTGGCGCGTGCGGCGCAGATCAAGAAACTGATGGGCGCCGATGCGCCGATCTTTCAGGTGGTCTTCATTACCCTGGACCCCGAGCGCGACACGCCGCAGATCATCGACAAGTACGTCAAGGCTTTCGACCCCAGCTTTGTCGCGCTGTCCGGCACCCTCGAAGAAACCGCTGCGGTGGCCAAGGAGTTCGGCGTGTTCTATGAAAAGGTGCCGCTGGGCGATACCTATACGATCTCGCACACCTCGACCAGTTACGTCTACGACTCGCGCGGCGTGCTGCGCCTGAGCCTGTCGCATCGCCTCACCGCACAACAATGCACCGAAGATTTGCTCACTCTTATGGAAGTCTGCTGATGAATACCCTGACCCGTACCTCTTTGAAGATGGCCGTGGCGGCCCTGACCCTGATCGGCCTGAGCCTGCCGGCACACGCCGACACGCAAGTGCACGACGCCTGGGTGCGCGCCACCGTCACCGGCCAGCCGGCCACCGGCGCCTTCATGCACCTGACCGCCAGCACCGACAGCAAGCTGGTCGGCGTGTCGTCGCCGGCGGCCAAGACCGTCGAGGTTCACCAGACCACGATGAAAGACGATGTGATGAGCATGAAACCGGTCAGCAGCGTCGACCTGCCCGCCGGCAAGACCGTGGTGTTCGACGCCAATGGCTATCACGTGATGCTGATCGGCCTGGTGGCGCAGGTGAAGGAGGGCGACCAGGTGCCGCTGACCCTGACCGTGCAGGATGACAAGGGCGCGCGGCAGACCCTGGAAGTGCTGGCGCCGGCGCGGGCCTTGAACAGCGATGCGCATGGCGCGCATGCGGGGCATTGAGGGTATTAGGCCAAGGCAGTGTTCAGGCGTGCGAGAGGATGTTGCATGAGGAGGGTGGCGGTATTGATGGCTATGGCTTTTTCGGGCCATCTCTCAGCGCTGGATTTGTCGAGCCCGCTGGAAGACTTCAATCACATGCCGCCTTCGGAGCCGTCGATCGTCAGCACGGATGCTGACTTGACCCGGCGCTTCACCGGCAAGCAGTTCATGTGCACCAAGGTCGAAGACCATACGCCGCAAGAAAGCGAAACGGCGGCCCGGGCCTTTGATGAGTTCAGGGTGTATTCCCTGATCGGCGAGCGGGACGAGAGCTTCTGGTCAGACAGTGCTCATCGTCAGCGCCGGGATGCGTTGCGTGATGCTGCGGTCAAGGCGGGCGGCTGGAGGGCCGACTATGTAGACGTTCTTTGGCAATTGCGTGGGGAAAGAAAGCCTGACGTGGTGAACGAACTGTCTGTACGACTGCAAACGCTGGCAACCACCGTACCGATGGCGATGTACCGCTACGGCAGGTTTCTCTGGCCTTACCAGAACAGCGACATGTACTACTTGGAGGATGCGGCGATTGACCGCGGCAGTCCTCAGGCAATGACCTATGTAAGCAACACGATTCTTGTGCGCGCCAAAGCGTTGTTTCCTCTCGCCAGGTCCATGCTCGAATGTGCTGCCAGCCAAGGGCATGCGCAAGCGTATGAAGGGCTGGGGACCCTGGCGCACAGGGAAGGGCGTCGACTGGATGCTTATCGTCTGTGGGTAAAAGGTATCAATGAGGGATGTGAAGACTGCATCGAGAACCTGCAACAGCTCAAGCAGGCACGCGCCAATACCCCTGAGAAACGAGAGCGTAAAAGACAGTTGCTGGAAAAACTGAAGTCGGCAGACCCATCCAGTGCTGAAAAGTATGGAGAGGAACTGGCATCTCTGAGGTTTCAGGATATCCAGATGCAAATTCCCGAGCTTGAGCGGCTGAAAAAGTTTTATGCCGACAATTTTTTATATGAGGTGACCGAGCTTCCCGAGTTCAGGCTGCGTCCTTCCGGTGATGTGCTTTTTTATCCGGACGACTCGGAGTTGCTGTTGTTATTGCAGATAGAGGCAGGGCTTGTAGACCTGCCTTGACACGCCTGTGCCCAACGGTGCTCACAGCCTGGCGTTACAGGTGTAAGGTAGGCGTTGCAACACACCCGCATCCGTGGAGGTGAATATGAGTGCTTCAATGCTTCATAAACAGCAAGTCAACGGTTATCAGGTGATCAGTGTCAATCACGGCCCGTGGCGGGTCTGCACCGATCATGACCGGCTGGCGACCTTCAACACCCGTGACGAGGCAATGGCCTATGCGGTCTGCCTGCCCAGGCGAGCGGAAAAGCTCGCCACCCAGCACTAAGCGCGCCTTACAAAGCGCCTGCTGAAAAGCCCCTGACTGTCGTGGACGGTCAGGGGCTTTTTGTTGTGCCAAAATAATTCCTATATGTCTTTTTTGAATAATTGGAGAACTAAATATTCCTTTCGGGAGCATAGGGTTTCAGAGATGATTGCCCTCAACGCAAAACACTTGAAGAAAGGTGACTGATACCAACAGAACCTGGATTTTTACTGAAAAAATGCAGGAGTGAATCAATGGGCAATGTCCAGACCGCTGCCAGTGCACTTGAGGTGCCTCGGCGCCAGGCGCCAAGCGGTGAGTTGGTCGACCTGGGCCGTCCTTACCGTGGCCCCTTGGCGCTGTCGCGATTGCACAGCACGCCCAAGCGGGTTCTGGGCCGCCGGGAAGGGATTCTGTTGGGCGTGTTCGCCGTGGTCTTGCACAGTGCCGTGATCTACTGGGTCGCCCAGAATCCGACGCCTGCCTTGCCGGTCGTGCCGCCGGAAATTCCGCCGATGACCATCGAGTTTTCATCGCCGACGCCACCTGCGGTCGAGCCGCCACCACCGCCACCGGTTGTCGAGCCACCACCTCCGGTGGTCGAGCCGCCGCCACCGGTCGAGGACGAACTGGCTGTCAAACCGCCGCCACCGCCAAAACCCAAGCCTAAGCCTGCGCCAAAACCTGTGCCAAAGCCGGTACCCAAGCCTGTCGAGCAGCCACCGGCGCCGACGCCGCCTGCGCCCGCACCGGTTGCGCCACCGGCGCCGCCAGCACCGCCTGCGCCCAAGCCGGTAACCCCGCCTTCGGCCAACGCCGGTTACCTGCGTAACCCGGCACCGGAATACCCGTCGCTGGCCATGCGCCGCGGCTGGGAAGGCACCGTGCTGCTGCGGGTCCATGTACTGGCCAGTGGGCGTCCGGGCGATATCCAGATTCAGAAGACCAGCGGTCGCGACCAGCTCGACGAAGCCGCTGTCACGGCCGTCAAGCGCTGGAGCTTTGTACCTGGCAAGCAAGGCGACCAGCCGGTCGATGGCTGGGTAAGCGTGCCGATCGACTTCAAACTCAAATAGGGCACCTCTAAAAACTACCTGCGTTGTCATCGCTGCGTTAAAAACAGGCTCAGAATGCTCATTTACAACCCGTAAACTCCGCTTCCTCGCCTGTTTTTGCCTTGCGCTGACTGCCTCGCCAACGTTTTTAGAGGCACCCAAATAACGCTTCACCCGAATTTTCCAAATTTCAGCGGGCGACCTGACAAAAGGAGCATCGCATACCCGACCTGATGCATTTGCACGAGAGTACCGCACATGAACCTGTTGACCGATTCCCCCTTCGAAAGCGTTGAACACAGCGTTATCTGGCTGTTGATTCTGTTCTCTGTCGCCACGTGGGGCCTGGCCCTGCTCAAGGGCGTGCAGTTCTCCCGCCTCAAGGGCCAGGACAAGGCGTTCCACAAGCAATTCTGGGCTGCCTCAAGCCTGGACTCGGCCGCCGAGCTGGCTCACGACAAGCCAGGCGCCGCTGCCCGTGTTGCCCAGGCCGGCTACGCAGCCATTCAGGTTCAGGAACATGCCCAGACCGATCTGAGCCAGTCGATCAACCATCAAGACCGTCTGGAACGTGCCCTGCGTCAGCAGATCGTTCGTGAGCGCCGCTCGCTGGAAACCGGCCTGGCCGTACTGGCCAGTATCGGCAGCACCTCGCCGTTCATCGGCCTGTTCGGTACGGTGTGGGGCATCATGTCGGCCCTCAAAGGTATCAGTGCCGCCGGCTCTGCCAGCCTTGAAACCGTCGCCGGCCCCATCGGTGCCGCTCTGGTCGCCACCGGCGTCGGTATCGCCGTCGCAGTCCCTGCGGTACTGGTTTACAACTATTTCCTGCGCCGCCTGAAGCTGACCGCTGCCGATCTGGACGATTTCGCCCATGACTTCTACAGCCTGGCCCAGAAGCATTCGTTCCGCGTCCTGCTGCACCCGGTGCTGAAATCCGGCGCCACTGCCAGCGGCCAGAAAGTGAAGGAGGCGTCCTGATATGGCCTTTTCGACCCAGGACAGTGATGAAGTCCTCAGCGAGATCAACGTAACGCCGCTGGTGGACGTGATGCTGGTACTGCTGGTGGTGTTCATCGTGACCGCCCCCTTGCTGACCAACTCGATCCCGATCAACCTGCCCAAGACCGAGGCCGTTGCCCCGGCCGAGCAGAAGGATCCGCTGGTGGTGAGCATCGATGGCGAAGGCAAGGTGTTCATCAACAAGGATGAAATCAAGGCCGACCTGCTGGAAACCAACCTGCAGGCGGCCAAGAACAAGGACCCACAAGTGCGGGTCCAGTTGCAGGCCGATAACGGCGTGAACTACGGCGAGGTGGCACGTGCCATGGCCTCCATCGAGCGCGCCGGCATTACCAAATTGTCGGTGATCACCGCGAAGTAAACGCGTTACACCCTTCAAGTACAGTGAGCTTCAGGCCGTCCCGTCAAGGCATAGGGGGCGGCCTTTTTTTGCTTCAGCGTTTCTTGCGCTCGCTGATCGGCACCGGCCGGCCAAACAGATAACCTTGCAAATGCGAACAGCCCTCTGCTTTCAACAGGGCAAATTGCTCAGGGGTTTCGACGCCTTCTGCGGTGGTCTTGATCAACAGGCTGCTGCTGATGCCGGTGATGGCGCGGATGATCGACATGGCTTCGCGGCTGTTGTCCATCTCATGCACGAACGACTTGTCGATCTTGATCCGGTCGAACGGGAACGAGCGCAAGTACCCCAGTGACGAATACCCGGTGCCAAAATCGTCCAGTGCGATGCCCACGCCCAGCGATTTGAGGGCGCGCAGGGTCTGGATGTTCTCTTCGCTGTTTTCCAGCAATACGGATTCGGTGATTTCCAGTTCCAGACGATGCGGAGCCAGGCCAGAGTCGTCCAGTGCCAGCTTGATGATGTTGACCAGCTCGCGGTTCTTGAACTGCGCCGGCGACAGGTTGACCGCCACGCTCTGCTCGGTCCCCCAGGTGCAGGCTTCCTGGCACGCCAGGTTCAGGGCACGGGTGCCGACTTCGTGAATCAGCCCGGTTTCTTCGGCCAGCGGGATAAAGTCCATCGGCATGATCAGCCCCTTGCTCGGGTGCTGCCAGCGCATCAGCGCTTCATAGCCGGTGATGCGGGTGTCGTCGATACCGACAATCGGTTGGTAATAGAGCTGCAATTGCCCCAGATGCAGGGCCTTGCGCAAGTCGATTTCCATGCTGCGGCGGCGTTGTGCCGCCTCGGCCATGTCCTGGTGGAACACTTCATAGCGGTTGCGGCCGTTGCGCTTGGCTTCATACAGCGCCATGTCGGCGTGCACCAGCAACTGGTCGCTGGGCAACTGCGCATTGCGGGTAACGGCAATGCCGATGCTGACGCCGATCAGGAAGTTATGGCCATCCATCAGGAACGCCGGCGCAATGCAGTCGATAACCCGGCGCGCTGTGCGATAAGCGTCCTCGGGGTGTTCCAGGCGAGGCAGGACGATGGCGAACTCGTCACCACCCAGCCGCGCCAGGGTGTCTTCTTCACGCAGTACACCGCGCAGGCGTTCGGCCACGGCACGCAGCAGTTTGTCGCCAAAGGCGTGACCAAAGGCATCGTTGATGTTCTTGAACTTGTCCAGGTCCAGGCACAGTGTGGCGACACTGCCTGAGTGCGAGGCGCAGTCTTTAAGTGCCGTTTCAAGCTGTTCGTGCAACAGGGTGCGGTTGGCAAGGCCCGTCAGCGCGTCGTGGTGCGCCATGTGGTGAATCTGCTCGCGCGCGGCGATTTCGTCGGTCACGTCTTCGGCGATCAGCAGCACATAGTCTGCTTGCGCTTCATGGTCGACGCGTCGCAGGGTCTTGGTGCGCAACACACGCGGGCCGATGGCGGTGCGCAGGCGGTTTTCGGTCTGGCGCATCGCCGGTTGCTTCAGGCACGCGTTGGTCTGCTCCTTGATGTAGCCGGCCAGAGCCTTGGGCATACAGGCATCCGCCTGCTGGCCGATCATGGGCTGGTCGTCGGTGCTGAAGAGGCGCTGCGCCTGTTCGTTGATCAGCAGAATCTGGCGGGTTTGCGCGTCCTGCACGATCACGCTGGCCGGAATGCTGCCGATCACCGAGTCGAGAAAGCGCGACAGGGCGGCCATCTTTTCGCTGTAGCGCTCGGCCAGCTCTTTGGCGGCCAGCACTTCAAGTTCGGCGTTGCGGCGTTCGGTGATGTCGCGGGTGACCTTGGAAAAGCCGATCAACTGACCGTCGTCGTCATGGATCGGCATGATCACCACGTGGGTCCAGAAGTGCGTACCGTCCTTGCGCAGCCGAATGCCTTCGGCCTCGAAGCGGCCTTCGCAGCGTGCCGTAGTCAGGCCCTGCTGCGGCAGGCCACGGACGCGGTCGTCAGGGGTGTAGAACACCGAAAAGTGCTGGCCGACGATTTCGCCGGCCTGATAGCCCTTGGTGCGTTCGGCGCCAGCGTTCCAGTTCACGACATGGCCGTCGATGTCGAGCATGTAGATGGCGTAGTCGGTCACGCCTTGTACCAGCAGGCGAAAGCGTCGCTCCTGCTCGCGCTGGGCCAGTTGCGCCTGGCGCTGGCTGGTGCAGTCGCGGGTGATCTTGGCAAACCCGATCAACTCGCCGTCGTCGTCATGAATCGCGTCGATGACCACATGCGCCCAGAACACGCTGCCATCCTTGCGCACCCGCCAGCCCTCTGCCTCGAAGCGTCCGGTGGCGCGTGCGGTCTCAAGGCCGATCATCGGCGTATTGCGTGCGCGTTCTTCTGCGCAATAGAACACGGAGAAATGCTGACCGACGATTTCGGCGGCCCGGTACTGCTTGGCCCTTTGGGCCCCGCTGTTCCAGTTGGCGACGATTCCCTCGGGGGTCAGCATATAGATGGCGTAATCGACCACGCTCTGGACCAGCAGGCGATACATCACATCCGGGTTTTCAACTACCAAAGTCATTTTTTGAGCGCGCCATCCTGAAATAAGGCAATCCGTTCATTCGCCTGGCGCATGAAACAGAGCGCTTCGATCAGGCAAATGGCTGATTGCCATTATTTCATGTGAGGGTATTGCTGTGTGACCGCCTGGTCACTTATTTGCTACGACTTTGGGATGAATAAACGCATTAGAGAATGAGGGGCAATGCTGATTGCCCCTTTTAATCATGTACGGAATTTACGCACCAGACCGTCCAGTTCATTGGACAACGACGCCAGGCTTTGTGAATCGGTGCGCGCCGATTGCGCCAACGTCACGACCAGTTGCGCATCGCCATGAATCTGGCTGATGTGGCGGTTGATGTCCTCGGCGACCTGATGCTGTTCTTCGGCAGCGGTGGCGATCTGGGTGTTCATGTCGCGGATCACGTCCACCGATTCGCGGATCTGGCCAAAGCTGGTGCGTGCATGGCCGATCTTGCTGACCGACTGTTGCGACACCTCAAGGCTGGCATGCATTTGCTGCGCCACCGAAGCGGTACGACGGGCGAGGTTGCCCAGCAAGCCGTCGATCTCGGCAGTCGAGTCGGCGGTGCGCTTGGCCAGTGCCCGAACCTCGTCGGCCACCACGGCAAAGCCGCGCCCCTGTTCACCGGCGCGTGCCGCTTCGATCGCCGCGTTAAGCGCCAGCAGGTTGGTCTGCTCGGCAATCGAGCGAATGGTGTTGAGGATCGACTGGATGTCGTTGCTGTCTTTCTCCAGTTGGGTCATGTGCTGGGCTGAACGTGAGATTTCTTCACTCAGGCGGTCAACGCTTTCGACCGCATCGTCGATCTGCTTTTGCCCGGCCCGCGCCTGTTGCTGGCTGGTGTCGGCCGAGTCTGCGGCCTGGCTGCACGAGCGCGCGACTTCGTTGGCGGTGGCGACCATTTCATGAAAGGCCGTCGAGACCATGTCCACCGCTTCGCGCTGGCGGTTGGCGGCTTCGGCCATATCGCCCGACACCCGGGTGGCCGTGTGCGAGGCGTCCAGCACGCGGCTGGCGGCCTGGGTAATGTGCTGGATCAGGCTGCGGATGGCACCGAGAAACTGGTTGAACCAGCCGGCCAGTTGCGCGGTTTCGTCGTTGCCACGCACCGGCAGGGTCACGGTCAGGTCGCCTTCGCCCTGGGCGATGCCTTCCAGGCCGCTGGACACGCCATTGATCGGCCGCACGATCAGGCTGGCAAAGCTGGCGCCGACCAGTGCGAAGACCAGCGCCAGCACAGCGGCAATAATGCCGATCAGCCAGGTCAGTTTATTGGCCGAGGCCATGACTTCGTCCTGCTTGATCAGGCCAATGAAGCTCCAGCCCAGTTTATCGGCCGGATAGACGTTGGCCATGTAGCGTTCGCCATTGATTTGCACCTGGCGCAGGCCCTGGCCGGCCTTGGCCAGTTCACTGTAGCCACCGCCCAGTTCGGCGAGTTTCTTGAAGTTGTGCTCGGGTTGTTTGGGGTCGACCAGAATGGTGCCGTTGTTTTCCATCAGCATCAGGTAGCCGCTTTCACCCAGCTTGATCTGCTTGATGATGCCGGTCAGTTGCTTGAGCGACACGTCGATATTGACCACGCCGCCAGCGCTGCCCAGCGCATTGTCGATGGCGCGTACGGTGCTGACCAGCACGGCATCGTCACCGGCCCAGTAATAAGCCTCGGTACGAATGGCTTTGCCAGGGTTTGCCAGCGCTGTCTTGTACCAAGGCCGTACCCTCGGGTCATAGTTGTTGATGGTCTGGCCTTCGGGCCACGGCACATAGCTGCCATTGCCCAGGCCGTAGGCGATGTAGCTGTAGGCCGGGTGGCTGGCGCCCAGGCGGTTGAACAGGGCAACAATGTTCTTGTCGGTGTCCGACTCGGGAATGCTTTTGCTGTCGGCGCCCATGTAGCTTTTGACGTCATTGCCGGCCTTGGTCAGCAACGGATTGGCCGCCAGGTATTCGACGTTCTGGGTAATGGCATCGAAGAACAGTTGCATGGCGTTCTCGACCTGACGAATTTCACGCCCGCTGCTGTCGACGAAGCTATCGGTGGCTTCGGTGCGCAGATTGACGATGACGATGCTGGCAACCACGACGATGGGCAGGCAGGCGATAACCGCAAACGCCCCTGTCAGCTTTTGCTTGATGTTCATGTTGTCTCCGGATTGTTCTTATCTTCCATGATCACGCCACTGCTGATGCACGCAGGCGAGGTCCTCCCAGGAAATCCGGGAACTTCGGAAATGTGACGATGTTATCTCGGCCGACGAACGGTTTTCTTTAAGACAAAAGGCCCTGTTCAGGGCCTTTCGGGGGAGGGTGCAGGTCAGGTGCGAAACTTGCGCACCAGGCCGTCCAGCTCATTGGACAACGATGCAAGGCTTTGCGAATCGACACGTGCCGACTGCGCCAGCTCGACAACCAGTTGCGCATCGCCGTGAATCTGGCTGATGTGGCGGTTGATGTCTTCGGCAACCTGATGCTGCTCTTCGGCGGCAGTGGCGATCTGGGTGTTCATGTCGCGGATCACATCCACCGACTCGCGGATCTGGCCGAAGCTGGTGCGCGCCTGGCCGATCTTGCTCACCGACTGTTGCGACACTTCGAGGCTGGAGTGCATCTGTTGCGCCACCGACGCGGTGCGACGGGCCAGGTTGCCCAGCAGGCTGTCGATTTCGGCAGTCGAGTCGGCGGTGCGCTTGGCCAGCGCACGGACCTCGTCGGCGACCACGGCAAAGCCGCGACCTTGCTCGCCGGCCCGTGCCGCCTCGATGGCGGCGTTGAGGGCCAGCAGGTTGGTCTGCTCGGCAATCGAACGAATGGTGTTGAGGATCGACTGGATATCGTTGCTGTCTTTCTCCAGTTGCGACATGTCCTGGGCTGAGCGTGAGATTTCTTCACTCAACCGGTCGACGCTTTCTACCGCATCGTCGATCTGCTTTTGCCCGGCGCGCGCCTGTTGCTGGCTGGTGTCGGCAGAATCCGCCGCCTGGCTGCACGAGCGCGCGACTTCGTTGGCGGTGGCGACCATTTCATGGAAGGCGGTCGAAACCATGTCGACCGCTTCGCGCTGACGGTTGGCGGCTTCAGCCATGTCGCCGGAGACGCGGGTGGCGCTTTGCGAAGAGTCAAGAATGCGCGAGGCGGCCTGGCCGATGTGCTGGATCAGGCTGCGAATGGCACCGAGAAACTGGTTGAACCAGCCGGCCAGTTGTGCCGTTTCGTCGTTGCCACGCACCGGCAAGGTCACGGTCAGGTCGCCTTCGCCTTGGGCGATGCCTTCCAGGCCGCTGGACACACCGTTGATGGGCCGCACGATCAGGCTGGCAAAGCTGGCACCGACCAGGGCAAAGACCAGCGCCAGTACGGCGGCGATAATGCCGATCAGTAAGGTCAGTCTGTTGGCCGAGGCCATGACTTCGTCCTGCTTGATCAGGCCGATAAAGCTCCAGCCGAGTTTGTCGGCCGGATAGACGTTGGCCATGTAGCGCTCGCCGTTGAGTTCGACTTCGATCAGGCCTTTGGGTGATTTGGCCAGCTCGGCAAAGCCGCCGCCCAGTTCACCAAGTTTCTTGAAGTTATGCTCGGGCTGCTTGGGGTCGACCAGCACATTGCCGTTGTTTTCCAGCAACACCAGATAGCCGCTTTCGCCCAGCTTGATCTGCTTGACGATGTTGCTCAGTTGTTTGAGCGACACGTCGATATTGACCACGCCACCGGGGTTGCCCAGCGAGTTGGGAATGGCGCGGATGGTGCTGACCAGCACGGCATCGTCGTTGGCCCAGTAATAAGCCTCGCTGCGCACGGTCTTGCCGGGGTTGGCCAGCGCGGTCTTGTACCAGGGGCGCACGCGCGGGTCGTAGTTTTTCAGGGTCTTGTCTTCGGGCCACATGGCGTAGCTGCCGTTGGCCAGACCATAGGACACATATGAATAAGAAGGGTGGCTCTGCGCCAGACGAGTGAACATGTCGAACAACTGCTTATCGGTTTCCGATGCCGGTATTGTCGTCGGGTCGGCGCTCATGAAACTTTTTACGTCGTTGCCAGCATTGGCCAGCAACGGGTTGGCGGCCAGGTATTCGACGTTCTGGCTGATGCCATCGAGAAACAACTGCATGGCGTTCTCGACCTGGCGGATTTCACGTCCGCTGTTGTCGACAAAATCGTCCGTGGCCTCGCTGCGCAGATTGACGATCACAATACTGGCTACAACGACGATGGGCAGGCACGCGATGACCGCGAACGCCCCTGTCAGCTTCTGCTTGATATTCATAAGGCTCCGGATTTCTTTTTATACATCGCAAATCACAATTGCTGATGCACGCCGCGTGCCGATCTTTGCAAGACCGTTACTTCACAGGCGTACAGTAAGAGCGTCGGCTTGGCTGGCGGATTCTTTAACGGGCAACGGCGGCTTGAAGGGTCAAGCCGGGGTATTTTTTACCCGATAACCCAGCGCCTGATTTATCTGTTCGCGACACGCCAGTAACAAATCCTGAAAACGTTCGCGGGCGCCTTGTGAATCCATCACCGCATCGGGCCCGGAGAGGTTGATCGCGGCCGTGACGATGCCGGCGTGATCCTTGATCGAGGTTGCAATCGCCGTGGAGTAGTCCGAGCGATGCAGTACCCAGCCTCGTTCGCGGTCTTCACTGATCATTGCTTGCAGTTCAGGCAGGGTACGCGGTGCCGGCGCCGGGTAGTCGTCCAGGCGAATATGCTGGTACAGCGCCCCCAAACGGGCATCGTCCAGCTCGGTGAGCAGCATGCGCCCCATGGCAGTGCAATGGCAGGCGATGCGCGTGCCGACCGGGATGTTCACCGACAGCCGCTGGGCCGCAAAGGCGCGGTACAGGTACAGGCTGTCGGTGTGTTCGCGAATGCTCAGGTGGCACGACAACGAGGTCTTGTCGCGCAATTCGTTGAGGTGCGGCATGGCGACATCGACGATGTCGCGGCTGGCCAGATAGCTGAAGCCGTCACTGATCACCCGCGCGCCGAGTTCGTATTGGGTGTTGCGTTTGTTCAGGTAGCCCATCTGGGTCAGGGTGAACAGAATCCGGTAGATCGCCGAGGTACTGACCCCCAGTTGCTCGGCGATTTCCTGCATGCCCAACGAGCGCACCTGCGCATTGAACAGGCCCAGCACACTCAACCCCCGGGCCAGGGCCGGAACGCTGTAGTCGGTGTCTTTGTCCGGGGTTTCGATCATGGGCAAGGCTCCGGGGGGATCAGGCAAACTCTGCCATCGCATCGATCACGGCGGCCTTGAAATACTCCCGTGAGCAGCGATCGAACAGGATCTGAAAACACGGTGTCAGCGCAGAGCCTGCATTGACCACGATCACGTTGATCCTGGCGGCCGAGGTCTGCGCCACGGCGCCCGGCCCGAAGGCCTGGGGCCGCAGGTCGACGCCGCACAGTTTGGCCATGACCTCGCTGACGGCTGCGCCCGACAGTTGCAGCCAGGCATGGCTGTCCTGGCGCGGCAGCAGGTAGTTGGCCAGGTGGTCCAGCTCCCAGCGCGCTTCTTCGTCGGCGATGCGCTGGCCTTCATCCTGGCGGCTGCCGAGGATGAAGTATTCGGTCTGCGACAGGCGTGCAACGTGACTGCCGTCGGCCTGGGTGACCGCGCGGTTCGGCGCCTGAGGCAGTTCGAAGCCGCGTCCGAGCAAATACTCGGCGCTTTGCGTGCCGCGAAAGCCGACTCGCGCCAGATCGGTCAGGTCTTCAAGCGTGCACAGCGATTGTGTGCCGGTTTCGATCGGGCGCTGTACAGCAGGTTTTTCAAAGGCAAGGCTGGACATGTTCAAAGCTCCTGACGCAGGTTTTCAGGGTCGAAGAAAGGCAAGGGCACCACCGTGGCCTGGACCACCACGCCGTCTTCGACGCGGATCGGAATCTGCTGGCCGGGCTGGCTCTGATCGAAGGCGGCGTAAGCCAGGCCGATGATCTTGTCCAGCGTTTGCGAGTATTCGCACGAGGTGACGTTGCCGCTGATATCCGGGCCTTGCAGCACCAGATGGCCTTCCAGCGGCAGAGGACTGGCCTTGGGCAGGGTGAAGCCGACCAGTTTGCGCTTTTGCGGCTGGGCTTCGAGGATGTCCACCGAGCGGCGGCCGACGAAGAACGGCTTGGTGCGGCTGACCGCCCAGCCCATGTCGATCTCGACCGGGTGCGTCATGCCATCGGTGTCCTGGCTGATGATCACATGGCCTTTTTCCAGACGCAGCAAGCGTTGGGTCTCGACGCCAAACGGCTTGATGTCGAAGTCCTTGCCGGCCTCGACCAGCGCATCCCACAGCTGTACGGCATAACGCGCCGGCACGTGGATTTCGTAACCCAGCTCACCGACGAAACCGACCCGCAGCAAACGCGCCTTGATGCCGGCCACGGTGCCGGTGCGCACGCCCAGGTACGGGAAGCTTTCAGCTGACAGATCAAGGTCGGTGCAGACTTTTTCCAGCACCTTGCGCGAGTCGGGCCCGGCCAGGTTGACCGCCGAAATGGCCGCGGTGACGTTGGCGATGTCGACGTTCAGGCGCCACTGCGCGTTCCACTTGAGCATCTGCTGATAGATGCGATCGACGCCGCTGGTGGTCGCCGTCACGTAAAAGTGGTTTTCGGCAAAGCGCGCGCACACACCGTCGTCGATCACCACGCCGTGTTCGTTGGTCATCAGCGCATAGCGTGAGCGGCCCACCGGCTGTTTGAGAAAGGCGAAGGTGTACATGCGGTTGAGCAGTTCGGCGGCGTCCGGGCCGCGCACGTCCAGGCCGCCGAGGGTCGAGACATCGATGAGGCCGACCTTGGTGCGCACGTGATGAGCTTCGGCCTGCATGCAGGCGTCGCGTTGCGACGGCTTGCCGTAGTAGGCCGGACGCTGCCAGATGCCGGCGGGCATCATTTTCGCGCCGGCCTGCACATGGCGGCTGTGCATCGGCGTTTGCCGGTACGGGTCAAACGCGCGGCCAGCGACGTGGGCCAGCTTCTCGGCTTCGAAAGGCGGCCGGGCTGTGGTCACGCCGGTTTCGCTGACGCTGCGCTGGGTAGAAGCGGCGACCAGGCGCGCCGTCGGCAACGCCGAATGGCGGCCCTGCGAAGGGCCCATGCCAACGGTGGAATAGCGCTTGACCAGTTGCACGTCGCGGTAGCCGATGCGCGTGGCGTTGATGATGTCCTGAACTTGCAGGTCTTCGTCGAAGTCGACGAAATCCTTGCCCTTGGGGTGCGGGAAGATCGGCCACGGGAAGTTGACCGGCGCCTCACCGCTCAACGGCAACGGCTTGGCGGTCAGCTCCAGACCGAGGCTGGCGACGATCTCGGCGCTGGCATGAATCGCGTCGGCCAGCACGTTGTCCAGCGCGTAATAGCTGTGCACGGAACCGGCAATGCGCAGGTTGGCCGGCAGGCCGCTGAGGGTGAAGCCGGCGGTCTGGTCGTTATAGGCCAGCTTGCCGCCGGCCTGACACAGCAGTTGATAGGCCGGCATGTAGCCGCCGGACATGCACAGCAGGTCGCAGTCGACGGTAAAGCCAGCGCTCGCTACCTGGCCCTGGCCGGTGATCTTGCGCAGGTCGGCACCGCTGACGTGGCGCATGCCTTTTTCGTGCAGGGCCTCATAGACGGTGGTGCTGGCGTGACAGGTGATGCCGCGTTTTTCCAGCTCGACCAGCAAGGCGCGGTCCGAGGGCTGGGTGCGCATGTCGGCCAGCGCCACAACGTTCACGCCTTGGTCGTGCAGGTCCAGCGCCGCCAGGTAGCCATCGTCGTTGCCGGTCAGCACCACGGCGCGCTGGCCGGGCTTGACCGCATACAGCTTCATCAGCCGCTGGGCCGCGCTGGTCAGCATCACGCCGGGCAGGTCGTTGTTGCGGAAGATCACCGGCTGGTCGAAGGCGCCGCTGCACACCAGACACTGGGTGGCGCGGACCTTGTACATGCGCTTGCCCTGAATCACCGGCAAATAGTTGTCGGTGAACCAGGCGTTGCAGGTTGCCTGCTTGAGCACCTGGATATTGGCGTGGCTTTCCACGGCCGCCACCAGTTCACGCCGCAACTGTTCGGCACGCTGGCCTTGCAGGTCGAAGCGGGCGTAGGTCAGCGAGCCGCCAAGAATCGGCTGTTGCTCGATCAGCAGCACCTTGGCGCCGGCATTGGCGGCGGTCAGCGCCGCTTGCAGGCCGGCGGGACCGGCGCCAATCACGGCCAGATCAGTGAACAGGTAAGCCTTGTCGTAGTACTCGGGCTGGAAGGTCAAATCCAGCACGCCGAGGCCGGCCTTTTTACGAATCACCGGCTCCCAGACTTTCCACATGCCCTTGGGCTTGTAGAAGGAGCGGTAATAGAAGCCTACCGGCATGAATCTGGAGAACTTGCCGAGCAGGGCGTCCTTGTCGTTGTCCAGCGAGCCGTTGAAGTTCTGCCCGGTGACTTGCAGGTTGTGTTGCAAGGCAAAGGTGTCGGCCAGCACGTTGGGTTCGCGCGGCAGTTGCACCAGCGTATTGGCGTCCTGGCCGGCCATGCTCAGCGGCCCGCGCGGGCGGTGGTACTTGAACGAGCGCGACAGCAGGTAGCGGCCGTTGGCGAGCAGGGCGCTGGCGATGCTGTCGCCTTGCAGGCCCTGGTAGGTCTTGCCGTCGAAGCTGAAACTCAGCGCTTTATCGCGGTCGATCAGCAGGCCCATGGGGGCGGGCAGGCGGTTGGCGGTACTCATCCTGCGATCTCCTGAGTGGATTTGGGGCCGGAGGCGGTGAAGTCGACGCGGCTGTTGAACAGCTCGCGCGGGTCGAAGGTGCGGATGATTTCATCGCTGCCGGTGTGGCGCTCGGCCAGAAACCAGTAGCTCGACGGGTTATGCATCCACCATTCGCGAACCACCCCCAGGGTGTCTTCGCTGTTGAACACGTAGTCGGCCCACTCGGCGTCGCTGCAGGTTTGCGGGTCGGGCATGACCTTGAACTCGCCACCGTAGGTGAACTCGCTGATATTGCGCGGCCCGTTGAGCGGGCATGTCATGACTTTCATCTATTACTCCTCACTCAATGGCTGGCCGCTGTCGCGCCCATTTCGTTGACTTGCTGGAAGGTCGAGAAACGTTCCAGGCCAAACGGCTTGATCAGGTCCGGCACCTTGCCGCCGCTGGCGACCAGTTCGGCCATGGTCTTGCCGCAGATCGGCGTGGCCTTGAAGCCCCAGGTGCCCCAGCCGGCGTCGAGGTAGTAATTCTTCACCGGCGACAGGCCCATGATCGGGCTGTAGTCCGGGGTCATGTCGGTGATCCCGGCCCACTGGCGCATCAACTTGGCGTTGGCCAGAAACGGGAACATCTCGATGGCATGGGCCAGCAGGCTTTCTTTCAGGTCCAGCGTCGAGCGGGTGTTGAACAGCGGATACGGATCGGAGCCGCCGCCGAACACCACCTCGCCACGGCTGGTCTGCTGCACATAGCAGTGCAGCGCCGAAGAACTCACCAGCGGGTCTAGAAACGGCTTGAACGGCTGGGTGACCATCGCCTGCAACGGGAAGGTCTGGATCGGCGAACGGATGCCGGCCTTTTTCATCATCTGCGAGCTCATGCCCGCCACCGCCTGCACCGCACAGCCGCACTGGATGGTGCCGCGATTGGTTTTCACCGCCGTGATGGTGCCGTTGTCGATGACCAGTTCCTGCACTTCGGTGAGCTGGTGAATCTCGACCCCACGCTTGGCCGCCTGCTTGGTGTAGCCCCAGGCCACGGCGTCGTGCCGCGCTGTAGCACCGTCGATGTGCCACAAGCCTGCGATCACCGGCAGATGGCCGGGGTCGAGGTTGAGGGTCGGTACCAGTTCGCGAATCTGCTGGCGGTCGATCATCTCGGTGCGCCCGCCAAAATGCTTGTTGACCTCGGCCCGCTGACGGAACGAACGCACCGTGGCGTCGGTGTGCGCCAGGGTCAGCTGGCCGCGATGCGAGTACATGATGTTGAAGTCGAACTCGTTGGACAGGCCTTCGAACATGCGCACCGATTCGGCGTAGAAGCGCACGCCTTCGGAGGTTAAGTAGTTGGAGCGGATCACCGCCGTGTTACGCGCGGTGTTGCCGCCGCCCAGGTAGCCTTTTTCCAGCACGGCAATGTTGGTGATGCCGTGGTATCTGGACAGGTAATACGCCGTGGCCAGGCCATGGCCGCCGCCGCCGATGATCACCACGTCATAGCTGGGCTTGAGTTCTTTGGGCGCCGGCAGGTCGACCTCGACCGGGTACTCCGAGCTGAGCCCGTATTTCAATAGACTGAAAGGCATGCGGCCTCCGGCTGGCTGTTAAGGGGCTGAGCGTGGGATTGCAACTGCTGACGGGCAGCGGTCACGGTGTTGTGCATCAGAAAGGCGATGGTCATCGGCCCGACACCGCCGGGCACCGGGGTGATCGCCGACACGTGGGGCAGGGCGCTGTCGAAATCGACATCGCCGACCAGCCGGCTGCGCTCGCCATCCTGAATACGGTTGATGCCGACATCGATGACCACCGCACCGGGCTTGAGCCAGCTGGCGTCGATCATGCGTGGCTTGCCGACGGCGGCAATAACGATGTCGGCCAGCTTGCACAACGCCTGGGCATCGGTACTGCGCGAGTGCACCACGG
The DNA here is from genome assembly GCF_054589175.1 of Pseudomonas sp. 3A(2025). Lineage (NCBI taxonomy): Bacteria > Pseudomonadati > Pseudomonadota > Gammaproteobacteria > Pseudomonadales > Pseudomonadaceae > Pseudomonas > Pseudomonas sp. 3A(2025). Next base: position 68,443 of record NZ_BAAILM010000018.1, on the reverse strand, counting down.
TGACCGAGCAGTGCGCCTTGAGCAGCAGTGCGGCCATGGGTTTACCGACGATGTTCGAGCGACCGATCACCACGGCGTGCTTGCCGGCAAGATCGCCCAGGGTTTGCTCCAGCAGGTACAGGCAGCCGGTGGGCGTGCAGGGCGCCAGCACCTCGCGGCCCTGACTCAGGCCACCGACGTTTTCGCTATGGAAGCCATCGACGTCCTTGCGCGGGTCAATGGCTTGCAGGGCGCGGGTTTCTTCGATGTGCTTCGGCAGTGGCAACTGCAGCAGGATGCCGTTGACCAAAGGATCCGCGTTCAGCTCGGCGATCAGCGCCAGCAAGCGGTCTTCGGCGCAATCAGCCGCCAGGCGATGTTCGATAGAACGAATGCCGCACTCTTCGGCGCGCAGGATCTTGTTGCGCACATACACCTGGCTGGCCGGGTCTTCGCCGACCAGAATCACCGCCAGCGCTGGCGTGATGCCTTGCGCTTCAAGGGCCAGTACATCTTGCTTGACCTGTTGCAGCACACGCGCCGCTGCGGCCTTGCCGTCGATAAGCCTGGAGGTATTCACCGGAAGATCACCGTACGGTCGGTATTAAGGAAGACGCGGTGTTCCAGGTGGTACTTGACCGCCTTGGACAGGGCCACGGTTTCGGTATTGCGCCCGGTGACGACCAGGTCATCCGGCAGGTAGACATGGTCCACCCGCTGCACTTCCTGCTCGATGATCGGGCCTTCGTCCAGATCGCTGGTGACGTAGTGCGCGGTGGCGCCGATCAGCTTGACGCCGCGCTCGTACGCCTGGTGATACGGCTTGGCGCCCTTGAAGCCGGGCAAAAACGAGTGGTGGATGTTGATCGCGCGGCCTGAAAGTTGCTTGCACAAGTCGTCGGATAGAATCTGCATGTAGCGCGCCAGCACCACCAGTTCGGTGCCGGTGTCATTGACCACCTGCATCAGCGCCGCTTCTTGTGCGGCCTTGTTGTCCTTGTTCACTGGCAGATAGATAAAGCGAATGCCTTCGCGCTCGGCCATGGGCCGCAGGTCGAGGTGGTTGGAGACGATGGCGGTGATGTTCATGTCCATCTCGCCCTTGTGGTAGCGGTACAAGAGGTCGGTCAGGCAGTGGTCGAATTTGCTCACCATCAACAGCACGCGCATCGGCTCGCGGGTGTCATGCAGCTCCCAGTCCATAGCGAAGTTGCCGGCGACATCGGCGAAACCGGCCTTGAGCTGCTTGATATCGCCCTGGTGACCGTCGTTGAAACGGAATACGGCACGCATAAAGAACCGACCGCTGAACTCGTCATCGAACTGGGCCATTTCACCGATGTAGCAAGCGTTGCCGGCCAGATACGAGGTCACCGCCGCGACGATGCCGGAGGTCGCAGGACAACTGATTTTCAGGATGAAATGGTTCTTTTCGTGTTGCATGGCACGTCCTCGGAAAGTGGCGGCAGCTCAGCGCAGGGCGAAAATTCAGGGGTAAAAATGTTTTTCAGGGGTGAATAAAAATTCCTGATGGGAATTAAATATTCTTGAGGTCGTTTTATAGGTGAAAGAGGGCGTGCCGTCCAGACAAATCTGGAAAGTTTTTTTCTTGAGGGGAAATTAAGGCGGAGGGAGAATCTGTAGGATCGATCAGTTAAGGACACATGGACTCGGAGTGAGCGCAGCATCGCGAATGCGGCCGCACAATCACTACGAATGTGTTGATTTTACTGGCCCTTTCGCGAGCTAACGCTCACTCTCATCAAACATAAAATAAGTTATTGATTTTATTGAATTAAAAACACCACTTGTAGGAGGCAGCTCTGCTGGCGATTGAGCGCAAAGCGCTCACAGAAATCGTCGAAACGCTACAAATCTACGACTGCTGCGCAGCCGATCGCGATGGTCCGGCATTCCGGCAGAGCTCCCTCCTAAAGGTCCCATGTTTGCTGCGCGACAGCGCGGCGCCATGGCGACGGGCGATCTCTCATCAAACATAAAATAAGTTATTGATTTTATTGAGTTTAAAAAACCGATGTAGGAGGGAGCTCTGCTCGCGATTGAGCGCGAAGCGCTCACAGAAATCGTCGAAACGCTGCGAATCTACGACTGCTGCGCAGCCGATCGCGATGGTCCGGCATTCCGGCAGATCGGGACGCCTACCGGCCCCTCCTACATCCCATGTTTGCTGCGCGACAGCGCGGCGCTGTGGCGTCGGGTGATCTCCTGCGTATTCGGTGCCAGACGAAATCCGGCTTGACTGATCGGTATTAGTCCTACGAGTTGGCGTCAAGCGAAAAATGTTTAAATTCGCTCAGTTGGCCAGCCCGGCCTTTTCCAGCACTTTTTCCAGCCACGATTGATCGATCGCCCCGGTGGCGATCTCGGCCTTTACCTGTTCTTCATGCGCTTCGTGTTCGCGGGCCTTTGCCAGCACCTGCTCGGCAATGTCCTGGGCAAACGCGACGAAACCGTCTTCGTCGCCGACCACGATATCGCCGGGATTGACGATCATGCCGCCGATCGACACCGGGACGTTGATTTCGCCGGGCCCGGTCTTGTACGGGCCGCAATGCACGACGCTGCGCGCATAGCACGGGCTGTTCTCGAAGCTTTCGACATCGCGAATCGCGCCGTCGACGATAAAGCCGACACAACCGCGCTGCTCGGCATAGAGCTTGATCAGTTCACCGATCACCGCGTTGTTGGTATCGCCCTGGGCATCGATCACCAGCACATGGCCGGGTTCGAGCAGGGTCAGCGCCTTGTAGATGTAAAGGTTGTCGCCCGGACGGGTCTTGACGGTCAATGCGGTGCCGACCAGCTTGCCGCTGCGGTTATAGCGGGTCAGCCCGCGTGCGCCGATATGCCGGCCCAGGTTGTCGCTGATGTGCGGCGTGACCACCGAAGCGAACGCTTCGATCAAATGTGCCGGCGCAAGGGCAGGGGATGGAAAAATACGAGACCCGGGTAACGGCATGACAACCTCCAGAATGATGTGAACCCCGTGGGGATGGGCATCGATGGTAGGCAAGTAGCGCCGCTACTTTTAGCGATATTTATGGATGATTAATCATCGATTTAAGTAATTTTTCTGTTGGCAGTGCTGTGCCTCAGCATTGCAGAATCAGCCGGCTGAAATCGCAGCACTGTTGCGCCAGGCGCGATACTTCAACGCTCAGGCCTTGCAAGCGGTCAACTCGATGCACGGCGGCATAGCCGATGCGTGGCAACGGCATTTGCGTGTTCAGCACCTTTAGCCGGCCCTGATCTATCACCGGGCTCAGGCATTGCCTGGGCAAATAGCTGATGCCCACGCCAGCAATGGTCAGCCCCACCTGGGCGACCAGGTAGTGGCTGGTCAGGGTCGTGTTCAAGCGCACATCGTGTTCCGCCAGCCAGCGCTCGTAGATCAGCCCGGTGCCCGAGCTGCCGCCCTGAGTGAGTACGGTGAACGAGGCCAGCCGCTGCAGGTCGATGGGCTCATCGCTTTGATGCAGTGACGGCGCGCACATCCATGCATTCTCGACGTCCTTGAGTGGCGTGGTGACGAAACGGCTGTCGCGGAAGATATCCGGCACGATGATCAGGTCGAGTTGGTCGTTCTCCAGCTTGCGAAACAGGTCGGTGCTCAGTTCGATGGAGGGCTCCAGCGTGACTTTGGGGTAGGTCTGGTGAATCTGTTCGACCAGCGCTGGCAGCCAGGTCAGGGCCGTCAGCTCGGTTACCCCGAGCCGAAAGCGCCTGACCAAGGTTTCTTTCGAACTGATGCGCTCCAGCAGATCATCACGCTGACGCAGCATCTCGACGGCGCACTCGTAGAGTTCGCAGCCTTTGTGGGTCAGGCGCGCACTGCGCCTGGAGCGGTCGAAAATCGACACGCCGAAGGCTTCTTCAAGCTCCTGCACACGTTTGGAAATGGCCGACTGCGACATGTTCAGCTTGGCCGAGGCGGCCTCGAAACTGCCCAGCTCAACGATCCAGTAGATGGCCTCAAGTTGCTTCAACGTAATCACTGCATACCCCGTGCGTTCAACGCGCTGGCTGATCGATGTTGAGTTTAAAGGCGGGATTGTTCACTAAAAGTGATGATACGGGGTGAGTATTTGTCGCTTTTTTTGAGGCTTTGTTGGCCCTAGATTACCCGGCGAATTACAAAAATAAGGGTATCGACATGCCAACCGTTGAACAGGCCAAGGCCTCTGCAGTAGCCAGAACACGCAGTGTCTCTCCACGAAGTGTCTCTTTGCGAAGTTCTTATCGCTGGGTCGTGGCCGGGCTGATCTTCTCGATTTACACCATCGCCGCCGCCGACCGGGCCAATCTGGGTGTCGCGCTGCCCTTCATCCGCAAAGAGTTCGAGATGACCAACGCCGAAGCCGGCGGTTTGATGAGTCTGTTCCTGCTGGCATATGCCCTTGCGCAAATTCCTGCAGGCCTGGCGTTCGGCCGCCTGGGCGTGAGCAAGATCCTGCCGACCGCGATGATCATGACCTCGGTGCTGACCGGGCTGGTCGGCACGGCGGGCTCGTTGCTGGCACTGAAGATTTACCGCTTTGGCCTGGGCCTGGCGGAAGGGCCACTGCCGATCAGCATGACCACCACGATCAACAACTGGTTTCCGACCCGCGAGAAGGGCATCGCCTCGGGCATTTTTCTGTCGGCGGTCAAGTTCGGGCCGGTGATCGTGCCGCCGTTGTGTGCGGTGATCATCTCGGTGTGGGGCTGGCGCGAGGTGTTCTACTTCTTTGCGATTCCCGGCATTTTGCTGTCGATCGTCTGGTATTTTCTGGTCGCTGATCATCCGTCCAAGAGCCGCTTCGTCAATCAGGCAGAGCTGGACTATATCGCCGATAAAACCCCGGCTGAAATCGCCGGTCAGGCAGACGTGGCACCGGCTACAAAACCTGCCGGCACATGGTTGAAAAAACTCGACGTGTTCATTCGCCGCCGTGAAGAAACGCCGCTTGAAAGCAAACGTCAGGTGTTCCGTTCGTGGAATATCTGGGGCTGCGCCACCAGCTACTGTTTCCAGCTGGGAGTATCGAGCGTGTTGCTGGCATGGATTCCGACCTACCTGATGACCGTCAAGGGCTTCTCGGTGATGAACATGGGCCTGGTGTCGGCTGCGCCCTGGGTCGGCGCCGTGCTGGGTAACCTGTTCGGCGGCTATTGCTCGGACCGTCTGTTGGGCGGGCGGCGCAAGCCGGGCATGCTGCTGTCGGCCCTCGGCACCTCGTTGATGATGTACCTGCTGATCAATTCGCCGGCTGACCCGTTGTCGTACGGGCTGCTGCTGATGCTCACCGGCATCGTCCTGAGCCTGGGCTTTTCTTCCTACATGACTTACCCGATGGCGCTGGCCAGCAAGGCGACCTTTCCGGTGGCCAATGCCATCGTCAACATGATCGGCCAGTTGGGCGCGGCGGCAACGCCTTTCCTGACCGGCCTGTTGCTGGACAGCTATGGCTGGAACTACGTGTTCTCCTACCTGGCCATCGGCTCGTTCATCAGCTTCGTGTTGCTGCTGACCATTGCCGAACCCATTCCCCAGAAAACCACTGCCGTTGCAGGAGCCTGATATGCATCCCGAAGACCAAGAACTCACCGCCCTGTTTGCCGGGCTCGATACGCCGGGGGTTTCCGACGCCATGGATAAACTCGGCCTGCCGGGTCACTGCTTCGGGGTGATGCCGCTGGACAACTACAAGCAGGTTATCGTCGGCCCTGCGTTCACCGTGCGTTACGTCAGCGCCAGTACGCCACCAGGCACCGTCGGTGACTTTATCGAAGACGTCGCCGAAGGCGATGTGGTGGTCATCGACAATGACGGCCGCACCGATTGCACGGTGTGGGGCGACATCATGACCCAGTACGCAGGGGCCCGGAACATTGCCGCCACGGTGATCGACGGCGTCTGCCGCGACGTCAACAAGGCGCTGGGCGATGGCTACCCGCTGTTCACCAAGGGACGTTTCATGCGCACCGGCAAGGACCGTGTGCAGGTGGAGGCGGTCAACCAGCCGGTGTCGATCGGTGAGGCGCGGGTGTGCCCGCGCGACATCGTGATTGCCGACGCCAACGGCGTGGTCGTGGTGCCGCGCGGGCGCGCCCGTGAAGTGGCCGAAACCGCACGGCAGATCGAAGCGGTCGAAGCTGATATCCGTGCGCTGATCAGCGAAGGTAAAACCCTGAAGCAAGCCCGCGAAGCTTTGGGTTATCACACCCTGCAACGCAAAGGCTGATCGCGGGGTTTCAGGATTCGCCGTAGTTCATGATCGACAACAGGCGAATCGGCACCTGCACCAGTTGCTCCGGCCCATGCGGGATATCGCCGTCGAAGGTCAGGCTGTCGCCGGCCTGCATGCGGTACAGCTGGTTGCCGTGGCGGTAGATCAGCTCGCCTTCAAGCAAATGCAGGAACTCGGTGCCGGGGTGCGAGAAGGTCGGAAACTCCTCGCTGGCGTCGTCCATGCTCACCATGTAGGCCTCGAAACTCTTCTTCGGCCCACGGGTGTGGTTGAGCAGGTGATAGGTGTGGCCCTTCTCGGTACCGCGGCGTACCACCTCCAGCCCTTCATCGGCCTTGACCAGCAGCGCGCTGCTGCCTTGCTGGTCGTACTGGCTGAACAGCTTGGACATCGGCATGCCCAGCACGTCGCAAAGACGGCTGAGGTTGTCCAGGCTGGTCGACACCTGGGCGTTTTCGATCTTGCTCAACATCCCCTGGCTGATACCGGCAATGCGCGCCACGTCGGCGAGCTTGAGTTCCTGCGCCTGGCGCTGGCGCTTGATCTGGATGCCCAGGTATTGCTCAAGCTTGAGCTTGGGAGGGTCTTCATGGCTCATAAGGTTTGCACGGTTTCCGTTCAATAATTTTTATTTCGCACTGGGAAAGTGCATTTATTCATTCGTTTTGGTCAGCACCGAATGGATTATTCGCAGTGGGAAAAAGAGTTTCCCATATATACAGACGAAAAACCTCGTTCAAGCGAATTTCGCGCCGCTCTGGCAAAACTGGCAAGCGCCTTGCATTCCTGTAGTGAAAGTAAGTTTCCTGAATGGAATAAGATGGGGTCCAGGCAGTGAAACGACAGTTTTCCACTCTCCACTTTTGCTTTCGACCCAGGAGTCCCGCCTCATGTTGCCACCCGAAACGCAGCGTCTGATCCAGGAGCACGGCATCAAGTATGTGCTGGCTCAGTTCGTGGATATCCACGGCTCGTCCAAGACCAAATCGGTGCCGGTCAACGGCCTGGAAATGGTTGCCGAAGCGGGCGCCGGTTTTGCCGGTTTCGCCATCTGCGGCATGGGCATGGAGCCGCATGGCCCGGACTTCATGGCCAAGGGCGACCTGTCGTCGCTGACACCGGTGCCGTGGCAGCCAGGGTATGGCCGGGTGGTGTGCATCGGTCATGTCGATGGCAAGCCCTGGCCATACGACAGCCGTTATGTGTTGCAAAAGCAGGTCGAACGCCTGAGCGATCGTGGCTGGACCCTCAATACCGGCCTGGAGCCGGAGTTCAGCCTGTTCAAGCGCGACAGCGCCGGCAAGCTGCAACTGGTCGACGCCAGCGATGATCTGGACAAGCCGTGCTACGACTACAAAGGCTTGTCGCGGTCTCGTGAATTTCTCGAGCGTCTGACCGAAGCCCTGCAACCGGTCGGTTTCGACATTTACCAGATCGACCACGAAGACGCCAACGGCCAGTTCGAGATCAACTACACCTACAGCGACGCCATGGAATCGGCCGACCGCTTCACTTTCTTCCGCATGGCCGCCGGCGAGATCGCCAACGACATGGGCATGATCTGCTCGTTCATGCCCAAGCCCGATCCCAAGCGCGCCGGCAACGGCATGCACTTTCACTTGTCGATCGCCAGCGCGACCAACAAGAACCTGTTCCATGACGCCAGCGACCCGAGCGGCATGGGCTTGTCGAAAATGGCCTACCACTTCGCCGCAGGCCTCCTGGCCCATGGTCCTGCGCTGTGCGCCTTCGCCGCACCGACCGTCAACTCTTACAAGCGCCTGGTGGTCGGCAACTCGTTGTCCGGCGCTACTTGGGCCCCGGCCTTTATTGCCTTCGGCGCCAATAACCGCTCGGCGATGGTCCGCGTGCCGTACGGCCGCCTGGAATTCCGCCTGCCGGACGCCGGTTGCAACCCGTACCTGGTCAGCGCCGCGATCATCGCTGCCGGCCTTGACGGCATCGACCGCAAGCTGGAAATCGACCAGGTCTGCAACGAGAACCTCTACAAGCTGAGCCTGGAAGAAATCGCCGCACGCGGCATCAAGACCCTGCCGCAATCGCTCAAGGAAGCCTGCGACGCACTGGAAGCCGACCCGCTGTTCAGCGAAGTGCTGGGCCAGGAAATCGTCGGCGAATTCATCAAGCTCAAGCGCATGGAATGGGTGGAATACAGCCGCCATGTGAGTGACTGGGAAGTGAAGCGCTACACCGAATTCTTCTGAGGCTGCTGGGCGGCAGCTTCAAGTTTCAAGCCACAAGCGGCAAGTAAATGCGGTTCGTGGCGTTGCAAAAATCTTCGTATCAACTCGGTCAGCTTGCAACTTGCAGCTTGCCGCTCCCGAACAAAGTGAGGACTGCCGTTATGTGTGGGATTGTTGGTTTGTACCTTAAGAACCCGGCGCTGGAGTCTCAGCTGGGCAAGCTGTTCGAGCCGATGCTCGAAGCCATGACCGACCGTGGTCCGGACAGCGCAGGCTTTGCCATTTATGGTGATGAAGTGGCCGATGGCTGGGTCAAGCTGACCCTGCAAGCCACCACTGAAGGCTATGACTTCAAGGCGCTGATCGGCGCACTGCAAGGCAAGCTCGATGCCGAGCTGGACTGGTTCCAGAACGCCAGTGCCATCGTGCTGAAAATCAAGGCCGAAGAAGCCCCGGTACGTGCCGCTCTCACTGAACTGGCACCGACCGTGCGCATCATGAGTGCCGGCCAGAGCATCGAAATCCTCAAGGGCATGGGCTTGCCCAAGGAAATCTCTGAACGTTTCGGCCTGGCCTCGATGAAGGGCAGTCACATCATTGGCCACACCCGCATGGCCACTGAAAGCGCGGTGACCATGGAAGGCAGCCACCCGTTCTCCACCGGCGCCGACCTGTGCCTGGTGCACAACGGCTCGCTGTCGAACCACTTCCGCCTGCGTCAGGAACTGCGCCGCGAAGGCATCAACTTCGAGACCGAAAACGATACTGAAGTCGCCGCCGGTTACCTGGCCTGGCGCCTGCAGCAGGGCGATTCCCTCAAGCAGGCCCTGGATAACTCGCTGGAAGCACTGGACGGCTTCTTTACCTTCGCCATCGGCACCCGCAACGGCTTTGCGGTGATCCGCGACCCGATTGCCTGCAAGCCTGCGATCCTCGCCGAAACCGACGACTACGTCGCCATGGCTTCGGAGTATCAAGCGCTGTCGAGCCTGCCGGGCATCGAGAAGGCCAAAGTCTGGGAACCCGTTCCCGCCACCATGTACATCTGGGAACGCGAGTCGGCCTAAGGAGCACGCAGCATGAAAACCATCGATCTATCCGTAGCAACCGTGCGTGACCTCAACCAGGCGCTGCACGACCAGGTCAACAATGTGCAGGACCGCGAGTGGGTGGTCACCCATGCCAATGGCGCGCATAACCTGGCTGTCGGCGTCAACGAAGCGGTGTCCATCGACATTCAGGGGCATGCGGGCTACTACTGCGCCGGCATGAACCAGAAAGCCTCGATCACCGTACACGGCAACGTCGGCGTGGGCTGCGCCGAAAACATGATGAGCGGCTATGTACGCGTCAAGGGCAGCGCCTCTCAGGCGGCCGGCGCGACCGCTCACGGTGGCCTGCTGGTCATCGAAGGCGATGCCGGCGCCCGCTGCGGCATCTCGATGAAAGGCATCGACATCGTCGTCGGTGGCAGCATCGGCCACATGAGCTGCTTCATGGGCCAGGCCGGGCGCCTGGTGGTGTGTGGCGATGCCGGCGATGCGTTGGGCGACTCGCTGTACGAAACCAAAATCTTCGTCAAAGGCAGCGTCGAGTCGCTGGGGTCGGACTGCATCGAAAAAGAGATGCGCGCCGAACACCTTGAAGAGTTGCAGGAGTTGCTCAATCGCGCCGGCTTCAAAGAGAACGCCGCCGATTTCAAACGCTACGGCTCGGCCCGTCAGCTGTACAACTTCAAAGTCGATAACGCCAGCGCGTACTGATTCAGGAGCAAGACCATGACAGACAAGCAACCTCCCGTGCTGCGCGAATCGGCCACCTTCGATCGCCTGACCATCCAGGAAATCCAGCGCGCTGCCGAAACCGGTATCTATGACATCCGTGGTGGCGGCACCAAGCGCAAGCTGCCGCACTTCGACGACTTGCTGCTGCTGGGCGCCAGCGTGTCGCGTTATCCACTTGAAGGCTATCGCGAGAAATGCGGCACCGACGTGGTGCTCGGCAACCGCTTCGCGAAAAAACCGCTGTACCTGAAAATTCCGGTCACCATTGCCGGCATGAGCTTCGGCGCGCTGTCGGCCAATGCCAAAGAGGCCCTTGGCCGTGGTGCCAGCATCGCCGGCACCAGCACCACCACCGGCGACGGCGGCATGACCCCTGAAGAGCGCGGCCAGTCGCAGCACCTGGTTTATCAATACCTGCCGTCGCGCTACGGCATGAACCCGGACGACCTGCGCAAGGCCGATGCCATCGAAATCGTTCTGGGCCAGGGCGCCAAGCCGGGCGGCGGCGGCATGCTGCTGGGTATGAAAGTCACCGAGCGTGTGGCTGGCATGCGCACCTTGCCGATCGGCGTCGACCAGCGTTCGGCTTGCCGTCACCCGGACTGGACCGGTCCCGACGACCTGGCGATCAAGATTGCCGAGATCCGTGAGATCACCGACTGGGAAAAACCCATCTACGTGAAGATCGGCGCCAGCCGTCCTTACTACGATGTGAAACTGGCGGTCAAAGCCGGTGCCGATGTGATCGTGCTCGACGGTATGCAGGGCGGCACCGCCGCCACTCAGGAAGTGTTCATCGAACACGTCGGCATCCCGATTCTGCCAGCTATTCCACAAGCGGTTCAGGCGCTGCAAGAGATGGGCATGCACCGCAAAGTGCAGTTGATCGTCTCCGGCGGGATCCGTAATGGTGCAGACGTGGCCAAGGCCATGGCCCTGGGCGCCGACGCGGTGGCCATCGGTACAGCGGCCCTGATCGCGCTGGGCGACAACCACCCGCGCCTGGACGAAGAGCTGAAAAAGATCGGCTCCGCGGCCGGTTTCTATGACGATTGGCAGAATGGCCGGGACCCTGCGGGCATCACCACCCAGGACCCGGAACTGTCGAAACGTCTCGACCCGGTCGAAGGCGGCCGCCGCTTGGCAAACTATTTGCGTGTACTGGTGCTGGAAGCCCAGACCATGGCCCGCGCCTGCGGCAAGTCGCACCTGCACAACCTCGACCCCGAGGACCTGGTGGCACTGACCGTGGAATCGGCCGCGATGGCACGTGTGCCGCTGGCGGGTACCAACTGGATTCCGGGTTCGCAGTACTGATTTGACTGGGTAATATCTGGCGCGGTGTCGTTGACACCGCGCCCTGTTTTTTATTTCCGAGAGGCCAGGCATGGCCCGTCTTTACAACAACATTGCTTCTCTGCCAGACATTTACCATTCACAGCAGGAGCTTCGAATATGGTTAACCGTCTACCTGGCAAATCCCTTCTGGCTTTACTGGCGCTCAGCGCCTTCATTCCTCTGGCCCACGCGGCCGAAACCCCGACACTCAACACCGGCAGCACTGCCTGGATGGTCACCGCCGCTGTGCTGGTGCTGTTCATGTGCCTGCCGGGGCTGGCGCTGTTTTATGGCGGCCTGGTGCGCGCCAAGAACATGCTGTCGCTGTTTACCCAATGCTTCGGCATCGCCGGTGTGGTGGGGATCTTGTGGGTGGTGTACGGCTATAGCCTGGTGCTCGACAGCAGCAACATGGTCGAAGGCGAAGTCACCTTCAACAGCTTCGTCGGCGGCCTGAGCCGGGCCTTTCTCGCCGGCATGACCCCCGACAGCCTGGTCGGCGAGATTCCGGAAGGGGTGTTCGTCACCTTCCAGATGACCTTCGCCATCATCACCCCGGCGTTGATTGCCGGCGCATTTGCCGAGCGCATGAAGTTCTCGGCGGCGCTGCTGTTCATGGCCATCTGGTTCACCCTGGTCTATGCGCCGGTGGCGCACATGGTCTGGGGCGGGGCAGGGGCCTTGATGCATAACTGGGGCGTGCTGGACTTTGCTGGCGGCACCGCCGTGCACATCAACGCAGGCGTAGCTGCACTGGCGGCGTGCATGGTGCTGGGCAAGCGCAAGGGTTATCAGAACACACCGATGCCGGCGCATAACCTCAGCCTGACCATGGCGGGTGCTGCGATGCTCTGGGTTGGCTGGTTCGGCTTCAATATCGGCTCCGGCGGGGGCCTCAGCGGCTTGAGCGGTATGGTCATGATCAACACCCAGGTCGGTGCCTGCGCCGGCATTCTGGGCTGGATGTTCGTCGAATGGTTCAAGGTCGGCAAACCCAGCGCTCAAGGTCTGGCCTGCGGCGCATTGGCGGGCCTGGTCGGCATCACCCCGGCGTGCGCCTATGTCGGTGTCGGCGGTGCACTGGTCATCGGTCTGCTGTGCGGCGTGTGCTGTTACCTGAGCGTCACCGTACTCAAACAACGCTTGGGTTACGACGACAGCCTCGACGTGTTCGGCCTGCACGGCGTGGGCGGTATCGTTGGCGCGCTGCTGACCGGCGTGTTCTGCGTGCCGTCACTGGGCGGTCTGGTGCCGGATGTGAACATGCTCGATCAAGTGATCGCGCAGTTCAAAGGCGTGGCGCTGACCATCGTGTATTGCTTTGTGGTGAGCTGGGTGATTCTCAAGCTGGTCAATGCGCTGGTGGGCTTGCGTGCGCATGATTCAGTGGAGGAGATGGGGCTGGATCTGGCGGAGCATAATGAGCGGGCTTATAACCACTGAGTGGTGAGGGTACCCATCAGTTTTCTGGCAGTGCGCAGCACTGCCAGACTCCACCCCAGTCAGATCGGATCGCCACAGAGGTGCTGTGCGCCACTGGAGGCGTGCTTATACATCAAGTCGAAAGACAGACTGTCGATTTCTTATTACGCCATCTGCTTTAGCGCCGTGAACTTTTTTCATCGCTCCGGCTATCGCTTTAGCTTCCTCGAATTTTGATTCGTGGATGAGGATGTCTATGTATTCCCTCATGAGTCCGAAATCATTTGGATGCTTGCTCAGGGCGGCTAAGCATGTTTCATGCGCGATGGCGTGGTGTCCACTCATGCGTGAGTACATAACAGCCCGGACATAGGCAAGGGGTGGAATCTCCTTGCCAAAATTCGCTAAGGCGAAAAACCACCTGGACGCAGCACGCTGCGGGGTTCCCAGCTTTTCGGCGACCTCACAAAAAAGCTGTATCGATGAGAAACGCTTTGTCGATTCGTACAGTTTGAAAGCGTTGATACTGGCTGATTCGATATTTTTATTTTTGATATGCCACTTGACCAAGGCAAGTTTCATTGCGTCCTGGTAGGTTTTTATAGTGGTGCGGTGACGCCGAAACTCTTGCCGTGTTGCAAGGATCTCATTCTTGCCGTTGGTGATAAGCCTCAGAAGGTAAGAGGGAATCATGTTGGCCTCTTTAAGCGCCTCGCTTACACCATGGCCACAAAAAGGCATTCTCAGTCGGTACAGATTCTTCACATGCTTTTCATAATAGCGGTAGTGATGTCCGTCAATGGGGAAAAGCGGGTCGTAAGCAATAACGAACTCTGCATCCTGACTGACGTTATGGGTGATTTCGTCTCGTATAAAAGAGATGTCTTTCGCCAGAACCTGGAACCCGGAGTCGAAGCTTATTCGAGCGGGGTCAATGGAGAACTGTGGGCAGATTGCCAAAACCTTCGAAGGGCGAAGCAGCGCCGATGTGTGAATGGCGCCATAGGCCCCCATGGACTGCCCATAGGCTACGATTTCTGAATAAAGGTCAGCTATTCGGCGTACCTCAGTAATCATTTCCCCAATGTCATCATACTGATACCAGTGATTACCTCTCGGGATTATCTGCACCGAATCAAGCCCGGCAGCTCTGAGCGTCTCTCGGCTTTGCCCTTTGCGCGGCACGTGCAGGGTGTGCGTGAGTTGCAGAGGGTGGAATGTAACTACCAGTTGTTTTGACCGAACACTTGATGCCGGGCAGTGGATCGCGACGAGGTTGTCCGAGCTATAGATGATTGTGTCTGAATCAGGGAAGTCAAGGGGAATTGCGGTGTTTCGCATGGCATCCTTTCTCTCGCGAAATCAACAAGTTTACAAGCGCTTCAGCCGTTTGAACATAGTTGGTGGCATGAGCCCCCTCTTGGGTATTCCTCTCTATCGTAAGCTCAGCCACCAAAAAGCCGTGTCAAAAAGCCTTTTCAGGTCGAGATGTTAATGTTTATGGCGCGCATTGGTTTTCTGGCCAGTCACTGAGTGAGAGCCTGATCGTCGGTAGCGGCTTGCTCGGTTTTTATTAACAGGGTATAGATATGGCTAAACGGCATGATGCTGTTATTGCAGGCCGGTCTCGAATAATAAGACTGACGAGCATGGGCTCATGGAGATAGCAGATGGCTAACGCGTTCAATCCTGATGATTCAACGACTTTTTACGATTATTTCACCTCTGTGAGCAAATCATTGACGCCTGTCATCGACCCTTCGATCCTGTTCCAGCGTTATGCTCTTGGTGACGCCGTTTCCTATGCGAGAACGGCGGAGCAGAACCTTGTATTGCTGCAGGTGTTGGGCGGTAATGAACTCATTGTGGGGGGGGCCGGTAACGACATGCTGGAAGGCGGTGCCGGTAACGATACGCTAGATGGCGGGGCAGGTGCCGATACCATGATCGGTGGCGATGGCAGCGACAGCTACTACGTGCGCGAGGACGGCGACGTAGTCATCGAAACCAATGCCACGCAGAGCATTGGCGGTTCGGATCTTGTGTACAGCTACTTGGCGGACTATACCCTGACCGCCAATGTCGAGAATGGCCGCATCATGTCCACCACAGCGGCGAACCTGACCGGCAACGACCTGAACAACGTGCTGTTCGCCGGGCAGGGCAACAATGTCCTCAATGGTGGCGCCGGCATCGACACGGTCAGCTATGCCTTCGGGGTCACGGGTCCGACCGGGGTCTCGGTCAGCCTGGCAACAGAGTCGATGCAAGCCACCGGTGGTTCGGGCCGCGACACCCTGATCAGCATCGAGCACCTCATAGGTTCGGCGTACGCCGATTACCTGATCGGTAACAAGGCGAACAATAGCCTCAATGGCGGCGCGGGTAACGATACGCTCGATGGTGGTACGGGTGCCGATACCATGATGGGGGGCGATGGCGATGACAGCTACTATGTGCGCGAAAGTGGCGACGTGGTCATCGAAACCAGTGCCACGCAAAGCACTGGCGGTACGGACATCGTGCATAGCTACCTGGCGAATTACACCCTGGGTGCCAATATCGAGAATGGCCGCATCGCATCCCTCGAAGCGGCGAACCTGACCGGCAATAGCCTGGACAACCTGCTGTACGCCGGGGAAGGCGACAATGTTCTCAATGGCGGTGCCGGTATCGACACGGTGACTTATGGCTATGGAGCAACAACGGGGTCTGCCGGGGTTTCGGTCAGCCTGGCGGTTACAACGGCGCAAGCCACCGGTGGCTCGGGCAGTGACACCCTGATCAGCATTGAGCACCTGATCGGCTCGGCATTCGCCGACCAGTTGACGGGCAACAGCGCGAACAACAGGCTCGAGGGGGGCGCCGGTAACGATACGCTCGATGGCGGTGCGGGGGCCGATACCATGATCGGTGGTGGCGGCAACGACATCTACCACGTGCGTGACAGCAACGACACGGTCATCGAAACCGATAAGACACCGAGCAGTGGTGGGCTCGATACCGTGTACAGCTACCTGTCGAACTATACCTTGGGCGCCAATGTCGAGAATGGCCGCATCATGTCCGCCGCAGCGGCAAACCTGACCGGCAATGAGCTGAAAAATGTGTTCTACGCCGGGCAGGGCAACAACGTCCTCAATGGCGGCGCCGGTACGGACACGGTGAGCTATTTCTTCGGGACAACGGGTACGACCGGGGTCTCGGTCAGCCTGGCCGTCACGACGGCGCAAGCCACTGGTGGTTCGGGCAGTGACACCCTGATCAGCATCGAGAACCTGATCGGTTCGTCGTTTGCTGACAAACTGACGGGCAACAGCGAGAACAATAACCTCACCGGTGGCGCCGGTAACGATACGCTCGATGGCGGTGCCGGCTGGGATACCATGGTCGGTGGCGACGGCAGCGACAGCTACTACGTGCGCGACATCAAAGACACCGTCATCGAAACCAATGCCACCCAGAGTATTGGCGGCTCGGACCTTGTGTACAGCTACCTGTCAGCCTATACCTTGACCGCCAATGTCGAGAATGGCCGCATCATGTCCACCACCGCGGTGAACCTGACCGGTAATGAGCTCAATAACGTGCTTTTTGCCGGGCAGGGCAATAATGTCCTCAATGGTGGCGCCGGTATCGACACCGTGAGTTATGCCTTCGGGACTACAGGTACGACCGGGGTCTCGGTCAGCCTGGCCGCCACGGCGGCGCAAGCCACCGGTGGCTCGGGTAGCGACACGCTGATCAGCATCGAGAATCTCATAGGCTCTGCGTATGCCGACACACTAACGGGCAACAGCACAGCCAATAGCCTGACCGGCGGTGCTGGCAATGACACGCTCAACGGTGGGGCCGGTAACGACGTGCTGGTGGGCGGTGTGGGCGCAGACAAGCTCTATGGCGGCAGCGGTGCCGACCGGTTTGACTTCAATGCCCTGAATGAAATGGGCGTGGGCGCCACCTTGCGTGATGTCATTGGTGACTTCAAGCACAGCGAAGGTGACAAGATCGACCTGTCGACCCTGGATGCCGACCTCTCGACATCGGGCAATGATGCCTTCACCTTCATCGGTTCCAATGCATTCAGCAGCAATGCCACTGCGCAGTTGCGATTCGCCGATGGCATTCTCTACGGCAGTGTCAATGCTGATGCCAACGCCGAGTTTGAAATCCAGTTGCTGGGGGTGAGCAGCCTGCAACTGAGCGATCTGATTGTCTGAGCCGCTGTATGAACGACAAAAAGCCGGGCAAGCCCGGCTTTTTGTCGTCTGTCAAACCTTAACGAAACGCCGGCACTACGTGCTTCACAAACAGCTCCAGCGATTTCTTCTTCTCGGCATGCGGCAGGCTGTTGTCGCACCAGAAGCTGAACTCGTCCACGCCCAGTTCCTGGTAGTAGCGAATCCGCGCGATGATTTCTTCCGGGGTGCCGATCATGGTGTTCTTGCGGATGTTCTCCAGCTCGAACTCGGGACGCTCGGCGAATTTCGATTCCGGGCTTGGCTCCAGGAAACCATTGGCCGGTACGGTCTTGTTGCCGAACCAGGCGTCGAAGGTGCGGTAGAAGCGGTTGATGGCCGCGGCGCCGACTTTCCAGCCTTCGGGATCGTCCACGGCGTGTACGTGGGTGTGGCGCAGCACCATCAGTTGCGGCCGTGGCACGTCGGGGTTGTTGTCCAGTGCGGCCTGGAATTTGTTTTTCAGGTCCAGGACTTCTTCGTCGCCCTTCATCAGCGGCGTGACCATTACGTTGCAGCCGTTGGCCACGGCAAAATTGTGCGAGTCCGGGTCGCGGGCGGCGATCCACATCGGCGGGGTGCTGACAGGTTTCGGCACGCTGGTGGAGGTCGGGAATTTCCAGATCTCGCCGTCGTGCGCATAGTCGCCGGCCCACAGTGCCTTGACCACCGGGACCATCTCACGCAGAGCCTTGCCGCCTTCGGAGGCAGGCATGCCGCCGGCCATGCGATCAAACTCGACCTGATAGGCGCCACGCGCCAGGCCCACTTCCATCCGGCCGTTGCTGATCACATCGAGCAGGGCGCATTCGCCTGCGACGCGCAGCGGGTGCCAGAACGGCGCGATGATGGTGCCGGCGCCCAGGTGAATGGTGGTGGTGCGCGCAGCCAGGTACGCCAGGATCGGCATCGGGCTTGGCGAAATGGTGTATTCCATGGCGTGGTGCTCGCCGACCCAGACCGTGCTGAAACCGCCTGCTTCGGCGAGTAGCGTCAGCTCGGTCAGGTCTTCGAACAACTGACGGTGGCTGACTTGCTCATCCCAGCGTTCCATGTGCACGAACAACGAAAATTTCATGACGTTACCTCGGTCTGTCGTGGCGCCCGGCATTGAGTGGGGCGGGGCCTGTATTTTTTGGTATACCGTAATATTAGCGTGTGACGCAGATCAAGCCGCGATGCTCAGGGCACCCATTTTTCCACGGCAATACACCATGGGCGCGGCGGGCTGCTCGGGCAGGATCAGGTTTTTCACCGCGCCGACCATGATCGCGTGGTCGCCGCCTTCGTATTCACGCCACAACTCGCATTCGATGATCGCCGTCGCGCCTTCCAGCAGCGGATTGCCCAGTTCGCTGAGAGTCCAGGCAAGACCTTGTGCCTTGTCTTTGCCCTTGCGCGCAAAGGCATAGGCGCACGCTTGCTGTTCGGCCGACAGCAGGTGGATGGCAAAGCGTTTGTTCTTGATCAGGACCGGATAGGAATCGGAGTTGTATTGAGGGCAGAACAGCACCAGCGCCGGTTCCAGCGACAAGGCGCTGAAAGCACTGGCGGTCAGGCCGACGACTTCGCCGTTATCGTCCAGGGTGGTGATGACAGTGACGCCGGAAGGGAAGGAACCCATGACGTTCTTGTAGACATTCGGATCGATCATTACATACCCCTCATTGCGCACTGGCGGGCCGTGCCGAAGCAGTTTCTTGTTTGTCTGATGGTATACCGTAATACTTTGTTGGCAAGCGTTTTTTGCGGGGCTATCAGCATCGCTTTTACCGGTGACAGACGCGCAAAGCCCTGATTTTTCTGCTATATGAAACGTTTCAGCTTGCACCAAAAATGCCCGCGTACCTGCTGAAACGACTGTGAAAGATTCTCAATGGGGGTTGCAAAAATTTGGCATACCATAATATGGTGTTATCAGCGTAGTGAATGGCACGATCGACACCGCCCACTGCGACACACTCATTACGGGCCCTTGAACAGGGCGCTGCATGGTTTGGCTCTGCACAACAACAAATTCAGGCGAGACGATGTTTTTTCATTCCAACCCAAGGGTGTCCAACACCCCGCTGCTAAGCGTTATCCGATTCGGCTTCTCTACTGCCAGGAGCCCTCGCTCCGTCCGTGCGTAAGGCATCGGGCCTGCCGCTTTTCTGAAGATGATCACCCTGACGCCGGTCTGTTTGTGCAGATCGCGGGTCCGTTCGCCTTCGCCAAGCCGCAGGACCCGATGGATTCGTTATCTGGCGCCTGAACGGGCGCCGGGCCACCGGCTTCGAGATCGTCCTCATGTCCCAGAACAGCGCAGCAGCTCCGCTCATTGAAAACCACACCGTCGACTATGTGCCGCCGGCCGAACGCCACGGCAAGGCCCGCGACCTGTTTACCCTGTGGTTCAGCACCAACATTGCCCCTTTGCCCATCGTCACCGGGGCGATGGCCGTGCAGGTCTTCCAGCTCGACTTCCTCTGGGGCCTGATCGCTATCGTGCTCGGCAACCTGATCGGCGGCCTGGTGATCGGTCTGGCCTCGGCCCAGGGCCCGCAACTGGGCATCCCGCAGATGGTCCAGAGCCGTGGCCAGTTCGGCCGCTATGGCGCCTTGCTGATCGTGTTCATCACGGCGTTGATCTACGTCGGCTTCTTTATTTCCAACATCGTGCTGTCGGGCAAATCGATCCAGGGCCTGGCGCCGTCGGTGTCGCTGCCCACCGGCATCATCATCGGCGCCCTGAGCGCCACGGCCATTGGTGTGATCGGCTACCGCTTCATTCATACCCTCAATCGCATCGGCACCTGGGTCATGGGCGCGGCCTTGCTGGCCGGCTTCAGCATGATCTTCCTGCAGGACTTGCCCGACGACTTCTTTATTCGCGGCGGTTTCAACGCCGCCGGCTGGATCGCGACCCTGTCGCTGGGGATCATCTGGCAGATCAGCTTCTCGCCGTATACCTCGGACTATTCGCGCTACCTGCCCAAGGAAATCGGCATCGGCAAACCTTTCTGGGCCACCTATTTCGGCGCCAGCCTGGGCACCATTGCTTCGTTCAGCTTCGGTATGGTCGCCGCACTTGCTACCCCTGAAGGCACTGAAGCGATGACGGCGGTCAAGCAAGCCACCGGCTGGCTGGGGCCTATTCTGATGGTGCTGTTCTTGCTCAATATCATCAGCCACAACGCCCTGAACCTGTATGGCGCGGTCCTGTCGATTGTCACCTCGATCCAGACCTTCGCCGGCCAGTGGACACCGACCATCAAACTGCGCGTGGTGCTGTCGGCTATCGTCCTGACCGGCTGCTGCCTGGTGGCGGTCAGCGCTTCGGGGGACTTCATCGGCAAATTCATCGGCCTGATCCTGGCGCTGCTGATCGTGCTGGTGCCGTGGGCGGCGATCAACATCATTGACTTCTACCTGATCAAGCGCGGCGTCTATGACATCGAGTCGATCTTTCGCAACGACGGCGGTATCTACGGCCGCTTCAACCCGCACGCGATCATCGCCTACGCCATCGGCACGCTGGTGCAACTGCCGTTCGCCAACACCTCGCTGTATGTCGGGCCCTACGCCAACTACATAGAAGGCGCCGATTTGTCCTGGCTGGTCGGGCTGGCGGTGACCGCGCCGCTGTATTACTGCCTGGCGACACGCGGCAAGAGCGAAGCCCGCCGGGCGGCGCGGTTGCGCTATGGCGATTGAGTGAAGGTTTGGAAAAACAAGCGCCCTGCCAGAGATGGTGGGGCGTTTTGCTACTCCCTATGAATCCATAAGGCGAGGTCTGATAATGTCCGGCATCCGAGGGCTCCAGGCAGGTAAGTAATGGACTGTTATGCCGCACGTTATGTGACGTTTGCTTTGCTGCTCTTAGTGTTGTGCGAGCCCGTGCATGCCGCCACGTGGCAAATATGCAGCCTGCAACTTCGCATCACCGATTCAGTGACACATCCCTATCCGCAACTGCAGGCCCAGGTCCTGAAGGTCAGGCCGGCATCGCCCACTGTCGAATGTCCGCCTGAAGGGGCGACCCTGCTGTTTACACCCGAAACTACAGACTACCAACGTACGCTCCCACGCCGACAGTGGCCTCATAAAGGGCAGACGATGCAGGTTGATTACCGGTATCTGGATGGCGTGTGCAAAGGCGATGGCCAGAGTCATGCGTGCCGTATCAAGCACTATCCCGTTGCGGGTCCTGGCACTCATTGAGGCTGATAGAGGAGGTGGCTCATGCCTGTCGACGCAGCGCTGGTCAGGATAAAGGACAGTGATTTTTTCTCGAACATGGGGACGCGACCTTCAGACACGGCGGATCTGATATACGCCAATAGCCTGCGTGAGGTGTTCGCAACGCCGGGTGAGCCTTGCTTCAATCCCTGTTTCAACGGCATGGAATGGCTGCCGACATCGCCGACTCAGAACGATCCGTTCTACGCGCTGGAAAAGCCCGGTAAAGACCTGCTTGAACTTCGCATCAGCATCACCAAGGCAGTCATGGGCGCCCTGAAAGGTTACGACAAGACAATTTTTATCGTCGACCAGCATGACTTCAGCGTGGCCGCGAGGAACGCCATAGGCTTTGCATTCAGGCAGTACGTAACCGAACGCTATTATCGCCTGGGAAATCGCTGGGAAAAGATAATCGAGGTGTATTACTCAGGGCATTGGCCGGTCGGTTACTCAGCGGATAAGTTGATGGTGGTGTAGGGCGAATCATGGACCGTAAGTTAAAGAAATCAATCAAGGACTACTATCGAAGCCTGTGGACAAAGGTTCCTCAAGATCCTGAGTCTCTCAGCCTTTTACACGCCAATAACATGATACTTCCTGACGAAGAGATGACCCATGACGAGCTGATCGCAAAGCTGGTTCAGGAAAAAAGCCGGACTGATAAAAACTCGGTCGTGGCGTCTTTTCTGATCGGTCTGGAAAATGGTCAGGCTGAAAAAAGAGCCGCACTGTCTGCGTACGCGATCACGCTCAACTTTCCGGATCATGGCTTTACGTCGGCGCACGGTATTCAATGTGACCTGTGTGGAGCCTTCGAGAATAAAAAGAGAAACATGACGCTGTGTAACCTGGCACGCTATTCAGCCGGTGTCAGCGGCAGTGGCTCGCCCGAGGATTTGTATGTTTTTCTCAGGGAACATAATAAGGCGACTCTCCCGCAGGTCCAGTCGGTCTCAATGCTGGAAAAGGTGTTAACGGTGTTAAGAACGTCTGAACCCAACGATAAACCCGTGACGATGGAGAAAAAGATCAGAGCGATTGCGGGTATTGATATGGACCAGGAGCAATCCCGAGGGCTTCTGGATTTACTGGGTCAGATCGGCATTCTGGAAACCGCCAGGCATAAAGGCTTCGTGCATCAATACACCTACATGGGCCTTGCACCTAGAAAAAGCAGTTCGACGGACTGGAGCTATCCCGTGGATTTCTGGACCGGCAAGGATGGCGTCAACGAAGACGCGGTGAATTTCTGGTTCGGTGATTATCTTCAAGATCATGAATGAGCCTTGGAATAATCGCCTTGGGGGTGGTGACCTGCTCATTTTGGAGAGATGATCCGGACATCTCCAACAAGAACGGTAAACGTCATGAGCCTCCCCCTCCAAGGCATCAAGGTGATCGAAATGGGCCAGTTGATTGCCGGTCCCTTCGCCGCAAAGATGCTCGCCGATTTCGGCGCCCACGTGATCAAGATCGAGCCGCCGCTTACCGGTGATCCGCTGCGCAAATGGCGCTTGCTGCACAACGGCACCTCGGTGTGGTGGGCGGTGCAGTCGCGCAACAAGCAGTCGCTGACCCTTGATCTGCGCCAGGCCGAGGCGCATGAGGTGGTGAAAAAGCTGGTCAAGGACGCCGATATCCTGATCGAGAATTTTCGCCCCGGCACCCTGGAAAAATGGGGGCTGGGCTGGGAGCAGTTGTCGGCGATCAATCCTGGTCTGATCATGCTGCGCGTGTCCGGTTACGGGCAGACCGGGCCGTATCGTGACTTGCCGGGGTTCGGCGTGATCGGCGAGGCGATGGGCGGGCTGCGGCATCTTTCCGGCGAGCCGGGGCGTACGCCGGTGCGGGTCGGGGTGTCGATTGGCGATTCGTTATCGGCGCTGCATGGGGTCATCGGTGTGCTGCTGGCCTTGCGTCACCGCGAACAGCAAGGCGGTGCCGGGCAGCAGGTCGATGTCGCACTGTACGAGTCAGTGTTCAACATGATGGAAAGTCTGATTCCCGAGCAATCGGTGTTTGGAACCGTCCGGGAGCCGGCCGGCAGCAGTTTGCCCGGTATTGCGCCGAGCAATGCCTATCGTTGCCAGGATGGCAAATACGCGCTGATCGCCGGCAATGGCGACAGTATTTATCGCCGTTTGATGGAAGGGATCGAGCGTCCGGACCTGGCCAACGACCCTGAACTGGCGCACAACGATGGCCGTGTGCGCCATGTGGCGCGCATCGATGCGGCGATTTCGACCTGGACCGCCGAGCGCTCGCTCGATCAGGTGGTGGCCGCTTTGCAAGAGGCGGATATTCCGGTGGGCAAGATTTATGATGCTGCCGACATCGCCGCCGACCCGCATTACCAGGCCCGGGACATGCTGCTGGCCAGCACCCTGGATGACGGCACCCCGGTGACTTTACCGGGCATCGTGCCCAAACTGACGCTGACACCGGGCCGCGTTCGGTCCCGAGCGCCGACGCTGGGCCAGCACACCGACATCGTGCTGGACGGGCTGGGTATCGATGCCACGACCCGCGAGTCGTGGCGGCAGCGCGGCCCTTATCTGAAAACAGGAGTGCAGACATGATCGACCATCTTGACCATCTGGTGCTGACCACCATCAACCTGCAGGCCTGCAAGGATTTCTACGTGCGCGTGCTGGGCATGCAATTGGAGACCTTTGGCAGCGGGCGCCTGGCCTTTCGCTTCGGCGAGCAGAAAATCAATGTGCATGTGCGCGGGCATGAGTTCGAACCCAAGGCGCACCTGCCGGTGCCCGGCGCGCTGGACCTGTGCTTTATCGCCAGCGTCAGCCTGGATGAGGTCATCGCCCAGTTGCATACCCAAGGCTGGCCGATCATTGAAGGCCCGGTGCAGCGCACCGGCGCCACCGGGCCTATTCGTTCGGTCTATGTACGTGACCCCGACCTGAACCTGATCGAGATCAGCGAGCGACTGGAGCCGGTGCCTGGGCAATAACCTTGATCTCGAAATCAAACCCGTAAAGCCACGTCACCCCGACTGCCGTCACGGTCGGGTAGGGGGCCTCGCCCCAGTATTCGGCCACCACCTGCCAGATGGTTTCGAAGGTCGATTGCGGGTCGACCATGAACACCGTCACATCCACCGCATCGGCGAAGCTGCCGCCGGCGGCTTCAAGGATCGCATTGAGGTTGTCGAAAGCGCAGCGCACCTGAGCTTGCAGCTGTGGCTCTTTCGAGCCGTCTTCGCGGCTGCCGACCTGGCCTGACACGAACAGGAAACCATTGGAACGGATCGCTGGCGAATAGCGATTTTTCTCGTAAAGCGCCTGGCGGCCTGCGGGGAAAACAACGTCACGTTGGCTCATGGGGAGTGTCTCCATCGGTAAGTGATGGAGAAGACTTTAGAGTGGGCTGCCAAGTGGATAAACTCGCAATTCCACCCATCACTGTTTGCAAATCGCAAACAATCAGGAGCCGCCTTGGACCGTTTCGATGCCATGCAGGCCTTCGCCCGTGTCGTGGAAACCGGCAGCTTCACCAAGGCTGCCGACACCCTGCACCTGAGCAAGACCAGCGTCACGCAACTGGTGCAGCAGCTTGAGGCGCGTCTGCGGGTGCGACTGCTCAATCGCACCACGCGCAAGGTCAATGTCACCGCCGATGGCGCTGCCTATTACGAGCGGGTGGTGCGCCTGCTGGCCGAGATCGACGATGCCGAAACCAGCCTGTCCAGCGCTTCGGCCGCGCCGCGTGGGCGGCTGCGTGTCGATGTGCCCAGCCCGCTGGCGCGCATGGTACTGATTCCTGCGTTGCCGGACTTCTACGCGCGTTATCCGGACATCCAGCTCGACATGGGCGTCAGTGATCGCAAGGTCGACCTGATCGATGAAAACGTCGACTGCGTGGTGCGTGGCGGTGAATTGACCGATCAGTCGCTTATGGCCCGTCGACTGGGCGACCTGCACCTGGGTGTCTATGCGGCGCCCGGGTATCTACAACGTGTCGGCACGCCCGGCCACCCTCGTGAGCTTGAAGACCCTCGGTTGCGCATCGTCGGCTATCGTTGGGCGCGCACTGGCAAGGCGTTTCCCTACGCGCTGCAACGCCACGGCGAAACCCTCAACATCACCGGCCACAATGCCTTGATGGTCGACGACGGCAACGCCTATCTCGCGGCGGGCTTGGCCGGTTTGGGGATTCTCTGGCTGCCGGACTACATGGCTAGAGGGCACGTACGCAGCGGCGATCTGGTGCAACTGTTCAGCGACTGGCAGCTCGATGTCATGCCGATGTACATCGCCTGGCCGCCGAACCGGCATGTGAGCGCGAAGTTGCGGGTGTTTATCGAATGGGTGGTCGAGGTGGCAGGTGAATGGATACCGGGGCAGGGTGCTCACTAACCCGTTGACAACATTGTGAAGGATTGCGCATGATCTGCCGGCACTTTGCTATGCAACGGATCCCCAATGCTTTCCAGCCTTGACCACTCGCCGATTCAGCCGGGCTTTCCTGCCCAGGCTAGCGCGCGCGTGGCCGTTGCCAATAAATCGAAGAAACAGTCGCTCATTTGACCGGGGCGCGCTGTCCCGTCAGATGGGCTGACAGGACACAAGGCGCCAGGCAAAGCTTCCCCTCGCACCCCCTCCCGCATTCCTTCTGACGGTGACCTGAACGGTTAGCCACAGGAGATTTTGCATGTCCGCTTTTCGAGGTATCTGGGTGGCGCTGGCCACACCGTTTTGTGATGGAGAAGTCGATTTCGACGCGCTGCACGCCTTGGCAGGCAAGCTGCTGGACGACGGTGTTCGAGGCCTGGTGGTCTGTGGCACCACCGGTGAGGCGGCCGCGCTCAGTCACGACGAACAACTGGCGGTGCTCGATGCCGTACTGCAACGGGTGCCGGCACAGCAAGTGATCATGGGCCTGGCCGGCAATAACCTGCGTGAGCTGCTGGCGTTCCAGCAACAGGTCCAGCAACGCCCACTGGCCGGCCTGCTGGTGCCGGCGCCTTACTACATTCGCCCGTCGCAACAGGGTATTGAGTCATTCTTCAAGACCGTGGCCGATGCCGCCACGGTGCCTCTGGTGCTGTATGACATTCCGTATCGCACCGGTGTGCGCATCGAGCGCGAGACCCTGCGCCGCATCGTCCGCCATCCGCGTATCGCAGCGGTGAAAGACTGCGGGGGCGACCTTGAAACCACCACCGCCCTGATCGCCGACGGCCACGCCGAAATTCTCACCGGCGAAGACCTGCAGATCTTCAATAACCTGTGCCTGGGCGGCGCGGGGGCGATATCGGCCTCGGCGCACATCCGCGCCGACCTCTATGTGGCCATGCAACACCAGATCGACAACGGGCAACTGGTTGCGGCACGCGAGACGTTCTACCGGCTGCTGCCGTGGATCGGGGTGGCCTTTGCCGAGGCTAATCCTGCGGTGATCAAGGCGGCTCTGGCACAGCAAGGAATTATTCGGGATGAACTGCGTGAGCCGATGCAGCGGTGCTCGGCACAGACGCTGGAGCGGGTTAAAGGCGTGCTGGCTGAGTTGGGGGGAGTGCAGGCGGCGGTGTAACAGTGAGGCGAGTGGCCGTCTCGGCCACTCGCCAGTGTTCAACCTTTGGCTTTCAAGCTGCGCAGTGAAAACTTGCCCATTTTGCCTTCTATGATCGCGTCGCTTTTCAAGCCGAAGCACAGGGGCAGATAGCTCTTGAGATCGTCAGGGGTTTCGCTCAAGCGGATATCCCAGCGTTGCTCGATGAATTTCAACAGGGTAATGCCGCGCACAGCGATGCTTTGTACGTTCCAGTCCTGAAATTGCTGTGAGACTTCGGTGGCCGAATAGCTGGCATTACGAAAACGCACGCGCTTGCCGCTCTCTTCACGTTGTTTCTTGATTCTGTACGCCTCGTTGGAGGCGGCCGAATTGCTGCTGCGCGAGAGCAATAACAGGTTGCCGAGCGAGTTTTGCAAGGCCTTGCTCAGTTTGCCGCCCCGATCCGAGCGACGGTCGAAGGGAATGTGATGGTCCCAGTATTCTTTGCCCGTGCCAGAAGGCGTTTGCGGGTAAATATGTTCGACCGTCTCGTCAAAGTGGAAGTCGGCCCAGGCCAGCTTGGGTGGGTGATTGCCATCGAGCTGGAAGCGGGCTTCGTACTCAAACAAGGCCAGACGGGTGAAGTCCCACTTGTAGTAGCCCTCATCTTTCTGAAAGCGTTTCTCGATGCTGTTATGCAAGCTGGTCAGTGAAAAAATGCCGTCCTGCTCAAAACGCTCGTCAAAAGAAACATCCGAGCCAGGGTGAGCGTTGCAAATGGAGGCTTTAATCCATGCAGTGGCCAAGTGGATCGCTGTTTCGCTATCCGTATTGCGCATGCTTTCTTCATCGAACAGAACACCAGTACGTTCGGGTTTGAACAGTTCATACGCCAACCCATCCATCTGCGCCCGGGAATACGTACTGCGGTTACCCAACAGGCGAAACACCACCACGACAAAACGTTCGATCTGCTCCAGCAGCGGAGCAAGGCATGCCAGTGTCGAGGCAAATTCGCCGGGTCGGGTCGTGGCCCCGGACGTGGTGCTTGCCACGCGCAGGCACGCCGAAAGAATCAGCGATTTGAAGTAGGCGAACCCTGCATGGGACAACCTTTCAAGGTGCTTTTGAAGGGCTTTGGGCAATTGTTCCGGTGCATGGATATGTGACCACCACACCGCACCGACTTCCAGGCTCTGAACGTATTCGCCGATGCTGGAAAAACTGAGGTCCTGGTTGCCCGGCGAAAACTCGGTGTCCAGCAGGACCTTGTCCAGCCAGTCGGCTTCACGAGTACGCTTAAAGTATGCCGTGGCATGTGCGCGGAGGAATTCGTCGTCGTGATCTTGTGTCTTTGTGCTTCGCCCCAGAGCGCGATAGATACCTTTCCAGGCGCTATGGATCTGATCGCGTAGTTGCTGCGAAGCATCGCTTGGGGCTTGGAGAATGGTCGTCAGATAGATCAGGCGATTTTTCAGCAACTCCATTTTCGACAACGACCGACCTCGATTATTCAGCGTCTCGAAAGCCACATGAATGTCGAAAGTTGCAGAAACTTCAAGAACGAACAGACAGCATTTTTCCAGCAGTGTGTTCAGCGTCTCAAGGGCTTGCGCTGGCGGCAACTCCTGAACCCTATGCGCAAACCACGCTGCAGCGGCCTTGAGGTTCAGCGCATAACTGGAGGCGTCGCGGGTGAGTCTGGCTTCAATCGATTTCACCCCTGACACGTAGAAACTGAAATAGTCTTGAAACTCTGGGTCGCCACTGAAGGTGATGGGATAACCCATTACCGATTCGCCCAGGCGAACGCGCAACGCATTGGCGAAAATCATGGCGGTAACCAGACGTTGCTGGCCGTCGATGACTTCGATGCGCTGCTCACCCGACTGCGTGTCGAGCCTGCGAACCAGCATCATGCCGGTAAAGTGTTGACGCGCCTCGTTCTGCCCAACATGTTCGATATCTCGCCAGAGTGCCTGCCATTGAGGCTCGGACCACGAGTAGCCACGCTGATAATCAGGGATTTCAAAACTGAATTCGCTGAGGAGTTCGCCAAATTGGCGCAAGTTCAGATCACTGGAGCCCATTGTTTATCCTTGACTTCATCCCTTGATTGGGCACGCGGCGCAGGATAAGTATTTTGTGCATCAGGTGCCATCATTCTTGCCGAGCTTTAGCAGCGTGGGGCCAGGCTTGCATAACAGTGTCGATAAACGGCGCCTTCCTGGCCAGATACTCGCCGATGCCTCCGGTATTACTGGCCTCCAGCTCAAGCTTCAGATCCTGGTATTGCTGACGGATGCTTGCATCACGGCGCAGTAGATCGCGAAATCTCAACATCCACTCGATCTGGATGTGGCCGTTGATGCAGACATGAATCTTGTGAGTGCGCACGCCATTAACATCGCGACGATAGAAGTGATGCCCCGGTGATAAATCGCTGCCGCGTACATAGCCCAGCCCCTGCAGAAAACCGTTGCGTCGAGCCTCATCGCAATGCTGCTCGACCACTACCAATACATCGATCTCAGGCTTGGCGGCCAGCCCTTCGACGGCGGTACTGCCGGCGTGATGGATAGCCATAAGCTCAGAGCCAAAGGCTTTGGTGACCTGCTGTCGGGTGACCTGAAAAAGCATTGGCCATTGACTGTCGTAAAGGGAAATCTGGCTGGTGAGTGCCATTGTTTGAGTCATCCTTGAGCCTGGATATTCGGGCGCTAAAGTTTATCGGCAAAAAACCGCTCAACAATCACCACAACCGCCTCATCCGCCGTCACCAACGCCGTATCTAGCGTAAACGGCACCTTATCCCATGGCTCATATTCATGGCGCAGCACCGATGCCCAGTCTGGCGGGGTCAGTCCCTGAATATCGGCTTTGCGACTTTCAACCCGACGCTGATGCTCACCGGCATCCGAGCAAATAATCTGGATATCCACCAGCGCCACCCCCGCCGCAAGCGCAATGTCCCGCCAGGCCTGTCGGCTTTCGGCCACCGGGTTGACGCAGTCGACGATGACCCGCTGGCCCAGTTGCAGATTGCTCAAGGCCAGCGCATTGGCGACGCCATAACCGCTGGGGCCGACATCGTGGGCCAGTACGGCGGCGTTGCGGATGGCTTGTTCTATGGCGTCGATGCGCAGATACACCGCGCCGGTGGCGAGCGCGAGCTGGCGGGCGATGGTGGTTTTGCCGGTGCCAGGCAGGCCGCTAAAGACGATCAGCATGTCAGAGGGATTCAGAGCGGGTGGGCTGTGGATCATAGCTGTCTGTGGGCGCAAGCGGTGCATCTTCGGCCACCGATGCGGTTGCATCGAACCAGCCTGGCCAGGAACTGCGGTGTCGGTTGCCGGCTTCGACACACGGAATCAGGCGTTCGGTGAGCACCGCCGTTTGCCCCACCGCCTTGGCCGTGCGGTATTTGATGCTGTGAATGCATTCGCGGTCGCCGAACTCGCAGCGGTTGAGTTTTGTGCCGCCGCACGGTCCGTTGGCCAGGCCTTTGGGGCAGCTTTCCGGGCAGATGTACAAGGTGTCTTCAAGGCGGCATTGGCCGCAGGTGTCGCAGCCGACCATGGGTCGTTTGACGCTGCGCTCCAGCCGGTGCAACCAGCGTGCGCCGGTGGGGCCGGACCACAGAGGGCGGCGCACGCCCCAGCCGAATGCCTTGCTCAGCCATGTCGTACGGCTGAACACCTGATGATGCAGGCTTTCGAGCAGGTGATAGCGGGCCTTTTCTTTGCGCGAGGCGCTGACGCTGGAGTCGCCCGGTTGCCAGGTTTCTCCCGGTGGATGAAACGTTACGGGCGGCATGCCTTGTACCTGCCAACTGTCCTGCCAGGCCGTAAACCATTGCTCCAGCGTGGTGATCTGCTCTTTCCATTCATTGATGGCCTGCTCCAGCGCCTGCAATTGCGCCAGATCAGGAATGCCTGACAGTTCGACCCCCGCGTAACCCATCAATTTCAGACCGACAACTTGCAGACCCAGACGGCTGACACTGCGTTGCTGGGCGTAGGCCTTGGACACCTCGGCCTCTGCGGCGAACGCCTCGCGCATGGACGGGCTGACCACTGTGCCGGCGACATGCTCAAGCATGTTCGCGCGACCGACGGTAAGTCCCATGATGCAGGCCAGCAGTGGCTTGGGTGAAGGTTGCTGGCGCATCCAGGCCAGCGCCTCAAGGTGCTTTTGCGCGTCGAAGCCCAGTTGCAGCGTCAGAAAGTCTGCGCCCGCCGCCAGTTTTTTCTGAGCCTTGAAGTATTGCGCGCCGCCTTCTTCCTCACGGTATTTGAACGGGTTGAGCGCTGCGCCCAACAGCCAGTCCGGGCGCGCCTGGCGGACGATCTGCAAGGCCGGCACCGACTCCAGATAGCGCACCGGTTGCTGCCCCGGCTCATGGCCGGGCAAGCGGTCGCCGCTGATGATGAACAATTGCTCAAGGCCCAGGCTGTCCATGCGTTCGAGCTGGCCAAGCAGGTCGTGACGCTCCCGGTCCTTGCCGGAAAAATGCACCAGTGCAGGTGCGGGCTCGGTCAACCGGCTGAAGGCGTCCAGCGGCGCAAGGTCGAAACGGCTGCCGACCCGGTCGGCAATGGTAGCCAGCATCGGCCAGCCACTCAGCGTCGGTCGCTGCATCAGCGCTTCAAAAGCCTCGAAGCTCTTGGCCGACGGCTTGGGCACGAACTCCACCAGGCAAATGAAGTGCTGCTCGTGCAATGCCTGTTTCAACACATTCATAGATCAAGTACCGGATCGGATCGCAACGGGCAGTGTGCGGCATCTGCACAATGTACCCATGTCCGAAAGCGCATGAAACTGCTCTGAACAAGACACCTATGCGACATGGAACATGAATGGATCTTGAGTTGATCATAAATATAATGAGTTTGTCTCAAGCATCCCGGCCATCGAGAATCCGCTCATTGAATGATTTCGGTAGAGGATGGCTACATGGCTTTGGCACATAACCTGGGATTCCCGTGCATTGGCGGTGGTCATGAACTGAAGAACGCTCAAGAGGCCTTCTGTAAGGGCGATCTCGACGAAGCAGGCTTGCGTGCCGTAGGCCGTGATTTGCGTGCAGCTCATTGGCAGATGCAAAAAGATGCCGGTATCGAACTGCTGCCGGTCGGCGACTTTGCCTGGTACGACCACGTACTGACCCATTCGCTGACCTTCGGTGTGATCCCGCAGCAATTGCGCCATGGCGCTGAAAAGCCAACCCTGCACACCCTGTTCGCCATGGCTCATGCCCAGAAGATGACCCGGTGGTTCGACACCGATTACCACTATCTGGTCCCGGAATTTACCGCTGATCAAGCGTTCAGCCTGAGCTGGGAGTCGTTGTTCGAAGAGGTGCAAGAGGCCAGGGATCTGGGCCATGCGGTCAAGCCGGTGGTCATCGGCCCGCTGACTTACCTGTGGTTGGGCAAGACCCAAGGCGCCGATTTCGACACGCTGGATCTGGTCGACCGCCTGTTGCCGTTGTACGGGCAGATCTTCCACCGCCTGGCCGGGCAGGGCGTGGAGTGGGTGCAGATCGACGAGCCGATTCTGACACTGGACCTGCCGCAAGCCTGGAAAAACGCCTATGAACGCGTCTACAACATCCTCCAGCGCGAGCCGCTGAAGAAGCTGGTCGCCATCTGTTTTGGCGGCCTGGAAGATAACCTCGGCCTGGCCGCCAACCTGCCGGTCGACGGCTTGCATATCGATCTGGTGCGGGCGCCGCAGCAGTATCCGGTGATTCTTGACCGTCTGCCGGCCTACAAGATTCTGTCGCTGGGCCTGGTCGACCGCTGTGGCGCAGGGCGTAGCGACCTCGACAAGGCGTTGGCGGTGGTGCGTCATGCGCATGAGCGTCTGGGCGATCGTTTGTGGCTGGCGCCGTCGTGCTCGTTGTTGCACAGCCCGCTGGACCTGGTATGTGAGGGCAAGCCCGACAGCGAACTGAAAAGCGGGTTGGCCTTCGCCGTGCAAAGGTGTGAAGAAGTGGCGCTACTGACCCTGGCCATCCATCAACCCGATGCGCCTGAAGTGAGCCGTGCGGCTGGGTGCAGAGCTTCGGCTCACGCTGCGTGAAACCGGCGCTGACTTGAGCCGCCCGGTGCTGTGCAAGGCGGCCGGTTTTGCATTGTGCGCCAGTGGTGTACGATCACCCCCGGCCCATGCTGCCCGCCGCTCGCCCCTTGCCGGGAAGGTGAAAGCATCTTGAACGACACCCCGAACTCAACCGCTTCTTTGCAGCGTCGAGGCTCGGCAATGCGAGCACCGAAAGGCCTTGGCCCCAAGGAGCTGTAATGATTTCAATCGAACAGGCCAAACAGATGGCCAAGCGGCTGCGCGCCTCACTGCAGACGCCGCTGCAAGAGGTATCGCACTCCACCGCCCTGGAACTGGTCGCCCGGCAATTGGGTTACAAGGACTGGAACACGGCTTCGGCTTTGCTCAGTCCTGAGCCGGCGCCCACGGGCGTGACCTTTGGCAAAACCATTCCGGTGCTGCGCAGTTTCGACGAAGCCAAGGCGCGGGAGTTTTATCTGGATTTCCTGGGTTTCGGCGTCGAGTTCGAGCACCGCTTCGAGGCCGGTCTGCCGCTGTACCTGGGCCTGGTTCGCGCAGGCCTGCACCTGCACCTGTCCGAGCATCACGGCGATGCCAGCCCGGGCGCGACGGTATTTATCCCCACGCAGCACATCGTGCAACTGCGCGATGAACTGCTCGGCAAACGTTACAGCTACGGACGACCGGACATCGTCGAGCAAGGCTGGGGCAAGGAGTTGCAGGTCTACGACCCGTTTGGCAATCGTCTGCGGTTCTGCGAATACCTGGACTGACCGTTACGCCGCTGCAGTGCTGGATGATCCGCCGGCTGTGAATACTCCGGCTGTTTCCAGCATGGCGATCAGTGACTCAGGCCACACGGTTTGCCGGGTGGTTCTCAGTTCTTCGGCGGACCACCAGTGGTGATCGGCCATCACCAGCGTCTCATGCGCTGTCCACTCGTCACTGCACAGCGTCTGAGCCTGCGCGTGTACCACAAAATACTGCTCGACCGAGATGACCCACTCGCCATCGGGCAGTTGCATCTCGAAGCGCCGATACGCCACCGGTTCGCCCACCGTCTCGATGCGTATTCCGGTTTCTTCGCGCAGTTCGCGTATTGCGGCCTGTTCGAATGTCTCATCCTGTTCCAGTCCGCCACCGGGTGTGGCCCAGTAATCATCCCCGGCCAGTGCACCTTCGGTGTGTCGAAAGCGGAACAGCAGAACGTTACGGGCGGGGCTTGCGATTAACAGCCGTGCTGATTTTCTTTCGCGCATTTACGCTATTTCCTGTAAGCCAGGCAAGACGGCGGCGCATTGTAGCCCAAGCGTCCCTCCTGTTAGGGTGCCTGTTGGCCAGTCATGGCTTGGCTAGCGCACCTATGCTCTGGAGCTTTACCGATGAACACCAACGATTTTGTCTCGACCGAGCCCTTGAAGCGGCTGTTTTTCGCCTTGCCCTGCGAGTCTGCGCAGCGCAAGGCCATTTCCCGCTGGCGTACCGACCTGCGCTTGCGCAGCGGCCGCCCGGTGCCGGCCGAGAATTTTCACCTGACCCTGATGTTTCTCGGCGCGGTCGGCGTCAAACAGATTCCGGCGATTCTTGAAACCGCCGCACGCCAGCGCCCGCTGACGTCCCGGCTGACCGTCGAGCTGGATCATCTGGATGTCTGGCGCCGCAGCCAGGCCTTGGTACTGACCGCGCAATACGCGCCACCGACCCTGTTGCGCTGGGTCTACGACCTGCAACAGGCGATGCTGCCACTGGGCCTGGAGCTTGATGCTCAGGAGTTTCGCCCGCACGTGACCCTGATGCGCGATTACCGTGACCCGGTACCTGAGGCAATGGCTGAGCCTGAGTTTCTCTGGAGTGCACGGGAGTTCGTGTTGTACGAGTCATACAAGGGCCGTTATCAGGCGCTGGGACAGTGGCCGCTGGTGCAAATCCCTGCGCTCAGTGAGCGCGCGCCACCGCTGCGTCATCCTTTTTAGAGAAGCCCCTCCCAGAACGCTTCGGCAAACGGTGGCAGCGGGGCTACCGGGCGGGCCAGATGAATCTCCAGTTCGATGTCCCAGCTTTCATCCAGCGCGCGGACCAGCTTGCCATCGGCGCGTTCCTGCTCGGTCAGGCTTTTCGGCAGCCAGGCCACACCCTTGTTTTCCAGCGCCATCGAGGTCAACACCGCCGCCAGATGGCTGCTGAACGAAGGCTGCAAATGCAGGTAGCCGGCCTTGTCCTGTAACTGCTGCTCCAGAATCCGCCCCAGGCCCGATTCCCGGGTGTAGGCCAGGTAGGGCAGGGTTTGCAGGTCGGCGCCAAAGTCGGCGTCGGCGCCCATCAGCGGGATCAGCGTGTCGACACCCACCGCCTTGCTCAAGTACTGCCCGAACGGCAGTTTCGGCGGCACCTGCGGGTGGCGATGGCTGAGCAAGAACTGTACCTGGCCGTGCATCAGCATGCGCTCGCATTCGGCCATGCTGTCCGATTGCAGCCTGACGGCCTCGATCGGAGCACCCCGCCCAAGCTGGCGAATCCACTTGGGGAAAAACGTGAACGACAGCGAGTGGGTGGCGGAAAATTTCAGGCTCTTGGCCGCCGTGCCGGCCACTTCGCGGGCTTCTTCGCGAATCCGGTAAAGCCGCGTGGCCGCGTCCTGAACGCTGCCCAGCACATGCTCACCGGCCAGAGTCAGGGTGGCGCCCTGAAAGGTGCGTTGAAACAGCTCGACACCCATCCATTGCTCCAGCGCCCGGATGCGCCGGCTGAACGCCGGTTGCGTTACATGCCGCGCTTGGGCTGCACGGATAAAGCTGCCGTGCTCGGCCAGGGCGATGAAGTCTTCAAGCCAGACGAGTTCCATAGGTGATGCTGACCTTGCATGGGGTGAACGTTTTATAGCATGGCTAAATTAAATACCCCGCGATGGGTGCGCTGCAAGGCCATGCCGAAAAGGCATTGCCTGCTTCGATAACAGCATTATCGGCCATGCGCGGATGCGCCTAACGTTGCCTCCATCACAACAAGAGGACAGCGCCATGCGCATCGTTGATATTCGCGAAAAGACCGTTTCCATTGCCTCGCCCATCGCCAATGCCTACATCGACTTTTCCAAAATGACCTGCTCGGTCGTGGCGGTGGTCACCGATGTCATTCGTGACGGTAAACCAGTGATCGGCTACGGCTTCAACTCCAATGGTCGTTACGGCCAGGGCGCGTTGATGCGCGACCGCTTTCTGGCGCGCATCAGCGAGGCAAAGCCTGAGTCGCTGATCGACGAAGCCAATGACAACCTCGACCCGTTCGCCATCTGGAAAACCCTGATGACCAACGAAAAGCCCGGCGGTCACGGTGAGCGCTCGGTCGCGGTCGGCACCATCGACATGGCGGTATGGGACGCGGTGGCCAAGATCGAAGGCAAGCCGCTCTACCGCGTATTGGCCGACCGTTACCGCAACGGCGTGGCCGACGACAAGGTGTGGGTCTACGCCGCCGGTGGCTACTACTACCCCGGCAAGGACCACACCCAGCTCAAGGCCGAAATGCAGAGCTACCTGGATCGCGGCTACGACGTGGTGAAAATGAAGATTGGCGCCGTGCCGCTGGCCGAAGACCTGTCGCGCATCGAAGCGGTGCTGGACGTGGTCGGCAGCGGCCGGCGCCTGGCCGTAGACGCCAACGGCCGGTTCGACCTGAAAACCGCCATCGCCTACGCCGAAGCGCTCAAGCCTTACGACCTGTTCTGGTACGAAGAGGCCGGCGACCCGCTGGACTATGCCCTGCAAGCGGAACTGGCCAACCACTACGACTTGCCGATGGCCACCGGCGAAAACCTGTTCTCGCACCAGGACGCCCGCAACCTGCTGCGCCACGGCGGCATGCGCCCGGACCGCGATTTCGTGCAGTTCGACTGCGCGCTGTCGTACGGCCTGGTCGAGTACCTGCGCACCCTCGATGTCATGCAGGAGCTGGGCTGGTCGTCGCGCCGCGTGGTGCCGCACGGCGGTCACCAGATGTCGCTGAACATCGCCGCCGGCCTGCACCTGGGCGGCAACGAATCCTACCCGGACGTGTTCCAGCCCTTCGGCGGCTTTGCCGATGGCATTCGCGTCGAGAACGGCTATGTCGGCCTGCCGGACATTCCGGGTGTGGGCTTCGAAGCCAAGGCGGCGCTGTATGAAGTGATGCGCGAGCTGGGCGAGCGTTAATCGGTTGTGCAGCGGCCGCCTTGTAAGAGGCGGCCGCTTTTTGCCCTCTACACAAAAACAAAACGAGGTGCGACAACATGGAAAAGTCAGGATCACGCTGGTATGGCCAGCTCTATGTGCAGGTGCTGATCGGCATCATCATCGGCGGCATACTGGGCTACATCGAGCCCGGCTTTGCGGCCAAGCTGCAACCGCTGGCCGATGGCTTCATCAAGCTGATCAAAATGCTGCTGGCGCCGATCATCTTCGGCACCGTGGTGGTCGGCATGGCCAAGATGGGCAGTATCAAGGAGGTCGGGCGCATCGGCGTCAAGGCGCTGATCTATTTCGAGATCCTTTCGACCATCGCGCTGGTCATCGGCCTGGTGGTGGTGAATATCGTCAAGCCCGGCGTCGGCATGAACATCGATTCGGCCAAGCTCGATGGCAGCTCGATCAGCAAATACACCCAGGTCGCCCATGATCAGGGCGGCACCGTGGATTTCTTCCTCAATATCATTCCCAGCACCTTTATCGATGCCTTCGCCAAGGGCTCGATGCTGCAGGTCATTCTGCTGTCGGTGCTGATGGGCATCGCCCTGGTGCAGATGGGGCCGGTCAGCAAGCCGCTGATCAATATCATCGACCTGCTGCTGCAAGGGCTGTTCAAGATCGTCGCCATGGTCATGCGCCTGGCGCCCATCGGGGCCGGCGCGGGCATGGCGTTCACCATCGGCAAATACGGGCTTGGCACCTTGCTGTCGTTGGGGCAACTGCTGATTGCGCTGTACATCACCACGCTGGTGTTCATCGTGGTGATTCTGGGTACCGTGGCGCGCTGGTCCGGCTTGCCGCTGATGCAGTTCTTGCGCTACTTCAAGGATGAAATCCTTATCGTGCTGGGCACCTGTTCCACCGAGTCGGTGCTGCCGCGCATGATGGCCAAGCTGGAAAAACTCGGCTGCGAGAAATCGGTGGTCGGCATGGTGCTGCCCACCGGCTTTACCTTCAACGCCGACGGCACCTGCATTTATCTGACCATGGCCGCGATCTTTGTCGCCCAGGCCACCAACACGCCGCTGAGCTTCATGGACCAGTGCGTGCTGCTGGGTGTCTTGCTGCTGACTTCCAAGGGTTCGGCCGGTGTGGCGGGCGCAGGTTTTGTCACCCTGGCCGCGACCTTGACCACCATCCATACCATCCCGCTGGTGGGTCTGGTGTTGTTGCTGGGCATCGACCGCTTTTTGAACGAAGCGCGGGCCGTGACCAACCTGATCGGCAATGGCATCGGCACCATCGCGATTGCCAAGTGGGACAACGCCTTTGACCTTGATGCGGCCAAGCGTGAAATCGCCGCGCTGGACAGTGATAAGGCCAAGGCG
The DNA here is from genome assembly GCF_054589175.1 of Pseudomonas sp. 3A(2025). NCBI lineage: Bacteria > Pseudomonadati > Pseudomonadota > Gammaproteobacteria > Pseudomonadales > Pseudomonadaceae > Pseudomonas > Pseudomonas sp. 3A(2025). Next base: position 29,872 of record NZ_BAAILM010000018.1, on the reverse strand, counting down.
CCGCAAGCGGTGCCGTTACCGGGTATCGACAAGGGCTGATTGCACAAAGGGCATGGGCTGTCGAACAAACCCAGTGTTTGGCAGCCCGTCTTTGTCTACCATGCGCTCTTCTCCAGACTGTCCGGATCACCCTGAAATGCCCGCGCCCAGCTTTCGCACTGCCACCCCGCTTGATGCCTCCCGTTGCTACCAGATCGAAATCGGCGCCTACGAAGGTGACGAAGCCGCCACCCAGGAAAAGATCGCCACGCGCATCGCCCTGTACCCGCAGGGCTTTCTGATCATGGAACTGGAGAGCCAGGTCATCGGCTTTATCAACGGCGGCTGTGCCCATGAGGTGCAGATGTCCGACGAAGCCTTCAAGGAGCTGGTCGGCCACAGCAGCGAGGCGCCCAACGTGGTGATCATGTCGGTGGTCATCGATCCGGTGCACCAAGGCAAAGGCTACGCCACGCGGATGATGGCGCAGTTCGTCGAGCGCATGCGCGCGATGGGCAAGCAGAGCATTCACTTGATGTGCAAAGAGCGGCATGTGCCGCTGTACCAGCGCATGGGCTATGGCTATGTCCAGCCGTCGACCTCGGACCACGGCGGCATGGCGTGGCATGAAATGCTCATGCAACTCTGACGGCAGGCTATCGAGCGTGGATTCGCTGCTGTTGATCGTGATCCTTGGCGCAGCCCTGGCAGGCTTCGTCCAGGGCTTGTCGGGTTCCAATTTCGGTCTGGTGGCCATGGCCGTCTGGGCCTGGGTGCTGGACCCGACATTGACCGGGCCGCTGGTGGTGTGTGGCTCGCTGACCGGGCAACTGCTGGCCGCCGGCGCCTTGCGCAAACAACTGGACCTGCCACGGCTGTGGCCAATGGTCGCTGGCGGATTGCTCGGCGTGCCATTGGGCGTCGTGCTGCTGCATCAGTTCGACCCGGTTCTGTTCCGTCTGCTGGTCGGTATTCTGCTGGCGCTGTGGTGCCCGCTCATGCTGTTCGCCAGCCACTTGCCGCAGTTGCCGGGCGACAGCCGCGTGGCCAATGCCGGCGTCGGTGTCATCGGTGGCATCATGGGCGGGCTGGGCGGTTTGACCGGACCGGCCCCTGCGTTGTGGGCCGTGCTCAAGGGCTGGAGTCGCGACAGCCAGCGCTCGGTGATTCAAGGCTTCAACCTGGCGATGCAGGCCACGACCATGGTCACGTACCTGGTGTCCGGCACCGTCAGCGTCCAGGCGTTTGCCTTGTTTCCCGTGGTGATCGTGGCGGTGTTGCTACCGACCTTGCTGGGCGTGCGGCTGTATCGCGGCTTGAGCGATCAGGGTTTTCGTAAGGTGGTGCTGGGCTTGCTGGCGCTGGCAGGGTGGGTGTTGATCGGGCAGGCGTTATTACAGCTGTTCAACGTCCCAGGCCCGGCATGACCAGGCAAGCGCCCAGGCTGACCAGCGCAACACCAATTACCTTGTCGACGATAAGCTGTTTTTCCAGCAAACGCTGGCGCAGCGCGTGGGCCGAAAAGAACAACGCGACTAGGCTGAACCATGCCCAGTGCGACACCGACATGAAGGCGCCATAGGCGAAACTGGCGCTCAACGAACTGTTGGCTTGCACGACCTGGCTGTAAGTCGCCACGACAAACAGCATGGTCTTGGGATTGAGCGCGTTGGTGAAAAAGCCGCTTCTTAAGGCCTCCCATGCACTGGGTGCGCGGCCGCTGGCCTCACCCACAGTCAAGACGGTCTTATTGGTGAACGACTTGATGCCGAGATAAATAAGGTAGCCGGCGCCGAGCACTTTCATGCTCATTAACAGCAGCGGCGATTGGCTGATGATCATCGCGATACCGAATACGGTGTAAAGCACATGAACCTGAACGCCACAGGCGATACCCAACGCGGCCATCAGGCCACTGCGCCGGCCAAACGCATAGCTGTTGCGGGTCACCATGGCAAAGTCGGGGCCAGGGCTGATCACCGCCAGAACCGTAATTGCAACCACGGCCAGTAGTTCGTTCATGAATGTTCTCCGACCGGATGAAAAAGTGCGCCAATAATGGCGAGTTGATGGTGTCTGGGGAAACGATTTATAGTCCATGAAATCTGTGAAAAATCATCGACCATGAACCTACCGCCGCTGGCAGCCTTTCGTTTCTTTAACGTTGCTGCCCAGACCCAAAGCTTCGTCAAGGCCGCGCAGCAATTGCACGTCACTCACGGCGCTGTCAGCCGTCAGATAAGACAGTTGGAAGAGGCCATGGGCGTCGAATTGTTCGAGCGACGCAACCGGGCGATCTTTCTCAATGAGGCAGGACGCCAATTGCACAGCGTCACCGGTCCCTTGTTCAATCAGCTCGAAAACGTCGTCGATCGACTGCAACGCGAAGCACGTGAAGACGTTCTGGTGCTGTCATGTGAGCCGACGATTGCCATGAAATGGCTGATCCCGCGCTTGCCAGCTTTCAATGAGGCGCATCCCACTGTGCAGGTCCAGTTATTGACCGCTGGAGGGCCTATCGATTTCGCCCGCAGCGGTGCCGACCTCGCGATTCGCCGTGATGACTTTCACTGGGATGAGTCCGTGCACAGCGTCAAGCTGTGTGATGAATGGATCGGCCCGGTGTGTACGCCGTCCACCGTTGCCGATAACCAACCGTTGCAAGGCGCACGCCTGTTGCGCAGCAAGACACGCCCAATGGCCTGGGACAGCTGGCTGCGTCTTGGCGGGGTCACGATGGCCGATGCGCTCTGGACCGACTATGAACACTTTTACCTGTGCATCCAGGCGGCAACGGCGGGGCTGGGAGTGAGCATGGCCTCGTTGCTGATGGTTCAGAGCGAACTGGAAACCGGGCAGTTGAGCGCGCCATTTGGCTTTATTCGCGATGGCTCGACCTATTGCCTGTTATCGCCCCGGCCTTTTGAGGAGAGCCCCAAGTGCCGGGTATTCCTGGAATGGGTGGCGGCGCAGATGAATGCCTGTGTCGAGCAGGTTCTGCAATAGCAGCCTGCCAGGCACAGGCGGCTCAAGTCAGTTGCTGCCCGGTGCTGACCATCCAGCGGATCAAACTGGCCAGCGGCACACGGTGATGTTGAACCGAGCACCACGCCGTGTGCTCGTCGCGGTATAGCTCGACAAAGCGGCTCAGCATGACGTGCTGACCGTCATCGGCGAGGCGCAGCTCGATTTCGCGACAGTGCAATGAAGCCGGGCAGGGCGTTCGGGTTCTACGGTGCAGAACCAGCGCATCGTTGCTATTGGTCATTGTGCTCACCGTCGGGGCAGGTCGATGGGGTCTGAGCGATGGCTCCTGACTTGCCTTCCAGTACGAAGCTGGCGCGCTTGTGCGCCACTGTGTCGCGTACGGCCAGGTAGTAATCAGGGTACTGGCGCAGATGGTCAGTGATGGGCAACGCCTCGGCGCGGCCATCGACGATGCCGCCGACGGTATTGATGGTGCCCAGGGTTTCGACGGTATCGCTGTTGCCGCCAAGCGGGTTCAGCGCAAAGCTCAGCAACTTGCCGGTCCCGTCTCGCACGTTGGCGGTGCCGAATAGGGGCAGTTCAATGATGGGGCCGCTGGCGATGTTCCATACCCCGAATGTCTGGCCGAAGTCGGCGCTATGACGTGCGATGCCCATTTTGCCCGACACGTCGATCAGCCCGACGACACCGACGGCGGTGTTTATCACGAAGCGCCCGAATGTAGTGACCGAGCGCTGGCCGTTGCCTTGCAGCAGATCGTTGATGAAGACCTTGGGCTCACCGAAGTTGGCGACAAAGTTATGAACACCGGTCTGGAAAAAGACCGGCAAGTGCTTGTAACCACGGGCAACCGGGGCCAGGGCGTAGTCGTCCACGGTCCGATTGAAGGCGAAAATGCCGCGATTGAGCGGTTCTGCCGGGTCATGAACGTCGTAGCTGATGGGGTCGCAAGGGCCCACCGATGCCGGCGGCGCGCTTGCACAACCGCTGGCGATGACAATGACGAAACCGGCTAACGTGAGGCGAACGACAGGCGAAGTGCGTTTGATAAGTGGCATGCAGGGTCATCTCGGCAAGAAGTGTGGGCGATCTTGCCTGCACTTTTTTGCCTGGAAATTTCCGCTTTATTGCGCCGTGGTCACTTTATTGCTCAATTGAAATATATGACGTAGCGTCCGGAATGATTTTAGATAGGCACTTGCGTATCCATCAGGCAGCGAGTCCCTTGTGAGCCATCTATTACTGGTCGACGATGACCTTGAAGTTCTCGCCCTCTTGCAGAAGTTTCTGCAACGGCATGGCTACCGTGTGGAAGTTGCCACCGATGGCCCGTCGATGTGGCGGGCCGTTGAGCGGCGGTTGCCGGACCTGATCATTCTCGATGTCATGCTGCCCGGCGAAAGCGGGCTGGTGCTTTGCCAGCAACTGCGCACCCGGCACAGCGTCGCGGTGATCATGCTGACGGCCATGGGTGAGCTGAGCGACAGAGTCGTCGGGCTGGAGCTGGGTGCTGACGATTACCTGACCAAGCCCTTCGACGCCAGAGAACTGCTGGCCAGGGTGCGCGCAGTGCTCAGGCGGACCGGGGAGGTTGTCGCGGTGTCGAATGACTCATCGCGTACCGTGCTGGAGTTCGCCAATTGGCAACTGGACATCGCCCGTCGCGAACTGCGCTCGCCGGAAAAAGTCATGATTCCCCTGTCCAGCGGAGAGTTCGAGCTGTTGTTGGTGTTTACCGAGCACCCGCAACGTGTCCTTACGCGCCAGCAGTTGCTGGATCTGGCGCGGGGAGAGGCTTACGAAGCGTTCGATCGCAGTGTCGATGTGCAAGTCAGCCGGCTGCGCCGCAAGCTTCAGACCGACAATGCCAGTGAACCGCTGATTCGGACCCTGCGCAACGTCGGCTACCTGTTCAGCCCCACGGTGGTGAAACGATGAGTTTTTGGACTCGTGTTCGAGCCAGGTATGAGCGTCCGCATGACACGGTGGCGCGCTGGATTGCTTTGACCACCATGATGGCGATGCTGACGTCGCTGTTGCTGTATGGCGTTTTCAGCCTGCTGGCCGGTGTCTGGGCGCGTCCGCCTATTCTGCAGACCGGCTTGATGGAAAAGGCCGCCACCATCACGCGGATCATCAGCGCCGCTTCCCTGGCTCAGCGGCCCGACATTGCGCGAGCCGCCAGTGACAAGACCTTCAACGCCCAATGGTTAGCGCGCCATGAGGACGCCTTGTTACCTGAGACCAACGAGCCCGGCTTCAATGAGGGGCAGCAAATGCTGCGTGACTTGCTGGACATGCCCGACGCGCAGGTAGAGGCTTTCGAGCCGGGCGATTGGCCCGCGCAACAGGCCTATCGCCCCTATGTGTTGATGATCCAGCTACCTGACCGGTCCTGGATGCAGTATTCGGTGCAGACGCGTAAATGGGGGCTGGATCCGCTGCAACGCAACCTGATCGTTATCGTGCTGGCGCTGTTATCGACGGTGGTCGTAGCACTGATTGCTACCCGGCACCTGGCGCTGCCCCTTGAGCGTTTTGCCGAAGGCGCCAGGCGCTTTGGCAAGGATTTCCGCGCGCCGCCCATCCCTGTGGTCGGGCCACACGAAATTCGTCAGGCCATCCTGGCGTTCAACGCCATGCAGGCTCAGATTCAGCACTTTCTCAATGACCGCACGCAAATGCTGGCCGCCATTTCCCACGACCTTCGGGCGCCGTTGACCCGCATGCGCCTGCGTGGGGAATTTATCGAAGATGCCGCGCAGCAAGCCCGGTTGTTCAGGGATGTCGATGAGATGCAGGCAATGGTCAACAGCGCCCTGGACTTCTTTCGTGATGAGGCCCGGCTTGAACCGGCCACTGCATTCGATCTGGCGGAGCTGTTACTGACGGTGATTGACGACTTCAAGGATGCAGGCATAGAGGTTTCATTCAATGGCCCCAGGCGTTTTGTCTACTGCGGACGTCCTAACGGGATTAAAAGAGCGCTGACCAATCTGGTCGACAACGCGATCAAATATGCGGATCAACCCGGCGTTCGATTGATAACGGCCGGTGAATACGTCGAGATTTACGTGCTCGATTGCGGGCCGGGCATTGCCATTGAGCACCATGAGCAGGTGTTCGCTCCCTTCTATCGCCTCGAAGGATCACGCAACAAGAACACCGGTGGCGTCGGCCTGGGCTTGTCGGCCGCACGGGCGACGGTGCTTGAGCATGGCGGGTCGATCACGTTGCGTAATCGGCGTAGCGGGGGGCTGGAGGTTAAAGTGAGGTTGCCGTTGAGTTGAGCAACTTCCCCCATCAAACACTCAGCACCACCTGCTCCGCCATGGCATAGCGGTTCTTGCCCTCGCTCTTGGCCTCGTACAGTGCCAGATCGGCGCGGCGCATCAGGCTGACCATGGATTCTGCGGGTTCAAGTTTCGCCAGCCCGACACTGATGGAAAGGCGCGTACCGAGCAACTGACTGGAGTTGACGGCATCGACAATACTGCTCGCCAGTTGCTGCGCCAGCGCAACGTCTGCTACACGGGCGACCACCGCAAACTCTTCACCGCCCAGACGGGCAATGTTATGGCCGTGGCTATGATCGTTGAGGATCCTGGCCACTTCCACCAGTACCCGGTCGCCGACATCGTGGCCAAAACTGTCGTTGATCTTCTTGAAGTCGTCGATGTCGAGCATCAGGAAAAACAGCGGCGCAGACCCGGTATTGTTGGCCAGTGTGGTGGTCAGCCGCTCCATGAATGCGCGTCGATTGGGCAGCCCTGTCAGGGTGTCGGTGTAGGCCATGCCGTGCAGTTGGCGCTGCAGATCGAATACGTTCTTGCGTATCCGGCAAAACGTCATGCACACCAGTGTGGCAACCAGCAGGCTCGCCACGATCAGGATCAGCGTCAGGGCGAAGTCCAGTTGCCGCTCAAAGTCCGGGTTAACCACGTAAAACAAGGTCAGCCAGATAGCAGCCCCGGTACTGAAGGCGTGCCAGGGTTGAGCGTGCATGGCCGAAACAGGCAGGCTCAACACCAGGCCAATGGGCAAGAACCACACCAGCGGGTTGCCAATGGCAGTAGAAATTGAGCCCAGCCAGGCGGTGCATGTACATAACAACAGCAAACCGCTTAGCCATAAATGATGCGTGGTGCGGGCCCGCCAGGTCAGCGCACAGGCAGTGGCGGCGACCAGAATATAAGCATAAAGCCAGGCGGATACGTCCTGGCTCGCGCTGGCCAGCACCAGAACCAGCGAGCAGATGGCCGTCGCCATGATTTCACTTGAAATCTTCAGTGGACGTAACTGAGCAAAGGAGTTCTGCTCAAGACTTTCTTCTGCTGCATGCATTCTTTACGACCTCGCCCGATACCGGGTCGCGATTTATGGCGCCCCAGGCATCTGCTCTCAAAACAGGGTATGGCGATGGACGTTGCTCTGTCACAAGCCGTAACTACTGATTACCACGGTGCGTGCGAGCATGCTAGTTAACAGATGTTTCGTCTCGTGGTTCAACGCATAAAAAATCCGATCTAGCCGGCGCTGGACGCACTCAATATTTCGGCAATTCGCTTACGCAAATCGCCATGTAAAGCCTCGACGTAGGGTGGCGTTGTTTTCCAGTCGTAGAACCATGCGGGCATCTTGCGTTTTTCGTCAGGTTCGCTGGCATAGCGAGGAAACAGGTGGCAATGCAGTTCAGGCTCTGAGTTACCCAGAATCTCATAGTTGATCCGGATCGCTCCTGTGACTTGCAAGACAGCATCGCCGATGCGCGCCATGTCGAGCAGGTAAGTGGCTCTGGCGGCGTTGTCCAGATCGTTGAGGCTGGGCACGACAGGGTCAGGCAATAACAGGCAGTAACCCGGTAGAAATTGCACATCGCCCATCACCACCCAGCCTGACGCTACCCGGCAAATAACCTTATCGTTGGCACCGATGCGGGCAAGCGTCACACGTTGTGAGATCAGAGACATGCTGTATTCAGTCCACGATAAACAGTCTGGCGCCGGTGGCAGTGGACGAACGATGTGCCTCGGCGTTATCGGCGACCTGATAACTCATGCCAGCGGTCAGTGTAAATAACCGGCCATCCTCAAGTTCGGTGTCGAGCTGGCCTTCCAGGCACAGCAGAATGTGCCCCTTGTGGCACCAATGGTCGGCCAGATAACCGGGCGTGTATTCGACCATGCGCACCCGTATTGCGCCGAAGTTGCAGGTACGCCAGTACGCCGTGCCGGTGTCGCCCGGATGCGCAACGGCTTCAATCTTCGACCAGTCGGTGGTGCCAAAGGGGATGTCGTTCAGGTTCATGGGAGCCTCGCAGAGTAAGGAGCCAGAACCGTACCGAGGCGGCACGCGGGGCGATAGATACAGACCGGTATTATTTCCTTGATACAGCATTTTCAAGCGCGGCTGGGTCGGGCGCTTCGGTCACGGCTGAACGCGTACGCCACTCACTCAACAACAAGCCTGCCAGTATCAGTAGAGCGCCCATCGCCTTGGCCTGGGTAAACCGGTCGCCGGCCAGTAAATAGCCAAAGATGCCGCTGAACACCGGTTCACAGATCAGGATCAGGGCCACTTTATGCGGCGACACGGTTGCTTGTGCGCGTGTCTGAACGTAATAGGCCAACGCAGTTCCGAACAGTGCGATGGCAACTATGTTGACGAGCGATGTCGTTGAAGCTGGAATTGAAAACTCACCGGTCATCAAACTCCAGGCCAGCGACAGTACGCCGACGGTGGCCAGTTGCAGAAACGCGAATACTTGCGAGGGTGCCGAACTTTCAAGTGTCGACAGCACTACGATATGCACCGCAAAGCCAAGCGCGCAGCCCAGCACAAGCAAGTCGCCGTAATGCACGGAGAAGTCTTCAAGGCTCAGAAAACCCAGGCCCACCAGCGCAATGGCGGTACCCAGAACTTGCCTGGAACCCGGTCGGCCGTGACCTGTGAAGTACAGGATCAGCGGGGTAAATACGGTGCACAGTCCGGTAATGAAGCCGGCGTTGGACGGTGTGGTATAGGCGACGCCGGTTGTTTGTAGCGAAAAGGCAATAAACAGCACCAGGCCAGCGCCAAGACCGCCCAGCCAATCCTTGCGCCGCAATGCTGGCAGTGTCGTGAATGCAAAAGGAAATAACAACGCAGCGGCAAGCAGGAAGGTCAGCGCATTGAATGTCGATGCACTGACAGTGGTCAGGGCTTCATGCTTGGCAACAAAGCTCCAGCCCCATATGGCAGTAACGCCGATCAAGGCAATGGACCAGCCGGTATTACGAGACATGACAACTCCCCAGGCTGACGTTTATACCGAACGCCAGGCCAGAAAGTGTATGCAGCGGTACCCGAGGTGCAGAACGATAATAGTGAGTATCGAGTTTGGCAAGCGGATGGACTTTTACCGGTCTTCAACGTCGCGCGAAATGCTGTTGAGGCGCCAGAAAGGCATCGTGAAAATAATTACGAAACGCCTGCATCGCCGAACTGAATTCACGTTCGCGGTGCCACGCCAGGCCGACGCTCATGGGTGTCACATGGTCGGTGATGGTCAGTGTTTCGATGCGCTTGCCTTCCAGCGACCAGGGACGGTGCACCAGATCCGAGAGGATCGCCACACCGCTGCCATTGGCAACCATGCTGCGCACCGCCTCAACCGAACTGGTGCGCACCCTGACATTGGGTTGCTGGTGCGCATGTTCCCAATAACGCATGGCGCTTTGTTCGGCTTCGTCGACGGTCAGCAAGATATACGGCTCTTTGGCCACATCGGCGAGGCTGACCGCCGAGCGTTCGCACAAGGGATGATGGCTGGGCAGCCATAGCCGGCGCTCGGAGTTGAACAGCGTTTCAGAGACGATATCGGGGTGAGTCAGGTTGGCAGTCAGGACCACGGCCATGTCGAATCGACCTTCGAGCAGGCCTTGTTCGATGGCTTGGCGTTCCTGTTCATGAACTTCGATGGCGACGTCCGGGTGCCAGTGTTCAAGCCGCAGTAAATGGTGCGGCAGAAAGTAGCCGATTACCGTGTAGCTGGCCGCCAGACGCAACAAGCCGCTGGCGCGGATGTCCGGTAGCGGGCTGTTCAAGGCGTCATCGACGCTGCGCAATATCACATAGGCCCGGTTCAGAAAGTGCCGCCCGGCATCGGTCAGGCTCATGCCCTGCGCCGAGCGCTGAAACAGCAGGGTGCCGATAAGGGCCTCCAGTTCCTTGATCGCCGTGGTCACCGCCGACTGGGAAATATTCAAATGCAGCGCCGCCTGAGAGATCTGCCCGATCTCGGCGGTGGCGACGAAATAGCGGACCTGTCGCAGGGTCAAAGACATGAACACTCCAGACAATGGGGTATCTGTTTTTCAGAAGATAGCCCCTCTGTTAATAGATCTTCCCAAGGGGCTTGCGGAAATCTAACGTGGCCTGCATGAAGTCACAAGCGTCGGGAGCAGCGTCATGCAGGCAGTAGATTTCAACTCGGACATGGGCGAAGGCTTCGGCCCATGGACCATCGGCGATGGCGTCGACAATGAGCTGATGGGCTTTATCAGTTCGGCCAATATCGCCACCGGCTTTCATGCTGGCGACCCCGGCACCATGCGTCGCACTGTCGAGCAGGCCAAGCGCCTGGGCGTGGCTGTCGGCGCGCACCCCGGGTTTCGCGATCTGGTGGGTTTTGGTCGTCGGCACATCAATGCCCCGGCCCAGGAACTGGTCGACGACATGCTTTACCAGTTAGGCGCCTTGCGCGAGCTGGCCCGGGTTCAAGGTGTAGCGTTGCAGCACATCAAACCTCACGGTGCGCTCTATATGCACCTCGCCCGAGACGAGGAGGTCGCCCGTTTGCTGGTGGAAAGCCTCCAGCGTCTGGAACCTGAGTTGTTGCTGTATTGCATGTCCGGTTCAGTGATCTGCCGGGTGGCCCAGGCGTTGGGCCAGCCGGTCATTCGTGAGTTTTACGCCGACCGCGAATACGACCTCAGTGGCTCCATTGTCTTTACCCGCAACGTGCACGCCTACGATCCGCACGATGTCGCGGCGCGGGTGCTGCGTGCCTGTCAGCAAGGCCTGGTACGTACGGTGGAAGGTCAAGACCTGGCGATCGAATTCGATTCCATTTGTCTGCACAGCGATACGCCCGGCGCCCTGGCGTTGGTGACCGCCACACGCAGCGCACTGGATGGCGCTGGAATCAAGGTCCGCGCACCGCGCTGACAACACACCGGAACCACTGGCACACAGACGCCAGGGTTTGCACACCGATTCATTTTTTGCCTGCCTTTCTACAACTATTTCAAGAGGAACAGACATGGCCGAACACACCGTTATCACCCCATTGCCCGGAATCTTTTACCGTAAGGCCTCGCCGGAGTCGGCGAACTTCGTCGAGGTCGGCGCGCAGGTCGACGCTGACACGGTGATCGGTCTGATCGAGGTCATGAAGCAGTTTTCCGAACTGACCGCAGGCACGGCCGGCCGCCTTGGCACCTTTATGGTCCAAGACGGTGATCCGGTGGAGCCGGGTCAGGTCATCGCCACACTCGACGCCGCGTGAGGGCCGCGATCATGACTCAAGGCATTGGTAAATTACTGATCGCCAACCGTGGCGAGATCGCAGTGCGGATCATCCATGCTGCCAAAGCGCTGGGGATTCCGACCGTCGTGGCGTGCAGTGAAGCCGACGTCGAGTCTCTGGCCGCGCGGCTGGCGGACGAGGTGCACGTTCTTGGCCCGGCCCGCGCCGACAAAAGCTACCTCAACATCGAGGCGCTGCTCAACGCCCTGAAAAGCACAGGCGCCGACGCCGTGCACCCAGGTTATGGCTTCCTCTCGGAAAACGCCGAGTTTGCCGCCGCCGTGATCGCCGCCGGGGCGGTTTTCGTGGGGCCGGACCCGGAGACCATCCGCCGCATGGGCGACAAGGCCGAAGCGCGGCGCACCGCACAGGCGGCGGGCGTGCCGGTAGTACCTGGCTCGCCCGGTGAGCTGTTCGACGTGGAGTCGGCGCTCAAGGCCGCCGAGGCCGTTGGCTTTCCTTTGTTGATCAAGGCGTCGGCCGGTGGCGGCGGGCGGGGCATCCGCCTGGCGCAAAACCCCGAGCAATTGAGCGAAGAGTTTCCCCGTTCACAGCGCGAAGCCCAGGCGGCGTTTGGCAATGGCGCGGTGTATCTGGAGCGCTTTATCAGCAAGGCGCGGCATATTGAAGTGCAGGTGCTGGGCGATGGTCAGCACGCGGTGCACTTGTTTGAGCGTGAATGCTCGCTGCAACGTCGGCGGCAGAAAATCTTTGAAGAAGCGCCCTCGCCAGCACTCAGCCAGGCGCAACGGGACAGCCTTTGCGCCAGTGCCGTGCGTTTGACCGAGTTGTTGGGCTACAAGGGCGCTGGCACGCTGGAATACCTGTACGACGATGCTACTGGCGAATTCTTCTTTATCGAAATGAACACCCGCATTCAGGTGGAACACCCGATCAGCGAGCTGATCACCGGCATCGACCTGGTTCAGGCAATGCTGCGCATTGCCGGTGGCGAGCCACTAGGGCTTAAGCAAAGCGACATTCAACTTAACGGCGCCGCCCTGCAAATGCGCCTGAATGCCGAAGACCCGGCGCGCGATTTCTTTCCCGGCCCAGGGCTGGTCAATGAGCTGGTCTGGCCGCAAGGCGAGGGCATTCGCGTCGACACCCATCTGTATCAAGGCTACCGCGTGCCGCCCTACTATGACTCGCTGCTGGCCAAGCTGATCGTTCACGGCGCCGATCGTGCCGAGGCGTTGGCCCGTGCGCAAATTGCCGTGCAGAACACCACGCTCACCGGCATGGCCACCACCCTGGCGCTGCAAGGCCAGTTGCTCGGCCAGCCGTGGCTGCACAGCGCCGATTTTCACACCGGCACCCTGGAAACCTGGCTGGCCGAGCGCCGCAGCGGAGGTCAAGCATGAGCAACCCCATCCGTTACAGTTTTGGTGCCGATGAGCATCTGTTTGCCGAAGTCAGTGAATCCATGTCGCTGGAGGCGTTCTTCAAGGGCATGGCGGTCACTCGGTCCATCGAGCGGCTGGCCCTGGATGGCGTGCTCGATGTGTGCCTGGCCAATGCGTCATTCCAGATCCGCTTCGACCCGGATCGTATCGCCCCTCAAGCCTTGCTGGACGCGGTCAAAGGCGCCGAAGCCGAGGCCGTCGCCGAACGCACCTTGCAGACGCGGATCATCGAAATCCCAGTGCTCTACAACGACCCCTGGACCCACGAAACCCTTATGCGCTTTCGCGACCGTCATCAAGACCCCGATGCCACGGACCTGGAATACGCCGCGCGCATCAACGGCCTGGCCGATGTCGAGGCATTTATTGCGGCGCACAGCGGCGCGCCCTGGTTTGTCTCGATGGTCGGCTTCGTCGCCGGGCTGCCGTTCATGTTCCAGATGGTCGAGCGCGAGCGTCAGTTGCAGGTGCCCAAGTACCTGCGCCCACGCACCGATACGCCAAAGTTGACCCTGGGTCATGGCGGCTGTTTCGGCTGTATTTACTCGGTGCGCGGGGCGGGGGGTTATCAGATGTTCGGCGTGACGCCCGCACCGATCTACGACCCGCAGCAACGCCTTGAGTACCTGAAAGAACACATGGTGTTTTTCCGCCCCGGCGACATTGTGCAATTCAAACCGATGGAGCGTGAAGCCTACGACCAGGCGGTGGCGGAGGTAGACGCCGGGCGGTTTGACTTGCGTATTCGCCCGGTGAAGTTCTCGCTGGATGCGTTTTTGGCTGACCCTGTTGGCTATCCCAAGTCGTTGCAGGAGGTGCTGGCATGATCAAAGTACTTAAACCCGGCCTCGCCACTTCGGTTCAGGACCTGGGACGCGAAGGCTATTACCACTTGGGCATTCCGCCTTCCGGCGCGCTGGACCAGTACGCCTTGAGTGCGGCCAATCAATTGGTCGGCAACCCGGCAGGCCTGGCCGCGCTGGAGTGCACGCTGCTCGGGCCGGAGCTGGAGTTTCAGCAGGACGCGCTGGTGGCCGTTTGCGGTGCGCACATGACGCCACGGGTCGATGGCGTGGAAATGCACCCTGACACGGCTTTCACGGTAAAGGCCGGGCAAGTGCTGCGTTTTGACTTTCCCAGAGCCGGTGCGCGCACCTATGTGGCAGTGGCCGGTGGCATTGATGTGCCCATCGTGCTTGGCAGCCGCGCCACGTATGCGCTGGGCGCACTCGGTGGTTTTCAGGGCCGCAGGCTGATGGCCGGTGATGAGCTGCCGGTAGGTGTCGCCAGTGGCAAGGGGCGTGAAGGGGCCAGTCTGCCGATGGCGTTACGGCAATCGTTGGGCGGTGAAGTCACCCTGCGGGTGGTGCCGGGCCTGTACGACCACCGGCTGACCGAGTCGGCGGCGAAGCTGTTCTTTGCCGAGCCATGGACCGTGGGTTCAGAAGCGGACCGCATCGGCTATCGGTTCAAGGGCGGCAGCGCATTGAGTTTTCAGCCGCGTGAACAGCCCTTCGGCGCCGGCTCCGATCCATCGAACATCGTCGACAGTTGCTACCCGATCGGCTCGATCCAGGTGCCCGCCGGCCTCGAACCGATCGTCTTGCACCGCGATGCCGTCTCTGGCGGTGGCTACGCCATGATCGGCACGGTGATCAGCGCAGACCTGGACCTGATCGGCCAGATGCAGCCCAACCAGAAGGCGCGCTTTGTGGCGGTTACGCTTGAAGAGGCGCTTGAAGCACGGCGTTCCTACAAGAAAAAGCTCACCTGCCTGAGCAAGCTGTTCTCCTCCTGATTCTGCCCGCCGCATCGCGCGGGTTATGCCAAACGCTAAGCCAACACTGTACTTCGGTGCGGTGACGGCTGCCCGCGCTTCAACCTTTGACTGGTTCTGGAGTTCACGCATATGGCTGCTTTATCGCAATCGAGTCAAACCGGGCAAGACCCGGCGCATCACCCGGTACCCGAGTCTGCCCGCATGGGGCGGCTGTCGCTGACGATGGCGTGGTGGGCGGTGTGCAGTGCGATGTTCTACATCGTGGTGGGCGCTTCATTGGCGCTGTCGTATGGCGCGCGCAACGCACTGATCGGCATGGTCCTGTCGGTGATCAGCTATGGGCTGGTCAACGGCGTGCTCAGCCGTTTCGCGATTCGCAGCGGCTTGTCGGTGGCACTGTTTTCGCGGCTGCTGTTCGGCAGTACCGGGGCGAGCCTGGCGACCTTGATCTTTTTTTCCACGGCGATCTACTACGCGGTGTTCGAAGGATCGGTCATCGCTGTGGCGCTTAATCATCTGTACCCGCAACTGCTCTATCCGCTGGCCGCACTGGCGGTGGTGCTCTACAGCGTGCCGATGATACTGGGTAGCGTTCAGCACTGGCTGGACAAACTCAATGGCGTGCTGCTGCCGGTGTATCTGGGCGGTTTGCTGGCGGCGGTGGGGCTCTCGATCAGTCGTTATGGCTATCAGCCACAATGGCTGGATTTCGGCCCGGCGGCGCCCAGTGCCTTTGGCTGGTGGGATTGCTTCGTGGCCTACATGGGCGTCTGGATATTGATGCTGTTCACCTTTGACTACGCACGTTTTGGCAAGCCTGAGGACGCCGGGTATCACGGGCGCTGGAACTTTGGCATGCCGTTCTATGCCGTCACGTTCCTGCTCAACGGCGCCGCCGGCATCTATCTGGTCAGCAGCATTCCCCACGAAGGGGCGTTGAGCGAAGTTTCTGTGGTCATGGCGATTCTGCAACTGATGGGGCTATGGGGATTGTTGTTTGTCTGGGCCACGCAAACCCGCATCAACACCGCCAACTACTACCTGGCAACCTTGAACATGCAGGCGTTCTTCGGCCGTTTTGGCCTGCGTGGTTCGTACCTGATGTGGGCACTGGCGGTGGGCGTGATCGTTTACGGCCTGATGCTGGCGGATGTGTTTGCCTACCTGCTCAAGGCCCTGGCCTATCAGGGCATATTCGTGGTGGCGTGGGTCGGCGTGGCTTTGGCGCAAATTCTGTACGGGCGCAATGACGTGGCGGCGTTCGAACAGGCCGCAGCCTTCAATCCGGTAGGCCTGACCGCCTGGTTCGGCGCCACCGCCTTGGGCCTTGCCTTGATGTTGGCGGCCGGCACGCTGAGCAGTTTTTCTGCGCCGGCGACCGTGATCTGTGCGTTTGCCCTGCAAGCAGGCTTGTCGCGCCGAAGCGCGTTACGGTTGCAATCGGCAGGGTAGGGGGGGGGGCACTGAAGATCAAGTACAGACACTTTTCCTGAATGCGTATGATGGCCCGCTGTGTTCGCTGATAAGGAAATCGTCATGCACCCTGACAAGGCCTGCGCCGTCGTTCTGTCACCCACGTTGCCTGCCGGGATTCTGTTGTTCCGTCATCCGCTGGCAGGGGTGCAGTTGGTGAAGGGCACCATTGAACCGGGTGAAACGCCGGGTGAGGCGGCATTGCGCGAGTTAATGGAAGAGGCGGGCATCAGCGTGGCCACGATCAAGGACGACCTGGGGTGGTGGGATGCCGGCCATTGCGGACAAGTCTGGTCGTTTCACCTGTGTCAGGTAGAGGGACCGTTGCCTGAACACTGGTCCCATCAGACGCTGGATGATCATGGCCATTGCTTCAATTTTTTCTGGGCTGCGCTTGATCAATTGCCTTGTGCCGATTGCCACCCGGTTTTTCAGCGCGCGCTGGTATTTGTATGTGCGGCGTTGAAAGCGCGTGGCCACTGGGCCGGCAGACATTACTTATAAGCACTCATGCTTATTTTGACTTTGTAGCAGTCATTGATATCAAGTGCCTTTTGGTAATACGTCAGGCGCTGCTTGCGATTACTGTCGCCCAGCAGCCGGTAGATTTCCGCCTGATAATCACGGCTGCTACCCCACTGCATGCCAAAGCCCGGTGGCTCTTCATGCTTGCACCCAAGCATCAGAACGGGCTGCGGGAAGTATTTTTCATAGGCCGGCATGCTGCTCTCTATGGCCAGCAATGCGGCTTGATAACGGGGTGTGCGAGTAATCGTGTGGCACATGGATGAAATCAACAGCGCCGGTGGTGCAAAGCCTTGAACAAGGCTTTTTTCAAATAGCCGGCACGCCTTTTCATTCAGCGCCTCGTTGCTATCGAACATTACATAGATCAGCCCGAGACGATGCTGGGCGACCGGATGATCAAGCGAGGCGGCCTGTTCAAGCAAAGCGATGGCCGGCTTGAGCTGTACGCCCGCTTCAGCGGCCAAGGCTTGAGCATGGCGTTTTTCTTCATCGCTTGCCGATGGGGTAACCGATATCGCTTCAAGCTTTTTGTCCGCTTGTTGCAAGTACGGCAAAGCCTGTTGATAAAGGCTTTCGCCACGAGGATCGATCTGCACGGGACTTGCCATGCATAACGGCGTAAAAAGACAGCCGCAAATCAAGGAGCGAAAGCGTTGAGCGGTCATGGATTTGCCTCCTTGTCCACCAACACCAAAGCACCGTCCTTCGACAAGTGATAGCGCTGCAGATCCTGCGCCAGAACCAATCGCCCGTTATACCGCGCTGCGGCTTCTGCGCGCACATCGTCGATACTCGGGCTGCGCTGCGGGTTGTCCTGAAAGCGCGCGCTGAAATGCATCAATACCAGGTTGGGCACCCCCGCTGCCTCGGCGAACTGTGCCACCGCCGCCGCTGTACTGTGCCCGTAAGTCGTCTGGGATTTTGCGATCACAGGTTCCGTGAAGGTCGCCTCATGCACCAGCACATCCGCGCCCCTGGCGACATCGGCCAACAACCCAGGCTGATCATTGTCGCCGCAGACAATAATCCTGCGGCCAGGTTGAGCCGGGCGAAGGTAGTGGCTGGCGTCTATCAGTTGCCCGTTGTGCTCAACACTGCGTCCCTTCACCAGTTCACCCCACAACGGCCCCCGAGGAATGCCATCGGTCTGCAGCCGCTCGGTATCCAGACGTGGCTCGGGGGTGCTCTCGGTAAATACATAACCGTAGCTGGGTACACGATGAGACAGCTCGACCGTGCTGACCTGCATCGCCTCGCTGCTCCAGGTGCCGAGGGTTTCCAGCGTGTGCAGATGCAGTTCGAAGGGCAGGTGTGACTGGCTGACAGCCAGGCTTTGCAGCACCCAGGCATGCAGCGCGGCTGGCAGGATCAGCTCCAGCGGTTCGCTGCGCCCGGACATCCCGGCACTGGCCAGCAGGCCGGGCAAGCCGAAGCAATGATCGCCATGCACATGCGTAATGAAGATGGCGCGCAGGTCGCGAATCGACAGCGGGCTGTGCAACAACTGATGTTGGGTGCCTTCGCCACAATCGATCAGGTACCAGGCCTTGCCGGACGTCTCGATGACGGCGGTGGCGCTGACGTTGCGGGTTTTGGTCGGGGCTCCGGAAGAGGTCCCGAGAAACAGCAGGTCCATGCTGAAAAGTCTCGCTGGCAAAAGCGCAGTGTACGCGATTGCCAGCGCTGCGTTTCTGCGTTCAGGCCACCTGCTCGATCCAGTCGTTGAGGTTGTAGTAGTTGCTGATGCGCGCAATCTTGCCGTTGATCACATAGAAAAATGCGCCGGCCGGCAGTACATAGGTTTGCCCATTGGCGGGCGGCAGGCCTTCGTCGTCGGCCAGGTACTCGCCATGCACGACAAACTCGGCGGCTGCACGCAGGCCATCGGCGGTTTGCATGACCACGATATCGCTCAGGCGCTCGCGGTAGCAGCGGTTCATCTTGTTCATGAACGCGGCGAAGGTAGCCTTGCCGGTCTGGCGTTCGCCCTGATTGATGTCGTGCACCACGTCCTCGGCGAGCAGGTCGAGAAAAGCCGGCATGTCGCCGGCGTTGAAGGCAGCGTAATAAGCCTGGATCAGTTCGGTGGTGGTCATGGGCGATTCCTGTGTGGGTGGCGTGCATGATAAGTTTTGCGCCGGCAGCTGGCATATCCGTCAGCGTCACTTATTTGGTGGCGAACGTATTAATGCACATTCAATTGCTCAAGGGCGCACAGATCGAGCCCTTTATCGAACCACTGGCGCATCTGCGCATCACGGTGTTTCGCGAGTTTCCCTATCTGTACGATGGCACTCTGGCCTATGAAGCCCACTACCTGTCGACCTACCTGCGCAGCGCCGACAGCCTGTGCGTGCTGGTGCGCGATGAAGAAGGAGAGGTGATCGGTGCCAGTACTGGGTTGCCGCTGGCCGATGAGACCGAAGCGTTTCAGCGACCCTTTGTCGAGGCCGGACGAAATACGCAACGGGTGTTCTATTGCGCCGAGTCCATCGTCTTGCCGGCCTGGCGCGGCCGTGGTCTGGGCGTGCGTTTTTTCGAAGAGCGCGAAGCCCATGCCCGGCGCCTGGGTCGGTTCGACTGGTGCGCCTTTTGTGCCGTACAGCGTCCGCTCGATCACCCGCGTCGCCCTGCCGGTTACCAGCCGCTGGACACCTTCTGGGCGCGACGCGGGTATCGCCATCACCCTGAACTGCACACCGAGTATCACTGGCGCGACCTGGACGAAACCGAAGAGTCGGCCAAGCCCATGTCGTTCTGGTTGAAGGAGCTTGTCTGATGATCACGGTCGCCGCCTGTCAGTACCACATCGACCTGCTGGAAACCTGGGAGGCTTACGCTACCCACCTTACCGAGCTGTGCGAGCGAGCGGCCAGGCAGGGCGCACAATTGCTGCTGTTGCCTGAATACGCAGGTCTGGTGCTGACGGGCCAGTTGCCGGCCGCCGCACGCAGCGACCTGCATGCCTCGATTGTAGGCATCCAGCCGTTGCTGCCGCGTTGGCTGCAACTCTGTGACGACCTGGCCAGATGCCTGAAGATTTACCTGCAACCCGGCAGCGTGGCCGTGCTGGACGACGACGGCCAGTACCGTAATCGCGCCTGGCTGTTCGGCCCGCAGGGTTGCCTGGGCAGCCAGGACAAACTGACCATGACCCGCTTCGAGCGTGAGCAATGGAACATCGCCGCCGGCAGTGGCTTGCGGGTGTTCGACACCGAGCTGGGGAAACTGGGCATTCTGATTTGCTACGACAATGAGTTTCCATTACTGGCGCGGCATTTGGCCGAAAGCGGCGCAGATTTGATTCTGGCCCCGAGCTGCACCGACACTGAAGCCGGTTTTTACCGCGTGCGCATTGGCGCCCAGGCGCGGGCGCTGGAAAACCAGATCGCGGTGCTGCAATCGCCCACCGTCGGGTTGGCGCCATGGTCGCCGTCGCTGGATGAGAATTTCGGCCGTGCCGCGTTGTATGTGCCTCCCGACTATGGAATGCCGGCCAATGGCGTGATCGCCGAGAGCGGGTCGCTATGTCCGACGAGCAGTCAGTGGCTGATTGCGAGGCTGGATTTGGACGAGGTCATAAGGCTGCGCGAGCATGGGCAGGTGTTTACCCGCAAAGACTGGGCGTCGTCGTGTGACAGCGCTTGAACACATGGGTGCGGTGTTTATCTTCGGGCAAAGAAAAGCCCGCGATGGGGGAGCGGGCTGAAGGTAACACACTTGGATTCGGGGTAAGAGTAGGCCTTGGCATGTGAAAACCCTGTGAAGGTTCTGTCGCTATTTCGGTTATTCAAGGTTGTTGACTGAGCGTGGAAGGCTTTGGCAGAACGCCGGGGGAGGGATGAGCAATTGCGGCAAGATTTGAGAATTGCGGCAATTCAGCTGGCTGGCTCACGTGAGGAAAATCACCGCAAGCCTTTGATTTTTCTGTAGTGCCCCGAGCCGGGGTCGAACCGGCACGTCCAAAGAACGAGGGATTTTAAGTCCATAAGATTTCTGTTTAAATTCAATTGCTTACGGTTTCTTCTGCTTCGCTAGGCGGTCTTTTTACCTCCCTTGCAGCCCTTGATTTTCAAGGGGGCAAAAATCGTAGCGAAGCATTTTTCGAGGGGGAATATCACTTTGTAGGCATTACCTTAAGCCCTTTTCGGCGACGAATGTACTGCTCCGTCATTCCTATTGTTGTATGCCCCAATTGGTCACGTGCTGCCCGAATACTACCCGTGGATTCTTCCTTGTCCGTCGCGGCTTTTGCACGGAGATCCCTCATCTGGAAATCCCCTTTCTCAATCCCGGCAGCTACCCTTGCTGCATCAAACCGCCCCCGCAACATGCTGACTGTCATAGGTTGGCCATTTTCCATGAGGACCAATCGGGTTGATCGAATTTTATAGCCTGCCTTCCTTACCATGATCCGCTCTATGACAGCCTTCAGTTGTCCCACAATTTCGATTCGTCTCTTGGCCTTCGTCTTATTCTGCTCCACAAGCAGTTGGCCATTCTGGATATCCCGTTCATCCATTTTCAGCGTGTCCGCAACTCGCTGAGCGGTCAGGTAGAAAAGATCGAGCGCATCTTTAAGCGGTTGGTCTGCTTTCTCGTAAACCGCTATGAACATCTCGTCTTCAATATAATTATTCCGCCCACTCTCCTTGTTGCCCTTGATACCTGAGCATGGGTTGGCAAGTGCGGTATAGCCACATTCGCGAGCAAAATTCCAGATCGCACTCAGTAAGGCCTTTTCACGGTTGGCGCGTACTTTTGCGGTTTTTGATCTATACCGAATGTACTGCACTACGTGATGCGGCTCGATTGATTCAAGAGGGGCTGGTGGGTCATTGAAAAATAGCAAAAGTTGTTTGAGCTCCCTTGCATTATCTTTCTGTGTCGTCGGCGCCTTATTCGGCACAACCTCCTTCATGTACTGATTGGCGACATACTCAAATGTCAGCACTTGATTGGCCAGATCGGTAGATGCACGGCTTTTTTCAAGCCGTGCATACTCCATGATTACAAGAGCATAATCGCTACCAAGGCATATCTCTTTGCGGTCTTGACCTGTTTCGTAATAGTAATAGGTCGCGCCGCTGCGTTGCTTGCGTTTGCGTAGCCTTGGAGTGGTGGTAGGCCGTGGCATCTATCCCGCTTTCCTTGGTTGCCAGGCTGCCTTTTCAACAACCTTGGCTTCTGGTTCGTTACCCACGACAGCAGAGGCCGTGACGCATGGCCAGCCACTCAGTTTTATCGTATGACGAATGCCGTTCTGCTTGAGATTCATAATCTGACCAGCCTTCGTGCGTGCGCCGGTCAGCTCGCATACTTCTTCATGGCTCAGAAAGGAGATGCTCATGACTACCCTCCAATGGTCGAGGCAGAGGGAAGTGTGAGTTCGTGCCCGTATGGCACGCTGAAACCGGCGGCGTTGCGATGTCCTCCACCGCCGTATTGCTCGGCAATGGCTGACACGTCTTCGCCTGCGTCGGTACTGCGCAGGGAGAATGACCGGCCTGTGGGAGTGTCCCAATAGATTGCGGCAAAAGGTTCGCCTGCGCACATGATGTTGCCGGCGTCGCTGGCCTGGGTGAAAGGTATGTTGGCTGCTGGTACATCGAATCCAGCTATCACCAAGCGGCGCCGTGTTGTGCGCAACAGATCGGTGAGTTCTCTCTGTCGGCTGCGCTCAATCGCGGCACCTTCTGAGCGCAGGGTGCTGACCGGCGTAGCCATCAGCTCATCCCAGATCCCGAAGTCTTGCGGATGGCTGAACAGGTTTGCCAGGACCTCGCGGGTGCCTTCCAGCTTGAATCGCCAGAGGTCGCGGTCCTCAATGTGGTTGATGAGTGCAGGGCGTGGCTGACCTGGGTAGAAGTAGTCCCAAGTCAGTCCGGCGCCGGAACGTTCCATATCGAATACGGCTGCCAGTCGGTGCTTTTCCAGATTGTCCGGTGTGACTTGTGGCAGGGCAGACAGAGCGTCTTGGGCTGTCTTATGGTGGTCAAGGACCAAAACCGATAGGGCGGTGGCGGCCATGTCCTGCAAGGTGTCGAGGGGGTAGGAAAAGTCCACGATCACGACATGCTTTCCAGTCGCGTCTGGGGCCGGCTCGCCATGCTTAGCGGCGTAAAACTCAGCATCGGGACAGAGTTGGCGTATGACCCAGGCAGCACCGAAGCCATCCGCGCAGTTGCCGTGGTAGATGCAAAGTGTTGATGGGGTGGTGGTCATGCTGTCTCTCCGGCCTGGGTTCGTTTGGCAATGACTTGCTCTACTGCTTTGCGCACGTTGGCGGTGTATCTGCGTGAAACGTCGACTGGCAGTAGAGCTGGGCCGAAAAGGTTCACAACTGCCAGTATGCCGAGCCGGTCGTTGGGGTTGCGGAAGCTTTGCAAGCGCTCGCGCATTACAAGGGCGTTGCGATGCGCCCTGACCACGCGATCTGCATAGATGCGCTCTACCTCGATCAGCGGTGTTTTCAATAGCAGCTCGCCGCCGTCGTGGTACACGACCACGTACTTGTGTTCTGCTTTGAAGTGGCTTACGTCTCCGATCTGGACGCGAACGACCTCGCGGCGATACGTCGACTGGATGTAATCGGCGTGAAGTTCTTCAGAAGCTCTCATTGGCTTCGACCTCCAGTTGGTCGGCGTGTCGTTCGGCAAGCTGGGTCTTGACCCGATCCACCTCGGCTTGGCGTGTATCCCATGCGGCCTGATCAATGGCTGCACGCAGATGGCGCTCGACTAGGTTGTTCAGGTAGGCCGGGTTCAGCGCATCCAGTTCCCAGCTCGACGTGCCATGCATCTTGCGGTATGAGTCGAAGCGCGAGTCGGTAGTCTTCGCTGGGTTCTCTGGTGGCTTGATCTCGTCGATCTGATCGCGGGTCAGTGCGATACGCATCACTGGCGTGAGTTCCCGTGACTCGTTGCAGAACAGCGCGATGCGCTCCTCTAGATCTCGGGTCATGTCTATGCCTGACGGATCATGATCGCCCAGGTGCAGCACAATCGGTGTCTGCCCGGCATTGCTGGCGGGGATCACATGCTGCTCTGCGAATTCGCGTAGAACAGTGCCGCTGGGGTACCCACGGGCTGCCAGAATTGGCACGTCCCATGTGCGGCACAGGCGCGAGAGAACGCCGACCAGCGCTTCCTTCTCGATGATGACGAAAACCCGATAATCTTGGTTCGACCACATGTCCATCTTGAACTGCGAGGCGCATGCGGCAGTGATGTCGCTGCCGAGTTCCCAGTGGTTGCCGATTACGAATTCACGGGTGCGATCTTCGATGGCGTCCCAGTCAATCAGGCCGGCCAGCTTGGCGTCGTTGATCAGACCAGCGATACGCTTGTAGGACTGCAGCGTGTTCTCGATGACGTCGCGAGCTACCAGTTGGTAATAGAGCTGACGCGCAGTAAGGACATAGCCTTGGCGCTGATACTCGCCGATAAGAGTGTTCATGAGCTGGATCATTAGGTCATTGGCCTGATTGAACGACTTCGGGATATAGCAAAACTTAGCCATTGATCAGCTCCTGCGTCGGAGCTGCTTGGACTTTGCTGAGACCGGCCAGAACCCGATTGCCGATGTCCTTGATCTGCTGGAGCTGCTGCTTGGCTCGGGCCTGATGTGGCTCGGTGCCGCGAATCGGTGCCCAGGTTCTGCACGCCAGGTCGAGCGTTGTGGCTACATTGGTCAGCACCTTCAGGTCTGCTTTGGAAAGGGCACAGGCCTCGGACGTATGAAGCTGGTCGGTCAGGTGCGAGATGATTTGGTTCTTGGTAGTGATCACGTCCTGAAATTGCTGGGTCTTTTCGGAGTAGTGGCTACCCAGTACGACGCCCAGATCGACAAGGGCTTGGTCGTGCCCGGCGGCTGCGGCAGCCTTGCCCTGGTTGTAGCCATCAGAGAATGCACGGGTAAGTGCGCGACGAATAAATAAGGTCAGAAGCGAGAAGCCCAAGATCAGGCAGCCCACGGCGATGAAGTGTTCTGTTTGCATGTGCTGTGTCTCTCAGTGGTTGGTCGCCGCCATGTGGCGGTGTTACGCGACTTTTGCGCCGATGCTGTCGAGGTAGTCCGCCAGGTCGTGCAGGTACACAACAGGCTGGCCCTTGCTGGAGCCACCCAGGCGGGTGACTTTCAGGGCGATCTGCTTTGCAGCAATCTTTCGGAGCAGGTAGCGGTCGCTGGATATGTGCGTGAAGTAGCGGGTGCGAACTGCGGTTAATGTTGGGCAAGGAGTCGCGAACTCCTGACGCAGCAGGTCAAGCGTTTTGCTCACGACCGAGCCTCCCCGGTCCCCGCCGAATCGGGCAGGGCTTGCAGTTGCATGCGGATCAGTTCGGCGAGTCCTTCCTTGGATTTGCCCACTGCCGTGGCTACCAATCGGCCCAGGTCGTCAGCGATAACAGCGCCGAACGGGTGGCTTGGGCTCTTGGTCGGCGTGACATACGCGGTCTGGCCTTCATGAACGACGGCATCGACTGCGCGAAAGACCTCTGCCAGTTCGGTAGCTGCTGCTGGAAGGGCTTCAAGCATGACCAGAGCCTCGGCGCTGGCTCCGATGAGCGTTGCGCGGCTGATGACGGTCGGATGGTTGAGGTACATGGGGATCAGCTTCAATGCCCCTACTGCTTGGGTGATTGCGTTTGGTGCTGCGCTCATGCTGTGCCGTC
Organism: Pseudomonas sp. 3A(2025); assembly: GCF_054589175.1. Lineage (NCBI taxonomy): Bacteria > Pseudomonadati > Pseudomonadota > Gammaproteobacteria > Pseudomonadales > Pseudomonadaceae > Pseudomonas > Pseudomonas sp. 3A(2025). Next base: position 4,474 of record NZ_BAAILM010000018.1, on the reverse strand, counting down.
CTTGCCCTGCGTGCTGATCGAGATACCCAACTGCTTTGCCAGCCAGGCCACACCGCGTTCGGTGACCATCACGACGGAGTAGTGGGTGTAAGTACGGATCGCGTTGTTCCAGCGGCTGCGCGGGTCGGCGTACAGGTATCCCTGGCCGATGTGTTTGCTCGCCAGATCGCCTGACTGGGTCAAGATCCCCAGTGCCCGAAGCTGTTGGCGCAGCGCCCTGGGGCCGAGGCCCAGGACGACTGCGGTTGAGTCGAGGTTCCTGTTCATTCGGACCTCAGGCGGCTTTGGAGGCGATTGCGGCTTGCTGGGCGATGACCAGTTGATCGAGCTGGCCGAACAGATCCGCAAGCTCGCCGTCGTTGTCGATCACCAGGTCTTGTGGCTGAACCGCCACACCCAGCTCGCTGACATGCGCATTCACGTCAGGGGCATCGCTGCGCTTCATGTGGACGACCAGCCCGCCGCGCTTGCGGATGAAGTCGGCTTCGTTCTCGAACCGGACATCGCTGATCACGAAGCCAGGTGCATAGGGCACCAGCTCGGCCAGCGCATCCAGATTCTGTTCGGCGATATCGACCCAGATGCTTGCGCTGATCATGTCGCGACCCCACTCGGTGCCGAGCAGTTGCATCAGCTGCCGTGGTGAGCGTCCCACCCAAGGGATCAGTTGCTCTTTCTCGTCCCCTTCAAGGTCCTCGGCGTTAAGGCCGAACATTGCGGCGATGCCTTCCTTGAGCGGAGTGGCGAAGGCATAGGTTTCGAACCCATGCTGGCTGTCCAGGTGATTGGCAGCTGTGGTCTTGCCGGTGCGTGCGTGGCCGGTGAGGCCGATCAGGATCTGCTTCATGCTGCGTCACCTCCCCACGGGGTAGTGGTCGCAGTCAGAGCGGCGCGGCGCTTGGTGCTGATGATGACAACCAAGCCTGTAGCGCGCTGGATGGCTTCGATGGTGCGGGGGTTGGTCGCTGCCGGGTGTATGAACACCGGGCAGCGTTTATCGTGCTGTGTCGTTTGCATCACAAGTACTCTTGGTGAGAGATGTGATGCAAAATTAGCAAAAGCTAAATTCATTGGCAATAGCGTTTGCTAATTCAAGCTGCTCAATCTTGCTGAGGTACCTCCCAATGGACCTCTGCACCGCCATCATCATGAAAAATCACATGGACCCCGTCCGTGTCATTGATAGCCTCAATGATTTGATCCCAGTCCTCCTGCATCTCTTCGGGGGCCTTATAGAGAACTGCAGAGCGGTTCTTCTGAGCGCCTGGTGAATTGATGGTTTTCTGAAGTCGGGCTCCGAGCATTTCGACTGAGCTCGGTACGTTTTGGGTCTGTGATTTTGACATAGCCATGGGGTCCTCCCTGTATTACTGTATTTATATACAGTAATTATGGATCCGATGAATGGCAAGGCCGTTGTAGGGAAAAATCCCGCTATGCCAGCTCACATAGAGAGCGGATGTCGCGTGATATCATCAGGACATCATTTGCATAGGGATAACTGATGAAACGGACTTTTGGTGTGTTTTTCTGTCTTGGGCTGGCTTTGACTGCGAATGCCGAAGACAAACTCAGAGTCATTGACCTGGCGCCGGATGCACCTCTAAGCGCCGAGGCCGCTGAGCGTGGGCGCAAGTACACTGAAGCCCAAGAGGCTGCGGCAAAAATCACTCCAGATGAAGCAATGCAGTTTATGCAGCGCTTGAGCAAAACGGTCGACGAAGGGCATGCCCAGGCAAAATCCGGGTCCATGGATGGAAGGGCGATCCGCAATCAGGCAATTGCGCTGAACAGGCTTGAGGATGAAGGCGAGCGCTATCGGGTGATGTTTGCGCGGTTCAAGAGCTGTGGCGATGCCTCGTCGAACGCGGCATTTTCTTGGCAGGGCTTGATTGGCAGCAACACTGCACAGCTTGTTGAATACCACCAGAAATACGTTGCAGCAGCAACAGAGTGCATCCAGGCCGCTGAGCTTGCAGCGAGCAAAGGCTGAAAGGGCATTTGGGTCAGTTGGCGTGTAGGGCTGGGAAGTTGAGCTCCACTTGACCACGCGTTAGCACTCACACAGACCAGTCGTTTGCATTGGGTTTGACCAGCACGCTGCATGCCCTTGACCGGAAAGTGTCGACCCATAGCTGCCAGTGACTACGCGCAGCAATCTGCCAGAAGCAGCGATTTAGAGGATTCCAAGAATGTTGGAACAAACTCCCCCCTTTGTCTGGCAACCCTTCCAGTGAATCCGGCACGAAAGCAGTCCCCTTGTCTAGCTCCTTACTTGAAAGCTAATGTACAATCCTGCCAGATGCTGGCAAAGTGCTTTTCAGGTTGGTGCGTAACTCCAGTCTCATTACCGATAGTGCTGTTTAAAACCGTTACGGCCGCAAGCAAAAGATATTACGCACCTCTTGGTGTCTATTTATACATGTGCAGCATAGCCAGAGATCATTCATATGGAATGGATATTGACGAATAAAGAGTGGCTCTTTAGCGGAGTCGCCATTGCCATACCAATGGCATTAGTTGGCTGGTTAGTTTCCGTCAAGCGAAACAAGCAGACCCAAAAAAGTGGCGACAACTCAACAAATATTCAAATTGGTGGAAGCTTTAAAGTGGGCGGCAATAAAGATGATAAATAGCCAAGGCCAAAAAGGCGGAGACGGTTCTACTAATATTCAAGCTCAGCAAATGGTGTTGCATGTTGGGATTGATGAAAAGCGTGCGAGAGAAATTTGTCAGGAAATGAATTTGCAATTGAGAAGTGACTATAGCCAAGAAGCTCTCAAAATTGCAAATTATAGAGTCGCAGAGTTCGAAAACAAGCTGATCCCTAAAATTGCTCAAGTTGAAGGCGCATTGGAGGCATTTGCAGATCCTGGCTTTCAGTTACTTCTAGTTGAAGCCCAAAAATCCGCAGCTTCTACTGAGCGAACAGTAGACTATGATCTTTTGTCTGAACTATTAATACATAGATTTCAAAAGGGTGAAGATCGAATCGCACGTGCAGGCATTAGCCTTGCAGTAGAGATTGTAGATAAAATTTCTGATGATGCCCTGCTAGGTTTGACTTTAAGGCATGCGCTGGACAGCTTCCTTCCCTTAAGCGGGGATATCCATCAAGGGCTGGATGTTCTGAATGATTTATTTGGAAAGCTATTATATAGAGGCCTTCCGGTCGGGCAGGACTGGCTTGATCATTTGGATATATTGGATGCAGTACGATTGAATGGCTTCGGTACATTAAAAAAGATAGAGCAGTATTATCCCGAGCAATTGCCAGGCTACGTTGATGTGGGCATTGAGAAGAACTCAGAAAATCATAAAAAGGCCATTGATATACTAAGTGCCCAAAAATTACCAGTCAATATATTAGTCGAGCATAGCCTTAATAGTGGCTATCTTAGACTTCCCGTTCGCGGAAAAGAAGGTATTGATGAATTGTCGTTAACGATTCAAGTTTTTCAGAGCGGAAATTGGATTTCCATTCAGCAAGACCTTCTTAAAGAACAGAATCAAGCTATCCACTTCGTGTACGAGCTGTACGCCAAAGATGAAGTTATTAGGCAGGCTAACGTAAATTTATTTTTGGAGGAATGGGATAAGCGGTCAAACTTAAAAATTATTAGAGAATGGTGGGATAATATACCTATTGCATTTGTTGTTACATCTGTGGGTAAAGTGCTAGCGCATTCGAACGCTCAAAGGTGTGATAAAAATCTACCGCCTCTTGATTAATATATGAGCGCCGTACGTATAAAAACTGGTTCAAATCGCTCTCTGAGACGAGCTAGAGCCCGACCATTAGCCAAACATTAGGTGTCATATGCCGGAAGTCGCGCTCGTTCCGAAATTTTTGAAATCGTTTGCCTCAGAGCACGGACTTCAAGTTCACGACTGCCTGTACGGAGCTATAGAGTTTGGCTGCGAGTTTCCGATTCAGCAATCCGCTGCTGCCGTGTACGGGATCTGGGCCCACATGCCCGCAGCGCCCAAGACCGGGCTAGCCCAAGTGCCAGGCTTTCCCGACTGGTACCCCGTTTACTGGGGCAAGGACATCTCACCAGTGAGCCGAATCAAGGCCCACGTTCAAGTCCACAAGAACGGTAACATCGGCCTACCTAACATCGCTGAATTGAAGGGCGCACGCCTAGTATTCGGCGCCTTTTTGGTTTCGGACTACCAACGCTTTGAGGCGCTCCTGCACCAGCATTGCCCTCCATTCAAGGGAACGCCATCGATCGGTCGTAAGAACAAGGTAGTGAGGGTGCGCTGAGGCATCACGTAATCGGCACGGACGGGCCATCGGCGGGAAATCGCCCGCTTACTGTCCGCTGGTGATTTTTACATTGGTGATTGCGTATTCCGCGCGCACTTGGACACCCATTCCACGAACACGTGGACACTGATTCCACGCTGACTTGGACACTCATTCCACGGCCACTTGGACACTGATTCCACGATTACTTGGACAGTGAAT
>NZ_BAAILM010000017.1:72742-176881 GCF_054589175.1 Pseudomonas sp. 3A(2025) | reverse complement strand
CCGCAAGCACCCACACGAATTGCTTGATTCAATTGTTAAAGAGCGGTTGGTTGAGCCTTTCGTCTCAACCGAGGCGCGCATTCTACAGCGCCTCAGTAACTTGTCAAGTGATTATTTTCAGAAGTTTTCAACACATCCAAACTTCGATCACTTGCGTGCCGAGCGATCTTTCGATCAACTCGTCAGCGGGAGGCGAATAATACAGCAACCGAAGTTACTGTCAACTGCCTTTTTTCACCGCCGGGCCCGGAGGCCTGCACCATTCCCTCGCCGTTTTCGCTTCTAACTCGTTGATCTTCAAGAAGTTTTCAGTTTCTTCCGCGGCGGGAATGGTGCGCATTATAGAGCGCTGAGACGGGGCGTCAACACTTAATTTCAAAATACTGTCACTTATCTCTGAACCTTCAATAAACGCGGGATTTTCCGGGCAATAAAAGGAATACGTAGCAGCAACAAGAACGCCCCCAGACTTGCATAGACAGCCCACTCCTCAAGATCGGCGCGAACAATCCACAGCATATGCACCAGGCCAAGGATCAGAATCACATAGATCAACTGATGAAGCCTGCGCCAGCGACGCCCGAGACGACGCTGACTATAACGGTTGGAGGTCACTGCCAACGCCAGCAGCCCCAGCAACGCCAGCGCCCCGACAATAATGTACGGACGCTTGACCAGTTCCACACCCAGCTGCCCCCAGTCCAGCCCCAGAATGAACAATGCATACAAACCCAGGTGCAACAGCGCATAAGCGAAACACCACAACCCCAATTGCCGGCGCACCGCCATGCAGCCCGCCCACCCGGTCAAACGCTGCAGCGGTGTGACGCTCAAGGTGATCAACAACAGAATCAGCGTGCCCAGCCCCAACCTGTCCACCAACACCTTTCCGGGGTCCGGCCCCAAGGCAAAAATCCAGGCCTGATAAAGCCAGAACACCGGAAACGCCAACGCGGCCAGAAAAACGCTCACCCGCCATAGTCCGTAACGCATCAGTAATCCTTGCGCAGATCCATGCCGCTATATAAAGAAGCCACTTCGTCTGCATAGCCATTGAACATATCGGTCTGCCGCACATTGGGGCTGAACAACCCGCTGGGCAAACGCCGCTCGCGCGCCTGGCTCCAGCGCGGGTGATCGACTTGCGGATTGACGTTGGCATAGAAGCCATACTCGCTGGCCGCGATACTCTGCCAGGTGGTTTTCGGCTGCTCGCTGACCAGACTGATGCGCACAATGGACTTCACGCCCTTGAAGCCGTACTTCCACGGCACCACAAGCCGCAGCGGGGCACCGTTCTGATTCGGCAGCTCGCGGCCATACATGCCAACGGCAAGAATCGTCAGCGGATGCATCGCCTCATCCAGACGCAAGCCCTCTACATAAGGCCAGTCAATCAGCGCAAAGCCGGAGCGCTGACCCGGCATGGACTGTGGATCCTGGAGGGTTTCGAAACGGATATAGCGGGCTTTGGAGGTCGGCTCGACTTGCTTGAGCAAATCGGCCAGCGGAAAGCCGATCCAGGGAATGACCATCGACCAGGCTTCGACACAGCGCAGCCGATAGATGCGTTCTTCTAGCTGATAGGGTTTGACGAAGTCTTCCAGCGCATAGCGACCGGGCTTGCCGACCTCGCCATCGATAACCACGCTCCAGGGTTCGGTTTTCAGCGAGCCTGCATTTTTTGCAGGGTCGCCCTTGTCGGTGCCGAACTCGTAGAAGTTGTTGTAGTGGGTCGCATCCTTATAAGGCGTGATCGCCTCGCCCTTGACCGTCACCGCCTGCCAGCGGGTCGCACCCAGCTTGTCGGCAAGCCAGGCCGGCGCCTTGCCAGGCTCGACATCAGGATACAAGGAAGGATCTGCCGCACTCGCCCACCGCGGAAGAGCAGCGATCGCTCCGGCAGTCAGCGAGCCGCCCAGCAATGAACGACGGGAAAGATAGAGGGATTCAGGTGTGACCTCCGACTCGCGAGAGTCGGAGGTCGAGGGAAGCTTGATCAGCATGATGACTCCACGGCTTCGGTGACAGGTTCACCAATAGACCTCTGGAGTATGCAGAAAATCAGCTCACTTGCGACGGCGCAGACGTAACAGATACTGAACAGGACCTGAAAGCGCGTAGCCCAGGAAAATCAGCAGCAGGATACGCGGCGGGTCACTGAACACCACGGCAAATACCAGAACCACGACAAGAATGGCAACAAATGGCACGCGCCCTCTGAGATCCAGTTCCTTGAAGCTGTTGTACTTGATGTTGCTCACCATCAGCATGCCCGCCGCAGCGACCAGCAACGCCACCAGGAAAGACAGCTTGGAGCCCTGGATGCCGAAATCGCTGAAGGCCCAGACCGTCCCTGCTACCACACCCGCCGCTGCCGGGCTGGCCAGACCAATGAAGTAGCGCTTGTCGGCCTTGCCGACCTGAGTATTGAAGCGCGCCAGACGCAATGCCGCACCCGCTACATAGATGAACGCGACCATCCAGCCCACCTTGCCCATGTCGCCCAAGGCCCAGCCAAATGCCAGCAAGGCAGGCGCAACACCGAAGGCCACCATGTCAGACAGCGAGTCGTACTCGGCACCGAATGCGCTCTGGGTGTTGGTCATGCGCGCCACACGCCCGTCGAGACCGTCGAGTACCATGGCGACAAAAATGGCGATGGCCGCGAATGCAAAATACTTGCTCGCCCCCGCCGCATCGCCTGCGCTCAAAGCACTCTGGGCGCTCATGGAGCTGATAATGGAATAAAAACCTGCGAACAGATTGGCCGTGGTGAACAGGTTCGGCAACAGATAGATGCCACGGTGGCGGACTTTGCGCCCTTCGGCATCATGCCCCTCTTCCACGTGCTCATCGATCGGTAGCAGGCTTTCGGCGTCGGAACCCTTGCGGGCTTCCTCAGGACGTTCGCTCATGAAAATTACCTTGCAGCAGTTTGAAAAAATTGGACAGGTGTCTGCCACGAGGGTTCGCCGGCAAACGATGCAGCTTTATACCAGAACCTTGGACCATTGACCTTCCAGCACAGGCCGTATGGCCGAACGGCAGACGTTTCTTACCTCCTATAACGAAAAAACGCGGCCAGTTGGCCGCGTTCTTTCAAAGCACCGAGAACTTAGTTCTTGGACTTGTCGACGATCTTGTTCGCCGAGATCCAAGGCATCATCGAGCGCAGTTGCTCGCCGATGATTTCGATGCCGTGGGCAGCGTTGTTACGACGCTTGGCGGTCATCGACGGGTAGTTGGTAGCGCCTTCGCTGATGAACATCTTCGCGTACTCGCCGTCCTGGATGCGCTTCAGAGCGTTGCGCATGGCCTTGCGGGATTCTTCGTTGATGACTTCAGGACCGGTCACGTACTCGCCGTATTCGGCGTTGTTGGAGATCGAGTAGTTCATGTTGGCGATACCGCCTTCGTACATGAGGTCAACGATCAGCTTCAGTTCGTGCAAGCACTCGAAGTAGGCCATTTCTGGCGCGTAGCCCGCTTCAACCAGGGTTTCGAAACCGGCTTTGACCAGCTCGACGGTACCGCCGCACAGAACGGCTTGTTCGCCGAACAGGTCGGTTTCAGTCTCGTCCTTGAACGTGGTTTCGATGATACCGGTACGGCCACCGCCAACGCCCGAAGCGTACGACAGCGCGACGTTCTTGGCGTTGCCCGAAGCGTCCTGGTAGATCGCGATCAGGTCAGGAATACCGCCGCCCTTGACGAACTCGGTACGCACGGTGTGGCCTGGGGCCTTCGGTGCGATCATGATCACGTCCAGGTCAGCGCGCGGCACGACCTGGTTGTAGTGGATTGCAAAACCGTGCGAGAAAGCCAGGGTTGCGCCCTGCTTCAGGTTTGGCTCGACTTCCTGCTTGTACAGCTGGCCCTGGAACTCGTCCGGGGTCAGGATCATGACGACATCGGCAGCAGCAACAGCCGAAGCAACGTCAGTCACTTTCAGGCCGTGGGCTTCAGCCTTGGCGACAGTGGCCGAACCTTTGCGCAGGCCGATAGTGACGTCAACGCCGGAGTCTTTCAGGTTGCACGCTTGAGCGTGGCCCTGGGAACCGTAGCCGATGATCGCGACTTTCTTGCCCTGGATGATCGAAAGGTCACAGTCTTTGTCGTAGAAAACTTTCATGTAAATCCCCTGTTATCTTGGCCGTTCAGGCCAAATTGCAAATTGATCAGATGCTCAGCACTTTGTCGCCGCGGGCAATACCCGTTACGCCACTGCGAACTGTTTCCAGGATAGCGGCGGTGCCGATGGCCTGAATGAAGCTGTCCAGCTTGTCGCTGGTACCACTCAACTGCACGGTATAGACGCTGGCCGTGACGTCGACGATCTGCCCGCGGAAGATATCCGTGGTGCGTTTGATCTCGGCCCGCTGTGCACCCGTGGCCTTGACCTTGACCAGCATGAGTTCGCGCTCGATGTGCGCGCTCTCTGACAGGTCGACCAGCTTGACCACTTCAACCAGCTTATTGAGGTTCTTGGTGATCTGCTCGATCACCTCATCGTGCCCCACGGTGGTCAGCGTCAGACGCGACAGGGTCGGGTCTTCGGTCGGGGCCACGGTCAGGCTTTCGATGTTGTAGTTACGCTGCGAAAACAGGCCGACGACACGCGACAGTGCGCCCGGTTCGTTTTCCAGCAGTAGCGAAATGATGTGCCGCATGATTATGTCCGCTCCGTCTTGCTCAACCACATATCGCGCATCGAGCCATCCTTGATCTGCATCGGATAGACGTGCTCGCTCACATCGACCTGGATGTCGACGAATACCAGGCGATCCTTCATGGCGAAGGCTTCTTCGAGCTTGGGCTTGAGGTCCTTGAGGTCGGTGACACGAATGCCGACGTGACCATAGGCTTCGACCAGCTTGACGAAATCAGGCAGCGATTCGACGTAGGAATGCGAGTGACGACCGCCGTAGCTCATGTCCTGCCACTGGCGAACCATGCCCAGCACACCGTTGTTGAGCAGAATGATCTTCACCGGCAAGCCGTATTGCAGGCAGGTGGACAGTTCCTGGATGTTCATCTGGATACTGCCTTCGCCGGTGACACAGGCCACATCGGCATCCGGGAAGTTCAGCTTGACGCCCATGGCCGCCGGGAAGCCGAAGCCCATGGTGCCCAGGCCGCCGGAGTTGATCCAGCGGTTAGGCTTGTCGAAGCGATAGTACTGGGCAGCGAACATCTGGTGCTGACCCACATCGGAGGTGACGTAGGCATCGCCCTTGGTCACTTCGTGCAGGGTCTCGATGACTTTCTGCGGCTTGATGATGGTGCCATCGCCACGGTCGTACGGGAACAGGTCGCCACCGGCACGCCACTCTTCGATCTGCTTCCACCAGGCGGCAACCGCCTCTTTGTCCGGCGCCTGACCGATTTCCTTGTACGTGGCGACCATGTCGGTCAGCACGCTTTCGACAGGGCCCACGATCGGCACATCGGCCTTGATGGTCTTGGAAATCGATGCGGGGTCGATGTCGATATGAATGATCTTGGCACTTGGGCAGAACTTGGCAGCGCCGTTGATGACGCGGTCATCGAAACGCGCGCCGACAGCCAGGATCACGTCGGTGTGGTGCATCACCACGTTGGCGGTGTAGCTGCCGTGCATGCCCAGCATGCCAACGAACTGGCGGTCGGTACCCGGGTAGCAGCCCAGGCCCATCAGGGTATTGGTGACCGGTGCATTGAGCAATTGGGCCAGTTCGGTCAGCGGTGCCGAGCCGTTGCCGATGACCACACCGCCGCCGGCGTAGATCACCGGGCGTTTGGCGGCCAGCAACATCTCGACGGCCTTGCGGATCTGGCCGGAATGACCACGAACGGCCGGGCTGTAGGAGCGCAGTTTGACCTTTTTGGGATAAACGTATTCGAACTTCTCGGCCGGGTTGGTCATGTCCTTTGGCAGGTCGACGACCACAGGGCCCGGACGACCGGACTGTGCCAGGTAGAAGGCCTTTTTCAGGACTTCCGGGATCTCGCTCGGGTGCTTGATCATGAAGCTGTGCTTCACGATCGGCCGGGAGATACCGATCATGTCGGTTTCCTGGAAAGCATCGGTACCGACCAGCGTGCTAGGCACCTGACCGGAAATGACCACCATCGGGATCGAGTCCATGTAGGCCGTGGCAATGCCGGTAATGGCATTGGTTGCGCCGGGACCGGAAGTGACCAACACCACGCCGGCCTTGCCGGTTGCACGTGCATAGCCATCGGCCATGTGCGTTGCAGCCTGTTCGTGACGGACCAGAATGTGGCTGACCGCCGGTTCCTGGAACAACGCATCGTACACGTGCAGGAGCGCGCCGCCGGGGTATCCATAAATATGCTTAACGCCTTCGTCACGCAGGAAGCGGACGACCATTTCAGCGCCAGATAAAAGCTCCACGTTGTTCACCTCTAAAACGCCAGAATACCGTCCATCGGTGGACGGGTCTTAATAGGTTTACTGCCAAGCAGAGCATGAGCGACGGTGGTCGCCGACTACGTCAGCACTGACTGAGCAAGTATTGGGATGTCCCTGAGTGTTGCGGAACGGTCCCACCCAGCGCGAGGTAACGCGTTGCGGGTGTTACAGGTCGACGCGGATGTGCGCCTCATGATCTACCGAGACGGTCTGCTTCTGGCAGTCCCCCTACAGCGAACTTTGAATTGTTGTGATTCGTCCCTCTCAAGTCAAGCTGTCCGTAAGCTTTCTTGCATGTTTCGCTATCACCCGGTCGTCACGCGCACGTCCGGACAACGATGTGATAGCTTTCGCCCAGCACTGTTATTTCAAGGAAGCCGCATGCGCAGGATGATCCTTTCGGCCACTTTGTCGATGGCGATAGGCCTGAGCGCCCAGGCCGCACAAATCTACAAATGGGTCGACGCCCAAGGGGTGACGCATTTCGATGCCACGCCCCCGGCTGGCCAGCAGATAGCCCCTGTCGATATTCAGCGGCCACCGTTGTCAGGTTCTGTCGCCATCCAGCCGGCGCCAGAGCCCGATGCACGGCAGCGGGCCATCGACGACAAGGTCAAGCAGCAAGTCAGCGCCGCCGAAGGCAAGCGCAACGCGATGTGCGAGGTCATGCGCACCAACCTCGCGCAACTGAAGAACAACCCCCGCGTACGTGTGCCTGCAGAAGGTGGCTTCAAACGCCTGAACGAAGAAGAGCGCCAGGCGCGGATCGCAGAAAGCCAAAAAGCGATTACCGATTATTGCGACTGAGCCTTGCCGATCAACTGATCGAATTGCTCCAGCAGGCTCAGCAGAGTGCGCGCCTGCTCCGGACGATCGACATAGACCATCTCGGCCATTTCCCGGATGCCGGACACCCGGGGCAGTGGCTGATCCTGCTCGATGATGATTTTCATCTTCGGCAGAAAGATCCATTGCAGCCACTGCTCGAAAGACAGGGTATCGACGCTGAACGGCTCCTGGCTGGACAGGGCCTTGGCGTCGGGCGCGGTGCTTTGCCACCACCCCCGTTCACGTAGCTCTCGTTCGATCAACAACAGGTGATCAGCCAGCGCCGGCATACGTGCATCCATTACAGGTTAACCCGGGCTTTCTGGCGTGCCTGCGCGGCACCGGCAGCATCGCCCTGCTTCTCGCGAGACTGGGCGATCAATTCCCACAGGCTGGCCTGCAGGCTGGCACGGCCGTTGGCGTAGGTCAGCGCACGACGCGACAGTTGCTCGGCCTGGGCGGCATCTCCCTGGGCCAGACGCACCTGAGCCAGACGGTACAGTACCTGCGGCTCACGCGGGGCCACGCGCTGGGCGCGCTCCAGACTGGACGAGGCGCCGTTCAGGTCGCCACCGCTTTGCTGTTGCTGCGCGGTGGTGAGCAACGCCAGCACCGGACCATCAAGCTGCTCGTCTGCCGACAAGGCGCCGCGGTTGGCGTTGGACGGAATGCCGGTAGGCGCCGAAGGCAAACTGTAGCTGCTGGTGTTCAACGGCGCCGTATCGACCGGCGGCTGATACACCGGCGCACTGTTGACCGGTGCCGAGTCGACACTGAAAGGCACTTGCGCCGCCGGTGCCGAGTAAGTCTGGATATTGCCACCGCCGCCAGGCACCATCACCGTCACCCCGGAATCGTCGGGCATGGCCTGGGCCTGTTGCACTGGCGCGGTATTGGCACGGTAGCCCGTATTGCGCGGAGCGCTCACGCGCTCGCTGCTGGACACCCTGGAGCCCGAGTCGACGACCGGGATCGCGCCTTGCTGCACACTGGCGCACCCGCTGAGCACAGCCAGGGCGGTTACAGCTGGAATCCACCACTTATTCACATCAAACCCTCTTCACTTAATTCAACCAGCCCTTGATCCAGTCCATGACCGGCTCATCAGCGGCGGGGCTACCACAGGTTGCACCCGGCACCGGCTCACTGCCGCGAATATACGGCATCTGGACAGCATTCGGGCAACTGGCATCGGAGCCTTGTCCGGTAGCGGCATCGACCCAGGCCTGCACCACGTTGTCCGGCATGGTCATGTTCAGCGGCAACGGCTCGGCCTTGCGCATGAAGCTGGTCCAGACCTGCAACGCGCCGCTGGCACCGGTAAACGGCGTCTGACCATTATCGTCACGGCCCATCCACACCACCGCCAGCACGTCCTGGCTGAAACCTGCAAACCAGCTGTCGCGCGAGTCGTTACTGGTGCCGGTCTTGCCCGCCAGATTCAGCGTTTTAGGCAACACGTTATAGACCGACTGGCCCGTACCTTCGCGCATCACCCGCTGCATGGCGTTCTGCACCAGATAGATTGCGCCCGGATCGAAACGCTGCTGAATCTGAAACGGATAACGCTTGAGCGGCTCGCCTTCGGCAGTCAGCACACTGCGAATACCGCGCATCGGCGTGTTGAAACCACCGCTGGCAATAGTCTGGTACATGGTTGCCACTTCAACCGGGCTCAGACCGCCGGCACCCAGCAGCATCGATGGATACGCCGGCCACTCACGGGTCACACCCAGCTTGTTGAGGGTCTTGAACACCGTCGGCACGCCCAGTTCCAGACCCAGTTTGGCGGTGGACAGGTTGTAGGAATGCGCCAGCCCCTGGTACAGGAAGATATTGCCATGCGCCTTGCGGTCGTAGTTCTGCGGCTTCCAGACTTGCCCATCGGCACCTTTGACCTGGAACGGCTCATCGGCCACCCAACTGGTCAGCGTGTACTTTTGCGGTTGCTCCAGCGCGGTCAGATAAATCGCCGGCTTGACCAGCGAGCCGATCGGACGCACCGCATCGATGGCGCGGTTAAAGCCTGCAAAACCGGCCTTGCGACTGCCGAGCAACGCCTGGACCTCGCCGGTTTCCGGGTTGGTCACGACCATGGCAGCCTCGACTTCATCGGCCCCCTTGCGCCCGGCCAGGCGCTTGAACGTTTCGTCCATGGCCGCCTGGGATTTCATCTGCAGGATCGGGTCGAAGCTGGTAAAAATTCGCAGCCCCTCCTCGGTCAAGTCTTCATCGCGATAGTCATCGCGTAGCTGGCGCTTGACCAGGTCCATGAAGGCCGGAAACGAGCTGTCGGCCAGGCTACCGGTGCGGCTTACACCCAGCGGCATTTTCTTCGCTGCTTCAACCACATCGACCGGCGCCACGCCTTGCAGCACCAACTGGTCGAGCACCAGATTACGCCGCTCCAGCGCACGCTCCGGGTTGCGGCGCGGGTTGTAGTACGACGGTCCATTGACCAGCCCGACCAGCAATGCCACCTGATGCAGCTTGAGTTCAGACAACGGCTGGCTGAAGAAATACTGGCTGGCCAGACCGAAACCATGCACCGCACGCTGCCCGTCCTGCCCGACGAACACTTCGTTGAGGTAAGCCTCGAGAATTTCCTGCTTGCTGTAATGCAGCTCCAGCAACAGCGACATCATCGCTTCGGTCAGTTTGCGCGACAGGCTGCGCTCAGGCGTCAGGAAAAAGTTTTTTACCAACTGCTGGGTCAGGGTACTGCCGCCCTGACGCATCTTTCCGGATGACGCGTTGACCCAGATAGCCCGGGCAATGGATTTGGGCGAAACACCAAAGTGGCTATAGAAGTCGCGGTCTTCGACGGCAATCAGCGTTTCGAGCAGATACGGCGGCGCCTGATCGAGCTTGATCAGAATCCGGTCTTCGAGATTCTTTGGGTACAGCCCGCCGACCAGCAACGGTTCAAGGCGTGCCACCGCCAGCTTGGTGCCATTGGCCGACGACAGATCAGCCACAAAATCGCCCGAGAAACGCACCTTGATCTGCTGCGCCGGATCAGTGCCTTCATAAAACTGAAAGCCACGGGTGTTCAGGTCGACCGTGTTGCCATTAACAGCAGCAGCGCCCGGCCCGTTGGCCACGCTCTCACGGCGATAACCCAGAGCATCGAGCTCGATCAGAAAGTCGTCGCGGCTGAGCTTCTGGCCAACGAACAACTCCAGAGGCCTGGCATAGACCTTGGCCGGAATCATCCAGCGTTTGCCGGAAAACTTTTCCTGGACCTGGGCATCGAGGTAAATGGCAAAGCCGGCGATGATCACCACGCCGACGATACTGAGCTTCAGCGCCCAGCCCAGCAAAGTGCGAAGACGGCCGGAAGAGGGCTTTTTGGGGGTACGGGAAGTGCGGGATCGAGTCATGGGCGCGGATTATACGCAGTTTGCGAAGGTTCGACAGACGCTCAGGCGAGCGGTTTGCAGCATTACGCCGAGCAGCCATAATGGCCGGCCTGAGCCATTTATTTTCAAATCATTCATCAAGGATCGACCGTGAGCCAGTCACTGATCGCAGCCCTGCAAAACCCTGGCCTTTTCCCTCATCCGGTGGAGGATTTTCAGGTTATCGAAACACACATTTCGTGGGTGCTGCTCACAGGCCCCTATGTCTACAAGATCAAGAAACCGATGAATTTCGGTTTCCTGGACTTCACCACCCTGGCGGCGCGCAAGCACTTCTGTCATGAAGAGCTGCGCCTCAACCAGCGCCTCACCGAAGGCCTGTACCTGGAAGTCATCCCGCTGACCGGCTCGGCCGAAGCCCCACAACTGGGCGGCGATGGCGAGGCCATCGAATACGCCCTGAAAATGCGCCAGTTTCCGCAAAGCGGCCTGCTCAGCACCCTGCAAGCCAACGGCGAATTGACCCTGGGCCATATCGACGAACTGGCCAGCCAGATCGCCCACTTCCATCTTTCGGCACCGAAAGTCGGCGCTGAAAATGAATTGGGTTCGCCTGACAGCGTCATGGCACCGGTCACGCAAAACTTTGAGCAAATTCGTCCTTTCCTCAGCGAAAAAGCCGACCTGCAGCAGCTCGATGCCCTGCAGGCCTGGGCCGAGTCGAGCTTTGAGCGGCTCAAGCCACTGTTGGTTCAACGCAAGGCCGAAGGATTTATTCGCGAGTGCCATGGTGACATTCACTTGGGCAATGCTGCGCTGATCGATGGCAAAGTCGTCTTGTTCGACTGCATCGAATTCAACGAACCCTTCCGCATGACCGACGTTTACGCCGACATCGGCTTTCTGGCCATGGACCTTGAAGACCGCGGCCTCAAGACCCTGTCGCGACGACTGATCAGCCGGTACCTGGAATTGACCGGCGATTACCAGGGCCTGGAACTGTTCAACTTCTACAAGGCTTACCGGGCCATGGTACGGGCCAAGATTGCCCTGTTCAGCATGCCCGCCGATGCGGACGCCGTTCAGCGCTCCACCTCGCTGCGTCAGTACCGCAACTACGCCAACCTGGCCGAAAGCTACAGCGCCATCCCCTCGCCTTTCCTGACCATTACCCACGGCGTATCGGCCGTGGGCAAGAGCCAGGTTGCCCAGCGCCTGGTGCAATCGCTGGGCGCGATACGCTTGCGCTCGGACGTCGAGCGCAAGCGCTTGTTCGCCGAGAGCGGCAGCGAAGCGCGTTATGGTGCCGATGCCCACGAAGCGACCTATGCACGCCTGCATGAACTGGCCGGTATTGTGCTGCGCGCCGGCTTCTCGGTAGTGCTCGACGCCACCTACCTCAAACACGCACAGCGCCAGGCCGCAGCCAGCGTTGCGCAGGCTTACGGCGTTCCGTTCCTGATTCTGGACTGCGAAGCACCGCAGGCGGTGATCGAAGGCTGGCTGCAACAGCGCCAGGCTGAAAACAACGATCCGTCCGAGGCCACCCTTGAAGTCGTCCTCGCCCAGCAGGCCAGCCGCGAGCCACTGAGCGCCGAAGAAACCTTGCTCAGCAAGCACATTCGTACCGACTTCAGCGGTGACCTGGACACGCTGATAGACAACCTGCACCAGCGCTTGCCGGGACTCTGAAAGTAATACGGCCGTTAAGCGGACGACGCTTCACGGCCTCAAGATAGTGGCGATATAATGGCGCCATAAATCCAACAGCCCCGAGAATCGCCATGAGCCAGCCCAAACAAATTGATTCGCCGCTGTATGTGTTGCTGCGCAAGGATGATATCGAAGGCTTCAATCAGGAACGCCCCTCCAAAGGCATCCTCGACATGCGCGGCGGGGACTTCCGGGGTCTGGACCTGCGTAACCTGGACACTAGCGGCATCGACTTCACCGACGCCTATTTTCGCTCGGCCGACCTGCGCGGCCTGGATCTGCGCAGCAATCCGCTCGAAGGGGCAAGCATTGCCCATGCGCAGATCTCGGGGACCTACTTCCCTCCAGAGCTGAGCGCAGACGAGATTCTGATGTCGGTCAATTTCGGCACCCGCCTGCGCTACCGCACGCGCTGAAAACGGCTATTTCAAAATGCCTGAAAAAGAAGTGTTGACTTCGAAATGAGAATCGTTATGATTATCACAACTGGTCGCGAGACTGGTCGGTAACCTGAAAGACCTTGGTTCGGACTCTCAGATTATCTCCTCATCAGGCTAATCACGGTTTTTGACCCGGCTCTTTGCCGGGTCTTTTTTTTGCTCAAAATTCATCGGCGCCCAGCAATCCCAGGCGCGCCAACGCATCGCTCAACAGACTCGAAGCCCCCAGGCGAACCCGTTGCGGCGACAGCCAGTTCGGCCCGAAACGGCCTTTGGCCAACGCCAGAAACGCTTGCGCGTCAGCCACGGTACGCAGACCACCCGCCACCTTGAACCCCACCTGCCCGCCAACCTCGGCAATCGACTCCAGCATGATCCGCGCCGCCTGCGGGGTCGCTGGCGCTATCAAGCGGCCGGTACAGGTCTTGATAAAGTCGGCACCCGACGCAATCGCCGCCCGTGAAGCATTGCGAATCAGTTGCGGGTCGCGCAGGTCACCGGTTTCCAGAGTGACCGTGAGCGGCGCCCGATTGCCGCATTCGGCCTTGCACGCGGCGATCAACTCAGCACCGATCCGTGTGTCGCCCCCCAACAGCGCCCGAAACGGATACACCACATCCACCTCATCGGCGCCCGACAGCAGGACTGTCCGGGTTTCCTGGACCGCCATCTCGACATCGGCCCGGCCCGCCGGGAAGTTGACCAGACCAATCACCCGCACCTGGTGCGCCTGCAAACGATCGAGCGTGGATCGCGCCAGAAATACAAAATGCGGATAGACGCATACACCCGCCACCGGCCCGACTGGCGTCAGTGCGCTGCGGCACAGGCTGACGATGCGTTGCTCGGTGTCTTGCTGATTGAAGGCCAACAGCTCCAGCAGGCCGATTGCCTGATGGGCCAATTGCTCGTCATCGACGCTCATTGCTCATGCACTCCACTGCGAAAATCAGTCGGGCACGACAATAGACCAGTCGCTGTCGTCAGAACCCGACAGACCGGATTTTGGGAATCGGCCTACAGCATCTCAGGAGATATCCGAGGGGCTTTAACGAGCGATCACCAGCGGATGCCCCAATTCGGGATGCGGTTGCACCAGCACATCCAGCCCAAACACCGTCTTGAGCGCCGCCGGCTGCAAGACCTCAGCCGCCGTGCCCGCCACCTGCACCCGCCCTTCATGCAACAACAGCAACCTGTCGCAGTAGCGCGCCGCCAGATTCAGATCATGCAGGATGACCATGACCGCAGCACCGCGCCCGGCAAACCCTCGCACCGCCTGCAAAATTGTCTGCTGGTGCAGGGGGTCGAGCATCGAGGTGGGCTCATCGAGCAACAGGGTGCAACCGTTGTCGCCCGGCCAGAGCTGCGCCAGTACCCGCGCCAGATGCACACGCTGGCGCTCGCCACCCGACAGCGCAGTGTAGGCCCGCTCAGCCAGGTGCAGAGCATCGCCGGCCTGCAAGGCCTGCCGCACTACATCAGCATCGTGTTCACGACCGGTGGCATGGGGCAGCCGGCCCATGCCGACCACTTCATCGACCCGAAAGGCAAAGTCCAGGCTCGAATGCTGCGGTAACACGGCCAGCCGTCGGGCCCGCTCGCTGCCCAGCCAT
This sequence comes from Pseudomonas sp. 3A(2025), assembly GCF_054589175.1. Taxonomy (NCBI): domain Bacteria; kingdom Pseudomonadati; phylum Pseudomonadota; class Gammaproteobacteria; order Pseudomonadales; family Pseudomonadaceae; genus Pseudomonas; species Pseudomonas sp. 3A(2025). The sequence goes on along the minus strand of NZ_BAAILM010000017.1, from coordinate 162,504 downwards.
TGCGCCAGGGGTTTGTCGGCCAGCCAGACCTCGCCCGCCGACAGCTTGAGTTCACCGCTCAGCGCGCCGAACAAAGTGCTCTTGCCAGCGCCATTGGGCCCCAGCACACCCAGCACCTGGCCCGGCTGTACGTTCAGGTCGATACCGGCCAGCACACTGCGCCCGCCGCGCCGCACCTGAAGATTCTGTGCACGCAGCATCAACGCGCTCCTCGCACCAGCAGATACAAAAAGAACGGCCCGCCCAACAAGGCCGTGATAATGCCGATCGGCAACTCGGCCGGCGCCAGCACCATGCGTGCAAACAGATCGGCGAACAGCAGCAGGCTGGCACCCGCCAGGGCCGAAGCCGGCAACAGCACCCGGTGATCGGGGCCACTGAGCAGACGGATAAGGTGCGGCACGATCAGCCCGACAAAGCCGATCAACCCGGCCGCCGCCACCGCCGCGCCCACCCCCAGCGCCGTGCAGAACATCAGTTCGCGCTTGAGCGACTGCACGTCCACGCCCAGATGGCGAGCCTCGGACTCGCCCAGCAGCAAGGCATTGAGCGCTCTGGCCCGGCGCGGCAACCACAAGACGATCAGCGCACAGACCGGCAGCAACGGCCAAAGCCGCGCATAGCTGGCGCCATTGAGGCTGCCCAGGTTCCAGAACGTCAGGGCACGCAAGGTCGCATCATCCGCCAGATACGTCAGCAACCCGATCACCGACGCCGACAGCGCCGTCAAGGCAATGCCCGCCAGCAGCATGGTCGCCACACTGGTCTGGCCGTTGCGCCGGCCCAGCCGGTACACCACCGCCGTCACCAGCAGGCCACCCAGCACCGCACAGAGCGACAGCAGGTAAGGTGCAATCAGCGCCGGCACATTGCCCCACATCGCGGCGCCGACAATCGCCAGCGCCGCCCCCAACGCCGCGCCACTGGACACGCCAATCAGGCCAGGGTCTGCCAGTGGATTGCGAAACAGCCCCTGCATCGCCACCCCGGACAATGCCAGCACGGCGCCCACCGTCAAGCCAAGCAAGGTCCGAGGCAGGCGGATCTGGCCGATGATCAGCTCAGCCTGGCTCATCTCGCCCGGCGTGACCAAGCCGCTCAGGGCACGCAGCACATCGCCCAGTGGCAGGCTGACCGGCCCCAGCGCCAGCGACAGCCAGGTCGCGATCAGGCACAGGCCGATCAATAGCGCAAACAACGCCTGCGGTGGCAGCCCGCGCTTCATGGAAGCGGATAGGCGCCGGGGTACAACACCTCAGACACACGCTGCAATTGCGCCGGCAAACGCGGGCCCAGGCCGCCGACCAACAGGGTTGGATCGAGGTCGAACACCCGGTTATTGCGCACCGCCGTGGTCGCCGCCAGCAGCGGATTTTCCTTGAGCAATGCCTCACGCACCGCCGTGCCACGCAAGGTACGGTCAGCCACGATCAATACCTGCGGGTCGAGCGCGGCCATGACCTCGGTCGAAAACACCTTGTAGCCTTCATGGGTCGCCAGGTTACGCCCACCGGCGCGGGTGATCAGCCAGTCGCCCGCCGTGCCCTTGCCGGCCACCATGGGTTTGCCGCCACCCTGGCCGACCAGCAGCAGGACATCGGGAATCGCTTGCTGGGTACGGGCCTGAGCCACCCACTGCTGCTGGGTGTCCAGTCGCTGGCGAAACTCAGTATTCAGGCGCTCGGCCTGAGCGGATGCACCCAGCAGTTTGCCCAGGCGTTGCAAGTTGTCTTGCAGATCGGCAAGGTCAGCCTTTGCCGACAGCACTTCAACCCGCACGCCGGCAGCACGAAGCTGCTCAAGCACCGCGGGCGGGCCCATTTCTTCAGTGCCCGCCAAAGCATCGGGGCGCAGGCTGAGAATGCCTTCGGCCGAGAGCTGACGCTGATAGCCGATGCGTGGCAGCGACTTGAGCGACTCAGGGTTCTGGCTGGTGGTGTCGACCCCGACCAGGCTCGGTTGCGCGCCAAGCGCGACAACCCACTCGCTCAGGGCGCCACCGGCACTGACCAGACGCTTGGGCGGCTCGTCGGCCTGGCTCATGGGGCTGATCAACACACTGGCGCAAAGCGCCAGCCACAACGTACGCAAAGGCATGCAGGAATTCCTGTCCAGGAGAATCGGTGCAGCCAATGGCTATCAGGCTGCGAAGCCCTGACATTTGATAATTGTTTGCATTTGCAGGTCAAGCGCCATGGCGTTACAGGCCTGGCGGCATGCCCTCTTGCACCTGCAAACGGCGCACGATACGTACCTCTTCAGGGCTGATATCGACGCCATACGCCAGAATCTGCACACCTGCCGCCTTCGCATCGCGCAAGGCCGCCGCATAAGCGGGGTCGATCTCTTCGGCCGGGCGCACCGCCTCGATGCCTGACAGGTTCACGCAATACAGCAAGGCCGCACGCACGCCGTCACGGGCCAGCGCCGCCAGTTCACGCAAGTGACGCGCGCCACGCTGGGTCACGGCATCCGGAAACGCCGCCACCGCCGAGTCATCGAAGCCCAGCGTGACGCTCTTGACCTCCAGGTACAGGTCGCCTTGCGGGTATTGCAGGCGAAAATCCACCCGGCTTTTTTCCACGCCGTAAGGCACTTCGCGCTTGAGCGCGGTGAAGCCGTTGAGCTCGCTGATCACTCCGGCACGCAATGCCTCTTCAACCAGCGTATTGGCCCGCCCGGTATTGATACAGGCCAGCCGCCCTTGGGGGGTCTCGCTGATTTCCCAGGTGCCGGGCAATTTGCGCTTGGGGTCATTGGAGCGGCTGAACCACACTCGCCCGCCCGGCAGCATGCAATTGAGCATCGAGCCGGTATTGGGGCAGTGAATGGTCAAGCGTTCGCCGCTGTCGGTTTCGATATCGGCCAGAAAGCGCTTGTAACGCTGCAACAGCCGTCCGGTTTCAAGGGGGGGAGAAAAGCGCATCAGCCTTGCCAGCTCCGCAAGCCACGGGCAATCCGTTCGACCGCCTGCTCCAGGCGCGGCAGGCTCTGGGTGTAAGAGAAACGCACATGGTGACCGGCCTTGTGGCGGCCAAAGTCCAGCCCTGGGGTAAAGGCGACGTGTTCCTGCTCTAGAAAATAACGACAGAACGCGAAGGCATCGTCGCCGAACGCGCTGATATCGGCGTACAGGTAAAACGCCCCTTCAGGCTCTACGGCAATACCGAAGCCCAGCTCGCGCAGCGCCGGCAGTAAATAGTCACGCCGCTGCCGGAACGCTTCGCGGCGCTGTTCGAGAATGTCCAGTGTGTGCGGCTCGAAACAGGCCAGCGCGGCATACTGCGCCACGCTCGATGCGCTGATGTACAGATTTTGCGCCAGCTTTTCCAGTTCACCGACGGCCGCTGGTGGCGCTACCAGCCAACCCAGGCGCCAGCCCGTCATGCCGAAATATTTGGAAAAACTATTAAGGACGAAAGCTTCGTCGTCGACTTCCAGCACGCTGCTGGCATCAACGCCGTAAGTCAGGCCGTGGTAAATCTCGTCCACCACCAAGTGCCCGTTGTGCGCTTTAAGCGCGGTCGACAAGGATTGCAGCTCATCACGGCTGAGCAATGTGCCGGTCGGGTTGGCCGGCGAAGCGACCAGGGCGCCAACACTGTCCTGATTCCAGTAGCGGTCGACCAGTGGCGCGGTCAACTGGTAACGCTCCTCGACGCCCACCGGCACCAGTTGGGCTGCGCCTTCGACCAGGCGCAAAAAGTGCCGGTTGCACGGGTAGCCAGGGTCGGCCAGCAACCAGTGCTTGCCGGGGTCGACCAGCAAGCTGCTGGCCAGCAGCAAGGCACCAGAGCCGCCCGGTGTGACCATGATGCGCTGCGGGTCGATGTCCAGGCCGTGGCGGGTGGCGTAAAAACCCGCAATGGCCTGGCGCAGCTCTGGCAGGCCGCGGGCGGCGGTATAGCGGGTCTTGCCGGCCGCCAGGGCGGCTTGCCCGGCCTCGACGATCGGTTGGGCGGTACTGAAGTCCGGCTCGCCGATCTCCAGATGGATGACATCGTGGCCCGCCGCCTGCAATTCATTGGCCCGCTCAAGCAGCGCCATGACATGAAACGGTTCGATGGCGCGGCTGCGCTCACTGTAAGGCTGGACCATGATTTTCCTTCCTGGGGGCAGGCGACAAAAAGAGCTAATTAAACAACAAAAAACAAACTACGACGCCCTGCAATGACTAGAGTTCATCCATGGCAGGTGGACTTTCAACGGGCTGTTCACAGCAGGCGTCATGCTCGACAACCGGGAGTGGCGAACTCCGATTTGATCTGGTAAGTTCGCCGGCTTGCACCTGCAGGGCCGACGGGTGTCGGTGATGGAACATCCTGCGCAATAGATTAGAAAAGAGTGAGAGGCGGTCCATACATGCCCACCCAAGATAAGCAACAAAATCTAATCAGCGGCCTCGAACCCTACAAGGCGACACCGGGTGAAGAGTACATGGGCGAACCCATGCGTGCGCACTTCACCAAGATCCTGAACAAGTGGAAACAGGATTTGATGGTGGAGGTCGACCGTACGGTAGACCACATGAAGGACGAAGCGGCCAACTTCCCTGACCCCGCCGATCGTGCCAGCCAGGAAGAAGAGTTCAGCCTTGAACTTCGCGCGCGCGACCGTGAACGCAAGTTGATCAAAAAGATCGACAAGACGCTGCAACTGATCCTCGACGAAGAATACGGCTGGTGTGAATCCTGCGGTGTCGAGATCGGTATCCGCCGCCTCGAAGCCCGCCCGACGGCCGACCTGTGCATCGACTGCAAGACCTTGGCAGAAATCAAAGAAAAACAAGTCGGCAAGTAACGCTGACGACCTAAAAGACGCTTCGGCGTCTTTTTTGTTTTCCGGCTATTGGCCAGCCAGTAATATCGGCCCATGAAAAACCCTTCTTATATCGGGCGCTTTGCGCCAACGCCCAGCGGTTACCTGCATTTCGGTTCACTGGTCGCCGCTCTCGCGTCGTATCTCGATGCCCGTGCGGCAGGCGGCCTGTGGCTGATGCGCATGGAAGACCTCGACCCGCCGCGTGAAGTTGCCGGCGCCCGGACGGCCATTTTGCAGACGCTGGAAACCTACGGCTTTGAATGGGACGGCGACTGCGTTCGGCAAAGCGACCGGCATGAAGCTTACGCTCAGGTGCTGCAACGCTGGTTCAGCCATGGCCTGGCTTACACCTGCACCTGCTCGCGCAAGCAACTGGAGCCCTTCAACGGCATTTACCCAGGCTTGTGCCGCAACCTTGGACATGCCCCGGAACAAGGCGCCATTCGTCTGCGCGTCCCGGAAGTGGAATACCACTTTACCGACCGGGTTCAGGGCCTGCTGCGCCAGCACCTGGGTCGCGAGGCCGGCGACTTTGTCATTCGTCGTCGCGACGGGCTGTATGCCTATCAACTGGCGGTGGTCATCGACGACGCCTGGCAAGGCGTTACCGATATCGTGCGCGGTGCCGACCTGCTCGACTCCACGCCGCGGCAACTGTATCTGCAAGAACTGCTCGGTGTGCCACAGCCGCGCTACCTGCACGTACCGCTGATCACCCAACCGGATGGCCACAAGCTCGGCAAATCCTACCGCTCGCCGCCGCTGCCCGCCGATCAGGCCACGCCGCTATTGCTGCGGGCCTTGCGCGCACTGGGGCAGCCACTCGATGCCCACCTTGAATACGCCACGCCACACGAGCTGCTCGCCCAGGCCACCCGCCAGTGGAACAGCGACCTGATTCCCAAGGTGCTCGCCATCCCGGACAGTGAAGTAGAACACCCGCACTAGAGCGGTTGCCGCATACTGCGAAAAACGCCGCTTGCAGGTTGCCGGGCATTGGTTAACATGCCGCACCTCACCCGCCCCACAACAGGGCAGGCCATCCACCGCCCTGCGGCGCACATTACGGAGGCAGCATGTACATCTATCGGCTGGTCCTGCTCCTGGTGGTCGGCATCTACCTGTTCTCGCCGGCCATCATGGATTGGTGGATCGACGCGACAGGCGCCTGGTACCGCCCCTACATGCTGTGGCTGATCCTGATCGTGGTGACGTTCATTCTGCAAAGCCAGCGAGATGCCGATGAGCTTTAGCCTGACCTACCTGCTGCTGGTCAGCGCCGGCTACCTGTTGGTGCTGTTCGGCGTGGCCTGGATCAGCGAACGCGGCCTGATCCCGCGCTGGATCATTCGCCACCCGCTGACCTACACCTTGTCGCTCGGGGTTTACGCCAGCTCCTGGGCGTTCTACGGCACCATCGGCCTGGCCTATCAGTACGGCTACGGCTTCCTGTCCAGCTACCTGGGGGTGTCGGGCGCCTTTTTGCTGGCGCCGGTGCTGCTTTATCCGATCCTCAAGATCACCCGCACCTACCAGTTATCGTCGCTGGCCGATCTGTTCGCGTTTCGTTTTCGCAGCACCTGGGCTGGCGCGCTGACCACCATCTTCATGCTGATCGGCGTGTTGCCGTTGCTGGCCCTGCAAATCCAGGCGGTGGCCGACTCGATCGGCATCCTCACCGGCGAGCCGGTGCGCAACCGGGTGGCGATAGCGTTCTGTGCACTGATCAGCCTGTTCACGATCTTCTTCGGCTCGCGGCACATCGCTACGCGTGAAAAACACCAGGGCCTGGTGTTCGCCATCGCGTTCGAGTCGATCATTAAACTGATCGCCCTCGGCGGCCTGGGCATCTACGCCCTGTACACCGTGTTTGGCGGCCCGTCGCAGCTCGAAGTCTGGCTGCTGCAAAACCAGACCGCCCTCGCCTCGCTGCACACGCCCCTGCAGGAAGGCCCGTGGCGCACGCTGCTGCTGGTGTTCTTCGCCTCGGCCATCGTCATGCCGCACATGTACCACATGACCTTTACCGAAAACCTCAACCCGCGATCCCTGGTCAGCGCCAGTTGGGGCCTGCCGCTGTACCTGCTGCTGCTCAGCCTGGCGGTGCCGCTGATTCTGTGGGCCGGCCTCAAGCTCGGTGCACGTACCAGCCCGGAATACTTCACGCTGGGCATCGGCATGGCCGTGCAAAGCAAATCCCTGGCCCTGCTGGCCTACGTCGGCGGCCTGTCGGCGGCCAGCGGCCTGATCATCGTCACCACCCTGGCGCTGTCGGGCATGGCCCTTAACCATCTGGTACTACCGCTGTACCAGCCGCCGGCCGAAGGCAATATCTACCGCTGGCTGAAATGGACCCGCCGCGGCCTGATCATCGCCATCATCACCGCCGGCTACTGCTTCTACCTGATGCTCGGTGCCCAGCAAGACCTGGCCAACATGGGCATCGTCGCCTTTGTCGCCACCCTGCAATTTTTGCCGGGGGTGCTGTCGGTGCTGTACTGGCCGACCGCCAACCGGCGCGGCTTCATCGCCGGGATCCTGGCCGGCATCACAGTGTGGGTCTTCAGCATGTTGTTACCGCTGCTCGGTAACATGGAAGGCTTCTATATTCCGATGCTGAACATGATCTATGTGCTGGACGACACCAGCTGGCACATGGCAGCCATCGCTTCGCTGGCGGCCAACGTGCTGCTGTTTACCCTGGTGTCGCTGTTCACCAATGCCAGCCCCGAAGAAGTCAGCGCCGCCGAGGCCTGCGCAGTGGACAACGTGCGCCGCCCGCAGCGCCGCGAACTGTTTGCTGCCTCCCCGCAGGAATTCGCCACGCAACTGGCCAAGCCGCTGGGCGCCAAGGCCGCGCAGAAGGAAGTCGAACAGGCCCTGCGCGACCTCTACCTGCCGTTCGACGAACGGCGCCCTTACGCGTTGCGTCGCCTGCGCGACCGCATAGAAGCCAACCTGTCAGGCCTGATGGGCCCCAGCGTGGCGCAGGACATGGTCGAGACCTTCCTGCCCTACAAGTCCGGTAACGAAAAATACGTTACCGAAGACATCCACTTCATCGAAAGCCGGCTCGAGGACTATCACTCGCGCCTGACCGGGCTGGCCGCCGAACTCGATGCGCTGCGCCGCTATCACCGGCAAACCCTGCAAGAGCTGCCGATGGGCGTGTGCTCGCTGGCCAAGGACCAGGAAATCCTGATGTGGAACCGCGCCATGGAAGAGCTGACCGCCATTCCGGCCCAGCACGTGGTCGGCTCGCGCCTGAGCACCATCGTCGAGCCGTGGAAAAGCCTGCTGCGCGACTTCATCCGTGAGCCCGACGAGCACCTGCACAAACAGAAGCTGCAACTGGATGGCCAGACGCGCTGGCTCAACCTGCACAAGGCCGCCATCGACGAGCCCCTGGCGCCAGGCAACAGCGGCCTGGTGCTGCTGGTCGAAGACCTGACCGAAACGCAGATGCTCGAAGACAAGCTGGTGCATTCCGAACGGCTGGCGAGTATCGGTCGCCTGGCCGCCGGCGTAGCCCACGAGATCGGCAACCCGATTACCGGCATCGCCTGCCTGGCGCAAAACCTGCGCGAAGAGCGTGAAGAAGACCCGGAGCTGGCCGAAATCAGCAGCCAGATCGTCGAGCAGACCAAGCGTGTGTCGCGCATCGTGCAATCGCTGATGAGTTTTGCCCATGCCGGCGCCCACCAGCACAGCGACGAGCCAGTGTGCCTGGCCGAGGTGGCGCAGGACGCCATCGGCCTGCTGGCCCTGAACCGGCGCAACTTCGAGGTGCAGTTCTATAATCTGTGTGACCCCGCGCACTGGGTAGACGGCGACCCGCAACGGCTGGCCCAGGTGCTGATCAACCTGCTTTCCAACGCCCGCGATGCGTCAACACCCGGCAGCGCCGTGCGGGTCAAGAGCGAGGCGTCCGAACATACTGTGGACCTGATCGTCGAAGATGAAGGCAGCGGTATTCCAAAGGCAATCATGGACCGATTGTTCGAACCTTTCTTCACCACCAAGGATCCAGGTGAAGGAACCGGACTGGGCCTCGCTCTGGTCTATTCCATCGTTGAAGAGCATTATGGACAAATCACCATCGACAGCCCGGCCGATCCCGAACGGCAACGCGGTACCCGCATAAGGGTGACCTTACCGCGTAATGTCGACGCGACGTCCGCCGTGAACCGAGACCGTCGAGAGAACTGAATCAATGCCGCATATTCTGATCGTCGAAGACGAAACCATCATCCGCTCGGCCCTGCGCCGCCTGCTTGAACGCAACCAGTATCAAGTCAGCGAAGCCGGCTCGGTGCAGGAGGCTCAGGAACGCTTCAGCATCCCCTCGTTCGACCTGATCGTCAGCGACCTGCGACTGCCCGGCGCCCCCGGCACCGAGCTGATCCGGCTCGGTGAAGGCAAGCCGGTGCTGATCATGACCAGTTACGCCAGCCTGCGCTCGGCGGTCGACTCGATGAAAATGGGCGCGGTCGACTACATCGCCAAGCCCTTCGACCACGATGAAATGCTCCAGGCCGTGGCGCGCATTCTGCGTGATCGCCAGACGTCCCAAGGCCAGGCACAACCGCAGCCCGGCGCCAGCAGCGGCAAGGCCAATGGCGCGGCCGACAAGCCCGCCGCCGGTAACGCCAACGGCGAAATCGGCATTATCGGTTCCTGCCTACCGATGCAGGACCTGTACGGCAAGATCCGCAAGGTCGCGCCCACCGATTCCAACGTTTTGGTGCAGGGCGAGTCCGGTACCGGTAAAGAACTGGTTGCCCGCGCCCTGCACAACCTTTCGCGCCGCGCCAAGGCGCCGATGATTTCGGTCAACTGCGCCGCCATTCCTGAAAGTCTGATCGAGTCCGAACTGTTCGGCCATGAAAAAGGCGCGTTCACCGGCGCCAGCGCCGGGCGTGCAGGGCTGGTCGAAGCGGCCGATGGCGGCACCCTGTTTCTCGACGAAATCGGCGAGCTGCCGCTTGAAGCCCAGGCGCGGCTGCTGCGCGTGTTGCAGGAAGGCGAGATTCGCCGGGTGGGTTCGGTGCAATCGCAAAAGGTCGACGTGCGCTTGATCGCCGCGACCCACCGCGACCTCAAGACCCTGGCCAAGAACGGCGAATTCCGCGAAGACCTTTATTACCGTCTGCACGTGATCGCCCTCAAGCTGCCTGCCCTGCGTGAACGCGGCAGCGATGTGCTGGAAATCGCCCGCGCATTCCTGACCCGCCAGAGCGTCAAGGCCGGCCGACCGGACATGAAGTTCGGCGCCGACGCCGAGCAGGCCATCCGTCAATACAGCTGGCCGGGTAACGTGCGCGAACTGGAAAACGCCGTTGAGCGCTCGGTGATTCTCAGCGAGAGCGCAGAAATCTCCGCTGATTATCTGGGCATCGACATCGAGCTGGCCCTGCTCGAAGACGAAGAATTCGTCGGCCTGGCGCCGCTGACCAGCAGCGTCAACGGCAGTAACCACGAACCGAGCGAAGACCTGTCGCTTGAGGATTATTTCCAGCATTTCGTGCTGGAGCATCAGGACCACATGACCGAGACCGAACTGGCCCGCAAACTGGGCGTCAGCCGCAAATGCCTGTGGGAGAGACGTCAGCGCCTGGGCATTCCGCGACGCAAGGGTGTTGCGAACGAGACGTGACCGTTTTTCCGGTAACAGTTCCCTTGGCGGAACAAAAAAACGTTACCGAAGCTTTGCCAGACGTAACAAAAGCCGGGGTTTACGGTAACGAAACCCCGGCTTTTTTTCGCCCGCATACAAAGCAGATGCCGCCAACCCCAGTGTTTACGGGGCTTTGCAAAAGTTGGCACAGGTTCTGCTATATCCTTAGTACAAGAAAAATAAAAACACGATGCACCCACACAATAAAAACAAGACGAATCGACTCACGCATAACAAGAACAACACGGCGGAGGCGCAGCTAACTGATTCTTTTGGAGAGGTGTTGTATTTGGGGCTTGCCCCGCAACCAGGCCGAGAACAACAAAAACTACCCCAAGGTAGCGCCTGAACTGGTTGGATCGACTGATCATTGCACTACAGCGGCCAAAGCAATCCGTTTGCTCTTTACTCTCGGTTGAGAGGTTCACAGGCAAAACGCTTGTGATTGGGCACCCAACAAAAACAAGAGCCCGCACTCATAATAAAAATAAAGAGCACACACTTTGGGGGAGCTTCGGCTCCCCCAGTAGCATCTGGCGTTCGCCGGCATGCCTTCCTTTCCGCGCAAATTCCTGCGCAAATGCCTGCCAGACTCTCCCCCGCGACGACGCTTCCTACACCATTGCACGATCAAATGCTAGAATCCCCGCCCATCATGCGGTCATTCCCTGTTTTGGCCGAATATTCCTTCAAACAGTGCATCCCATGCTGAAGAAGTTGTTCCAGTCAATCCGTACCCCGCTGCGTACACCGCAGCAAAACATACGTTCCACGCCGATCGTGCTCAACAGCAACCAGCACTCGCTGCAACGTACCCAATTCAGCCGCCATGCGGTCAACATCGTCGAGCGCCTGCAAACGGCGGGTTACCAGGCCTACCTGGTCGGTGGCTGCGTACGCGACATGCTGCTGCAGATCAACCCCAAGGACTTCGACGTCGCCACCAGCGCCACGCCCGAGCAGATCCGCGCCGAGTTTCGCAACGCGCGCATCATTGGCCGGCGTTTCAAACTGGTTCACATCCATTTCGGACGTGAAATCATTGAGGTCGCGACCTTCCGCGCCAACCACTCGCAAGACGACGAAGAAGAAGACAGCAACCAGTCCTCTCATAACGCCAGTGGCCGGATTTTGCGCGACAACGTCTACGGCACCCTCGAAGAGGACGCCCAGCGCCGCGACTTCACCATCAACGCCCTGTATTACGATCCGGTCACCGAGCGCATTCTCGACTACGCCAATGGCGTGGACGACATCCGTAACCGGCTGATCCGCCTGATCGGCGATCCGCAGCAGCGTTACAAGGAAGACCCGGTGCGCATGCTGCGTGCGGTGCGCTTCGCGGCCAAGCTCAATTTTGGCATCGAGAAGCAGACCGTGTTGCCGATCCGCCCGCTGGCGCCGATGCTGCGCGACATTCCGGCGGCACGCCTGTTCGAAGAAACCCTCAAGCTGTTCCTGTCCGGGCACGCCGAGATCACCTTCGAAATGCTGGTCGACCTCGAACTGTTCGACTCGCTGTTCCCGGCCACTGCCAAGGCCCTGGAATACAACCCGACCTACACTCATACGCTGATCAGCCAGGCGCTGGCCAACACCGACCTGCGCGTGCGCCAGGAAAAACCGGTAACCCCGGCCTTCCTGTTCGCCGCCCTGCTGTGGCCGGCGTTGCCAGCCAAGGTTCTGCGCCTGCAAGAGCGTGGCGCGCCACCGCTGGCGGCCATGAACGAAGCCTCGCACGACCTGATCATCGAACAGTGCCGCAGCATTGCGATCCCCAAGCGCTTCACCTTGCCGATCCGCGAAATCTGGGACATGCAAGAACGCCTGCCACGCCGTGCCGGCAAGCGTGCCGACCTGTTGCTCGACCATCCGCGCTTTCGCGCCGCCTACGACTTCCTGCTGCTGCGCGAAAGCGCCGGCGAGCAGACCGACGGTCTTGGCGACTGGTGGACCCGCTACCAGGACTGCAACGACAGCCAGCGCCGCGACATGATTCGCGACCTGGGCAATAAAGAAGAAACCGGCACCGGCCCGCGCAAGCGCCGCCGCAGCAACTCCAAGCGCAAGACCGGTGGCGACACCGCAGGCGTGTTCGATGACTGAGCGCGCCTACATCGGCCTGGGCAGTAACCTCGCCGAGCCGGCCGCGCAGTTGCGCAACGCGCTGGCGGCCCTGCAACAATTGCCCGGCAGCCGTTTAGCCGCTGCCTCGTCGTTCTATGTCAGCGACTCGCTGCTGCCCGGCCAGCCGCGCTACACCAATGCCGTGGCGGCGCTGGACACCGACCTTGCGCCACTGGCACTGCTCGATGCCTTGCAAGCCATCGAGCTGGACCAGGGCCGCGAGCGCCTGGAACGCTGGGGACCGCGCACGCTGGACCTGGATATCCTGCTGTTCGGCGAGCACCTGATCGACGTGCCGCGCCTGCAGATTCCGCACTACCACATGCACGCCCGCGCCTTCGTGCTCTACCCGCTGGCCGAACTGGCACCCGACCTGCTACTGCCCGACGGGCGCCTGCTGAGCCAGTTACTGGCTGCCTGCCCCTTCGCCGGACTTGAACGCCTGCCAGCCGCACTGTAACCGCCGTGTGTCACCCGTTACCCCGGCAATCGAGCCTGGGTAACAGCCGCAATTGACTTCATGCCCCTCCCTCACGAATATAGGCCTCCCGCCACCAACCCCGTTGGTGCATGGGCGCGAAACAGGCCTTTGCGAAACACCGCGATACGACGGTGTGCCTGCTTTCGGGCGTTGCTCGCTAAACGTTGGTGATGGAGGAAATTACATGCCGGTTACAACCGTTACGTCGCTGCAGGCTCTCAAGCTCAAGGGTGAGAAGATCACCATGCTGACCTGCTATGACGCAACTTTCGCCCATACCGCCAGCACAGCGGGCGTCGAGGTGCTGCTGGTCGGCGACTCGCTGGGCATGGTCCTGCAAGGGCATGACAGCACCCTGCCGGTCACTACCGCCGACATGGCGTACCACGTGAGCTGCGTCAAACGCGGCAACCAGGGCTCGTTGATCGTTGCCGACCTGCCGTTCATGGCCAATGCCACCGTCGAACACACGTTGCTCAACAGCGCTACGCTGATGCAGGCCGGTGCGCACATGGTCAAGGTCGAAGGCGCTGCCTGGCTGGCCGACTCCATTCGCCAACTGACCGACCGTGGCATTCCGGTGTGCGCGCACATGGGCCTGACCCCGCAGACCGTCAACGTGCTCGGTGGCTATAAGGTGCAGGGCCGGCTTGAAGCCCAGGCCCGGCAGATGCGCGCCGATGCCATTACCCTGGAGCAGGCCGGCGCCGCCATGATTCTGCTTGAATGCGTGCCCACAGAACTGGCCGAAGAAATCACCCATGCCGTGAAGATTCCGGTGATCGGCATCGGTGCCGGTAACGCCACCGACGGCCAGGTGCTGGTGCTGCACGACATGCTCGGCCTGTCGATCAGCGGCCGCATGGCCAGGTTCGTCAGGAACTTCATGATCGGCCAGCCGGATATCCCGTCGGCCATCCAGGCGTATGTCAGCGCCGTCAAAGACTCAAGCTTTCCCGCTCCTGAACACGGATTCCCGGCATGAACACAGTACACACCGTCCACGACCTGCGCGCCGCCGTGGCCCAGGCGCGTCAGGCCGGCAAGCGCATCGCGCTGGTGCCGACCATGGGCAACCTGCACAGCGGCCACACCACGCTGGTCACACGCGCTGGCGAACAGGCCGACTTCGTGGTGGCGAGCATTTTCGTCAACCCGCTGCAGTTCGGCCCCAACGAAGACCTGGCAACCTACCCGCGCACCCTGACCGCCGACCAGGAAAAGCTCCAGCAAGCCGGCTGTGACCTGTTGTTCACCCCAGGCGTGGCCGACATGTACCCCAACGGCATGGACGACCAGACCCGCGTCAGCGTCCCGCACCTGTCCGAAGGCCTGTGCGGCGCCAGCCGTCCGGGGCATTTCGAAGGCGTGGCGACCGTGGTCAGCAAGCTGTTCAACATGGTCCAGCCCGATGTCGCCGTGTTCGGTGAAAAAGACTTTCAGCAACTGGCGGTCATCCGCGCGCTGGTGCGCGACCTGAACATGCCGATCCAGATCATTGGCGAGGCGACCGTGCGCGCCGCCGACGGTCTGGCGCTGTCGTCGCGCAATGGTTACCTGAGCGACGAACAACGCGCCGTTGCGCCTGTTCTGTATCAAGTCATTACCCGGATTGGTGACGCACTGCGCAGCGGCGAGAAAACCTTCGCGCCCCTGTTGAGTACGGGTAAACAGACACTTGAAAGCGCAGGCTTTCGCGTCGATTATCTGGAGGTGCGCCAGGCCGGCAGCCTGCGACCGGCCACCTTTGACGATCGCGACCTGGTCGTCATTGCGGCGGCGTATCTGGGCAAGACCCGGCTGATCGATAACCTGCACCTGAACAACGTTTAAGAATGTTTCATGCCTGAGCGCGGGCCTGCGATGAACCAAACCCCGCCCCGCACTGCCTTACCGATACAAATCGCCGGTAAACACCGGCGAGACCATGGAGCGACAAGCCCGGACATCGATGTACACAGGAATGTCGAGCCCAGAACCCGCCGCGCAGTACGCGGCTTTAAAATGTCCACCGGCCGTTCAAGTTAAAGGAATCCCCCAGCAATGGCGTACTACCGCACTCCTTCCGATGTGACCGCCCTGCCCGCTTGGCAGGCGTTGAGCCAACACCGCCAGACCATGCAGGATTTCAGCATGCGCGAGGCATTCACGGCCGATCCGCAGCGCTTCAGCCAGTTCACCCTCAGCAGCTGCGGCCTGTTCCTCGACTACTCCAAAAACCTGATCACCCACGAAACCCGCGACCTGCTGGTGACGCTGGCCAAGGACGCCGGCCTCAAAGAAGCGATCAAGGCGCAGTTCGAAGGCGAGCTGGTCAACTCCTCCGAAGGCCGCCCGGCGCTGCACACCGCCCTGCGCCGGCCGGTAGGCGACAAGCTGCTGGTCAACGGCACCAACATCATGCCCGACGTGCACAAGGTGCTGAGCCAGATGACCGAGCTGGTCGGCCGCATTCACGACGGCCTGTGGCGCGGTTACACCGAAAAGCCGATCACCGACGTGGTCAACATCGGCATCGGTGGCTCGTTCCTCGGCCCTGAGCTGGTGTCCGAAGCATTGCTGGCCTACACCCACAAAGGCGTGCGCTGCCATTACCTGGCCAATATCGACGGCAGCGAATTCCACGAGCTGTCGCAGACCATTCGTGCCGAAACCACGTTGTTCATCGTTTCGTCGAAGTCGTTCAACACCCTCGAAACCCTGAAAAACGCCCAGGCCGCCCGCGCCTGGTACCTGGCGCAGGGCGGTTCGGAAGCCGAGCTGCATCGCCACTTCATCGCCGTGTCGAGCAACAACGCCGCCGCCGTGGCCTTCGGCATCCGTGAAGAAAACATCTTCCCGATGTGGGACTGGGTCGGCGGGCGTTACTCGCTGTGGTCGGCCATCGGCCTGCCCATCGCCCTGGCCATCGGCATGTCCAACTTCAAGGAACTGCTGTCGGGTGCCTACACCATGGACCAGCATTTCCTCAACGCACCGTTCGAGCAGAACATGCCGGTGCTGCTGGGCCTGCTGGGCGTGTGGTACGGCAACTTCTGGGGCGCGCAAAGCCACGCGATCCTGCCGTACGACCACTACCTGCGTAACATCACCAAACACCTGCAACAGCTGGACATGGAATCCAACGGCAAGAGCGTGCGTCAGGACGGCACACCAGTGGCCACCGACACCGGCCCGGTCATCTGGGGCGGCGTAGGCTGCAACGGCCAGCACGCTTACCACCAGTTGCTGCACCAGGGCACCCAGTTGATTCCGGCCGACTTCATCGTGCCGATCGTCAGCTTCAACCCGGTCTCCGACCACCACCAGTGGCTGTACGCCAACTGCCTGTCGCAAAGCCAGGCACTGATGCTCGGCAAGACCCGCCCGGAGGCAGAAGCCGAGTTGCGCGCCAATGGCCTGGACGAAGATCAGGTACAAAAGCTGGCCCCGCACAAAGTCATCCCCGGCAACCGCCCGAGCAACACCCTGGTGGTCGAACGCATCAGCCCGCGTCGTCTCGGCGCACTGGTCGCCATGTACGAACACAAAGTCTTCGTGCAAAGCGTGATCTGGGGCATCAATGCCTTTGACCAGTGGGGCGTCGAGCTGGGCAAAGAGCTGGGCAAAGCCGTGTACCAGCGCCTGACCGGCGGCGTTGAAGAAGAGGCCGAAGACGCCTCGACCCAAGGCCTGATCAACTATTTCCGCGGCCGTCATCGCGGTTGATTGGAGGGTGATGGGCATTGCCGGATTACCCGGCAATGCCCATTGATTGAACCCCCGCCCCGACGTTCAACTCCTATTCTTGTACGCACCTCAAGAACAAGGAAAACGTCATGTTCGATATCAGCGAATTCCCCAAAGCCGATGCCGTGCGCCGTGCCGCTCGCCTGAGTCCTGACGATTACCAACGCCTGTACCGTCAATCGGTCGAACAACCCGAACAGTTCTGGGCCGAACAGGCCACTGCCTTTCTCGATTGGGACGCCCCCTGGACCCATATTTGCCAAAGCGACCTGCGCACCGGCGAAGCCCAGTGGTTCAAGGGCGGCAAGCTCAACGTCAGCTACAACTGCATCGACCGCCATCTCGCCAAGCGCGGCGATCAGGTCGCGATTATCTGGGAGGGCGACAACCCTGCCGAATCGGCTGAAATCACCTACAAAAAACTGCATCACAACGTTGCGCGGCTAGCCAACGTGCTCAAGCAACGCGGGGTGAAAAAAGGCGACCGGGTGTGCATCTACATGCCGATGGTGCCTGAAGCCGCCTACGCCATGCTCGCCTGTGCACGCATTGGCGCCGTGCACTCGGTGGTGTTCGGTGGCTTCTCGCCCGAAGCCCTGCGCGACCGGATTCTGGATGCCGACTGCCACACCGTGATCACCGCCGACGAAGGCGTGCGCGGCGGCAAATACATTCCGCTCAAGAGCAACGTCGACAAGGCCCTGAAAAGCTGCCCGAACGTGAGCACCGTGCTGGTGGTCGAGCGCACGCAGGGCGAGATCGACTGGGTCAAGGACCGCGACCTCTGGTACCACGAAGCCGTGCACGGCATCAGTGACGACTGCCCGCCCGAGCCGATGGACGCCGAAGACCCGCTGTTCATCCTCTACACCTCCGGCAGCACCGGTAAACCCAAGGGCGTGATGCACACCACAGGCGGCTATCTGCTGCACGCGGCGCTGACCCACCATCACGTCTTCGATTATCAGGACGGCGAAATCTACTGGTGCACCGCCGACGTCGGCTGGGTCACCGGGCACAGCTACATTGTCTACGGGCCACTGGCCAACGGCGCGACCACGCTGGTGTTCGAAGGCGTGCCCAACTACCCCGACAGCTCGCGCTTCTGGCAGGTGATCGACAAGCATCAAGTGAACATCTTCTACACCGCCCCCACCGCCCTGCGCGCCCTGATGCGCGAAGGTGCAGGCCCGCTGCAAAGCACCTCACGTGCCAGCCTGCGCGTGCTCGGCAGCGTTGGCGAGCCGATCAACCCGGAAGCCTGGGAATGGTATTTCAACCAGGTGGGCCAACAACGTTGCCCGATCGTCGACACCTGGTGGCAGACCGAAACCGGCGGCATCATGCTCAGCCCGCTGGTGGGCGACAGCCGCATCAAACCCGGCTGCGCCACCCGCCCGTTGTTTGGCGTGCAACCGGTGCTGCTCGATGAACACGGCAAGGAAATCGAAGGCCCCGGCAGCGGCCTGCTGGCGATCAAAGCCAGTTGGCCGGGGCAGATTCGCAGCGTGTACGGCGACCCGCAACGGATGATCGACACCTACTTCAAACCCTATGCCGGCTACTATTTCACCGGCGACGGCGCACGCCGCGACGAAGACGGCGACTACTGGATCACCGGGCGGGTCGACGATGTGATCAACGTCTCTGGCCACCGCATCGGCACCGCCGAAGTCGAAAGCGCGCTGGTGCTGCACGACAACATCGCCGAAGCCGCCGTGGTCGGTTATCCGCATGACGTCAAAGGCATGGGCATCTACGCCTTCGTCACGCCCATCAACGGCGTCGAACCCAGCGATGAGTTGAAAAAAGAACTGCTGGCCCACGTCAGCACAGAAATCGGCAGCTTCGCCAAACCCGAACTGATTCAGTGGGCGCCCGCGTTGCCCAAGACCCGCTCAGGCAAAATCATGCGCCGCATCCTGCGCAAGATCGCCTGCAACGAACTCGACAGCCTGGGCGATACCTCAACCCTGGCAGACCCGGCAGTGGTGGACGACCTGATCGATAAACGCCTGAATCGCTGAGCTGGAGGACTACACAGAACTTGTAGGAGGGAGCTCTGCCGGAATGCCGGACCATCGCGATTGAGCGCAGAGCGCTCACAACAATCTGCGAAACTCTGAAAATTTACGACTGCTAACGCAGCCGATCGAGGTGCTCCGGCATTCCGGCAGAGCGCGCTCACAGGTATGCTTCAGACCCGCGCAGATCCTGATAAAAACCCAATGGAATTCATTCGTCGCCGTATCGAAACCCAGGTGCTGAGCCTCACCGGCCTGGCCCTGGGCCAACTGGACCTGGAAAACCCCAAGGGCGATCCCGGTCTGTTTGGCCCGCAATCGGTGTGCTGGCGAGTCAACAGCGACTTCACCAGCATGCTGATCGGCGGCATCGGCGCCCTGATGCTGCAAACCCTGCACCCGCTGGCGCTGGCCGGGGTCTGGGACCATTCCAGCTTTCGCCACGACATGCTCGGCCGCCTGCGGCGCACCGGGCAGTTCATTTCCGGCACCACCTTCGGCTCGACCCACGACGCGCAATGGCTGATCGACAAGGTGCGCACCATCCACCTGCAAGTCACCGGCACCGCCCCCGACGGCCGGCCTTACGCCGCCAGCGACCCGGCCCTGCTGACCTGGGTACACGTCGCCGAAGTCAGCAGCTTCATGGCCGCGCACCTGCGCTACGTCAACCCACACCTGCCACGCGCCGAGCAAGACGCCTACTTCACCGAAACCGCCCACGTCGCCGAACAACTGGGCGCCAGCAACGTGCCGCACACCGCGCAAGCCATCGACGACTACCTGTACGCCATTCGCGGCGAGCTGGTGTGCACCGAACGCAGCCATGAAGTGGTGCGCCTGCTACTCGAAGAGCCGGCACCCAACCGCCTGGTCAAACCCTTCGGCGCCCTGATGATGCAAGCCGGCATCGACCTGCTGCCCGACTGGGCCAGCCAGATGCTGGCCATCGAACAAGGCCGCACCAAACGCACCTTGATCCGTGCCGGGGTCAACCGCGTTGCGCCGGTACTGCGCTGGGCCGTGCGCAATGGCTCGGCCAACCGGGCACGGCGGCGCATGGGGGTGGAGTGACCGTGCGTAGAACCGTGGACCGACGTAGGACCGACTTCAGTCGGGAAGCAGACGCCACAAATCCGTGGTGATGCCCTTCGCGGCTAAAGCCGCTCCTACGCACAAATCTTCTAGACCCCGCGCCATACGCTGACACAACAATACCCTCCCAACCCACAGGCAAACGCACATGGCCACCGACCACTGGATCACCCTCAAACTGGACCTTGAGACCGGCATCGAGACGATCCGTGCGCACTTCACCGGCCATGCCTACGACCCGCACTGGCACGACAGCTACCTGATCGGCATCACCGAACAGGGCGTGCAGCAATTCAACTGCCGCCGCCAGTTGCACAGCAGCACGCCCGGCCAAGCGTTCATGCTCGAACCCGGCGAAATCCACGACGGCCACGCCCCTACACCCGGCGGCTTCACCTACTCGATGCTGTACCTGCAACCGCACTGGCTCGACGCCCAAATGCGCACCTTGTTCGAAGACGCCCCCGCCAACGGCCTGCCCGGTTTCAGCCAGACCCTGGCCTGCGAACCGGCACTGGTCCAGCGCATCGCCAACGCCTTCAGCGCCTTGCATCACCAAGACCTGCGCATCGTGCGCCACGCCGCCCTCGACGCGCTGCTGGAAACCCTCGCCACCACATTGCACTGGCGACCGCTCAGCGACGAGCCCCTGCGCTTGCCGTCAGTGGCGATCAAGGCCCGTGAATACCTGCACGCGCATGTCGAACAAGACATCGGCCTCGACGACCTGGCCACTGCCTGCGGCGTCGACCGCTTTCGCCTGTCGCGGGCCTTCAAGGCCGCCTACGGCCTGGCGCCCCACGCCTATCTGGTGCAACTGCGCCTGAGCCTGGCGCGCAAACTGCTGCGCCAGGGCCTGACGCCCGCCGACGTCGCCGCCGCCCTCGGCTTTGCCGACCAGAGCCATCTGGGCCGCTGGTTCCGCCGCGCCTACGGCCTGAGCCCGGCGCGCTACCGCAGCCACTGCACAAACCTTCCAGACCGCTGAGCCACCGGCACCGACAATCGCAGCCAGCCTTCATGGAGCCTGCCGATGTCTCAGTACCTGCCCTTTATCGCCTTTGCCTTCGTCGCCTCGATCACCCCCGGCCCGACCAACATTCTGGTGCTCAGCCACAGCGCCCTGCACGGCCTGAACGCCGCACTGCGCATCACCCTCGGCGCCTGCGCAGGTGCCGCCCTGATCGTTTTACTGGTCGGCCTGGGCCTGGGCGAAATCCTGCAAAGCCTGCCGTGGCTACAAACCGCCATGGCCTGGCTGGGCGTAGCCTGGATCACCCGACTGGCCTGGCAACTGTGGCGCAGCGCGGCCGCTTCCCTGACGCCCGAAGCCACCCGCCAGCCCATCGGCGCCTGGAGCGGCGCCAGCCTGCAAGCGATCAACCCCAAGACCTGGATCATGGCGCTAGCGGTGATCAGCGTCTTTGCCGGCGCGCAGGCCAGTGCCAGTGAGTACGGTTTGCACGCGGGGATTTTCTTTCTGGTCGCCATCCCGTGCCTGACGGTATGGGCCTTGGCAGGTCGCGGCGCCGTGCGGCTGCTGACCTCGGCGCGGGCGATGCAGCGTTTCAACCGGGCAATGGCGCTGCTGTTGCTGGTTTCTGCGTGGGCCAGTTTCCTACAAACCGCGTAACCGCGAATGCCACGCCACAAATTGCACATCATCACGATGCCCGCTATGGTTCACCCGTCGCTGTGAATCCAGCGACCGGGCGTCGCGGCCCGCTATTCAAGTTGGCGCACAAGCGCCCCCATATCGATTGCTCGCGCTTTTTCTATGCCTGCAATGTTGATTTATGGTTGTCGTGCGTGGGAGACCTTCGGGTCTGCCGGGAGCCAACTTGCCGGTCCGCGAACCTGCGCACGACTGCCACCCACAATCGCGTCGCGGTGATTCGTGGCAGCTCCACATCTCAGCGCCGTCTCAAAGCAAATATCCCGATCAAGCCCCCTCCACCGCCTCACCCTCTTCATCCCGCCGCCCATGCCGGCGCGCCATAACAATCCCGATAAACGAAATCACCAGCGCCAAACCAATCGTCGACGTAATCTCGGCACGATGCTCCGGCGTAATCATCATCACGACCAATGCCGCCGAGATAAATATAATCACCGCATACGTCAGCCACGGAAACAGCCACATCGGCAGCGCGATTTCAGCCTTCTGCCGGCTCAGCATCCGGCGCATGCGCAACTGCGACACCGCAATCACCAGATACACCAGCAACGCAATCGCCCCCGAACTGGCCAGCAAAAACTCAAACAACCCGGCAGGCGCGAAATAACTCACCACTGTAATCACCGCCCCCAGAATCGTACTGGCAAACACCGCCGTACGCGGCACACCCACCTTTGACGTCACCCGCACCGCAACCGGCGCCTCACCGCGTTTGCCCAGCGAATACAGCATGCGTGAAGAAATATAGATCGAAGAGTTCATGCAACTGCCGACCGCAACCAGCACCACCACATCGACCAAGAACTTGGCGAACGGAATATTCATGATCTCCAGCGCCCGCTGATAAGAACCCACCACCGCCAGTTGCGGGTCGTTCCACGGCACCACGGAGATAATCACAAACACCGATAGGATATAAAACACACCGATCCGCCAGATCACAGAACGGGTGGCGCGGGCGATGTTCTTCGCTGGATGACTGGACTCAGCCGCTGCAATAGTCACCGCTTCCGTGCCGATAAAACTGAACATCACCGTGATAAACGCACCGACCACCGCCGAATAACCATTCGGTGCAAAGCCGCCATGGTTCTCCATCAACTTGCTCAAGCCACTGACTTCACGCCCCGGCAACCAGCCCAACAACACCGCAAAGCCCAGACTGATAAATCCAATGATCGCCGCGACCTTGAACAGCGCAAACCAGAACTCGAACTCACCGTACTTGGCGACACTGAACAAATTGGTCGCCGCCAGCAAAATGATCGACAGCAACGCAAACAACCAGGCATCAACCTGCGGAAACCATTGATTAAGCACATGCCCCGCCGCCAGCGCCTCGATAGGAATCACCAACACCCAGAACCACCAGTACAACCAGCCAATGGTAAACCCCGCCCACGGCCCGATCGCCTGATCGGCATAAGTCGAAAACGACCCGATGTCCGGATTGGCCACCGCCATCTCCCCGAGCATGCGCATCACCAGCACCACCAACAAACCGGAGCAGGCGTAGGAAAGAATGGTAGCGGGACCTGCTGCGGCGATAGCATGCCCGGAGCCGACAAACAGACCGGCGCCGATAATGCCGGCAATCGAAAGCATCGTGACATGACGCGGCTTGAAGCCTTGCGCCAATTGACCATTGGAATCGGGGCTGATCATGGTGCTTGTTCTTCTCTTGTTCTGACGACGAGTGCTGATTGCACACTCTGGAGGCGGCGCACCTTACACGCTGTTGCAAACTCACACCACGCCAGCGCACGCCAATGAAAACGCATCGCCACCTTACCGTTGGGGCGTAGAGGGTTAATTACACGAGGACGCCGCGCATTGGAGCCGATTGCGACATGGGCTTAAGTGTGCCTTGCGGTGAAGGCTGAGTTTTTTCCTGATACGACGCTTTCGCATAGCAGCCACTGGGCTCATAAGCAGGCGGGTGTGTCGGATACTTTGCCCCGATCCAATGCCGCTCGCATGAACGCTTTCCTTAATGCCAGTTATCTTTGCTCATAAGACAAACAGAAGACATGAGGACTGACCCAAAAAAATTTAACACCATCCTATTGAATGATGGGCACACCCTTAATTAAAGCCCTTAACTCATCAAGCGATAACGATTATTGCAAATCTCAAAAAACAGACTGATACTACCACGGCTGAAAATCAAGCCAATGAAGGCTGCGTTATTTTTTATTCACAACCTAGGAACACTCAGCATGCTTGATCTTCTTTTAGCTTTTCTTTTTGGCATAGCTGTATGTGTTCGAATACACGAGGATCGAAAAAAATTTCTCGGGGAGCCAGTAAGCATTGCTTTTCGCTTACTCAAATATGGCTGCTTAGCCATAATGATTACTCTTTTGCTGGGCCTAGCCTATTTAGCAAAAAACCATGGGCAATAGTTTAATGCTTTAACGCCATTTGCACACGTAGCTCAAACGATTATGACAAACCGCCTGAACATCAAAACCTCATAAAGCTATAGTGAATGGCGCTCCAGAAAACCTCTTGTTACTTGAGCGTTTTTTTAAACACACAAGCTTCTATAGCAGAGAAAAAATGGCCGGGGCTTACGCCGCAGCCATTAAAGTTGAGGAGAACCGAATGGAAAAATCTAGAGTCTGTCAGGCAAATACGAAATATTTGCGCACGGTCTCGACCACTTCCCACGTGCCTTTCATGCCCACTTCGACGATGAACTTGTCACCCGCCTTCAAGTGAATCGGCTCCTGACCATCGGGGGTGATGATGCAATAGCCTTCCTGGAAATCGCAGTATTCCCACTTCACATACTCGACGCGCCATTTACCCGGCGTACAGATCCAGGTGCCCATGATTTTTGAGCCATCCTCGGAGGTGTAGGCGTTGAGGTTCACGGTGTGCGGCTCGCCTTCGATGCGTTCCCATTTGCAGGCGTCGACGACGGGTAGTGGGGTGGTATCGCGCAGGACGGTGATTGGGGGGGTGCTCATGGGAAGGGCCTGGGTAGTGGGGAATTGTCACCGCAGGGTATGGGGTTCGAGGGTGGTGGGGATGTCTGGGGTCGACGTTGGGTTGCTTGTTAGCGCACGGGTGAAACTTGCCCGGCTGCTCTGTCAGGCAGAGCAATTATGCCTTGCATCCAGAAGCGCGGTAGATAGCGGCCACCGAACTCTTGGGCAAACTGCTGCTCCCGCCTTTCAGTCTGCGGAAAATCGCGAATAACAGTGTAAAACAACATTCCGGAAGCCAGCGTGAGACATGCAAGCCACAGCCCATTGCTAAGTGAGTTGGTTGAGCACAGCGGCTCTCGCCATTCGTGCAAAGCTAGCAGCCAACCAACAACCAGCGCCAACCACAATTGCGAATATGGCATGACGATCACCCCGTCGACCATCGCTTGGGTCATCGCTCCGACTAAGCTGGTAGCCAAGCATAATCGCAGTAAATCGACAGGCTCGTTGGACAATGCTCGTTTGCGCAGTAGCCGCCATGTGGCAACTAGCCCATGTAAGGCTAACCCCATCACTATCAAGGTTGAGGGGACGCCCCATTCGCTGGCCCATTGTAGGATGGCTTGGTGTGGATGCGCCCCTACAGCGTTCCAAGTATCAGCAAAGTGCATTGGACCAAAACCCAGCAGCGGATGCTCCTTGATCATGTTCCAAGCCTGTTGCCAGAGAATTTCACGTGCTGACAGCGAGGTGCTGAGCCGGTCGCCGGCAAAGTTGTCTACGCTCATTCCTAACCAGACTGGCATAGCACTAAAAAGACCGACGAATAGGAGCACACCTACTGCTGCAGCGGCCAGTTGCCAAGCCGCCCAGTAACGCCCGGCCCTCCCTAGACTAAGCGCAATGAGGAGACTTGCCCCCATACCCAGCCATGTACCTCGCGTACCTCCGGTCACTGCAATCAGCCACCAACTGCTGAGTAAACCAAACAGCAAAGCTTTGCTTGACCAGCGATTCGGATATAAAAGCGGTAATACCAGAAGCGGCAAGGTGAAAGTCTGGAATTGCCCATAAAAACGCTTGTTGGAGAAACCGTCCAACAGCAGGTCCGTATCGATTACTGAAGCGGACGTCATGAAGGCAGCGACAGTTGAAGAAAAAAATTGAAAGGCTTTCAGGCCGCATATAAACACGACGAAACAGATAAGCAGCCCATCAAGTTTGGCGCCGTAATGCAGGCGTTGCTGGGTCAAGGATAGGGCAATACCGCCACAAAGCAAAAACACAGATAATTCGACCAGGGCCCAAGCAGGCTGATGTGCATTGAGGCTAGATATGACACCGCCTAATATAATCAGAAAAATCAGGAATTTAGTACGAACTTCAAAAACACTAATCAATGGCTTTTTTATAGCAAAAAACACTAGAATCGCCAAGGATGAGCAACCAATGATTAGTTGTGCTAAGCGTTGTTGATCATGACCAGAAAAATCCATAGAGCAAACAGTCACAACCATCACAACAGCGAAAAACAAGAAAAAAAACTTTTTCCCTACTGCATATAGCATTTAGCTTTAATTCCAAAGAAAAAGGCGCTAAAAGCGCCTTTTTTATAAATATCTAACCTTATGAGCCAGTGCAAGAACTTGGCGCGGCCTTCGCTGGCGAAACAGTACAGCCCCAAGTAATAGTACCGCCTACTTTATCTGCGTTACTAAAAGATGGCGTAAGGATAACCGCAGTCACACCAGCAGCTGTATTTGAGGTTGTAAGGGTACCTGAGCTGCATCCAGCAAGAGTAGTAGTTGTGCCTGTAGTATTGCACAGTGAAGCGCCGGTCAATCCATTGTTATAGTTCTCTGCTACCGCCAGCTTGGCAGACTCCATGCTTACGAGCAGAGCAGAGGCCTGCGCGCGCAAGGTATAATTTTGGTAAGACGGAATAGCAACCGCCGCTAGAATACCGATAATTGCGACAACGATCATCAGCTCGATCAATGTGAAACCTTTTTGTGCACTCATGCGTACTTCTCCAAAACGTCAAGGTTGAGTTCCTTGATTGTAGCCGAAGCACAGGTCATGCCACATTCCGACGGCAGTCCTTTTAGCTGCCCCAAATCAATCAAACCACTTTACACAAAACCTATTTTTGCAGAAAGTGACATTTTCTGTCACATACATCATCCTCATTTGGCAGCACAGCCCGACTACGCTATAACCGTCCCACTGTCTGTATGTGGTGGTTTTATGTCCGATGTCGTCCTTACCGGCCTGGCCAAGCAATTGGTCGTCGCCGAGCTGTTAACCGAGAAATCCGCCCAACAGGCTCACCAACAAGCGCGACGCGACAAAATCTCGCTGGTCACCTATCTGGTTCAGAACCGCTTGGTCAAAAGCCTGACGCTAGCTGAGGTCGCTTCCGACCAGTTTGGGGTGCCTTTTTTCGACCTCAGCAGTCTTGACAAGGAAAGTCAGCCAAAAGGCCTGGTCAGCGAAAAACTGGTACGCCAGCATCACGCACTCCCACTTTGGCGGCGCGGCAACAAGCTTTTTATTGGGGTCTCTGACCCGACCAATCACCAAGCTGTAACGGATATTCAGTTCAGCACGGGCCTCAACACCGAGGCCATTTTGGTTGAAGATGACAAGCTTTCCGATGCCATCGACAAAATGTTCGATACCGGCAACGGCTTGGGCGAAATGGCCGATGTTGATCTGGGTCTTGATATAGAACCAGTTGAGAGCGCCAAGGAAACCTCTCTAAGCACCCAGAACGATGCTGATGACGCCCCGGTGGTGCGTTTTGTAAACAAGATGCTGCTGGATGCCATCCGCATGGGCTCATCGGACTTGCACTTCGAGCCCTACGAGAAAGTTTTCCGGGTGCGTTTTCGTACCGATGGGATCTTGCATGAGGCCGCCAAACCCCCAATTCACTTGGCTGGCCGAATTGCCGCACGCCTGAAGGTCATGGCCAGCCTGGATATTTCCGAACGTCGCAAACCTCAGGATGGTCGGGTCAAACTCCGAATTTCCCAGAACAAGGCCATCGACTTCCGGATGAACACCTTGCCCACGCTCTGGGGCGAGAAGATCGTAATGCGGATTCTCGACCCGACCAGTGCGCAAATGGGTATCGACGCTCTAGGCTATGAGCCAGAGCAAAAAGACTTGTATCTGGAAGCTCTGAGACAGCCACAAGGCATGATTCTTGTTACTGGTCCCACAGGCTCGGGTAAGACCGTTTCGCTGTATACCGGCCTAAATATCCTCAACACGGTGAATATCAATATTTCTACCGCTGAAGACCCGGTAGAGATCAACCTGGAAGGCATCAACCAGGTCAACGTCAATCCGCGCCAAGGCATGGACTTTACCCAGGCGCTGCGCGCCTTCCTGCGCCAAGACCCTGACGTAATCATGGTCGGCGAGATTCGTGACTTGGAAACTGCCGAGATTGCCATCAAGGCTTCGCAAACCGGTCACTTGGTGCTGTCGACCCTACACACCAATAGCGCGGCAGAGACGCTGACCCGTCTGCACCATATGGGCGTGGCGGCTTTTAATATCGCGACAGCCATCAACCTGATCATCGCCCAGCGTCTGGCGCGAAAACTCTGCCCTCACTGCAAGAAAGAAGTCGATGTTCCTAATGAAACTCTGCTCAAGGAGGGCATTCCAGAAGCGCGCCTTGGCACATTCAAACTTTATGCACCCGTAGGCTGCGACCATTGCAACGGCGGGTACAAAGGGCGAGTCGGTATTTACGAGGTCGTAAAGAAGACCGCTGAACTGGAGCGCATCATCATGGAAGAAGGCAATTCCCTGGACATCTCCGTACAGATGCGCAAAGACGGTTTTAATGACCTGCGAACCTCGGGCTTGCATAAGGTCATGCAGGGCATTACCAGCCTGGAAGAAATCAACCGGGTGACCAAGGACTGAAGATGGCCAATAAAACAGTCAAACTTGTCACCTTTACCTGGGAAGGCATTGATCGCAAAGGCACCAAAACTCGTGGTGAACTGGACGGTCATAACATAGCCTTGGTCAAGGCGCAACTGCGCAAGCAAGGCATCAACCCGACCAAGGTACGCAAGAAACCGGTGTCGATCTTCAGCATGGGCAAGAAGATCAAGCCGCTGGATATCGCCTTCTTCTCTCGGCAAATGGCGACCATGTTGAAAGCCGGGGTGCCGCTGCTGCAGGCCTTCGATATCATCATTGAGGGTGCAGAAAAACCTAGCATGCAGGTACTGGTCAACTTCCTGAAACAAGAAGTGGCTGCTGGCAACAGCCTTGCTACAGCGCTGCGTCAGAAGCCCGAATACTTTGATGATTTGTACTGCAGCCTG
Organism: Pseudomonas sp. 3A(2025); assembly: GCF_054589175.1. Lineage (NCBI taxonomy): Bacteria > Pseudomonadati > Pseudomonadota > Gammaproteobacteria > Pseudomonadales > Pseudomonadaceae > Pseudomonas > Pseudomonas sp. 3A(2025). Next base: position 133,581 of record NZ_BAAILM010000017.1, on the reverse strand, counting down.
GTCGATGCCGGTGAGCAAGCGGGCGCGCTTGAAACGCTGCTGGACCGGGTAGCCACCTACAAGGAAAAGACCGAAGCGCTCAAGGCCAAGATCAAGAAAGCGATGACTTACCCGATCGCGGTCATGGTCGTGGCATTTATCGTTACAGGTATTTTGCTGATCAAAGTGGTGCCGCAGTTTCAGTCCGTTTTTGCCGGATTTGGTGCGGAATTGCCTGCCTTTACCCTATTTGTGATCGGGCTGTCTGAAATCGTCCAGCAATGGTGGCTCATAATTCTCGGGCTCATGGTTGGCGGCGGTTTTCTATTCAAGCGTGCCTACAAACAATCACAGAAAATTCGAGATAACGTTGATCGATTCCTGCTCAAACTGCCACTTATCGGTGCCCTGATCTACAAATCCTCGGTGGCCCGCTATGCACGAACATTGGCCACGACCTTTGCTGCTGGCGTGCCTTTAGTCGAAGCGCTGGACTCGGTCGCTGGCGCCACGGGCAACGTGATCTTCAGAAATGCCGTGAATAAGGTCAAGCAGGACGTTTCCACGGGCATGCAGCTCAACTTCTCTATGCGAACCACCGATGTTTTCCCAAGCCTGGCCATACAAATGACCGCCATCGGCGAAGAGTCCGGAGCGCTGGACGGCATGCTCGATAAGGTTGCAACCTTCTACGAGGACGAGGTCGACAATATGGTCGACAGCCTGACTAGCCTCATGGAACCCATGATCATGGCCGTGCTTGGCGTTGTTGTTGGCGGTCTTGTTCTGGCCATGTATATGCCCATCTTCAAACTCGGTAGCGTCGTCTGATATGCAGTTCCTGGATTTCCTCGCAGCGTCACCAACAGCCCTGATCACCACCACCCTGATCCTCGGCCTCCTCATCGGCAGCTTCCTGAACGTAGTCATCCACCGCCTCCCCAAAATGATGCTCGCGGACTGGCGAACCCAGTCCCGCGAAATCCTGGAACTCCCACCAGAACCCAAATCAAAACCCTACAACCTGATCCTCCCCCACTCCCACTGCCCACGCTGCAACCACAAGATCCGCACCTGGGAAAACCTCCCGGTCCTCAGCTGGCTACTACTAAAAGGCCGCTGCTCCGCTTGCAAGACTCCGATCAGCAAACGCTACCCGCTGGTCGAACTCACCTGCGGCCTGCTCTCAGCCTTCATCGCCTGGCATTTCGGCTTCGGCTGGCAAACCGCAACGATGCTGGTCCTGACCTGGGGCCTGCTGGTGATGAGCATGATCGATGTCGATCACCAACTTCTCCCCGACTCGCTGGTCTTGCCACTGTTATGGCTCGGCCTGATCGTCAACAGTTTCGGCATCTTCACTTCGCTTACCGATGCGTTGTGGGGTGCGGTGGCGGGTTATCTGTCGTTGTGGTCGGTGTTCTGGCTGTTCAAGCTGGTGACCGGCAAGGAGGGTATGGGCTATGGCGATTTCAAGCTGTTGGCGATGCTCGGCGCCTGGGGCGGCTGGCAGGTGTTGCCGTTGACGATTCTGTTGTCGTCGGTGGTCGGTGCGGTGTTGGGCGTGATTTTGTTGCGTGTACGCCGGCTTGAAGGCGGTGCGCCGATGCCCTTTGGTCCTTATCTGGCAATTGCGGGGTGGATCGCTTTGCTGTGGGGTGGTCAAATAACCGACTCTTATCTGCAGTTTGCCGGTTTTAAATGACTCACCCTGTTGAAAAACCCTGGATTCTTGGCCTGACCGGCGGCATTGGCAGCGGCAAAAGTGCCGCTGCGCAGTGCTTTATCGACCTGGGCGTGCACACCGTGGATGCCGATCATGCGGCGCGCTGGGTGGTGGAGCCTGGGCGGCCGGCGCTGGCGCAGATCGCCGGGCATTTCGGGCCTGGTGTGTTGCAGGCCAATGGCGAGCTGGATCGTGCGGCGTTACGCGCGCTGATCTTTGCCAATCCCGAGCAGCGTCGCTGGCTGGAAGCGTTGCTGCATCCGCTGATCCGTCAGGAAATTGCCGATCATCTGGCCAAGGCGACGTCGCCTTACGCGATTCTGGTGTCGCCGCTGTTGATCGAGTCGGGGCAATACAAGACGACTCGACGCGTGCTGGTGATCGATGTTCCGCCCGAGCTGCAACTGGCGCGCACCGTGCAGCGTGATGGGGTGAGTCAGGCGCAGGTCGAGGCCATTCTCAAGGTGCAGGCGCCGCGTGAAGAGCGTTTGCGTCATGCCGACGATGTGTTGGTGAATGATCGCGACCCGGCCTGGTTGAAACAGGAAGTCGAGCGGCTGCACCATTTTTATCTGTCTTTGTCTGGAGGCCCTTCATGAGCCAAGCCACTATCGTCCAATGCCCAACCTGCGGCGCACCCGTGGAATGGAGCGCTGCCACGCCAACCCGGCCGTTTTGTTCGGACCGCTGTAAATTGATTGATCTGGGCGCGTGGGCGTCGGAAGAGCACAAGATTCCGGTGAGCCCGGATGCTGAGGATGATCTGTTTTCGGAAGAGCTGGAAAGGCCGTATCGCGAGCATTGATAGTGGTATGGGCCGCACCACCGTGTAGGAGCGCGCTTGCCCGCGACCGGCTGCGCAGCAGTCGTAAATTTGTGGAGTTTCATCAATTTTTATGGCCGCTTTGCGCCCAATCGCGGGCAGCACGCCCTCATCAAACATAAAATAACTTATTGATTTTATTGAATTAAAAACACCACTTGTAGGAGGCAGCTCTGCTGGCGATTGAGCACGAAGCGCTCACAGAAATCTATGAAACGCTGAACATTTACGACTGCTGCGCAGCCGATCGCGAGCAGAGCTCCCTCCTACAGGATGATGTTTGCTGCGCGACAGCGCGGCGCCCTGGCGGCGGGTGATCTTCTACCGGTCTGCGTTAGAGCGGCTTTTCCAGTGCTGTGCGCAGCGCCTGGGTATCACCGAACTGCTGTTGCTCGACCACCTTGCCGTCACGCAATTGCAGCCACAAGATCTTATCCTCGTCCCCCGGGTACTGCGGTACCACGCGTGATTCGCGGTCGAGCATGACGCGGTAGTTGTAGTCGCGCATTTTCGGGATGGCGAACATCGTGGCGATGATCGAGGGCATTTTCTGGATGTCGGCGACGAACACGGTGTTGCGCGTGTCCAGATAGCCTTTGGGCTTGCCTTCAAGGGCGGTCTTGAGCAGTTTGGCGGCGTCCATGCTGCGGGCCACCAGCAGGGTTTGCGCCTTGTCGTTCAAGGTATACGGCTGGTCGTACTGGTCGAGCAACGTCCAGGGCGCCAGGTGTTCGCCGGTTTGCAGGGCCTGGGCGCTCAGGGGCAGTAGCGCCAGCAACAGGATAGGCAGCAATTTCAATGCGTTGTCCTCGCGTATCGTTATAGGGGGGCAATCAAGCGGCGATTGTGCGCCTGTCTGCCGCGTGGCAGGCTACAGGCATCACACGCCGCCTGAACAGGCACTTACATATTCAGTTACAGCGATGCGACGGCCCAATGGATGATCCAGACTACCTGCGCCTGCTGACCAACCAGGCCGAACAAGCCAATGCCTTTCTTTCCAATGCGCGAAAGTGGGAACGCGAGCGCTGGGTGTGTCAGCGCCTGTTGCAGGGCTTGAATATCCCGCACAGCAACGAGGATTTCCTGCCGGCCAGTCAGGAGCCGCCAGACGTGCTGTTTCTTGACGCACGTTTCGAGGTGTTTTTCGTCATCGACGAAGGCCGCCGACTGAACGATGAATGGCGCGAAGAACTCGCCCGTCGCCGCAGTGCCTATAACCTCAGCCAGTTGGTCCGCCGCGAGGCCAAGCCCAAGCGGGTGCCGGCACCGGCGCTGTTGCGGCGCCTGGCACCGACCCTGAGCAAAAAGGCCAGTAATTACCGCGAACGCGGGCTGGACCTGGGCGAGCTGGACATCATCGCCTTTGCCAGCCTCAAGCGTGAGTCGCTGGACCTCAACAGTCACTTTCCGCCGCCTACCGAATATTTGCGTCAGGGCTGGCGTTCGCTGTCGCTGGTGGGGTCAAATTTTGCCCGGGTGTTGTTTGCCCATCCCGGCGCACCGGATTTCTTGCGGACCAACCTGGGCCGCACCGTGGTGTTCGATGTGGGGATCAGCCTGTGATGAGTCCGCTGCAACAGTTGATTGCCGATGTACCGCAGCAGGGCCAAGTGCGCTGGATCGGTGTGCGTCCGCAATCACGGGCGGCGATGCTCGAGCTGGAAGCGGTGGAAGCACGCCGCGAAGCCGGTCTGACGGGTGATCATGCCCGCCCCGGCCCGCGTAATGCCCGGCAGGTGACGCTGATTCAGTGGGAGCATCTGGCGGTGATCAGTTCGTTGCTGGGCCGCCCTGTGGATAACCCGGTGCTGGCGCAGGATCTGCGGCGCAACCTGGTGATCAGCGGCATCAACCTGTTCAGCCTCAAGAACCGGCGCTTTCGGATTGGTCAGGCGATTTTTGAAACCACCGGCTGGTGCCAGCCTTGCGCACGCCTGGAGCAGAATCTGGGCCTGGGTACGTTTCAGGCGGTACGTGGGCATGGCGGAATTACGGCGCGAGTGATACAAAGCGGAATCATTCGCTTATGCGACACGCTGCAGGTCGAACCGCCGCACTTATAAACCTTGTAACGTATCAGCGGTCTATTGCGTCTATACCCCATTCAATACGAGTCGTGCGTTGTGCCCAGCCACCTCTTGAAGCCTTTTTCAGTACGGTCCGCCGCTATGAGCTGCCCTATTGCGCTCGCGAAGACCGTGCCACCCGCTTTCCTTAACCTTACGAGTAATCCCTATGACTCATCGCATTGTCATCGTTGGCGGCGGCGCCGGCGGTCTCGAGCTGGCCACCCGCCTGGGTAAAACCCTGGGCAAGAAAGGCACCGCCAGCGTCACGCTGGTCGACGCCAACCTGACCCATATCTGGAAACCGCTGCTGCACGAAGTGGCGGCTGGCTCGCTCAACTCTTACGAGGACGAGCTGAACTATGTGGCCCAGGCCAAGTGGAACCACTTTCAGTTTCAGCTCGGGCGCATGACCGGGCTGGATCGCGCCAATCGCAAGATTCATCTGGCGGCAACTCAAGACGAGAACGGCAATGAGCTGGTGCCGGCACGCAGCCTGGACTACGACAGTCTGGTGATTGCGGTGGGCAGCACCACTAATGATTTCGGCACGCTGGGCGCTGCCGAGCACTGCCTGTTTCTCGATACGCGCAAACAGGCCGAGCGCTTTCACCAGCAGTTGCTCAACCGCTACTTGCGTGCGCACGCCGGCCAGGACGACAGCACTCAGGAAATCAGCGTGGCGATCGTGGGCGCTGGCGCGACGGGCGTGGAGTTGGCGGCAGAGTTGCACAACGCGGCTCACGAACTGGCCGCCTATGGGCTGGGCCGGCTCAAGCCGGAAAACCTGCGCATTACCGTGATAGAAGCAGGCCCGCGGGTATTGCCCGCCCTGCCCGAGCGCATCGGCGGCCCGGTGCACAAGACGCTGGAAAAACTCGGCGTCACGGTGCTGACCAATGCGGCGGTCAGCGAAGTAACCGCTGACACGCTGGTGACCAGCAGCGGCCAGGTCATTCCGGCGGTGCTCAAGGTCTGGGCAGCGGGCATTCGTGCGCCGGGATTTCTGCAGGACCTGGACGGGCTGGAGAGCAATCGCATCAATCAGTTGCAGGTGTTGCCGACCTTGCAGACCACCCGCGACGAAAACATCTTCGCCTTTGGTGACTGCGCCGCCTGCCCGCAAAAAGGCAGCGACCGCAATGTGCCGCCTCGCGCCCAGGCCGCGCATCAGCAGGCTTCGTTGCTGGCCAAATCGCTGCGCCTGCGCATCGAAGGCAAACCACTGCCGGAGTACAGCTACAAGGACTACGGTTCGCTGATCTCGCTGTCGCGCTTCTCGGCGGTCGGCAACCTGATGGGCAACCTCACCGGCAGCGTGATGCTGGAAGGCTGGCTGGCGCGGATGTTTTATATCTCGCTGTACCGCATGCACCAGATGGCGCTGTATGGCGCGTTCCGTACGCTGATGTTGATGCTGGGCAGCCGGATAGGTAAAGGCACCGAGCCGAGAATGAAGCTGCATTGATGGGTTTGCGGATGAAACCCCGAAGGGTTTCATCCGCATCGCCGCTCACGCAATCTCCTTGAATCAAATCCCCACCGCACCAGTCACACCTTTCGTAAGCCGGAAAACCGGCATGTCTACGAACGAGGTGCGGTATGGATTTGGCTATCAAAGGGCGGGTTGCGCTGATTACCGGCGCCAGTGGCGGCATCGGCCTGGCAACCGCGCGTCTGCTGGGCGAAGAAGGGGTGCATCTGGTGCTGACCGATCTGGATCAGGATGCACTGAATAAAGCGTGCACCGGCTTGCCGGGCGAGCCCATGCTCTTCGCGGCCGACATGACCGATCAGGCTCAGGTCGATCATCTGGTCAGGCAGGCGGGTGCCCGCTTCGGCCATGTCGACATCGTGGTGCACACCGCAGGCGTCACCGGCGCCAAAGGTGATCCGCTGGAACTGACCGACGAGGACTACCAGCACGCCTGGGACACCGACTTTTTCTCGGCCGTGCGGGTAGCACGCGCCACCATCCCCACCATGCGCAGTCGTAACTGGGGCCGCTTCGTCTGTATCACCTCTGAAAACGCCGTGCAGCCCTACTGGGAAGAGGCGGTCTACAACACCGCCAAAGCTGCGCTGGCGGCCTTCGTGAAGAACCTGTCGTACAAGGAGGCCGCGCACGGTGTGCTGTGCAATACCGTGGCGCCCGCCTTTATCGAAACCAATATGACCGACGGCATGATGAAGCAGCGTGCCGAGGAAATGGGTGTGTCGTTCGAGGAGGCCGTGAAGACCTTTCTGGATGAAGAACGTCCGGGCATCGTGCAGAAACGCCGTGGTCAGGTCGAGGAAGTCGCGGCGGCGATTGCCTGGCTGGTGTCGGACCGGGCGACGTTCGTCAATGGCAGCAACCTGCGGGTCGACGGTGGCTCGGTTCAGGCGGTGCAGAACTGAGTCTGCGCGGTAAAACACACGCGCACAAAAAAGGCGTCCCGAAGGACGCCTTTTTTGTTTGATTCACAGCAACTGGTCTGTGAATCCAGATTTTCGCCCTGGCAAAGCCAGGTGAAAATGGTCGGGGTAAGGGGATTCGAACTCCTGACATCCTGCTCCCAAAGCAGGCGCGCTACCGGACTGCGCTATACCCCGTTGCTACTTACAACACGCCTTGTTAAGGGCGCTTTTACAAGAATGATGCGACTGGCATCATTTCCCTAAGATTCGACCCGGTGTTGCAAGGTCAAAAATGGTGGGTCGTGTAGGATTCGAACCTACGACCAATTGGTTAAAAGCCAACTGCTCTACCAACTGAGCTAACGACCCAAAAATGGTCGGGGTAAGGGGATTCGAACTCCTGACATCCTGCTCCCAAAGCAGGCGCGCTACCGGACTGCGCTATACCCCGACTTGTACAACCCGAACCTGAATCTGGCTCCACGACCTGGACTCGAACCAGGGACCCAGTGATTAACAGTCACTTGCTCTACCAACTGAGCTATCGCGGAACGTCTTCAGATCCAATCTCTTCGCCGTTTACACTTCGCGTTTCGCGTTACGTTCACGTCTCTGAGGCGCGCCATTCTACAAGATTCGAAACACCTGTCAACACCCTAAATTGCTTTTACTACAATGATTTGCGATTTTTTTTCGTAGGACCGACTTTAGTCGGGAAAGCACCACCACAATATTGCGTTGGCGCCCTTCGCGGCTAAAGCCGCTCCTACGAGATGGTTACGAGGTGGTATCAGGCAAACACGATCTCGTCGCCTTCCAGGCTGCCGGTAATGGTCGAGCCCGGCACGAAGCGTCCCGACAGGATCAACTGCGCCAGCGGGTTCTCGATCCAGCGCTGGATGGCACGCTTGAGTGGCCGTGCGCCATATACCGGGTCGTAGCCCACCGCGATCAGCTTGTCCAGCGCCTCAGGGCTGAGCACCAGGTTCAGCTCGCGCTCGGCCAGACGGCCCAGCAGGCGGCTCAGCTGGATCTGGGTGATGCCGGCAATCTGCTCACGACCCAGCGGCTCGAAGATCACCACCTCGTCGATACGGTTGATGAATTCCGGGCGGAAGTGCGTGCCCACGGCATCCATCACCGCAGCCCGTTGCGCTTCACGATCACCGACCAGTTCCTGGATCTGCGCCGAGCCCAGGTTGGAGGTCATCACGATCACGGTATTACGGAAATCCACCGTGCGCCCGTGGCTGTCGGTCAGGCGGCCGTCTTCCAGCACCTGCAACAGAATGTTGAACACATCGCTGTGCGCCTTCTCGACCTCATCCAGCAGGATCACCGCATACGGTTTGCGCCGTACCGCTTCGGTCAGGTAGCCGCCCTCTTCGTAACCCACATAGCCCGGTGGTGCACCGATCAGCCGCGCCACGGAATGTTTCTCCATGAACTCGGACATATCGATGCGGACCATGGCCTCTTCGGTGTCGAACAAGAACTCGGCCAGCGCCTTGCACAGCTCGGTCTTGCCCACCCCGGTAGGGCCCAGGAACATGAACGAGCCGCTCGGGCGGTTCGGGTCGGAGAGCCCGGCACGTGAACGGCGCACTGCGTTGGCCACCGCGACCACGGCCTCTTCCTGACCGATCACGCGCTGGTGCAGCAGGCTTTCCATTTTCAGCAGCTTCTCGCGCTCGCCTTCGAGCATCTTCGCCACCGGAATGCCGGTCCACTTGGAGACCACCTCGGCGATTTCTTCTTCGGTCACGCGGCTGCGCAGCAACTGGTTCTCGGGCTTGCCGTGCTGGTCGACCATTTGCAGGCTGCGTTCCAGGTCCGGGATGATCCCGTACTGCAATTCGGCCATACGGTTCAGGTCGCCACGCCGACGCGCCGCTTCCAGTTCCTGACGCGATTGCTCGATCTTTTGCTGAATCTGCGCAGAGCCTGTCACTTCGGCTTTTTCCGAGGTCCAGATTTCTTCGAGGTCGGCGTATTCACGCTCCAGACGCTCGATCTCGATTTGCAGTTTTTCCAGACGCTTGATCGCAGCGTCGTCGTCTTCTTTCTTTAATGCCTGGGATTCGACCTTCAGTTGAATCAGGCGGCGCTCCAGGCGGTCGAGCACTTCAGGCTTGGAGTCGATTTCCATACGAATGCGGCTGGCCGCTTCGTCGATCAGGTCGATGGCCTTGTCGGGCAACTGCCGGTCGGTGATATAGCGGTGGCTGAGCTTGGCCGCCGCAATGATCGCGCCGTCGGTGATTGCCACCTTGTGGTGGACCTCGTAGCGCTCTTTAAGGCCACGCAGGATGGCGATGGTGTCTTCTTCGCTCGGCTCTTCGACCAGCACTTTCTGAAAGCGCCGCTCAAGGGCCGCGTCCTTCTCTATATATTGGCGGTACTCGTTGAGTGTGGTCGCGCCAACGCAATGCAGCTCGCCACGCGCCAGTGCCGGCTTGAGCATGTTGCCGGCGTCCATCGAGCCCTCGCCCTTGCCGGCGCCGACCATGGTGTGCAATTCGTCGATAAACAGAATGATCTGGCCTTCCTGCTTGCCCAGTTCATTGAGCAAGGACTTGAGGCGCTCTTCGAACTCGCCACGGAACTTGGCACCGGCAATCAGCGCCCCCATGTCCAGCGACAGCAAGCGTTTGCCGCGCAGGCCATCGGGCACTTCACCATTGATGATGCGTTGCGCCAGTCCTTCGGCAATCGCGGTCTTGCCCACGCCGGGCTCACCGATCAATACCGGGTTGTTCTTGGTACGGCGCTGCAACACCTGAATGGTGCGACGAATCTCATCGTCGCGGCCGATGACCGGGTCGAGCTTGCCCTCTTCGGCACGCTTGGTCAGGTCGATGGTGTATTTGTCCAGCGCCTGACGCGACTCTTCGACATTGGCGTCATTGACCGCATTGCCGCCGCGCAGGTTATTGATGGCGTTTTCCAGGGCTTTTTTGCTGACGCCCTGGCCCAGCAACAATTTGCCGATCTTGCTGTTCTCGTCCATGGCCGCCAGCAGCACCACTTCGCTGGAGATGAACTGGTCGCCCTTCTGCTGCGCCAGGCGATCGGCCTGGTTGAGCAGGCGCGCCAGGTCCTGCGACATGTTGACGTCGCCGGTGGGGTTCTGGATTTTCGGCAAGGCATCGAGCTCTTTGCCCAGTTCCTTGCGCAGGCTGTTGACGTCAAAGCCGACCTGCATCAGCAGGGGCTTGATCGAGCCGCCCTGCTGTTCAAGCAAGGCGTGCAATAAATGCACCGGTTCGATGGCCGGATGATCGAAGCCGACGGCCAGTGACTGGGCATCGGATAAGGCTAACTGGAGTTTGCTGGTCAATCTGTCGATACGCATTCTTCACCTTCCTATTGAGCAGGCCGGAGCAATGAACACACCTGTAAAGAAAACCTGCTGGATTACCCGTTAGATGCGGACAATTCTGCCGGTTTCAAGTGACAGACCGTTGATACAGGTCAGGCACGGCTGATCCAGATCAAGGAAGCGAAGCGCCCGGTGCGGGCAGCGCGGCGATAGGAGAAGAACCGTTCGTCGGTAAAGGTATCAAAGCCGCCGCCGTAGACAGCCTGAATGCCATGCGCAGCCAGGCGCAAACGTGCCAGCGCGTAGATATCGGCCATGTAACGACCGGCATTGACGCTGGGAATAAAGGCAGCGCTGGTTTGCGGATGGGTGGCGATGAAGGCCTCACGCACCTCGACGCCGACCTCGAAGGACGGCTGGCCAATGGCGGGACCCAGCCACACCAGAATATCCTCCGGCGCACTGTGCAGGCTGTCGGCCGTGGCTTCCAGCACGCCAGCGGCCAGACCACGCCAGCCGGCGTGGGCAGCGGCAACACGGGTGCCGGCGCGGTTGCAGAACAAAGCCGGCAAGCAGTCGGCAGTCATGATGGTGCAGGCCACGCCGGGCGTTTCGCTCCAGCTGGCATCGGCCTCATCGACCTGTGCCGGATTGGCCCGCGCCACCACCACACCGTGCACCTGCCGCAGCCAGGCCGGTTGCACGTTCAACTGTGAGGTCAGTTGCAAGCGATTGCTGGCCACCGCCTCAGGACTGTCCTGAACATGGTCGCCCAGATTGAAGCGGTCGAACGGGGCCTGGCTGACGCCGCCGGCTCTGGTGGTCACGCAGGCGCGAACGTGCGCCGGCGCGGGCCAGTCAGGCGTCAGCCAGTCGGTGATCACCCGACGAACGCCTCGCGGTCCTGCTTGAGCAGCGACAGCAACCAGACGAAGTCTTCTGGCAATGGCGATTCCCAGCGCATGCGCTGGCCGGTCACCGGGTGATCCAGCTCCAGGAAGCGCGCATGCAGGGCCTGACGCGGGAAGGTCTTCAGCGACTCGACCAGGGTCTGGCTGGCAGCCGGCGGAATGCGGAAGCGTCCGCCGTAGGCCGGGTCACCGATCAACGGAAAGTTGATATGCGCCATGTGCACACGAATCTGGTGAGTACGGCCGGTTTCGAGCTTGACCCGTACATGGGTGTGGCTACGGAAACGGTCCAGCACGCGGTAATGACTCACCGCCGGCTTGCCGTTGTCCATCACCGCCATGCGCTGGCGCTGCTGACCGTGACGGCCGATCGGCGCGTCGATCTTGCCACCGGCAGTCACGACACCGATCACGATGCACTCATAGATGCGGCTGACCGTGCGGCCCTGCAACTGGTTGACCAGTTGGGTCTGGGCCTGCAACGTCTTGGCCACCACCATCAAACCGGTGGTGTCTTTATCCAGACGGTGCACGATGCCGGCGCGCGGCACATTGATAATGTCGGGCACGTGGTGCAGCAAGGCGTTGAGCAACGTGCCGTCGGCATGGCCAGCGGCCGGATGGACCACCAGGCCTGCAGGCTTGTTGATGACCAGGATCTGATCGTCTTCATAGACGATGTCCAGAGCGATGTCCTGGGCGATCCACTCACCCTGGGCTTCCTGCTCGGCGGTCAGGTGCAGAATGGAGCCACCGTAGACGATATCGCGCGGGCGCAAAACGTTGCCGTCGACCGTCAGACGGCCGTCCTTGATCCAGGTGACAAGGCGCGAGCGCGAGTATTCGGCAAACAATTGGGCGGCGACTTGATCGAGGCGTTGACCACCCGAATCGGACGGTACCTCTGCGCTTAGTTCTATATTTTCGGACATGGCCAGACTGGAAGGCGGCTAGCCTTTGGTTTCGGCAGCGCGCTTGTGGTTAAATACGGCGTCTTTTGCCCCGACAGTTTTCGCGGGGCGCTCATCATAACAGGACGGCCCCGCCCAAGACAGCAGGCCGTTATAGGACGCAAGCCGCCATGCAAGTGAAACACCTGCTGCTGATCGCCATCCTCGCAACGACTGCGGCCTGCTCGTCGAAAGAAGTCATTGACGAGAACCTCAGCGAAGTCGAGCTGTACCAGCAGGCGCAGAACGACCTGGGGAACAACAGCTACAACAGTGCCACCGAGAAACTCAAGGCGCTGGAGTCGCGGTATCCGTTTGGTCGCTACGCCGACCAGGCACAGCTCGAACTGATCTATGCGAACTACAAGAACGGTGAACCGGAGGCTGCCAAATCGGCTGCCGAACGGTTTATCCGCCTGCACCCCGAGCACCCGAACGTCGACTACGCGTACTACATGCGCGGCCTGACCTCCTTCGACCAGGACGTTGGCCTGCTGGCGCGCTTCCTGCCGCTGGACCAGACCAAACGTGACCCGGGCGCGGCCCGCGACTCGTTCAACGAGTTCGCCCAGTTGACCAGCCGTTACCCCAACAGCCGTTATTCGCCTGACGCCAAGCAGCGCATGATTTACCTGCGCAACCTGCTGGCGGCCTACGAAATCCACGTCGCCGACTACTACCTGACCCGCCAGGCGTATGTCGCAGCCGCCAACCGTGGCCGTTATGTCGTGGAAAACTTCCAGGAAACCCCATCGGTCGGCGACGGCCTGGCGGTGATGGTCGAAGCCTACCAGCGCCTGCACCTGGACGACCTGTCGGCCACCAGCCTGGAAGTGCTCAAGGCCAACTACCCGAAACACCCGCAAGTGGCCGATGGCGAGTTCACCCCACGCGAGCCTGAAGCGGACAACCGCTCGTGGCTGTCCAAGGCGACCCTGGGCATGATCGGCAGCAGCGCCCCGCTGCCACCGGGCGAAACCCGCGCCAATCAGGACATCGTGCGTCAGTACCAGGACGCCAAGTCGGCCATCCCGAAAGAGCTGCTGCCGGAAAACCAGGCAGAACTCGACGAGCAGGCCGAAGAGGCACAGAAAGCGGCCGGCAAGAAAAGCCGCTCGTGGTTCAGCTACGCAACGTTCGGCCTGTTCGACTAAGACCGTGCGCTGATAAAAAAGAGGCCTGCGGGCCTCTTTTTTTGTCTATATTTGCGCTCTCGCAGGACCGGCTTTCTTTGTGCTCTCGTAGGACCGGCTTTAGCCGGGAATGCCACACCGCAGATTGGTGGCGCCCGCTTCCCGACTAAAGTCGGTCCTACGTCAGATCTTCGCCCGGCCTTTAGCCCATTATCCAACTTCAAGCGATTAACCATGATTCGTATCATCCTGTGGGCCGTCCTGATTGCGGTGGCCGTCTGGTTCGTCAAGCGTTTGCTCAACCCGCGCAAGCCGCCGGCCGCACCGCCTGCGCCTGCAGAACCCGCGCCCATGGTGCGTTGCGCCCAGTGCGGCGTTCACCTTCCTCGCGACCGCGCATTGAGCCAGGAACAGCAATGGTTTTGCAGCGAGGCACACAGGCTCCAAGGCCCCGCCTCGCGTGAACACTGAGCCACTGTTACTGAGTAGTCCGCTCGCGCAACGGATCCTGCGGCTCTACCACCTCTATCGTCTGGTCATCGGCATCATGCTGGTGTTGCTGGTGTCCACCGATCTGGACATCGAGCTGCTGGAGATGGCCAACCCGAACCTGTTTCGGGCCGGCTGCTGGATTTATCTGGTGTTCAATATTCTGGTGGTCGTGCTGCTGGAGCGGCCCCGGCACAAGGCGCAGATGTTCAGCCTGGCGCTGAGCGATGTGATTCTGCTCTCGGGGCTGTTCTATGCCGGTGGCGGACCGGCCAGCGGCATCGGCAACCTGCTGATCGCCTCGGTTGCCATCAGCAATATCCTGCTACGCGGGCGCATCGGCCTGTTGATTGCGGCGGTGTCGGCGATCGGCATCATCTACCTGACTTTCTACCTGAGCTTCAACAACAGCAAGACCACCAACGACTATGTGCAGGCCGGCAGCCTTGGCGCGCTGTGCTTTGCCGTCGCCCTGTTGATGCAGGCCCTGACCGCTCGCCTGCAGATCAGCGAAGGGCTGGCCGAACAACGCGCCGCCGATGTCGATAACCTCGAAGAACTCAATGGCCTGATTCTGCAACGCATGCGCACCGGCATTCTGGTGCTCGATGCCGGCCGACAAGTGCTGCTGGTCAACCAAAGCGCCCTGGCGCTGCTGGGCCACACGCATTTGCTGGGTGAAGTGATCGACGAGTACTGCCCGCACCTGGTCGAACGCCTGCGGCACTGGCGCATGAACCCGATCCGGGTGCCTGGCAGCTTCCAGAACTCACCGGCCGGTCCCGTACTGCAAGCCAGTTTCGCCACCCTCAACCGCAGCGATCAGCGCCAGACCCTGGTGTTTCTCGAAGACCTCTCGCAAATCGCCCATCAGGCCCAGCAGCTCAAGCTCGCCGCCTTAGGACGCCTGACGGCCGGCATCGCCCACGAGATCCGCAACCCGCTGGGCGCGGTCAGCCATGCGGTGCAATTGCTCAACGAATCAGAAGAACTGAGCACTGACGACCGTCGTCTGGGGCAGATCATTCACGACCAGTCGCGGCGCATCAACGTGGTCATCGAAAACGTGCTGCAACTGTCGCGCCGACGCGAATCAGAAGCCCAGTTGCTTAACCTGGCAAGCTGGTTGAACGGCTTTGTCAGCGAATGGCGCAGCAGCGCCGCGCCCCATCAGCACCTGCACAGCGATATCGGCGGCGGCCTGCTGACCACGCGCATGGACGCCGAACAACTGCATCAGATCCTCAGTAACCTGGTGAACAACGGCTTGCGCCACAGCGGCCAGGCCCATGAACAGGCGCAGGTGTGGCTGAGGCTATTTCATCATCCGGTCAGCGACCTGCCGACCCTGGAAGTGCTGGACGACGGCAATGGCGTGGCCGAACAGCACCTGAGCAAAATCTTCGAGCCGTTTTTCACCACGCAAAGCAAAGGCACCGGGCTTGGCCTGTACCTGTCCCGCGAACTGTGCGAAAGCAATCAGGCGCATCTGGACTATTCTCTGCGACAAGGCGGTGGCAGTTGTCTGCGCATTACCTTCGCCCATCCGTTCAAGTTGAGTTGAGCATGACCCCACGGCAAAAAATCCTGATCGTTGACGATGAGCCGGACATTGGCGAACTCCTGGAAATCACCCTGGGCCGGATGAAGCTCGACACCCGCAGTGCGCGCACTGTCGGCGAGGCCCGCGACTGGCTCAAGCGTGAAGCCTTCGACCTGTGCCTGACCGACATGCGCCTGCCGGACGGCAACGGCCTGGAACTGGTGCAGCATATCCAGCAGAAATACCCGCAAGTGCCGGTGGCAATGATCACCGCCCACGGCAACGTCGACCTCGCCATCGGCGCACTGAAAGCCGGTGCGTTCGACTTTCTGACCAAACCGGTGGACCTTACCCGCCTGCGTGAACTGGTCAGCAGCGCCCTGCGCCTGCCCGGCAGCGCCGCCCCGCAACGCAGCATCGACAGCCGCCTGCTCGGTGATTCGCCGCCCATGCGCGCCTTGCGCAAGCAGATCGACAAGCTGGCGCGCAGCCAGGCGCCGATTTATATCAGCGGCGAATCGGGCAGCGGCAAGGAGCTGGTCGCGCGCCTGATTCACGAGCAAGGCCCACGCACCGACAAACCATTCGTGCCGGTCAACTGTGGCGCCATTCCTTCGGAACTGATGGAGAGCGAGTTCTTCGGCCATCGCAAGGGCAGCTTTACCGGCGCCCATGAAGACAAGCCCGGCCTGTTTCAGGTCGCCAACGGCGGCACGCTGTTTCTCGATGAAGTGGCTGACCTGCCATTGGGCATGCAGGTCAAGCTGCTACGCGCCATCCAGGAAAAATCCGTACGCAGTGTCGGTGGCCAGCAGGAACAGGTGGTCGACGTGCGCATCCTGTGTGCGACCCACAAGGACCTGAATATTGAAGTCAGCGCCGGGCGCTTTCGGCAGGATTTGTATTACCGCCTCAACGTCATCGAACTGAGGGTGCCGCCGCTGCGCGAGCGCCGCGAAGATATCGAGACCCTGGCCAGCAGCGTGCTGCAACGCCTGGCCAACAACTACAGCCAGCCACTCGCCCGGCTGCACCCGCAAGCCCAGGAAACCCTGAAAAACTATCGCTTTCCGGGCAATGTGCGAGAGCTGGAAAACATGCTGGAGCGCGCCTACACACTGTGCGAGAACGATCAGATTCTGGCCGCCGACCTGCGCCTGTCCGACAGCACAAGCCCGCAGGAAGGCGACGCACACAGCCTGGCGAGTATCGACAACCTGGAAGACTATCTGGAAAGCATCGAACGCAAACTGATCCTCCAGGCCCTGGAAGAAACCCGCTGGAACCGCACCGCCGCCGCCCAGCGCCTGAGCCTGTCGTTCCGCTCGATGCGTTACCGGCTCAAGAAGCTGGGGCTGGATTAACGCTCGTGGTTTGTGACCAACCGCCCGGCCGGGGCATAGGGCGCCGGGTCGATGATCGGCTCGCGCCCCAGCAGCAAATCGCTCAATAACTGGCAAGACGCCGGCGCCAGCACCAGGCCGTTGCGGAAATGGCCGCAATTGAGCCACAGCCCGGCAAACCCCGGCAGCTCGCCGATATACGGAATGCCTTCCGGTGAGCCCGGCCGCAACCCGGCCCAGTGCCCGACGATTTCAGCGTCGGCCAACGCGGGTAGCAGATCAATAGCGGAGGCTTTGAGGCTGGCTTGCGCCGCCTCGGTCGGGGTCTTGTCGAAGCCTTCATATTCCAGCGTGCTGCCGACCAGAATATGCCCGTCGCGGCGCGGTATCGCATAGCGCCCCTTGGCCAGCACCATGCTTGGCAAAAAGTCCGCCGCGCATTTGAACAGAATCATCTGGCCCTTGACCGGCTCGACCGGCAGCTCGACGCCCAACGGCTTGAGCAACTCGCCGCTCCAGGCGCCAGCGGCCAGCACCACTCGCTCGCTGTGGATAACGCCGTCACGGGTCGCAACGCCCTGCACCTTGCCGTCCTGATGCACCAGGCCGGTGACTTCGCACTGCTCACGAATCTCCACCGCCGGCATCGCCTGCAACGCCGCCTTGAGGGATTTGACCAGTCGCGGATTGCGCACGTTGGCGACATCGGCCATGTAGATGGCGCTTTTATATCCCGGCCCCAGCACCGGCACGGCATCGTGTACCGCCGAGACATCGACGCGGCTCAATGGCCGCTGCTCACGCACCGCCCAGGCCAGCGCCTGCTCTTCATCGTCCAGATCGAGCCAGTACAGGCCAGTGGTGTGTACTTCAGGGTCAAGGCCGGTCTGGGCGTGCAAGCGCTCGCCCAGCTGTGGATAAAAATCCTGCGACCAATGTGCGAGTGCGGTGACTGCCGGGCTGTAGCGCCAGGGGTACAGCGGCGAGACGATACCGCCGCCTGCCCACGACGATTCGCGGCCCAGTTCGGTGCGTTCCAGCAATACAACGGATTGCCCTTCGCGGGCGAGGTTATACGCGGTCAACAGGCCGATTACGCCGCCACCGATGATGACTATGGGTTGCTTTGACATTCTGCTCTCGGGTCAAAGGAAGAAAAGCGTTAGCGGCTCCAGCAATCTTTGGGTGTTACGCCACTGGTAGCGCCTGGATTGGTCCGCGCGCCGGTATTGGTAATGGTGAATACACCGCATTTGTCATTCAGCATCATGCCCTTGCCCGTCGCCCCCAGGCTGAAAGTCTGGTCATTGAGTACTGCGGCTATGGTGTAGTAATCGTTACCAGCTGAAACCGACGGCCCCGGATTACCGTTATAAACCCCTTTCTGTGAGTACCAACGCTCCAGTACCTGGGTCTGCTCCGACAACAGACTGGCAATAGCCGAGCGCTGAGTACGCTTCACGTACTCGGTATAACTCGGATAAGCGATGGCGGCCAGAATACCGACAATCGCCACGACAATCATGAGTTCGATCAAGGTAAAGCCACGGGTTTTGCTGTGCATGCGTGCTCCTTGCTATTGGATCTGTCGCCACATGATGCGCTGGAAGGTCGATGTTGCTCCGCCCGCTTCAGACTCAGCGTTGATGTTGCCACTGGAATCAGTGACGATCTTCACATCATTCTTGGTTGGATCTTCGGCTGCCAGCACTGAGTTGACCACTGGAATCCCGCCGCCGTAGGCCTTACCGGAAATGATGCCGTCACTGGAGTTCACCACCCCATCGCCCGTGGTATCGAGCACCGGATAAGTGAGCATGCTACCGGTGGCCGCATTGAGTTCGAACAGGCGCCCGGTACCGGTACTCTCGCACGGATCATTAGAATTCACCGCCGCTGTAGTGAAGATCGCCCGTCCTCGGCTGGTCAATGCAGGATAAATGATTCGCTCGCCCAGATAAGGCGCGGCGGTTGCCAGAGGTAAATACCAGCCTTTGCGGGTTGCCCAGTCGACATCGTTGCTGGTCGAGGTGAAGTACGTCGCATTGGCCCCCGTCACCGTGCCATTGATCGCCTGCGGCTGCAGGTTGGACTGGACGATACTGCCGGTTCCGGCATCGGCATCCCAGATGGCATAGAACGCCTGCTGGGCAGTGGTCTGCTTGTCAGTGGTCTCGTTGAACTTGCCAGTGCCGAAATAGACAATCTTGCCGTTCAACGGATGATCGAGCACCAACGGTTGTACCGTAATCGGCTGACTGGCGCCAAGTGGCGCAGTAAACAGCGGCTGACCGCTGAAGGCCACTCTCCAGTTGGCTGGATCTGTAGCGCTCAAATCAAACTTCCACATCCGTCCCTTGAGGTCACCGGCATAAGCGGCCTGCACCACATTCTGCGAGTTGACCCGCAGCTTGACCGACGATAGGCCGTTATCAGTCTCGCTGTTCAGGATCGGCGTCTGGATCTCGGTAATGAATGCCCCGGTGTTTGCATTGATCACATAAAGCGATGCCCGGCCGGTAAAACTGCCGTAGCCATTGCCCACGATCATGACCCCAGTGCCGTTGGCCAGGCGCGCCACCTCAGGCTTTGAGTAGGTGTAACCGAGGTTATTGAATCTGTTGCTGGTGTCAGAGGTGTCAGGCGCCTTTACCTCCCACAATGCACTGATCGTATTGCTGGTGCCCTCGAACAGTTTGATCGCGAAAAACCCTTTGCCGCCTGCGCCGGTGCCCCCATAGGCCACGGTTCGCCAAGCCGTGCCGGAACCGGCCTGGGTATCGAAGACCGCAATTTGACCGTCGACAGTGAACTTGTGAACACCGGAGCCGTAACTGGTCGAGGCTATAGTCGACAACGAAGACAGTGCCGTGGACGGCATATAGGCGTAACGACGTGCGCCGCTGGCGGTGGTAAGAACGTTGAAGAAACCATCGTTGGCGTTGACCAGCAGGCTGTTGGTCATGTTGGCAGCCTTGGTGCTCAGGTAGTCGGTGTAGGTGCTGTCGCCAATCAGATCAGCGGCAGTCTTGTCAGTCGGTAAAGCCGCCGCCAAGGGTGAGTTGACGATATCGCCCAGTAGTTGGGTCCGGGTGCGCAGGCTGGCATTGGCGGTGCCCTTGGTCCAGTTGATCAGGTTTGCTCCGGTGACGCCTGTGGGCAGACTGGTGTTGAGGACAGTCTGCTGGGCCGTGGAAAAATTGGCGTAGTCCAGCGCGATCCGGGTCGGGGTCGCCGCCGTGCTCCAGGACTCGAAGGTCGGCGCCGTAGTACTGCTGGTAATGGTGGTGTCGGTGGTCCAGGCGAGCGCACCCAGCGCACCGGTGCTGGCATTGAGATTGTAAGCACGGATAGTGCCGCGCCAGGTCGCCGGGTCATAGAGCGTCTGGTAGAAACGGGTCCCGGTCTGCAGAGTAGAAGAGTTTGAAGTACCGCCCCCACCGGAGCCCGCCTTGGCATAGATATCACTCAGCGCCAGATTCAATGCAGTGTTCAGCGCGGCACTGTCGTTGGCCTGAAAATACAGACCGCGGCCGTGCGTACTGTCGGCCGCATCAATCAGCATCTGGTTGTCCAGCGTGAAGCCAATCGCGTAGGTGCTCATATTCTGTGTAGGGAAGCCTGCGGTATCCCAGCTCTTGCCGGTCAGGTCGCCACCGGTGGTTCGCGAGTCCTTGCGCATGTCGATGTCGTAGGCGAATTTGGCGATGTCATCGAAGTACAGCGTATCGCCCTCCCCGTCGCCCAGCAGGTTAGGGCCGTCATTGGCGACACGGTCCCAATTGGGCAGCCAGCCATTGGGATCGTCCGGATCGTTGGTCGGAAAGGTCCGGTCATAGGTGGGCAAGCCGTCAGTGATCACCACGCCATAGTTTTTCTGGCAGCGGTACTGGATCGGGCTGGTAAACGTGGCCGGCGAACCCGTATACGAAGGCGACGGCGCCAGCCCCCGCATATAGCGGGTCACCTGGAAATAGGTTTCGGCCAGTGGCGTGTTGGCTTCAGCCTTGATGGCCGAGATGGCATTGCGCAGGTTGGCGTAGTTGGTGTCAGCGGTCGACTGACTGACAGCCGCCTGGTAAGTGGTGGCCGTCACAGGTGACAGATCGACAATGGGCTGCTTGATGCTACCGCCCGGCCCACGATCAGTAGTGGTCGGGGCGTTATAGCCAGCCAGCCCCATGCGCAGGGCACGGTTGTTTTGCACCAGACTCAGCGCCACACTGATGGCTGTGGTCAGGCGGCTTTGTGTCGGAATGGCGGTCACGCTGCGTCCGGCCACGACCTCGGCGACCAGATAAGCCAGATAATCGATGGGGTAACGGGTATCGCCGGAGCCTGCCGGGTCTGCCAGGGCAATGCAGATAATCGTCGACGAAGGTGACGTCAGACTGCGGTAAAACGCGTAAGAGCCACTGTTGCAGTTGCCCCGGCTCAGGTTGCTGATGAAAACATAATCAGCGGTGCCATTGAGAACCTGCGTACGCGTATAACTGCACAGAAACAACAGGCAGTTGTAGTCGGCCTTGTAAACGGCCCCCCAGTTCGCCGAGGGATCGAAGCTGGCGGCGGTAAGGATGGTGTCCATACTGCCGGAGTTGTCTACTTGCAGCATGACATTGGGTGTGACTGCCGAGGTACTGAGCAATGGCACCTGAGACGGGTTGAAGGCATAGGCGGGCGTCGCCAGATACAAGACCAGCAAGAAGCCATAGAACACTGTCAGCAGCGCCTTAGCAATTGGCATAAATGCTCTCCAGCACGGTACGCGAATTTCCCTGAATGGCCACAGAGGTCACTCGATACATGATCACAGAGCCGGTTCCACAAGTGGGCGGACGCTTGATCGGTGTGGCGGTGGTGCCCAGGTTCTGAACCCCATAGAGCCCGGAACTTGTGCTGACCCAAGTCACCCCCGATGTTGTATTGAGGCCAGGAGTTGTCACTGTAGTGGACTCGGCGGGCGGTGCGCAGGTGGTGAGCGAGGTGCATCTGGCCACACTTGAAGCGTTGCTTGTCACCCACGCCTCGCCCACACGCAGGGACGCCTCGGCCTTCTGGAAGGACAGGTTGCGCTGGGTCACGCTGCCGGCCATCTTTTCCTGCAACGTAGCGTTCTGCATCGAGGAAATACCCAGCATCGTCAGCAACAGTAGAAACACCAGGCTGACCAGCAACACCATACCGCGTTGGCGAGTCTTGAACGTCGGGGCTGTTTGTAACTGTATCCTGTTCATCACGTACAGCCCCTTCAAAAGCGATTGCGCAGATAAGCGACCACGGAATATGGCTGATCCTCAACCCGACCGTCAGGGTCTCTCAAGGTCACCGTCAAACGTACGCTACGGATATTGCCGGCGTTGGCCGCCGTAATAGTGTCGGTATAGGTCATCGGGTTACCAGCCATCCCAAATAGCACCCCCATGTTGCTAACGTTCTGCAACAAGGGCTGCCTGTTGCTCACCGGCCCTATAAACAACGTTCCGTTACTGAAGGAATACTCCACCTGGCGCAATGCAAAGGCGGTCTGTCCGGCTGCGGGCGTACGTGCGCCCGAGTAAAGCTGAGAGCTGGTCTGGCAATCGGAAATGATGGTCCAGGTTGGTACAGTTCCAGTCGACCCGATGTCGGCGGTGACCAATGTCAGAGTGCTGGTGGTGCTGTCCCAGAAAATGGGCCTATCCAGCACCGAAGGCAGAGCGATAGCCGGCGTGATCGGCACATAACTGCTGAGGCTCAGACAGCCATACATCCCGGTCATGCGCAGCTCCTGAATCATTTTGCTGAGCACAAAACGCGCATCTTCCTGCATGCGCGCAGCGGCGTTCTGACTCTGAAAGGTGCCGCGCGACGCGCTGAATATCTGGATGATGCCCATGCTGACCACCAGCCCCAGCACCAGTGCAACCATGATCTCGACCAGACCGAAGCCCCGGCTACGGTAACTCATCAATTCACCCCGACTTGCGAAGTGAGTACAAAGGATTTCTGGGTAGTGGCATCCGGCGTCTGGCCGCTGGCAACTGCACTGGCACTGGCGGCCCGGGTCTCATCCCAAGTGACCGTGATGGTCACGACTGGCTTATTGACGACAATATTGCTGTTGGCGCCAGAGTCGCTGGCAAAAGCGATGATATTCGTCCTGAAGTCCGCCAGATCCCTGTCACGGGCGTTGTTTGAGGCAACCGGCGCGGCGCTCAGGCTGCTCAGCGCATAAGTTGCCAGCACATTGGTAGAGCCATTGGCAGCGGCGTTACCGTCCACATTGGCGCGAATGCGGTCCATCATGTCGTAGGCGATAAAACTGGCCTGGCTGCTCATGGTCGAGCTGTCGGTATATTTCAGCGCATTGATCTGGATAGCCGCTGCACCCAGCAAGCCGATGGCCAATACCAGCAGCGACACCAGCACTTCGATCAGCGTCATGCCCGACTGGGTACTTCGACGTTTACAGTTCATCCGCAGCTTCCCGTCAGCATGATTCGTCCGGTCAAACACACATACAAGGTCCGGGTCAGCGATCCTCGGGTGTAGGTCATGGTCACAGCCGCACTCGGCGTCACCATCCCGCCCAGATTATTGAACTCGATGGCCGCGACATTCCCCGTCCCCACTGCTGCACCACTGGCCATGGCAGCGACCGTGCGCAATACCGTGTCCGTATCGCTGCTGCGGGTGACCTTCAATTCCGTGGTCCAGTCCGAACCACTCACCGGCGCGATGCGCATGGTCACCCCACGGTTGATCGCCTCCAACCGCGCATAGTTGAGCGCATGTTGCAGGTCGCCCACCTCGGTATCGGCCCGATTGCCCTGCACCGTCTGGGTAAAGCTGGGCATGGCTATGGCTGCCAGTATGCCCACCACCGACACAGTGATTAACAGTTCAACCAGGCTGAACCCCTTGGCTCTATCACGCATTGAGTGTCTCCTTGACGTTACGACTATAGAGCCGCTGCAACATGGGACAACTCTAGAAGGATATACGGTCTTTTGACGGTGACGAGTGTAGGAAATGTACTTCCAGGGAGGAAGAATCTTGAAACAGAGCGGTTTCACGTTGGTAGAACTCATGGTTGTGATAGCCGTCCTGGCGATTCTGGTGCAAGTCTCTGTACCGCAATTGAGTCAGTTGTTTCAGGCCCAGCAGCGTCTGGTGGCGGCCCGGGAGCTGGCCAGTGGCATCCGCTCGGCGCGGGTGGCGGCCATTACCCGCAACCAGACGGTGAGTATCGAGGCCATCGACGAAGACTGGAGCCAGGGCTGGCGCATTCTCACCGAGCCGCCTGCCGGCAGCCCGGACAATCCGCTGCTGGTCGAGCGCGCACTGAATGGCAAGGTGCGCATCGTCGGCAACAGCAAGGTTGTACAAAAGCTCAGTTTCGGGGGGCTCGGTGGTTTGCAAGGCTCAGGCAACGGCAGTCTTTTCGTATGCCTGAAAGACCGCCCGGTCAGCCACTACCGGGTGGTGGTGGCGATCACCGGGCATGTCCGGGTCGTCGAGCGAGAGGCCGATCAGGCCCTCTGCGGCTGAAGCTGCCCGCTCGGATCAGGTCAGCGACTTGACGCGCAGTTCTTTGGGCATCGAGAACGTCACGTTTTCCGGGCGACCTGCCAGCTCTTCGGCGCCGGTCGCGCCCCAGGCATGCAGTTGCTCGATGACGCCGCGCACCAGCACTTCCGGTGCCGAGGCTCCGGCGGTGATGCCGATGCGGGTGATGCCGTCGAACCAGCTGCGTTGCAGGTCTTCGGCGCCATCGATCAGGTAGGCCGGGGTCGACATGCGCTCGGCCAGCTCACGCAGGCGGTTGGAGTTGGAGCTGTTGGGGCTACCCACGACCAGCACCACTTCGCACTCGTCGGCCAGCAGCTTGACCGCGTCCTGGCGGTTTTGCGTGGCGTAGCAGATATCGTCCTTGCGCGGCCCGCCAATTGCCGGAAAGCGCGTGCGCAGGGCATCGATGACCCGGCTGGTGTCATCCATCGACAGCGTGGTCTGGGTCACGAAAGCCAGACGTTCAGGGTCGCGCACCTGCAGGTTGGCGACATCTTCCTCGTCTTCGACCAGATAGATCGAGCCGCCATTGCTGGAATCGTACTGGCCCATGGTGCCTTCGACTTCCGGGTGGCCTTCATGGCCAATCAGGATGCATTCGCGGCCGTCACGGCTGTATTTGGCTACCTCGATGTGCACCTTGGTCACCAGCGGGCAGGTGGCATCGAACACTTTCAGGCCACGCCCGGCGGCTTCGGTGCGCACGGCCTGGGAAACGCCGTGGGCACTAAAGATCACGATGACGTCGTCCGGCACCTGGTCCAGCTCTTCGACGAAGATCGCGCCACGGGCACGCAGGTCTTCGACGACGAATTTGTTGTGTACCACTTCATGACGCACATAAATCGGCGGGCCAAACACTTCGAGGGCGCGATTGACGATTTCGATCGCACGGTCCACTCCGGCGCAGAAGCCGCGGGGGTTGGCGAGTTTGATTTGCATGCTGTGCCTCGTAGTTTGGCATCAGGCCCGGCCTTGGCCGGGCCTGATGTCGACTCAGGAATCCAGAGCCTTGACGTCGAAGATTTGCACTTCGAAGTCCAGCGTCTTGCCGGCCAGAGGGTGGTTGAAGTCGATGGTCACCTGTTGATCGTCGAACGCTTTGACCACACCCGGCAGCTCGGTGTTCGCCGCATCGTTGAAGATCACCAAAAGGCCTTCGGACAGCTCCATGCCCTCGAACTGCGAGCGTGGCATGATCTGCACGTTTTGCGGGTTGGGCTGACCAAAGGCGTTTTCCGGCAGGATTCGCACGTTCTTGTGATCGCCGGCCTTGAAGCCGAAGATCGCCATTTCAAAACCCGGCAACAGGTTGCCATCGCCGACCTTGAAGGTCGCCGGCGACTTGTCGAAGGTGCTGTCTACCGTGTCGCCGTTTTCCAGACGCAGGGCAAAATGCAGGGTGACCTGAGTGTTCTGGCCAATGCGCTGCTCGCTTGCCGAATAGTCAGTCATGAACGGCTTCTCCGCTTTTCTTGCTCTTGAACATGTCCAGCGCCAGCATGACCGCGCCGACGCTGATCGCGCTGTCGGCCACGTTGAACGCCGGGAAGTACCAGCGGTTCTGCCAGTGCACCAGAATGAAATCGATCACATGACCCAACACCACGCGGTCATACAGGTTGCCGATCGCCCCACCCAGCACCAGCGCCAGGGCAATCGCCAGCCAGGTGTCGTCACGCCCCAGACGCTTGAGCCAGACCACCAGCACCGCACTGACCACAATCGCGATCAGGGCAAACAACCAACGCTGCCAGCCGGCACCATCCGCCAGAAAGCTGAAAGCAGCGCCGGTGTTATAGGCCAGGGTCCAGCTGAAATAGTCCGGAATGACGATGATCTGCTGGTACAGGTTCAGCGAGTGCTCGAAGTAGTACTTGCTGGCCTGGTCAACGACCAGAACCAGCAGCGTCAACCACAACCAGGACAAGCGACCCAAACCGGTTTTAGGCACGCCTTTATCAAGCATAGTGGCGAACCTCGCCTGCGCCGCTCAGGTTATCCACACAACGGTTGCAGATCAGCGGGTGCTCGGCGTGGCTGCCGACGTCTTCGCGGTGGTGCCAGCAACGGGCGCACTTGGCGTGACCGGACTTGACCACCTTGAGCTTCAGACCCGCCACTTCGGTGACCACCGCATCGGCCGGGGCCGACAGCAATGGCGCCACCGAGGCGGTCGAGGTGATCAGCACGAAACGCAGCTCGTTGCCCAGTTTGGTCAGGTCGGCCGCCAGTGCGTCTTCGGCGTACAGGGTCACTTCGGCCTGCAGGTTGCCACCAATGGCTTTGGCAGCGCGCAGGTTTTCCATTTCCTTGTTGACTGCCGTTTTCACGGCCATGACGCGCTCCCAGTAGGCACGGTCCAGTTCGAAGCCTTCCGGCAGTTCGCTCAGGCCTTCATACCAGGTGTTGAGCATCACCGACTCGTTGCGCTCGCCCGGCAGGAACTGCCACAGCTCGTCGGCGGTGAACGCCAGGATCGGCGCGATCCAGCGCACCAGCGCTTCGCTGATGTGGAACAGTGCGGTCTGGCACGAACGCCGCGCGATGCTGTTGGCACCGGTGGTGTACTGACGGTCCTTGATGATGTCCAGGTAGAAACCACCCAGCTCCTGCACGCAGAAGTTGTGGACCTTCGAGTAGACGTTCCAGAAGCGGTATTCGCTGTAGTGCTCTTCGAGCTCGCGTTGCAGCAGCAATGCGCGATCCACGGCCCAGCGGTCCAGTGCCAGCATGTCTTCGGCCGGCAGCAGGTCGGTGGCCGGGTTGAAGCCCGACAGGTTCGACAGCAGGAAGCGTGCGGTATTGCGGATACGCCGGTAGGCGTCGGCACTGCGCTGCAGGATCTGGTCGGAGACGGCGATCTCACCGGAATAGTCGGTCGCGGCAACCCACAGACGCATGATGTCGGCGCCCAGGGTGTCGTTGACCTTCTGCGGCTCGATGGTGTTACCCAGCGACTTGGACATCTTGCGGCCGCTTTCATCGACGGTGAAGCCGTGGGTCAGCAACTCGCGGTACGGCGCGTGGTTGTCGATGGCGCAACCGGTCAGCAGCGATGAGTGGAACCAGCCGCGGTGCTGGTCGGAGCCTTCCAGGTACAGGTCGGCACGCGGGCCGCTGTCATGGCCGATGTTGTGCGAGCCGCGCAGCACGTGCCAGTGCGTGGTGCCGGAGTCGAACCAGACGTCCAGGGTGTCGCTGATCTTGTCGTACTGAGCCGCTTCGTCACCGAGCAGTTCGGCGGCGTCGAGCTTGAACCAGGCCTCGATGCCCTCTTTCTCGATGCGCAGCGCCACTTCTTCCATCAGCTCGACGGTGCGTGGGTGCAGCTCGCCGCTTTCCTTGTGCAGGAAGAACGGGATCGGCACGCCCCAGTTGCGCTGACGCGAGATGCACCAGTCCGGGCGGTTGGCGATCATCGAGTGCAGGCGCGCCTGGCCCCAGGCCGGAACGAACTTGGTGTCGTCGATGGCCTTGAGCGAGCGCTCGCGCAGGGTGTCGCCGGTCGCAGGCTGCTTGTCCATGCCCACGAACCACTGCGCGGTGGCGCGGTAGATCAGTGGCGACTTGTGGCGCCAGCAGTGCATGTAGCTGTGGCTGATAGTCTCGGTGTGCAGCAGGTTGCCGACTTCGGCCAGCTTGTCGATGATGTTCTGGTTGGCCTTGAAGATGAACTGGCCACCAAAGAACTCCAGCGACTCGGCATACACGCCATTGCTCTGCACAGGGCTGAGGATGTCGTCGTTGCTCATGCCGTATTGCTTGCAGATGTTGAAGTCGTCCAGGCCATAGGCCGGGGCGCTGTGGACAACACCGGTGCCGGCACCCAGTTCGACGTAGCCGGCCACGTACAGCGGCGACAGGCGGTCATAGAACGGGTGGCGGAAGTTGATCAACTCCAGCGACTTGCCGGTCGCGGTGGCAATCACCGAACCTTCGAGCTTGTAGCGCGCCAGGCACGAGGCGACCAGTTCTTCGGCCAGAATCAACAGGCGGTCACCGACATCGACCAGCGCGTAGGTGAAATCAGGGTGAACGTTCAGCGCCTGGTTGGCCGGGATGGTCCACGGGGTGGTGGTCCAGATCACGATGGCCGCAGGCTTTGGCAGCGCTGACAAGCCGAAGGCGGCAGCCAGTTTTTCTTTATCGGCGACCGGGAAAGCCACGTCGATGGTCGAGGATTTCTTGTCCTGGTATTCGACTTCGGCTTCGGCCAGTGCCGAACCGCAATCGAAGCACCAGTTGACGGGCTTGAGGCCCTTGAACACGAAGCCGCCCTTGACCATCTCGGCCAGGGCGCGGACTTCGCCGGCCTCGTTGGCAAAGTTCATGGTCAGGTACGGGTTGTTCCAGTCGCCCAGCACGCCCAGGCGGATGAACTCGGCCTTCTGGCCTTCGATCTGCTCGGTGGCATAGGCACGGCACAGCTCGCGGGTCTTGTCGGCGCCCAGGTTCTTGCCGTGGGTGACTTCGACCTTGTGCTCGATCGGCAGACCGTGGCAGTCCCAGCCCGGCACATACGGCGCGTCGAAGCCCGACAGGGTCTTGGAGCGCACGATCATGTCCTTGAGGATCTTGTTCAGCGCATGACCGATGTGAATCTTGCCATTGGCATAGGGCGGGCCGTCGTGCAGGACGAACTTGGGCCGGTCCTTGCCAATTTCACGCAGCTTCTGGTACAGGCCAATGCTGTCCCAGCGCTGCAGGGTCTGCGGCTCGCGCTGGGGCAGGCCGGCCTTCATCGGGAAGGCGGTGTCCGGAAGATTTAGCGTGGCTTTGTAGTCGGTCATTTCAGGCTCTTGGTTAGCGGTTGGCCATGCCAATGGGCACGGGCGGCGGCGACGTCCGCATTGATCGCCGTCTTGAGCGCCTCCAGCGAGGCGAAACGCTGCTCATCGCGCAGCTTTTGGTGGAAGACCACCGTCAAACGCCGGCCATAGAGATCACCGGCAAAATCCAGAAGGTGCACCTCGAGGTGGGCGCTGCCGTCACCGGCCACGGTCGGGCGCACGCCAATATTGGCGACACCCGGCCAGACCTGGCCATCAATCAGGGTGCTGGTCAGGTAGACCCCGCTCAAGGGCACGCGACGGCGCTTGAGCTGCACATTGGCGGTGGGCGTGCCCAACTGGCGGGCCAGCTTCTGACCATGCAACACACGCCCGGCAATCGCGAACGGGCGACCGAGCAGTTGCTCGGCCAACAGGAAGTCTGCGGCGGCCAGGGCCTTGCGCACCTTGGTGCTGCTGACCCGCACGCCTTCTATCTCGACGGTCTGTGCCGCCTCGACGGTAAAACCATGATCGGCGCCAGCCTGCTGCAAAAAGTCGAAATCGCCGCAGCGGTCGTAGCCGAAACGGAAATCGTCGCCGACCTCAAGGTGCCTGACACCGAGCCCGTCGATCAGGATGGTCTCGACAAACTCGGCAGCGCTGAGTTTGCTCAAGCGCTGATTGAACGACAGGCACAACACCCGGTCAACGCCCTCGGCACGCAGCAGCTCGATCTTGTCGCGCAGCCGTGCCAGACGCGCAGGTGCGGTATCGGGGGCGAAAAATTCACGCGGCTGCGGCTCGAAAATCACCACGCAGCTGGGCACGCCCAACTCGACGGCCCGCTCACGCAGGCGCGCCAGGATAGCCTGGTGGCCACGGTGAACACCGTCGAAATTGCCAATCGTGGCGACGCAGCCCCGGTGCTGGGGGCGCAGGTTGTGAAGGCCTCTAACCAGCTGCATAACGCGCTTCTTGCTCATAAAGTGGCCGATTATACCCAGACAGGCCCCAGGGTGACAGGCGCCTTACGCCTTGATCGCCTTGCGGGCAAAATCCTTGAGACGAAAGCCCAGCAACAGCAGCATGGCGAAATAGCTCACCACACCGGCCACCACCAGAATCCCCAGACGCACGAAGCGCTCCAGCATGCCGCCCTGGTCCCAGGCCGGCATGTAATGCAGCATCCCCAGCAGCACGCCCGACATCACGCCGGCGGCCAGGCACAGTTTGAACAGGTACTTCATCCAGCCCGGCTGCGGCTGGAACAGGTCCTGACGACGCAACTGCCAGAACAGCAGCGCGGCGTTGATGATCGCGCCGACACTGATCGCCAGCGCCAGGCCTGCGTGCTGCAACGGCCCGATAAATGCCAGGTTCAGCAGTTGCGTGACGATCAGGGTGAAGACCGCGATTTTGACCGGCGTGCGAATGTTCTGCTGAGCATAAAAGCCCGGCGCCAGCACCTTGATCAGGATCAGGCCCAGCAAACCGACCGAATAGGCCACCAGCGCCCGCTGGGTCATGGCCGCATCATGGGCATCGAACTGGCCGTACTGAAACAGAGAGACGGTCAACGGCTCAGCCAGCAGGCCAAGCGCCAGGGTGCACGGCAAGACGAGTACAAAACACAGGCGCAGGCCCCAGTCGAGAATGCGCGAATACTCGTTACGGTCCTTGTCGGCATAGGTTCTGGCCAGGGTCGGCAGCAAGATCGTCCCCAGCGCCACGCCAAGCACGCCGGACGGCAGCTCCATCAGGCGGTCGGCGTAGTACATCCACGACACGGAGCCGGCGACCAGAAACGAGGCAAAAATCGTATTGATGATCAGCGAGATCTGGCTGACCGACACGCCGAGAATGGCCGGCAGCATCTGCTTCATCACCCGCCACACGCCTGAATCGCGCAGGTTGAGGCGCGGCAGCACCAGCATGCCGATCTTTTTCAGGTGCGGCAGCTGGTACAGCAACTGCAGCAGGCCACCGACCAGCACCGCCCAGCCCAGCGCCATGATCGGCGGATCGAAATACGGAATCAGGAACAGTGAGAAGCCGATCATGCTGACGTTAAGCAGGGTCGGCACGAAGGCCGGCACGGCAAAGCGGTTCCAGGTATTGAGAATCGCGCCCGCCAGCGACGATAACGAGATCAGCAATATATAAGGAAACGTCACCCGCAACAGGTCGCTGGTCAGGGCGAATTTTTCCGGTGTGTCGGCAAAGCCCGGCGCCGTGGCCCAGATGATCCAGGGTGCGAAGATCACGCCCAGCAAAGTGATCAGTGCCAGCGCCAGGGTCAGCAGCCCCGAGACATAGGCCACGAAGGTGCGGGTCGCCTCCTCGCCTTGTTGCTGTTTGTATTCGGCCAGGATTGGCACGAACGCCTGGGAAAACGCCCCCTCGGCAAAAATGCGCCGCAGCAGGTTGGGCAGCTTGAAGGCAATGAAAAAGGCATCGGTCGCCATGCCGGCACCGAAGGCCCGAGCGATGATGGTATCGCGCACGAAGCCCAGGACCCGGGACAACATGGTAATGGAGCTGACCGCAGCCAGTGACTTGAGCAGATTCATTTAAGAGTTACGCGCCTCGACCAATCGACTCATGCATGCAATACTCCGCGCCCCAAATGAGCCCGAAGCCAAGGTGCGCGAGTTTACAGGTCGCGCAGTGGAAGTGAAGTACCGGCGTCATGCTACGACCGCTCAGCGGAACCAGGCATCCGCCCTTGACAACACATCCACTCATCGGCATGATTCGCGGCCTTGTTTGTAAGCTAATTCATAAAGTCTTTCGAGGAGCTTGACGGTGGCCAACACACCTTCCGCCAAAAAACGTGCAAAACAGGCTGAGAAGCGTCGCAGCCACAACGCCAGCCTGCGTTCCATGGTTCGTACCTACATCAAGAATGTAGTTAAAGCCATTGACGCAAAAGACGCAGAAAAAGCGCAAGCCGCTTACACTCTGGCTGTTCCTGTCATCGACCGTCTGGCCGACAAGGGAATCATCCACAAGAACAAGGCTGCTCGCCACAAGAGCCGCCTGAATGGTCACATCAAGGCTCTGAAAGAAGCTGCCTGATTGATCTGTTCTTGAAAAACCGGCCTCAGGGCCGGTTTTTTATTGCCTGATTTTTGAAGCGGTACTGCCCACGCCCTGCCCGCTTGGCCGAATACATGGCCGCATCGGCAACCCGAATCAGCTCGTCGATATCCTGCCCGTCATCCGGACACAGGCCGACCCCCACACTGGGACTGCTGTGCACCCGGTGCTCGCCCAGCGCATAAACTTCCGTCAACCTTTGCACCAACGCTTGAACCCAGGCCTCGACCTGCGCCTCATTGCGCTCACCGGCAAGCAGCACGACAAACTCATCGCCACCGAAACGTGCCGCCTGATCACCCGCCGCCAGCAACCCCTGAATTCGCCCGGCCACGGCCTGCAACAGCAGATCACCCACTTTGTGCCCCAGCGAATCGTTGATCGACTTGAAGCGGTCCATATCAATGAACAGAATGGCCAGTAACCGCCCTCTGCCGCACTGATCCAGCAAGGCCCGAGGTGCAATTTCGAGAAACTTGCGGCGGTTATGCAGGCCACTGAGGTGATCGGTGGCAGCCGCATGGTCCAGCGCCACAAAAGCTTCCTGGCGCTTGCGCAAGCCGTGCAAGATCCACAGGACCGCGCCGAGTATCACCAGCGTCATGCACAGGTTCAGCCAGAGCTGACGCTGATAAATCTGCCGCGACGAGGCCAGGATCTCATCGTAAGCCTGACTGACCACCACACTGAAACCGCGCTGCGGCACGGCCGCATAGAGGCTTTGGTACTGCCCACGATCCTGCGACGCTGCCGGTGAACCGCCAGAAACCATCACCCCACCACTGGCCACCCGCAACAGCTCGCGCTGCTCGCCATCGAGCAGACGCATCATGCCGCTACGCCCCAGATCGATATGCTCGAACAGCGCCGCCAGATACTCGGCATCCAGCTGCACGACAAGGATGCTCTCCATCTTCCCAGTCGCGGAGTGGGTCAGTGGCAGCAGAAAAGGCAATCGTCCGACGGGCACCGGGAGGCTGTCAGGCCCCAGCAACAGCGCCGTGAGGCCATAGCGCTCGACATGTTCATGCAATTGCGCAAGCACACGCGGTGGCAATTGCGCCGACGTATCGGGATGACTGGCAGACAGCAGATGACCACCCAGACCATAAAGCGCCATGCGCTTGAACACCGTATCTTCGGCGAGCATGCGCACCAGAGACCGGTAGTTATCCACAGAACCATCCATGTCGCCCCGCGCCACCCGACCTACAGCCTGAGCACGATCGACCAGTTGACGCAGGTTCTGCGCGGCAATGGTTGCCAGATTAAGGTGCTCTGCCGACTTGGCGGCCAGCGCCTCATCACGCGAATGGGCCCGCTGCTGAACATACAGCACCCAGAGAAAGGCCAGCGTGATGGCGCACAGCAGCAACAGCAGCGGCCGTATGACAGAGGGCGAGGAGAAAAAGCGGCGCGGCACGACTAGCAGTCAGACAGGGCGAACATGACACATCACCATCTAGCAGCGGAAAAGTGATGACATATTACTATCATCACCCCAGCCACAATCAAGGCGCGGTCGTATTGGCCCAAGGCAGGATCGGAATCGCAGTCACCGCATTCTGCGGGCTGCCTTCGATCAGGCGGTCGCTGTAGACAAGGTACACCAGCGTGTTGCGCTTCTGATCGAGAAAACGCACCACCTGCATGGTCTTGAACACCAGCGAAGTGCGCTCCTTGAACACCTCCTCACCGTCCTTGAGCGTGCCCTTGAAGCGAATCGGCCCGACCTGACGGCAGGCAATCGACGCCTCGGCGCGGTCTTCGGCCAGGCCCAGACCGCCCTTCACGCCGCCGGTCTTGGCCCGCGACAGGTAGCACGTCACGCCTTCGACACCGGGGTCGTCGAACGCCTCGACCATGATCCGGTCGTTGGGGCCGACCAGTTTGAACACCGTCGACACCTGGCCAATCTCTTCAGCGCCTGCCAGCAAAGGCCAGCACAGCATCAGCGCCGCCGCCTTCTTGAGCACATGCCGCATGTTCACCACCACCTTGTTCAG
This sequence comes from Pseudomonas sp. 3A(2025), assembly GCF_054589175.1. NCBI lineage: Bacteria > Pseudomonadati > Pseudomonadota > Gammaproteobacteria > Pseudomonadales > Pseudomonadaceae > Pseudomonas > Pseudomonas sp. 3A(2025). The sequence continues at coordinate 99,459 of NZ_BAAILM010000017.1, read as the reverse complement.
ACCAGAATCAGATTGTCGCGATGCACCAGCTCAGGTTCGGCCATGTAGCCCAGCACCCGGACAATCGCCTCGGAGGACTGGCCAATGATCTTCTGCGCTTCGATGGCACTGTAGTTGCTCAGACCGCGCGCGATCTCTCGACCGTCAGGCGCCACGCACACGACCATTTCGCCACGGCGGAAACTGCCTTGCACCAGCTTGACGCCCACCGGCAGCAGGCTCTTGCTGTCAGAGACCAGCGCTGCCACTGCACCCTCGTCGAGCACCAGGGTGCCACGGGTTTGCAAGTGCCCGGCCAGCCACTGCTTGCGCGCCGCGAGCATTTCACGCTCTGGCAACAGCAGCGTGCCCAATAGCTCGCCTGCCTTGAGCCGCGACAACACCTGTTCGATGCGCCCGCCGACAATCACCGTATGCGCGCCCGAACGTGCCGCCAGCCGCGCCGCCCGCAGCTTGGTCTGCATACCGCCACGCCCCAGCGCGCCGCCGGTGCCACCCGCCACGGCATCTAGCGCCGGGTCATCGGCACGCGCCTCGGAAATCAGCTGGGCACCGGGGTTGTTGCGCGGGTCGGCATTGAACATGCCATCGCGATCGGTGAGGATCACCAGCAGGTCGGCCTCGACCAGGTTGGCCACCAGGGCAGCCAGGGTATCGTTGTCGCCGAAACGAATCTCGTCGGTGACCACGGTGTCGTTTTCGTTGATCACCGGCACCACGCCCAGCTCGACCAGCGCGCGCAAGGTGCTGCGCGCATTCAGGTAGCGCTTGCGATCGGACAGGTCGTCATGGGTCAGCAGAATCTGCGCGGTGTGCCGGCCATGCTCAGCAAAGCTCGACTCCCAGGCCTGCACCAGGCCCATCTGACCGATGGCGGCCGCTGCCTGCAGCTCGTGCATCGCGCTCGGTCGGGTCGTCCAGCCCAGGCGGCTCATGCCCGCCGCCACAGCGCCCGAGGACACCAGCACCAGCTCGACGCCCGCGTTATGCAGCGCCACCATCTGCTCGACCCACACACCCATCGCCGAACGATCCAGGCCCTTGCCATCAGCGGTCAGCAAGGCACTGCCGATCTTCACGACCCAGCGCTGGGCACCTGTCACTTTGCTGCGCATCATCTTCCAACCTTAGCCAGAGAGTTTTTGAATACGAATCTTGAATACGAATAAAGCAGGCACAAAAACGCCGCTCGAAAGCGGCGCTAGTTTACTGCAAGAGATCAGTCGCGGACGTAAATGATTTCCGGACCGTCTTCATCGTCCAGATCATCATCCCAATCGTCGTCACTGACATCTTCGACGCTCTTCACGCCGCTACGACGCAGAGCACGCTGATCGTCCAGCGCTTGCAACTGGGCACGCGCTTCGTCTTCGATGCGCTGATCCAGCTCGGCCAGCTCTTCGGCGTACGCAGGGTCACGCTCCAGGCGATCGGCACGATCTTCCAGATAACGCATGATGTCGCGCGACAAGCGCTCGGTGCCTTCGTGGGCAATGGCCGAGATCACGTAGACCGGGCCGGTCCAGCCCAGTTGCTCGACGATTTCGCGCTTGCGCTCTTCCTGCTCTTCTTCAAGCAACTGGTCGCACTTGTTCAGCACCAGCCAGCGGTCACGCTCAGCCAGCGCCGGGCTGAAGCGCACCAGCTCGTTGATGATCACTTCGGCAGAATCGGCGGCACTGGACTCATCCATCGGCGCCATGTCGACGAGGTGCAGCAACAGGCGGGTACGCGCCAGGTGCTTGAGGAAGCGAATGCCCAGGCCTGCGCCATCGGACGCGCCTTCGATCAACCCCGGAATGTCGGCGATGACAAAGCTTTTCCAGCGGTCGACGCTGACCACACCCAGGTTCGGCACCAGGGTGGTGAACGGGTAGTCGGCGACTTTCGGCTTGGCGGCCGATACCGAGCGAATGAAGGTGCTCTTGCCAGCGTTCGGCAGGCCCAGCAGACCGACGTCGGCCAGCACTTTCAGTTCCAGCTTGAGGTCACGCTGGTCGCCCGGCTTGCCTGGCGTGGTCTGGCGCGGCGCACGGTTGGTACTGGATTTGAAACGGGTGTTGCCCAGGCCGTGCCAGCCGCCTTGTGCAACCATCAGGCGCTGACCGGCCTTGGTCAGGTCACCGATGATTTCCTGGGTACCGGCATCGATCACCGTGGTGCCGACCGGCACGCGCAGGATCATGTCTTCACCCTTGGCGCCGGTGCAGTCGGTGCTGCCGCCGTTGGAACCGCGCTGCGCATCGAAGTGACGGGTGTAGCGGTAGTCGACCAGGGTATTGAGGTTTTCGTCGGCGACCATGTACACCGAACCGCCATCGCCACCGTCGCCGCCGTTAGGGCCGCCGTTTTCGATGAACTTTTCACGACGGAAGCTCATGCAACCGTTGCCGCCGTCACCGGCCTTTACTCGAATCGATACTTCATCAACAAATTTCATAACACTTGCTCCCGTCACAAGGACGAGCAAAACCACATGAATTCATAAGCCTCTTGCAAAGATGAGCGCTGCGACACCGATCAAAAACCAGAGGGCCCAGGGCCCGTATCACAACAGCTCGCACAGACAGCTTTGCAAGAGACTCACCACCACCGAAAACGAAAAAGCCCCGTCGCAAGACAGGGCTTTTCATGCAACACGTAATTACACTGCCGCGGCTTCAGCCTTCGGAATGATGCTTACGTAACGGCGATTGAAAGCGCCCTTCACTTCAAACTTGACCACGCCTTCCACTTTCGCGAACAGGGTGTGGTCTTTGCCCATGCCAACACCGTAGCCAGCGTGGAACTCGGTGCCGCGCTGACGAATGATGATGTTGCCTGGGATGATTGCCTGGCCGCCGTAGATTTTAACGCCAAGACGTTTACTTTCTGAGTCGCGACCGTTGCGAGTACTACCGCCGGCTTTTTTGTGTGCCATGAGTCAATTCTCCAAATGAGGATTAGGCTGAATTACGCCTGAATACCGGTGATTTTGATCTCGGTGTACCACTGACGGTGGCCCTGGCGCTTCATGTGGTGCTTACGACGACGGAACTTGATGATACGAACCTTGTCGTGACGACCTTGTGCAACCACTTCAGCGACAACGGTAGCGCCAGCAACGACTGGAGCGCCGATGGTGACTTCGTCGCCGTTGCCGATCAGCAGCACACGGTCAAAAGTGATGGATTCGCCAGTGGCGACTTCCAGTTTTTCAACTTTCAGGTATTCACCCGGGGCGACTTTGTACTGCTTGCCACCCGTAACGATTACTGCGTAAGACATGGTATCTCTCCGAAAATCCTGCTCACCCAGCTCTTTATAGGTAGAGTGTCGGCTGGCATGGCTGCATCAGGCTGGAGACCTTAATGCAATTGCGTAAGGCAGGTGCTGCCCAAGAAAGTAAGGGTGCGCGATTGTACGCAAGCTGCCAGAGCCTTGCAAGTGCCCGCCCATCACGCCTTGACACACCCTGACCCGCGACCTAGCATGCGGCGCAACCTATCTGGAGCACCTGTCGCTGATGCAACCCCAAGCTTTCTACCGCGCGGTGGCGGACGACTTTAGTGCCGTTGACCTGATCATCAAGCAGCAACTCACGTCGCGTGTGCCGCTGGTCTCCAAGATCGGCGATTACATCACCTCGGCCGGCGGCAAACGCCTGCGTCCGCTGCTGGTGCTGTTGAGCGGCAAGGCCCTGGGGCATCAGGATGACGACCTGCGCCTGCTGGCCGCCACCATCGAGTTCCTGCACACCGCCACCCTGCTGCACGACGACGTCGTCGACATGTCGGGCATGCGCCGCGGCCGCTCGACAGCCAACGCGCTGTGGGGCAACGCGCCAAGCGTGCTGGTCGGTGACTTCCTTTATTCGCGCTCGTTCGAAATGATGGTCGAACTGGGCTCGATGCCGGTCATGAAGATTCTTTCCAAGGCCACCCGGGTGATCGCCGAGGGCGAGGTGCTGCAGCTGTCGAAGATTCGCGACGCCAGCACCACCGAAGAAATCTACATGGAAGTGATTCGCGGCAAGACCGCCATGCTCTTCGAGGCCTCGACCCATAGCGCCGCAGCGCTGTGCAATGCCAGCCCCGAGCAGACCGAAGCCCTGCGCACGTTCGGTGATCACCTGGGCGTCGCCTTCCAACTGGTTGACGACCTGCTCGACTACCGCGGCGATGCCGAAACCCTGGGCAAGAACGTCGGCGACGACCTGGCCGAAGGCAAACCGACCCTGCCGCTGATCTACACCATGCGCGAAGGCACGGCCGAACAGGCCGCCCTGGTGCGTCAGGCGATCCAGAAAGGCGGCCTGGACGATCTGGAAAGCATCCGCGATGCCGTCGAGAGTGCCGGCGCGCTGGATTATACCGCGCAGTTGGCGCGCGATTATGTCGCCCGCGCCATTGCCTGCCTCGATGCGCTGCCGCCGAGCGAGTACCGTGATGCACTGGTGGAACTGAGCGAATTTGCGGTCGCCCGCACGCACTGATCCCGCAGCCCGCACGCAAAAAGCCCGTCCTCGTGACGGGCTTTTTGTTGGGCGCATTTATTGAGTACTGTCCAACCGCCCGACAGAAAATGCGAATTAATCTCAATAGAGTCTTGCTATTATCGTAATAAGAATTATTCTCATCACATCGAAACAGGAGATGAACATGACTTATTTGATCGATGCATGGCTGGATCGCCCACAACCCTACCTGCGCATTCTTCATCGCGAAACGGGTGAGGTCTGTGCGGTACTTGAGGAGGAGGCACTGGAGGAATTGCGCGATCAGGGTGACCTTGACGTCAACAGCCTCAGTTCCAGCGAGCCGGTGGTGCTCAAGGAGCTGGTGCGCAATCTGTTTCTGTTTTGCTATGCGCGAGCGTTGCGCCCGATGGGTGAGCTAGGCGCTTGAGCGCCTAGCAAACACCGATACGGCTTACAGAACGTCGAGCAGCTCGACGTCGAATACCAGAACGCTGTGCGGCGGGATGCTGCCAACGCCTTGAGCGCCGTAAGCCAGCTCGCTTGGCACGTACAGGCGCCATTTGCTGCCGGCATTCATCAGTTGCAGGGCTTCGGTCCAGCCGGCAATCACGCCGCCCACCGGAAACTCGGCAGGCTCGCCACGATCGTAAGAGCTGTCGAACACGGTGCCGTCGATCAGGGTGCCGTGGTAGTGAGTGCGTACTTGATCTTCGCGGGTTGGCTTGGCGCCGTCGCCTGCGGTCAGCACCTCAAATTGCAGACCCGAAGCCAGGGTAGTGATGCCTTCGCGCTTGGCGTTTTCAGCCAGGAAGGTCACGCCGGCAGCAGCGGCTTGCTCGGCCTTGGCGGCAGCTTGCGCCTGCATCACTTCACGAATGACCTTGAAGCTGGCCGACAGGTCTTCCTGGCTGACGCGGCTTGGCTGGCCATTGAAGGCATCGGTAAGACCGGTGAGGATGGCCTGCAGATCAACGCCCGGTGGCGGGTTGTCGCGCAGTTGGTCGCCCAGTTGGCGGCCGATGCCATAGCTGACGCGGGTTTCGTCGGTGGACAGATTGACTTCGGACATAACGCTGCTCCGCAAGGGGGTCTATAAAAGGGCGGCCAGCCTAGCATAATCGGGCGGGCTGGCCGTAACACAAAGGCCTGTCAGTGCTTGGTCAGACGATCCAGATAGCCCATCACGAACGCCGAGATCACGAACGTCATGTGGATGATCACGTACCACATCAGGTATTCGGTCGGCGTGTTACGCGCGTCCATGAACACCCGCAGCAGGTGAATCGAGGAAATCGCCACGATGGAGGCCGCCACTTTCATCTTCAGCGACGAAGAGTCCATGGTGCCGAGCCAGTTGAGCTTTTCCTTGTCTTCGTCGATGTCCAGTTGCGAGACGAAGTTCTCGTAGCCGGAAATCATCACCATGACCAGCAGGCCGCCGACCAGCGCCATGTCGATCAGCGACAGCAGCACCAGGATCAGGTCGGCTTCGGCCAGCGAAAAGATATTGGGCAGGACGTGGAAGACTTCCTGAAAGAATTTCAGCCCCAACGCCAGCAATCCAAGGGACAAGCCGAAATAAATCGGTGCCAGCAGCCAGCGCGATGCATACATGGCATTTTCAAAGAAACGTTCCATCGGGACTCGCATGTGATTGGAAATGGGCGGGCGAGTATATCAGCGCGGCATGACCGCTCTGAAGACGCGACAAAATGCCGCGCACGATGGGCGATTCCGGGGTCGCCGTACTAAAACGGTGATGACCGCTGGCAGTCGGTCAGTTGCAGGTTGAGGCGTCGCAGTTCGCCTTGCAGGTGCAGGCTCCAGATCGGCAGGTCGTCGCTGGACTGATAGCCATTCAGGCTCAGGCTGTCGGCAATCGCCTCCAGCACCGACTCGGCAGCGCGGGCGCCCTGGAACGGGCCCTGGGCCTTGATCGCCGATGGCTGCTCGCCCGACATGCCGGCGGCGAACAATAACGTCCATAGCCCACTGTCACCCAAGGGCCGAATGATGCATTCGATCCGCGTCACCAGCCCCAGGCAGTGGCGGGTCAGGCAAAGGCTTCGTGACATGGCGGGTTCCTCCTTGTGGATACTGTGCAGTCGGGCGCCAGTCCATGTGGCACTGCATTGATCATTTATCATAGAGGAGAAACCCCAACGTATCCGGGGGCAAGACGAACGGATGCCGCAGAATGTGACCCCTGCGGCATTATCCGCCCCTACAGGCTTCTAGGGCTTGAGCTCCGGAGCCAGTTGCGCCGGCTCTTTTTCCAGTTCTTCCTTGAGGTCTTCATCGCTGAGCATCTGCGCAATGTCACGCAGCCGTTCAACGACACGGGCGTTGACGCTGCCCTCAGGAAACTCACCCTCCTCGTTCGGCTCACCGGCAGGTTCGCCCACCAGCAGGCTTAGCGCCTCGTCGGCCTGGCTGACGGCATAGATGTGGAACTGACCGTCCCTTACGGCCTGCAACACACGCTCGTCGAGCATCAGGGTGGCGACGTTGGAGCGTGGGATGATCGCGCCCTGCTCGCCTGTCAGGCCCCGCGCCTCGCATAGCCGGAAGAAGCCTTCGATCTTCTCGTTGACCCCGCCCACTGCCTGCACTTCGCCAAACTGGTTGATCGAGCCTGTGATCGCAAAGCACTGTTTCAGCGGCGTGCGCGACAAGGCCGAGATCAAGGTGCAGACCTCGCCCAGCGACGCACTGTCGCCGTCGACATAGCCGTAGGATTGCTCCAGCGCGATGCTCGCCGAAATCGCCAGCGGAAACTCCTGCGCATAGCGGCTGCCCAGGTAACCGGTGAGGATCATCACGCCCTTGGAGTGAATCGGCTGGCCAAGGTTGACCTCACGCTCGATGTCGACAATGCCGCTGCCGCCCGGATAAACCGTCGCCGAAATACGCGCTGGCACACCGAAGGCCGAGTCGCCGACTTCCAGCACGGTCAGGCCGTTGCACTTACCCACTGCCGCGCCATCGGTGTCGATCAGGATGATGCCGGCAAGCATGTCGTCGAGAATCCGCGCCGAAACCCGTCCGGTGCGCGTGGCCTTGGCCTTGAGCGCCCGCTCGATGTGCCCGGCATCGGTGAGTTCTTCATTGGCCAGCTGGCGAATGAAGTCGGCCTCGCTGACCAGCTGAAACAGGTCGCCGATACGCGCCGACAAGCGCCCCTGATGCTCGGCCAGCCGCGCGCTGTAGGTCGCCAGGCGTGCCACCGCGTCGGCGGTCAGCGGTGCCATGCCCTCTTCGAAAGTGCGGGTCTTGAGTAACTGCGCGAACTGCTCCAGGGTTTCGTCGACCATCGGGATTTCTTCGTCGAAGTCGACCAGCACCCGGAACATCTCCTGAAAGTCCGGATCGACGTCCTGCAAGGTGTAATACAGCTGACGCGAGCCAATGATGATCACCTTGACGTTCCACGGAATCACCTGTGGTGTCAGGGTCACGGTTGCCACTCGGCCCAGTTCGCCCAGTGGCGACTCCATTTTCAGCTTGCGCGATTGCAGGGTGCGCTTGAGCGCATCCCAGACAAACGGTTCGCCGAACAGTTTCTCTGCTTCCAGCACCAGAAAGCCGCCATTGGCGCGGTGCAAGGCGCCTGGGCGTAACTGCCGGTAGCTGGTGTACAGCGCCCCCTGATCGGTGCTGTATTCGATGCGCCCGAACAGATTGTCGTAGGTCGGGTGCGACTCGAACACCACTGGCGCGCCGCCGCCATGGGTATGACCCACCACCAGGCTTGGGCTGTACTGGTCTTCCAGCAGCTTGCGCGCCTGAGCATCGGTCTTGCTGTCGTCGACCAGTTGCTCGACCACGGTCTTGAGCAGGTTGACCTGCATGGCCTGCAGGTACGCGCACACGGCGGCGTTCTCGGCGTATTGTTCCGACAACGGCGCCAGCAACGGTTGCAAGGCCAGGGTGATGGTTTCTTCGTTGAGCTGGCGCAGTTGATTGTTGGACTCGCGCTTCCACTGCGGCAGGCTCGACAGCTCTTCGTTCAGGCGCTCTTCCAGGCCGGAAATATCCTCATGAAAGCGCTCGCGATCAGCCTCGGGCAACTGCGCGAACTCCGCCTCGTCCAGTGCCTTGCCGTCCACCATCGGCGTAAAGGCGATATTGGAGCTGTCGCGGTACAGGGCAATGTCTTTTTCCAGCGACAGGCGCTCGATCACGTCCAGCGCGCGGTCGTAACGCTGGTTGAAGGCACGGTCGATGGCGCTTTTCTTTTGTTGGTAGGACGGGTGTTCGAATACCGCCGGAAAGGTCGCCAGCAGGTTATCGATCAGGCCACCGATGTCGGCGATGAACGCCATCGCCGTGCCGGACGGCAGCTCCAGCGCACGGGGCTCGCGTTGTTCTTCGAAGTTTTCGACATAGACCCAGTCCGACGGGGTCTGCAGGCGCTTGGCCTCAGCCTTGAGGTAGCGTTTGACGAACGAGAACCGGCCGGTGCCGGGCTCACCCATGACATACACGTTGTAACCGGGACGTGGCATCGCCACACCGAACTGCAAGGCCTCAACGGCACGCTCCTGGCCGAGGACTCCGCGAAAGGGCTCCAGATCATTGGTGGTCTGGAAAGCGAACTGTTCAGCGGTAAATGGACGGGTCAGCGCTTGTGGCGCCAGACGCAGACTGGCAGCTACAGAATCGGGCATCAGTGTTCCTTACATCACGCGGGGCAGATAGCAGCATTCTGGCGCTCGCTGGACACCACTTGCAAGGCACCAAGCGCGCCTGCGCATCGCAATCTGCGACAACCTCTCATCTGTCCCCGACAAAGCGCAACAAACCGCAACAAATCACGGAACCCTCGCACACAACCCATACTCAAAATTTCGCACAGTGGCGTTCATGGCCCTTTGCAGTGATGCATGACGCACAACTCCCGGCCCACTCAGGTCGCACATAAAGAGAATAAAGCTATGAAACGGATTCTTCTTGGAACGCTCTTTGCCGCTGTTTCCGTCAATGCCATGGCCCAGGCGCCAGGCGGTCCGGACTGCGGTTGGGGCAACATGCTGTTCGAAGGCCAGCGCGGCACTCCGGCACACTTCCTGGCTTCTACCACCAACGGCACCTCCGGTAACGCCACCTTCGGCATGACCAGCGGCACCAACGGTTGCTCGACCAACAGTGCGCTGACTTACGGCGGTAAATCGTGGCTGGCCATGAATGGCATGATGGACGAGCTGTCCAAGGACATGGCCATGGGTCAGGGCGAAGCGCTGACCACCTATGCCGTGATCCTCGGTGTAGCACCACAGGACCGTGACCGCTTTGCAGCCGTCACCCATGACAACTTCTCGAAGATCTTCACCAAGGCCGACGCCACCGCTGAAGACGTTCACGCCAAAACCCTCGATGTGCTGAAAAACGACCCAACCCTGGCCAAGTACGCGACCCAGGCTTGACGCGTGTCCCCGCCTCTGTAACAAGGGGCGGGTCTTCTCTTTTCGAACAGTTGCCTGCCCATGCTCAAACGTCTCGCCTGCCTGACGCTGTTGGCCTGTGCCCCGCTGTGCGCGGCCGCTGCGACTTCTGAACCCCACGCCGCACGCTTGCAGCAACTGGCCGACGACCCGTTCTGGATCTCGCTGGGCCACTACGAGAAAACCCGTCTGAGTGGCTGGCGCAGCTATGTCGACGACCCGAAATTCTTTCTCGCCAAAGACGGCGCCCACGACCCGCGCGCCGAACTGAGCGCGACCCTGGCGGCCATTCAGGCCCCGGTCGCCAACCCGCAAGAACACGCTCAATGTGTCTACCCGGCGCGCACGCGCTGGCTGCGCGATCAGTTAAATCTGCGCGACCTGCCAGTGGTGGATTGCAGCGAATTCAAGGCCTGGTTCAAGGACGTAGCCCCCGACAGCACTGTGCTGATCTTCCCGGCCGCCTACCTCAATAGCCCGTCGTCGATGTTCGGCCATACCTTGCTGCGCATCGATCCGGCCAGTGCCAAAACCAGCAACACCACGCTGCTCAGCTACGCGATCAACTTCGGTGCCTATATCGAGGGCATGGACAACAGCATTCTGTATGCCTGGAAAGGTCTGGCCGGTGGTTATCCGGGGCTGTTTTCCATGGTCCCGTATCAGGAAAAGCTCTCTGAATACCGCAGCCTGGAAAACCGTGACCTGTGGGAATACCGGCTGAACCTGAGCACCGCTGAAACCGAGCGCATGGTCGAGCACGTCTGGGAATTGAAGCAGGTGCGCTTCAGCTACTTCTTTTTCGACGAAAACTGCTCCTATCGCTTGCTCGAACTGCTGGAAATCGCCCGGCCCGGTCTGAAGCTGACCGACCAGTTCGAGTTGACCGCAATCCCCACCGACACCGTCAAGGCCATCAAGGCAGCAGGCCTGGTGGAAAAGACCGAATACCGCCCCTCGCGCGAGCGTGAACTGCTCAGCCGCGCCGAGCCGCTGGACGCCGACGAACAACAGTGGGTACTGGCGATCAGCGCCGACACCGCGCAATTGCAAGCACCGGCTTATCAGGCCTTGCCGCCTGAACGCCGCGCCCTGATTCAGGACGCCGCCTACCGCCTGGAACGCTACCGCGCCAACGGCCAGGCTCGCGACAGCCAGGCGGCGCAGCGCAGCTTTGCATTATTGCAAGCCATCAACCGCAACCCGCCACCGGCCTTGCAGATCGAACAACCGGGCCTGCCCGAAGAAGGCCATGAATCGCGCACCTGGCAACTGGGCGTCGGCAGCCGCGACGACAAGGCGTTCGCCGAATATGGCCTGCGCATGGCCTACCACGACCTCAACGACAACGCCTATGGCTTTCCGCTGGGCGCGCAGATCGAGATCCTGCAACTCAAGCTGCGCCAGTACGAAGGCAACCAGTGGCAAGTGCAGCGTCTGGACCTGGCAACCATCCGCTCGATGACGCCGCGCACCGAACTGCTCAAGCCATGGTCCTGGCAAGTGGCCGGCGGCCTTGAGCGGGTGCCGGGCAAGCATGGCGACCAGAATCTGGTCAGCCACGTCAACGGCGGCGCTGGCGGCACCTGGCAATTGCACGACAACCTGCTGGGCTTTGCCCTCGGCACCGTGCGCGTTGAACACAACAACGATTTCGCTGCCTTCGTCGCCCCTGCCGCCGGTTTCGACACCGGCCTGCTGTGGCGCAACCCGCTGGGCAACTTGAGCCTGGAAACCAAGGGCGATTACTTCACCAATGGCGAAGTGCGCCGCAGCATCAGCCTCAACCAGCAATGGGAAGTGTCGCGCAACCTGGGCCTGCGCCTGAGCGCTCAACGTGATTTCAGCCATCTGGGTGGCGCGCAGAACGAAGTCATGCTGCAAGCGAAGTGGTATCACTACTGAGCCTGACAACCGAGCCTGACAAATAAGCGACAAACCGTTGACCACTCCCGGACACAGGGTGATCTAGACTTTCCTGAGTAATCGAGGAATCCGGTCATGAACATGCGTGTCGCGTTGTTGGGCTTGATCGTTGTGCTTGCAGGTTGCCAGTCGACCCACGAGCAATTGGTCGCCGAGGGCTATCCACCGGCGTTTGCCGACGGCTTTCAGGATGGTTGCGGCAGTGGCCGACAGGCGGCCGGCTCCATTGGCGGCGTGTACCGCAAGGACGTGCCGCGCGACTTGAAAGAACCGCTGTACGCCAAGGGCTGGGACGACGGGTTTCGTCAATGTCAGGCCATGCAGCAAAGCCGTGACCGCGACACCAACAGTTGGAGCAATGATCGCGACCGTGACTGGGAACGAGAGAAAACCCGCAGCAAGGCCAAAGCCTTCATGTCTGACTGAATGGCGACCGTGCGTCTGACAGCACCTCAACTTCCACGGCCTGCGAGTGCCTAACGCTTATCTAGCCGGGAGGACATCATGAGTCGTGCTTTTGTTAACGAAGACAACACTGCATCCCAAGCCAGCCAGCCGGTCGAACGGCAGGTCAGCGAACAGCCCAATTACGTGACGGCCCAGGGCCTGGCCCTGCTGCACAGCAAGGTCAACCAATTGCAGGAGCAGCACCGCCAGCAATCGGAGCTGGGCGACGACACCGATAAACAGCGCCAGGCCGACCTGGAGCGAGACCTGCGCTATTTCACCCAGCGCCTGCAAAGTGCCAAAGTGGTGATGGCGGTGTCGTCCACCGACAAGGTGCAGATCGGCAGTACCGTGACCTACGCCGACGAGCAGGACCGGCGCCAGCGTGTGCAACTGGTCGGTGAAGACCAGGCCGACGCCAGCCACGGCCTGATCAACTGGGGCTCGCCACTGGGCCGCGCCCTCCTCGGCGCCCAGCCAGGCGACGAAGTGCTATGGAAACGCCCGGCCGGTGATCAGTTGATCGAAGTGCTGCAGATCGAGGCTGATACCAGCCAGTGATTGCAACGGATCACACCACGCCTTGTGCCAGCATTGCATCGGCAACTTTGACGAAGCCTGCGATGTTGGCGCCCTTCACGTAATTGACGCGGCCATCGGCTTCGGTGCCGTAGTGCACGCAGGCATGGTGGATCGACTGCATGATGCCGTGCAGTTTGCTGTCCACCTCGCCTGCGGTCCAGTGCAGGCGCATGGCGTTCTGCGACATTTCCAGGCCGCTGACCGCCACGCCGCCGGCATTGGAAGCCTTGCCCGGCGCAAACAGAGTGCCGGCTTCGATAAAGATATCCACAGCCTCCAGCGTGGTCGGCATGTTGGCGCCTTCGGCCACGCAGATGCAGCCGTTGCGCAACAACGTACGGGCATCCTCGGCATTGAGTTCGTTTTGCGTCGCGCATGGCAGGGCGATGTCGCAGGCCAGGCTCCACGGCGTCTGGCCCTTGCGGAACTCCAGGCCGAACGGTGCAGCCAGTTCGCTGAGACGTCCGCGCTTGACGTTTTTCAGTTCCAGCAACGCCTCCCACTGCGCATCGTTCAGGCCGGCTTCGATGTACAGCGTGCCCTCGGAGTCGGACAGCGAAATCACCTTGCCACCCAGGTCCATGACCTTGCGCGCTGCATACTGAGCCACGTTGCCGGAACCGGAAATCGCCACGCGACGGCCATCGATGGCCTTGTCCTGGCGCTTGAGCATCTCTTCAGCGAAATACACACAGCCATAGCCGGTGGCTTCCGGGCGAATCAGGCTGCCGCCGTAGGTAATGCCCTTGCCGGTCAACACCGAGGTGAACTGGTTGGCCAGGCGCTTGTACTGGCCGAACATGAAGCCGATCTCACGACCGCCGACGCCAATATCACCGGCCGGCACGTCGAGGTCGGCACCGATGTGGCGGTACAGTTCACTCATGAATGCCTGGCAGAAACGCATGACTTCAGCGTCGCTCTTGCCCTTGGGGTCGAAGTCCGAGCCGCCTTTGCCGCCGCCCATGGGCAACGAGGTCAAAGAGTTTTTCAGCACCTGCTCGAAGGCCAGGAACTTGAGCACGCTGAGGTTTACCGATGGATGAAAGCGCAGACCGCCCTTATATGGGCCGATGGCGCTGCTCATCTGAATCCGGTAGCCGCGGTTGACCTGGACCTTGCCCTGATCGTCGACCCACGACACGCGAAACAACACCGCCCGCTCCGGTTCGACCATGCGCTCCAGAATACCGGCCTGCAGGTAATGCGGGTTGGCTTCCAGAAATGGCCAGAGGCTGCGCAATACTTCTTCCACGGCCTGATGAAATTCAGGCTGCGCCGGGTCACGAAGCTTGAGGCGGGCGAGGAAATTATCGACGGATTCAGTCATGGGGAACGTCTCGGAGAGTGGAGGCTTGCAGGAATTTTTTCCGGACTCTACCAAGGGATAACGCACTTAAAAAGGGCAAAATGTCGTTTTAATGAAATTAAATGGTGCAATTCTATAAATTAATGTGCGTTAAACCCATAAATAACCGAATTCAAGGCACAAAAATGGGGCTATAAAAGCCCCATTTTTGCGCACCTAAACCGGCGTATTACGCCAGTTTCTTATGCCGTACACGGTGCGGCTGTGCAGCAGCATCGCCCAGGCGTTTTTTACGGTCAGCTTCGTATTCGGTGTAGTTACCTTCGAAGAACACCGCTTGCGAATCGTCTTCGTACGCCAGGATGTGAGTGGCCACACGGTCCAGGAACCACCGATCGTGGGAGATCACAATGGCGGCGCCAGGGAAGTCCAGCAGGGCTTCTTCCAGCGAACGCAGGGTCTCGACGTCGAGGTCGTTGGACGGTTCGTCGAGCAGCAGGACGTTGCCGCCCTCTTTCAGGGTCAGCGCCAGGTGCAAGCGACCACGCTCACCGCCAGACAGGTCCTTGACGAACTTCTGCTGGTCGCCACCCTTGAAGTTGAAGCGGCCAACGTAGGTGCGCGACGGGATCTCGTAGTTGCCGATGCGGATCTGGTCGGAGCCGTCGGAAATCTGCTGGAACACGGTCTTGCTGCCATCCAGGTCGTCACGCGCCTGATCGACACACGCCAGTTGCACGGTTTCACCGATTTCGATGCTGCCCGAATCCGGCTGTTCCTTGCCCATCAGCATGCGGAACAGCGTCGATTTACCAGCACCGTTACCGCCAATTACGCCGACGATGGCGCCTTTTGGCATGGCGAACGACAGGTTGTCGATCAGCACGCGATCGCCATAGCCTTTGCTGACGTTCTTGAATTCGATGACCTTGTCACCCAGGCGCGGACCGGCCGGAATGTAGATCTCGTTGGTTTCGCTGCGCTTCTGGAATTCCTGCGACTGCATTTCTTCGAAGCGTTGCAAGCGAGCCTTGGACTTGGACTGACGCGCCTTGGCGCCTTTGCGCACCCACTCCAGCTCTTCTTTCATGGCCTTTTCATGGGCCGACTGCTGCTTGGATTCCTGGGCCAGACGATCGGATTTGGCTTCCAGCCAGCCCGAATAGTTGCCTTCGTACGGAATACCGGCGCCGCGGTCGAGTTCCAGGATCCAGCCGGCGACGTTGTCGAGGAAGTAACGGTCGTGCGTGATCGCAACCACGGTGCCGGGGAAGCCGTGCAGGAACTGCTCCAGCCAGGCGACCGAATCGGCGTCCAGGTGGTTGGTCGGTTCGTCGAGCAGCAGCATGTCCGGGGCCGACAGCAGCAGGCGGCACAGCGCTACGCGGCGTTTTTCACCACCGGACAGCACGGCAACCTTGGCATCCCAGGCCGGCAGGCGCAGGGCATCGGCGGCGACTTCAAGCTGGCGCTCAAGGTTGTGGCCATCGCTGGCTTGCAGAATGGCTTCAAGCTTGGCCTGTTCGGCGGCCAGCTTGTCGAAGTCGGCATCGGGGTCAGCGTAGGCGGCATACACCTCATCGAGGCGCGCCTGGGCGTCCTTGATGACGCTGACGGCCTCTTCGACCACTTCGCGAACGGTTTTCTCAGGGTCCAGTTGCGGCTCTTGCGGCAGGTAACCGACGTTCAGCTCAGGCATCGGACGCGCTTCACCGTCGAACTCTTTGTCGACGCCGGCCATGATTTTCAGCAGGGTGGATTTACCCGAACCGTTCAGGCCCAGCACGCCGATCTTGGCGCCGGGGAAGAACGACAGAGAGATGTTCTTGAGAATTTCCCGCTTCGGCGGCACAACTTTGCTCAGCCGATGCATGGTGTAGACATATTGAGCCAAAACGTTGACCTCGCTTGAAGGGCACCCCTAAAAACTACCTGCGTTGCCATCGCTGCGTTAAAAACAGGCTCAGAATGCTCATTTACAACACGTAAACTCCGCTTCCTCGCCTGTTTTTGCCTTGCGCTGACTGCCTCGCCTACGTTTTTAGAAGTGCCTTGAAGACACAAATGGAAAGCCGTGCCAGAAGCAGGCTGCATTGAAATCGACATCGAGCGCAGACGCGCCGCGCTCAGGGTCGGCAAGCTTAACCTAACTCGACGGTGGCTGGCAGGGGGACGGCTGCACCGAGCGCTGCCTGAGCAGATCGTGGCCGCTGACCACGACGATGCCGGCCATGACCAGTAACGCGCCGGTTATAAAGGCTGGCTCCAGCACCTCATCGAGCAGCCACACGCCGAACACCACCCCAAACAGCGGGGTCAGGAACGACAACACGCCAAGGCGCGACGCCAGGTAATGGCGCAGCAGCCAGAACCACACCAAAAAACTCATGAAAGCCACCAGAAATGTCTGGAACGCCAGGCTCACCAAAGCCGTACGCGACAGGGTGAAGCTGGTCTGGCCGCTGAGCCAGGCCACCGCCAGCAGCAAACCGAATGCGCCCAGCAGTTGATACAGCAGCGTCTGGCTGGCCGGTGCCGCCGCCAGACGTGTAGCGCGTACCGTGACAGTGGTCGCCGCCCAGGCAATGGCGCCCAGCAAGCCAAAGGCATCGCCCAGGCGCTGATCGGCGGCCGCTGCCGGACTGTTGGCCAGGTTGTCGGCCGGTCCATAGAACGCAAAAACCACCCCGACGAACGCGAGCAGAATCCCGCCCCACTGCACCGGGCTCAAACGCTCGCCCGGCACGAACAGGTGCAGGCCGATGGCGGTAAAGATCGGCGCACAATAAAGGAAGATCACCATCCGCGAAGCACTGGTATAGCGCAGGCCCTCGCCCACGAACAGAAACTCCAGGGCAAACAGCAGTCCGACGACAATGCCGGGTATCAACGTCGCACGATCAAAGGTACGTCCTTCGCCGCGCCAGAGCATCAGCGCCCAGACCAGAATCGCCGCCAGCCCCGAGCGGATCGACAACTGCATGAGCGGCGCCATGTCAGTTGCCGCCACCTTGACCGCCACCTGCTGCAAGCCCCACAAGGCGCAAATGCCGCACATCAGCGCGGCGGCGCGGGCATCGACGGGTAAGCGTGTGTTCATGATCGGTACTCATCAGTTAGTACCGGCAGTGTGGGTGCGACGGATCAGAAGTACATAGCGCCAAACCGACAAGCCATAGCGCATAATCGCCACTCTGCGTCTACCTGACGGAAAACCTGCCCATGGCTGAAACAGCCCGACACCTGCAGTTGCCGCCCTTTACCGAAGCGATTCCTGCGCCGATTTATTTTCGCAGCGCCTGGGTGCCGGCTTCGAGCACCTATCCGGTGCACAGTCATCCCTGGGGCGAGTTCGTCTATTCATACAGCGGCGTGATGGACATCAAGATGCGCGACCAGCATTTGCTGGCGCCGCCGCACTATGGTGTGTGGCTGCCGCCCGAAACCGAACACGTAGGGCGCAATCGCTACGAAGCCTGCCATGCCTCGCTGTACATCGCCCGGCCCCTGTGCGCAGACTTGCCGCAACAGGCCTGTGTGCTGACCATCACCCCGTTGATCCGCGCTCTGCTCGACGACCTGCACGCCGCACCGCCCGGCGTGCCGCAAAGCGCCGAGGACGAGCGGTTGTTGCAGGTGCTGCTCGACAAGCTCAAGCAGACCTCACAAGCGGGCAGCTATTTGCCCGGCTCCGACGACCCGGTTCTGGCACCGGTCTTGCTGTGGCTTGAGCGTAATCCCGGCGACTCGAACTCACTGCTGGAACTGGCGAAGATGGCCAACACCACCGAACGCACCCTGCTGCGCCGCTGCCAGCGTGATCTGGGCATGTCGCTGGCGCAATGGAAGCAACGGCTGACCGTAGTCCGTGCCCTGGAGCGCCTGGAAACGTCGATGACCGTCGAGGCTATCGCACTGGATCTGGGCTATAGCAGCTCATCGGCATTTATCGGCATGTTTCGCAAGTTGATGGGCGTCACCCCGGACGAGTATCGCAAGGCAAGGCCCGCGTCCATGGCGCGGGCGTAAAGCCCAACAAACGCTGGCACTTCGCCTAGACTCAAGGCATGCTAGCCGCCCTTTGGGCGCCCGGCCTATAGTTGATGCATTAGCGCATTCGCTGCTTCAGTCCAGTAGTCAGGAACAACGACTTGCCCACACCTAACTCTCTCTCATCGCAGCGTATCGCCAACAGCACCGGTGCTGTGCCTTTGCGCAGCTCATTGAAAGGTGTGCTGGCCGCGTTGGTACTGTTGATGCTCACCTTGCTGCTGTGGCAATCGTTCGAGCAGTTTCAGCAGACCCAGGACCGCCAGCGTCAACGCAGCCTCGACTACAGCACCCAGCTTGCCGACCGCCTGAGCCTGAACATGGCCCTGAGTGCGCAAGTCAGCACCAGCCTGCTGGACGAGGCCAAGTCCATCGGCCAGTCCCTTGACCAGCCATCGACCCTGGCCCCGCTGCGCCAGGCACTGCCTGCCCTGCAAAGCGTGGTCTGGCTCAACCCGACCGGCGAGGTGATCAAGGACAGTGCCGGCGGCACCCATGACGCTGCGTTTCTCAAGGCTCAACTGGCTCAGGCACAAGGGCTGCCCTTCTATTACAGCCACGCCGAGGACGGCACCCGGGTCTATCTGCTGCTGCGCCAGGCCGGCGGGTTCAGCGGCGACTACTGGGTTTTGCGCCTGGGCACCGAGGTATTCAAGGGGCTGACCCAGCAGTACGACCACGATTTTATCCACCTGTGGCGCCTCGAAAGCCGCGAAGGTCAGCAGACCCTGGCCCGCGACAACCATAAAGCCACCGGCAGCGCCGAAACCGTGCTGCTGCAACCGATCAGCAACAGTGACTGGCAACTGCGCGGCCTGTTCGACGCCTACCGCGAGCGCCAGACCTTGCTGGTGCCGCTGATCATCAAGTGCGTGTTCGCCCTGCTGTTCTCGATCCTGCCGTTGATGGCCCTGATCAGCCTGCGCCGCCGCCAAGGGCAATTGCTCGAAAGCCGGCGCCGCTATCAGGGCATTTTCGAAGGCACCGGCGTGGCCCTTTGCGTACTGGATATGTCCGGGCTGCCGGCGCTGCTCGACAACCTGCACATCAAGACCGCCAATGACCTGCACAAGCTGCTCGACCATCAGCCCGGCCAGCGCGGGCGCCTGCTGCAGCAACTGGTCATTACCGAAGTCAATCAGGTCGCGCTGGACCTGCTGGCCATCGATAACAACCAACAGGCCTGGCAGCAATTGATCGAAGGCTGCCAGCGCAGCCGCATCGGGATCGGCCTGCAGATCATCGAAGCGGTTCTCAACGGACAACAACGCCTTGAGCTGGAAATCCGTCTGACCCAGGACAATGGCCAGGACCAGCATCTGTGGCTGGTGATGCGCCTGCCCCAGGCACAGGCCGACTTCGACGCAGTGATCCTCAGCATCGGCGACATCACCAGCCGCAAACAGATCGAACTGTCGCTGCTGGACCGCGAGAGCTTCTGGTCGGATGTCGTGCGCACCGTTCCCGATCACCTCTATGTGCAAGACGTGCTCAGCCAGCGGATGATCTACAGCAACCATCATCTGGGCCAGACGCTGGGCTACAGCAAGGCCGAGCTGCACGCGATGGGCGAGTTTTTCTGGGAAATCCTCCTGCACCCGGACGACGCCCGTGACTACCGGGACATGCGCCTGCGCCAGCGCCACCATGGCCATAACGAGCTGCTGCAATGCGTGCTGCGCTTTCGCGACCAGCAACAGAACTGGCGCTGCTTCGATATTCGCGAGCAAGCCATGGCCTGGGACAAGGAAAGTCTGGTCACGCGGATCATCGGCATCGCCAAGGACATTACCGAACAGGTTGCCGCCAGCCAGTCGCTGCGCGACAGCGAGCAACGTTATCGAATGCTCGCCGAAAGCATCAGCGATGTGATTTTCTCCACCGATAACCAGCTGGATCTCAATTACGTCAGCCCTTCGGTGCAAAGCGTGCTGGGCTACGACGCCGAGTGGATTCTGCACAATGGCTGGAGCGCAGCCATCGCCAACCCGCAACAACTCATGCCGATTCACGCCTTGATCGCGCGTATTCGCAAAGTGCTGAACAAGCCCGCCGAGCTGGACAAGCTGCGTAATGAAGCGCCGACCCATCTGTTTCTGTTCGACAGCCTGCGCGCCGACGGGCGCAAGATTCCCATCGAGTTGCGTCTGGTGCTGGTCTGGGACGAGCACGGCAGCTTCGAGGGCATTCTGGGCGTAGGCCGCGATGTCAGCCAACAGCGCCGCGCCGAGAAAGACCTGCGCATGGCCGCCACGGTGTTCGAACACTCGACCTCGGCCATTCTGATCACCGACCCGGCCGGCTACATCGTTCAGGCCAACGAGGCGTTCACCCGGGTCAGCGGCTATGAAGTGGCGCAAGTGCTCGACCAGTTGCCTACCCTGCTCACCGTCGAGTACGAACAGGAAAAACACCTGCACCACATTCTGACGCAGCTCAACCAGCGCGGCAGTTGGGAAGGTGAAGTGCTGCTCAAACGCCGCAACGGTGAGCAATACCCGGCGTGGGTCGGCATCACGGCGGTGTTCGACGATGAAGGCGACTTGGCCAGCTATGTGTGCTTCTTCAGCGATATCAGCGAACGCAAGGCCAGCGAACAGCATATTCATCGCCTGGCCTATTACGATGCGTTGACCCACCTGCCCAACCGCACCTTGTTCCAGGACCGTCTGCATTCGGCCTTGCAACACGCCGAGCGCCAGCAGGCCTGGGTGGTGCTGATGTTCCTCGATCTGGACCGCTTCAAGCCGATCAACGACTCGCTGGGCCACGCCGCTGGCGACCGGATGCTCAAGGAAATGGCCAGCCGCCTGCTGGCCTGCGTCACCGACGATGACACCGTGGCACGCATGGGCGGCGACGAATTCACCCTGCTGCTGGAGCCCAGCATCACCCGTGAAACCGCACTGAACCGCGCTATTCATGTCGCCGAGCAAATTCTGACCAGCCTGGTGACACCGTTCGTGCTCGAAGGCCGCGAGTTCTTCGTCACCGCCAGTATCGGCATCGCCCTCAGCCCACAAGACGGCAACGAGCTGAGTCAGTTGATGAAAAACGCCGACACCGCGATGTACCACGCCAAGGAGCGCGGCAAGAACAACTTCCAGTTTTATCAGGCCGACATGAACGCCACGGCGCTGGAGCGCCTGGAACTGGAAAGCGACCTGCGCCACGCGCTGGAGCAGCAGGAATTCGTGCTGTTCTACCAGCCGCAGTTCAGCGGCGACGGCAAGCGCCTGACCGGCGCCGAAGCGCTGCTGCGCTGGCGTCACCCTCGCCGCGGGCTGGTACCGCCCAACGATTTTATTCCGGTGCTTGAAGAACTGGGCCTGGTGGTCGAAGTCGGCGACTGGGTGCTGGCCGAAGCCTGCCGCCAGCTCAAGACCTGGCACCAGAACAAGGTGCGGGTGCCCAAAGTCTCGGTGAATATCTCGGCGCGGCAATTCTCCGACGGCCAGTTGGGCGAGCGCATCGCCGAAATCCTGCGTCAGACCGGCCTGCCACCGGCATGCCTGGAACTGGAACTGACCGAAAGTATCCTGATGCGCGAAGTCAGCGAAGCCATGCAGATTCTCGACGGCCTGAAAAACCTGGGCCTGAGCATCGCCGTCGACGACTTCGGCACCGGTTACTCATCGCTGAACTACCTCAAGCAGTTCCCGATCGACGTACTGAAAATCGACCGCACCTTCGTCGACGGCCTGCCGTCGGGAGAACAGGACGCGCAAATCGCCCGTGCAATCATCGCCATGGCCCACAGCCTGAACCTGGCGGTGATCGCCGAAGGCGTCGAAACCCACGAACAACTCGAATTCCTGCGCGAACACGGCTGCGACGAAGTCCAGGGCTACCTGTTCGGCCGCCCGATGTCGGCCAGCCACTTCGAAGCCCAGTTCAGCAATGATGCCCTGTTCATGCTCGATTGACCGCTACGCACGGTCGTCGTAGGAGCGGCTTTAGCCGCGAAGGCACCAACACGAATTGGTGGTGTCTGCTTCCCGGCTAAAGCCGGTCCTACGAATGAAAGCCGCTTATCCAGCAGATGATTGCCTTTCATATGCCAGATAAAAGCCGATGGGGTAGAATGCCTCCCTTTTCCGCTCCGACCTCCCGAGGACAGCCATGTTCAGCCGTGATTTGACTATCGCCAAGTTCGACCCCGATCTCTTCCAAGCCATGGAGCAAGAAGCCGTGCGTCAGGAAGAGCACATCGAGTTGATCGCTTCGGAGAACTACACCAGCCCCGCCGTCATGGAAGCTCAGGGTTCGGCCCTGACCAACAAGTACGCCGAAGGCTATCCGGGCAAGCGCTACTACGGTGGCTGCGAATACGTCGACGTCGTTGAGCAACTGGCCATCGACCGCGCCAAAGAGCTGTTCGGTGCCGACTACGCCAACGTTCAGCCGCACGCAGGCTCGCAAGCCAACGCGGCGGTCTACCTGGCGCTGCTGCAAGCCGGCGACACCATCCTGGGCATGAGCCTGGCCCACGGCGGTCACTTGACCCACGGCGCCAGCGTTTCGTCCTCGGGCAAGCTGTACAACGCCATCCAGTACGGCATCGACGGCAACGGCCTGATCGACTACGACGAAGTCGAGCGCCTGGCGGTCGAGCACAAGCCAAAAATGATCGTTGCCGGTTTCTCGGCCTACTCGCAAGTGCTGGACTTCCCGCGCTTCCGCGAAATCGCTGACAAGGTCGGTGCCTACCTGTTCGTCGACATGGCTCACGTAGCCGGTCTGGTCGCTGCGGGCGTCTACCCGAACCCGGTGCCATTCGCCGACGTGGTCACCACCACGACCCACAAGACCCTGCGCGGTCCACGTGGCGGCCTGATCCTGGCCAAGGCAAACGCCGACATCGAGAAAAAGCTCAACTCGGCCGTTTTCCCGGGTGCACAGGGTGGCCCGCTGGAGCACGTCATCGCCGCCAAGGCCGTGTGCTTCAAGGAAGCGCTGCAGCCTGAGTTCAAGGCTTACCAGCAACAAGTGGTGAAAAACGCCAAGGCCATGGCCGGCGTGTTCATCGAGCGCGGCTTCGACGTGGTCTCCGGCGGTACCGAGAACCACCTGTTCCTGCTCTCGCTGATCAAGCAGGACATCTCCGGTAAAGACGCAGACGCAGCCCTGGGCCGCGCCTACATCACCGTCAACAAGAACTCGGTGCCTAACGACCCGCGTTCGCCGTTCGTCACCTCGGGCCTGCGTTTCGGCACCCCGGCCGTCACCACCCGTGGTTTCAACGAAACCGACTGCAAAGAGCTGGCCGGCTGGATCTGCGACATCCTCGCCGATCTGAACAACGAAGCGGTGATCGACGCCGTTCGTGAAAAGGTCAAGGCCATCTGCGCCCGCCTGCCGGTTTACGGCGCCTGATAGCGCTGGCAACACCCTGAAAAGCCCGGCCTCTGCGCCGGGCTTTTTCTTTGCGGCCTTATTGGACAGGCTGCGAAGCCATATCGGACATAACACGCAGAAACGCCCTACATAAAGCTCATGGCAACCCGCGTCAGGATGCACACCCCGCATTCACGAGGTTGACCATGATTCCCGTCTCGCGCCTGACCGACCTGCACGCCTGCCCGATTCCGCTGCATGGCATTACCCCGCTGGTGTCCGCCTCCCCCACCGTCTATGTCAACGGCCTGCCCGTGGCCCGCATCGGCGACAGGTCCGCCTGTGGTGCGGTGATCGTCAGTGGCTTCGTCAATATTCTGGTTGATGGCCGTCCCATGGCGCACATGGGCAGCCTGACCAGCCATGGTGGCGGGATTGTTACCGGCAGCCAGGACACTCAAGGCTGCCCGGTCAACTTCGTGACGCCCAGAATGGCGATCAATTTCGCCAGGCTTGGCGCTATCGATGAATTGGGCAATGTCGACGATCAGAAGCTGCAAGCCCTGCTTGCCGATCCGCAACTGGAACAACGTGCTCAGGCTGCCGGGGCATTGGTGCAACCCAACGATGTGCCGATTGATGCTGCCAGAACTTTTGCCCGCGTATTCAAGGTGACGGACAGCGAAACCGGCGAACCGCTGGCCAACCGCCCGTTTACTGCGGTGGTGGATGAACAGCAGGTCACTGGCACCACCGATGCTGCCGGCATGGCGCAGATAGAGGCGCCGTCGGTGGATTCGATCATTGCAATGCATATGATATTCAAATCGCCGGCACGTCTGCTGGATGAACTGTCAGGACGTGATCCACGCTTTACGGCAACGGCCAATGCACACGAAGTTTGGGCGGGACAAGCGGCGGAGCCAATAGTGATTACCGTGAATGACCGAGCGGCGACGCGTGAGGCGCTGATTCGTAAGATCAGGGGATTGGGGCATGAGTTTGTGGAGCGATCAGAATGGGACGCTCATAAATTTAAAGGAATCCCTGAAAAAGATTGGGATTACAGCATGGTCGCGCTACATCACGCAGGCAGAAGTTACTCGTGTGGCGCAGGTGCGCAGCAGATGCTTGAAACCCAGAGGCTTCAATACCAGAAAGGATTTTCAGACATCGGCTATCACTTTGGGATTGACTGCTCGGGAAACATATACGAAGGGCGGGATATTCGATTCAAAGGCTCAAGCGTTTCGCTCTTCAACACACATGTAATTGGTATCGTACTACTCAATAACCTCACTACAATCGAAGAAGGCGGAGGTGTCGTGGCCTTTGGACGCAAGGCACTGGACTCCATAGGTATTGGCACAACCAACCAGATACCCGCTCCGCAAATAGATGCGACGCTTGCGCTTCTTACTGCGCTAAAAGCGGTCTTCACACTCACCTATTTTGGCGGCCATAAAGAATTTCCTTTTCAGGAAGGTGAGGGAAAGATCTGCCCGGGCCATATCGGCATGGAGCTCGCCCATATGATACGAATCAAAACCCAATTACTGGCACCGCCCACACCATGAAAAAAACAACTGCGTTGATAATCACAGTTTTGGTAACACTGCCCTTTGTTGGCTACTATGAGCACCACGAAGAAATTGGCTCATACCCTGTGATATTCATCAAGAAAGAGCCCACATCAAAAATCATATTTCATCGAATATTTCACCCAAATTTTGAAACAAGCCTGCATGATTTGACCGATACACAAAGACAACACATGATCGACTACTGCAGATACCGACTGGGCATAGAAACCCAACTAAAAACCGAGAAAGAATTCCGCGCTTGCCGAAGCGAGTAAAAACTGTCCAGGCCAATATCAACCATGAAGAAAACTCTATCCATTTTCACCCTGATGACAATCACTCATCTTTATATTGGCTACTACATTTCCCTGGACATTGAAGACCCTCGATATATGGTATTTATAAAAAAACACCCGACCCTGCAACTCAGGTTTGAAAACATCTATACCAGCGACAGGGACAGCAGGTCCTTGGCGGAACTCAGTGAGATTGAATTGAAGACAGTTCAGGATTACTGCAAATACCGCCTGGGCATCGAAACCAAGCTGAACACTCAGGAAGAACTGGACGCGTGCAAAGAACGCTAATTGCCAGGCTCGCACATACCTGACCCCGCTTGCCTTGCGGGGGTCAGGATTAAAACCGTTACACCCCCGCCATCGCCGCAAACCCCGCCCGGATCTTCTCTTCCGGCAGTTCATCGGCAATGAACACGATCACGCTCTCGCGCAGCTCACCCTCGGCCCATTCGGTGTCCCAGTCGAAGCCGTACAACTTGAGCACGCCCTGAAACACCAGGCGACGCGGTTCGCCCTTGATGCTGAGCACGCCTTTGTAACGCAGCAGTTGCTTGCCGTGTTCTTCGAGCAGTTCGTTCATGAACGTGCTGAGGTTGTCGATATCCAGCGGCTGGTCGGTGCGCAGCACCAGGCTGGAGATGCGGTCGCCGCTATTACCGGTGGGGGCCACCGGGCGCAGGGTCATGCCGCCGCCCAGGTCGGCATTGAGGTTAAAGCCGCGCACGTCGAGCAGCTCGGCAAGGTCGATGCGGCCGTGGTCGACGAGGCGGATCGGCGCGCGACGGTTGATGCGCGTCAGGCGTGCGCTGAGGGCTTCAAAAGCTGCGTCGTCAACAAGGTCGCGCTTGCTGACCAGCAGCCGGTCGGCAAAACCGATCTGCGCCTGGGCGATGGTCTGGGTCAGGTGTACATCGGCATGGGCGGCATCGACCAGGGTGATGATGCCGTCGAGGATGTAGCGCTCGCGTAGCTCTTCGTCGATGAAGAAGGTTTGCGCCACCGGAGCAGGGTCCGCCAGGCCGGTGCATTCGATCACCAGACGGTCGAAGGCGATCTCGCCGCTGTCGCGACGCTCCAGCAACAGGTACAGCGCTTTGGTCAGGTCGGTGTGGATGGTGCAGCACACGCAGCCGTTGGACAGGGTCATGACCTGCACCGGCTCGTCGCCGAGCAACTGGCTGTCGATGCCGGCATCGCTGAATTCGTTTTCGATCACCGCGATTTTCAGGCCATGTTCGGCCTTGAGCAGATGGCGCAGCAAGGTGGTCTTGCCGGCGCCCA
>NZ_BAAILM010000017.1:0-72597 GCF_054589175.1 Pseudomonas sp. 3A(2025) | reverse complement strand
CTCGCTCATGGGTGCTCCTTGGCAAAAATGAAAACGCGCCACAGGCAAGGCCTGTGGCGCGTCGAGTCAAACAATGACACTCAGAGGTTCAGCAGCACTTCGGACCACTCTTGCCGCCGTAACGGGCTTCTTGGCGTTCTCGAAAGAACGCTTCGTAGCTCATCATCGGCTTGTCCGGGTGGTTGGTCTGCATGTGCTCGACATAGTTGTCGTAGTCCGGCATGCCCACCATCAGGCGGGCAGCCTGGCCCAGGTATTTGCCGAGACGGCCAAGGTCATTGAACACGGGCGGATCCTCTGTTGGTGGCCATCAGACGTGCGAACCCGGCGGCATCGCCTGGTAAGGCGCTTCCTTATCGGTACGCTCGGTTTTGGTCCAGGCGGCACGGCCGACTTTCAGCGCGTAGAACAGAATGCTGAAGACCACGAACAGGAACAGGATGGTCAGGCCGGCGTTGGTGTAAGCATTGAAGATCACGTGCTGCATCTGGTCAACGTTCTTGGCCGGGGCAAGGATCTGGCCGGCATCGGCTGCGGTGCTGTATTTCTTGGCCAGGGCCAGGAAACCGACGGCAGGATTTGGATCGAACAGCTTGATCAGGCCTGCGGTCACGGTGCAGATCAGCAGCCAGGAAGCCGGCAGGATGGTGACCCAGACATAGCGCTGACGCTTCATCTTGATCAGCACGACGCTGGCGAGCATCAGGGCGATACCGGCGAGCATCTGGTTGGAGATGCCGAACAGCGGCCACAGGGTGTTGATGCCGCCCAGCGGGTCGATGACGCCCTGGTACAGCAGGTAACCCCACAGCGCCACGCAACCACCGGTGCCGATGATGTTGGCGGTCCACGACTCGGTGCGCTTCAGGGCCGGCACGAAGCTGCCCAGCAAGTCCTGCAGCATGAATCGACCGGCACGGGTACCGGCGTCGACCGCGGTCAGAATGAACAGTGCTTCGAACAGAATTGCGAAGTGGTACCAGAACGCCATGGTGTTTTCACCCGGCAAGGCCTGGTGCAGGATCTGCGCGATACCGACCGCCAGGGTCGGTGCACCACCGGCACGGGCCAGAATGGTGTTCTCGCCGATGTCCTTGGCCACGGCGGTCAGTTGCTCCGGCGTGATCAAGAAGCCCCATTCGCTGACCTTGGCGGCCACCGACACCACATCGCTACCCACTACGGCAGCCGGGCTGTTCATGGCGAAGTACACGCCTGGCTCGATGACCGAAGCGGCGACCATGGCCATGATGGCCACGAACGACTCCATCAGCATGCCGCCGTAACCGATGTAACGGGCGTTGACTTCGTTGTCGAGCAGCTTGGGCGTGGTGCCCGAGGAGATCAGGGCGTGGAAGCCCGACACCGCGCCACAGGCAATGGTGATGAACAGGAACGGGAACAGCGTGCCTTTCCAGACCGGACCAGTACCGTCGGTGAACTGGGTCAGGGCCGGCATTTTCAGCTCTGGCGCCAGGATCAGGATACCGATGGCCAGGGCCAGGATGGTGCCGATCTTGAGGAAGGTCGACAGGTAGTCACGCGGCGCCAGCAGCAGCCAGACCGGCAGCATGGCCGCGACGAAGCCGTAGCCGACCAGCATCCAGGTGATCTGCATACCCGTGAAGGTGAAGCGCGGACCCCAGACCGGGTCGGCCGCGACGGCGCCGCCGATCCAGATCGAAGCCAGCAGCAGCACGACGCCGATGATGGAGATTTCGCCAATGCGTCCCGGGCGGATGTAGCGCATGTAAATGCCCATGAACATCGCGGTCGGGATGGTCGCCATGACCGTGAACATGCCCCACGGGCTCTCGGCCAGGGCCTTGACCACGATCAGCGCCAGCACCGCGAGGATGATGATCATGATCAGGAAGCAGCCGAACAAGGCGATGGTGCCGGGAATACGGCCCATTTCCTCACGGACCATGTCGCCCAGCGACCGGCCGTTACGGCGCGTGGAGAGGAACAGGATCATGAAGTCCTGCACGGCACCGGCCAGCACCACGCCGGCGATCAGCCAGAGCGTACCGGGCAGATAGCCCATTTGCGCCGCCAGTACCGGGCCGACCAGGGGGCCGGCGCCAGCGATGGCCGCAAAGTGGTGACCGAACAGGATGTGTTTGTTGGTAGGAACGTAGTCCAGGCCATCGTTGTTGACCACCGCCGGCGTGGCACGACGCGGGTCGAGCTGCATGACGTGGTTGGCGATGAACAGGCTGTAGTAACGATAGGCGACAAGGTAGATGGCGACCGCAGCCACCACGATCCACAAGGCGTTGATTGCTTCGCCGCGACGCAGCGCGACGACCCCCAGGGCACAAGCCCCAATGATGGCCAACAGTACCCAGGGTACATGGCGCATCAGACTGTTATTATTTTTCATTTTTTTATTCCAGCAGAAATGACTAGAAGTTCTGGGTCGTGCGGTGCTGTGGTCGCTTGTGACGGCCTGGCAGCATAACCCGACGATGCGAGTGTAGCCTTGTCAGAGCGAAAGGCCACCCCCAACGATGGTCTAGCAACAATTTATCCCGACCGCGCTGAAATACACGTCCCAGAGCCTGTGCGCAACAGGAACTGTTCGCCGGCCAGGTTCGGCGCTATCGTGGAGGCAGGTCTGCATATTCCTGCAAACCCGTTCGCTGGACGTACTTGTTGGCTGCCACCCGGAGTGCACGTCATGACCGATTCCCCTACAGACCGCCGGCGTTTCAAACGCATTGCCTTCGATGCCAGAACCGAACTGAGCCAGAATGGCCGTAACTGGTCTGTGCAACTGCTCGACCTGTCGCTCAAGGGCCTGTTGATCCAGCGCCCGGAACCCTGGGAAGGCGACCCGGCGCAAAATTTTCAGGTCGACATTCACCTGAGCGCCGACGCGCACGTCAGGATGGACGTCAGGCAGACCCATGACGACCTGCAGCACCTGGGTTTTGTCTGCCTGCACATCAGCCTGGAATCGATCGGCCATCTCAAGCGCTTCGTCGAGCTGAACCTGGCCGACCCGCAGGAACTGGACCGTGAGCTGGCCGCCCTGATCGAGCTTTAGGCGGCGTTATTCGAACAAGGCATCCAGCGCCTGCTCCAGACGGGTTACAGCAATCACCTGCAACCCTTCATAGGCGTCCTTGGGTGCATTGCCCTTGGGCACAATGGCGCGCTTGAAGCCATGCTTGGCGGCTTCTTTCAGACGTTCCTGACCACTGGGCACCGGGCGTACCTCACCCGACAGGCCGACTTCGCCGAACACCAGCAAGTCATGGGGTAACGGCCGGTTGCGCAGGCTCGACATCACCGCCGCCATCAAGGCGAGGTCGGATGCGGTTTCAAGCACCTTGACCCCGCCGACCACGTTGAGAAACACGTCCTGGTCGTGGGTCGGAATGCCGCCATGACGGTGCAGCACCGCCAGCAGCATGGCCAGCCGGTTCTGGTCCAGGCCCAGCGTCACCCGCCGCGGGTTGGACATATGGCTGTCGTCCACCAGTGCCTGCACTTCGACCAGCATCGGCCGCGTACCTTCCCAGGTGGCCATCACCACGCTGCCCGACACCTCCTCTTGCGCACGGCTGAGAAAGATTGCCGAGGGGTTGGA
This sequence comes from Pseudomonas sp. 3A(2025), assembly GCF_054589175.1. Taxonomy (NCBI): domain Bacteria; kingdom Pseudomonadati; phylum Pseudomonadota; class Gammaproteobacteria; order Pseudomonadales; family Pseudomonadaceae; genus Pseudomonas; species Pseudomonas sp. 3A(2025). The sequence continues at coordinate 68,999 of NZ_BAAILM010000017.1, read as the reverse complement.
AACCTCTTTAAGGCCACGGTCGGTCATGCCGAACACGCCCAGTTCGTTGACCGCGCCAAAACGGTTCTTCACCGCCCGCAGCAGGCGCAACCGGCCATCGGCTTCACCCTCGAAATACAGCACGGTGTCGACCATGTGTTCCAGCACACGGGGGCCGGCCAGTGCGCCCTCTTTGGTGACGTGGCCGACCAGAAAGATTGCCGTGCCACTCTGCTTGGCATAGCGCACCAGCAAGGCGGCGCTCTCGCGCACCTGGGCCACGCCGCCCGGTGCCGACTGCAATTGCTCGGTAAAGATGGTCTGGATCGAGTCGATGACCATGACCTTGGGCTGTTCGCTGCGCGCGGTGGCAATGATCGACTCGATGCAGGTCTCGGTCATGACTCGCAGTTTGTCCTGCGGCAATCCCAGGCGCCGGGCGCGCATGGCCACTTGCTGCTGGGATTCTTCGCCGGTGACGTACAGCGCCGGCATGCTTTCGGCCAGATGGCAGAGGGTCTGCAGCAGAATCGTCGACTTTCCGATGCCCGGGTCGCCGCCGATCAGAATCACCGAGCCGTCGACCATGCCACCACCCAGCACCCGGTCCAGCTCAGTGGAGCGGGTCGAGAAACGCGGTATTTCTTCGACGCTGACCTCGGCCAGGGTCTTGATCTGCGCCTGCGACCCGGTCCACCCGGCGCGACCACTGGGCGCAGCGGCGGCGCCGCTTTCGAGCATGGTTTCGACCAGGGTGTTCCACGCGCCACACTCGCCGCATTGCCCTGCCCATTTGGGAAAGGTTGCACCGCATTCGGTGCAGCCGTACAAGCGCTTGGCCTTGGCCATAAAGAAATCCGCCCGCAAAAAACCGCGATGATAACGCAGGTTGTCGTTCACTCAGGCCATGCGTGGCGTGGCCTTATTACGAAACCGAATAAAACTTCCCTTTTCAGGGTCGGTCGATTGCACCTGTAAGGCGCAACTTGCCTGACGCTCTATTACACTGGAGCAAATTCACTCATCTGTTACAAGGAATGACCATGGGCATTATCAACGAATTCAAAGCGTTTGCCGTCAAAGGCAATGTGGTCGACATGGCCGTGGGTATCATCATCGGCGCCGCCTTCGGCAAGATCGTCTCGTCCTTTGTGGGTGATGTGATCATGCCGCCATTGGGTCTGTTGATCGGCGGTGTGGACTTCAGCGACCTGGCCATCACCTTGCGCGGCGCCGAAGGCACGGCACCGGCGGTGGTGCTGTCGTATGGCAAGTTCATCCAGACAGTCATCGACTTCATCATCGTCGCCTTTGCCATCTTCATGGGCGTCAAGGCCATCAACCGCCTCAAGCGCGAAGAAGCCAAGGCCCCGACGCTGCCGGCCGCACCGACCAAGCAGGAAGTGCTGCTGAGCGAAATCCGCGACCTGCTCAAAGAGCAGCACAAGCCGGCCGAACCGATCGTGGTCGATCCCAAGAAGCCGTTGTAAACGGCTTTACCAGTACGTTTCCACCGCCACCTGCCCTGGCCGACGGCTCAGGCTCAGTTGCAGGTCGCGCGCCTTGAGCAGTTTGCGCGTGTCGTCGACCATTTCCGGGTTGCCACACAGCATGATCCGCGAATGCTCGGGGCTCAGCTCAAGGCTGGCGGCCGCTTCGAGGTCGCCGTCTTCGATCAGCCGGGTAATCCGGTCGTTGAGAGCACCCGGATACGACTCACGGGTGACGACCGGCAGGTACAGGAACTTGTGCGCGTACTCGGCCAGGTACTCGCGCCGGGTCAGTTCTTCGATCAGCGGCTGGTACGCCAGCTCTTTGGCCTCACGCGCGCTGTACACCAGGATGATGCGCTCGAATTTCTCCCAGACCTCGAAGTCCTGAAGAAGTGACAAGAACGGCGCAACCCCCGTGCCGGTCGCCAGCAGCCACAGATCACGGCCATCGACAAAGCGATCCAGCGTCAGGTAGCCGAACGCCTGTTTCTCGACCAATAGCTCATCGCCTTCACGCAGACGGCTCAGTTCACTGGTGAACTCGCCATCCGGCACGACGATGGAGAAAAACTCGAGAAACTCGTCATAGGGCGAAGACACCATCGAATAGGCGCGCCACACAGTGCTGCCGTCGGCCTTGGTCACGCCCAGGCGGGCGAACTGCCCGGCACGGAAGCGAAAGCCGGGATCGCGGCTGGCACGCAGGGTGAACAGATTAGGGGTCAACGGGGTTACGCGTTGCAGCGTTTGCCGGGTGAATTTGTCTTCGCTGACGGTCATGGTGTGCTGGCAACTCCTGGACATGAATGGCAGGCCTGCAGTTTCCCGCAAAAGGCCGTCGATAAACACCGTCTGTTTGTATTGACATCGTTTGGCAGGCTGGCGATGGGATGGACTTAGACTATTTGGTTCTGGGTTACATGCTCCAAAGAAGGGGATGTCCGGTACAAAAACTCTCGCCCCATGCTGACCGACGTTTCAGGGCAGTCACCTTCCTTTGAATACAAGAAAGCCATCAAGCCACCCGTCTGGAGGGTTTTGTGTCGCCATTGGCGCCTGCTCTTTTTCCCTAGACTCACAGAACCCTCATCAGAAGGGTCTCGCCACAGAGGCATGGAGGCGACCATGGAGCCAGCCCGATTCGAGTCACTACAACCGCCACACAGCAGCGCCTTGACGAAGAGAGAAATCGAAATACTCAAGTGGTCCGCCAAAGGCAAGACAGCCAATGACATCGCAATTATCTTGCGTCTCAAGGAGCGAACCATTCATTTTCATATCGCCAGCGCCATCCAGAAAATGGGGGTCTGCAACAAGACCGCCGCCGCAGTACAAGCCGCACTGAGCGGCGTGTTCGGCACCCTTTGACCCCAGGAACACATTGGCAGGTACCAAAGGGCAAAAGCACGTAGAATCACGCACCTCAAGCCAGCCTGGCATTTGCCGGCCTCGCGTGATGCCCGTCGTTTGCCCAGAGTTTCCTGCCATGCCCCTGCTCACCAGCCCCTTTGCCGAACTTGATCTGATCCGTCAGCCGGAACAACCGAACGAGCCGCTACAGGCGTTCGACGCCGCCGACGAGTACTTGCTCGGCCATGTCGCCGAACAGGGCCTGAGCCTGCAGACCCGCGTGCTGGTGCTCAACGACAGTTTTGGTGGCCTGGCCGCCAGCCTTGCCGCGCATGCGACGGTGTTCAGCAGCGGTGACTCGTTTCTGGCCAGCAGTGCCCTGGCCATCAATCTGACGCGCAACGGCATGGCCACTGATGCCGTCACCTTCATTGCCGCCAGCGACCCTTTGAACGGGCCGTTCGACCGCGTGCTGATCCGCATTCCCAAGACCCTGGCGTTGCTTGAAGAGCAACTGATTCGCCTGCAAGGCCAACTGGCGCCAGGTGCCCAGGTCGTGGCGGCGGCGATGATCAAACACCTGCCGCGCTCGGCCGGTGAGTTGCTGGAAGAATATGTAGGCCCCGTACAAGCCTCGCTGGCGGTGAAAAAAGCCCGCCTGCTGTTTGCCACCCCCGCCCCCAAAGCCGTGCAGCCCTCGCCTTTTCCGACCCGCTACCGCCTGGAGCAACCGGCGCTCGAGCTGGTCAACCACGCCAATGTGTTTTGCCGCGACGGGCTGGACATTGGCACCCGGGCTTTTCTGCCCTGGCTGCCCAAAGGGCTGAACAAGGCCCGTGTTGCAGACCTGGGCTGCGGCAATGGCGTACTGGCGATTGCCAGCGCGCTGGACAACCCCGAGGCCGAATACACGCTGGTCGACGAGTCGTACATGGCCGTGCAGTCGGCAGCGCAAAACTGGCAGGCGGCACTGGGATCGCGGCCTGTAACCCTGCGCGCCGCAGACGGGCTGGCCAGCCAGCCGGCTGATTCGCTCGATGTCGTGCTGTGCAACCCGCCGTTCCATCAGCAGCAAGTAGTTGGCGACTTTCTGGCCTGGCGCATGTTCCTCCAGGCCCGTGCGGCGCTGGTGCAAGGTGGCGCCTTGTACATCGTCGGCAACCGTCATCTGGGCTATCACGCCAAACTGGCGCGGCTGTTCCGCGAAGTCGAACAGGTCGCCGCCACGCCAAAATTCGTGATTCTCAAAGCCCGCAAGTAATCGCAAGGCAAAAAAAACCCTCCTTCACAGCCCGTTCAGGAGGGTAAAAAAGCCGTGTCCACGAAACACGGGATGGGATGCTTGCGTCAGGAATTAATGGGTGGTCAGGCCTGCGGCACTCATGAACATCCGCATCAGGCTGGCGACGATAAACAGCGCCAGCACACTGCCAGCCCAGATACCGCCCAGCCAGGCCAGACGCTGCCACAGTGGCTTGTTCATGGCCGGGTCTTCTTCAGGGTATTTGCCAGTCATTGCCCACCTCCTCTAGTGATACCCGTCTTCGGCCGTCACCTTGCCGCGGAACACGTAGTAGCTCCAGAAGGTGTAACCCAGGATGAACGGGATGATGAATAAGGTGCCCACCAGCATGAAGCCCTGGCTTTGCGGCGGCGATGCAGCCTCCCAGATAGTGATCGAAGGCGGCACGATGTTCGGCCACAGGCTGATGCCCAGCCCGCTGTAGCCCAGAAAAATCAGCAACAGGGTCAGCAGGAACGGCGTGTAATGCGCGTTGCGGGCCACGGCCTTGAACAGCCCGAACATAGTGACCAGTACCAGAATCGGCACCGGCATGAACCACAGCAGATTGGGCATGCTGAACCAGCGCTCGGCGATGGCCGGATGGGCCAGCGGTGTCCACAGGCTGACAATGCCCATTACCACCAGTACGGCGATTGCCAAGGGCCGCGCCAGGTCATGCATGGCCTTCTGCAATGGCCCTTCAGTCTTCATGATCAGCCAGGTGCAGCCCAGCAGCGCGTACGCCACGATCAGCGCCAGCCCGCAGAACATCGGGAACGGTGCCAGCCAGTCCAGCGAGCCGCCGGCGTATTGCCGGTCGACCACCGGCAGGCCTTCGATAAAGGCACCCAGCGCCACGCCCTGGAAGAAGGTCGCGGTCAGCGAGCCGCCAATAAAGGCCTTGTCCCACCAATGCTGGCTGGCCTCGGACGACTTGAAGCGAAATTCGAACGCCACGCCGCGAAAGATCAGCCCCATCAGCATCAGGATCAGCGGCAGGTACAGCGCCGACAACACCACCGAATAGGCCAGCGGAAACGCGCCGAACAATCCCGCACCGCCCAGCACCAGCCAGGTTTCGTTACCGTCCCAGACCGGCGCGACGGTGTTCATCATCACGTCGCGGTCGTGGCTTTGCTTCATGAATGGAAACAGGATGCCGATGCCCAGATCGAAACCGTCCATGACCACATACATCATGATCCCGAAGATGATGATCACCGCCCAGATCAGTGAAAGATCGATGCCCATGCTCAGTTCCCCTTGCCCAGTCGGTCGAGGTTGTCGTCCTCTTGCGTGCCTTCATCGGCAGCAGACAGAGGACGGGCTGGCGTGCGGGGCTGGCCTGGGCCACCGCGCGGTGCATGTTCGACATGAGGCACAGGGCCCTTGCGCACCAGGCGCATCATGTAAACGAAGCCTGCGCCGAACAACAGGAAGTAGACGACCACGAACATCACCAGGGTGATGCTCATCTGCACCACGCTGTGATTGGAAACGCCATCGGCGGTGCGCATCAGGCCGTAGACCACCCAGGGCTGACGACCGATTTCAGTGGTGAACCAGCCGGCCAGAATCGCGATCAGGCCCGACGGTCCCATCAACAGGGCCAGACGCAGGAACGGCCGCGACTGGTAGATCTGTCCGCGCCGGCGCAGCCACAGGCTCCACAGCCCGGTGAGAATCATCAGCATGCCCAGCCCGACCATGATCCGGAATGACCAGAACACCACGGTCGAATTAGGCCGGTCTTCAGGCTTGAACTCCTTGAGCGCCGGCACCTGCTTGTCCAGGCTGTGTGTCAGGATCAGGCTGCCCAGGTACGGAATCTCAAGGGCATACTTCGTTCGTTCTTCTTTCATGTCCGGCCAGCCGAACAGGATCAGCGGCGTGGCCTCATCGCCAACGTTTTCCCAGTGACCTTCGATGGCGGCGATCTTGGCCGGCTGGTGCTTGAGGGTGTTCAACCCGTGGAAGTCGCCGACCACTGCCTGAATCGGCGCGACCAGCAGGGCCATCCACATCGCCATCGACAGCATCTTGCGCACCGCCGGCGTGTCGCGGCCGCGCAGCAAGTGCCAGGCCGCCGAGGAGCCGACGAAGAACGCCGTGGCCACAAAAGCGGCAATGGCCATGTGCGTCAGGCGATAAGGGAACGACGGGTTGAAGACCACGGCAAACCAGTCGGTGGGGATTACCCGGCCATCGATGATTTCAAAGCCTTGCGGGGTCTGCATCCAGCTGTTGGACGACAGGATCCAGAAGGTCGAGATCAATGTGCCGATAGCCACCATGACCGTGGCGAAAAAGTGCAGGCCCCGGCCGACGCGATTCCAGCCGAACAGCATCACGCCAAGAAAGCCGGCCTCGAGGAAAAACGCGGTCAATACTTCATAGGTCAGCAAAGGACCGGTGACCGCGCCGGCAAAATCGGAGAAACGGCTCCAGTTGGTACCGAACTGGTAAGCCATGACCAGCCCCGAGACCACACCCATACCGAAGTTGACGGCAAAGATCTTCAGCCAGTAGTGATACAGGTCGCGGTACACGTCGTTGCGGGTTTTCAGCCACAGACCTTCGAGCACCGCCAGATAGCTGGCCAGACCAATGGTGATCGCCGGGAACAGGATATGAAACGATATCGTGAACGCGAACTGGATCCGGGCAAGATCGAGCGATTCCAAACCGAACATAAGACTATTCCTCGGATGCTGCGCTGGCGGGCGTTTCAAGTGTCTGACGGTCGGCGCACGATTTCAGTTCGATCGATATGATGCAGGTCAACCGACGCTGAAAGATTAGACCTATTTGCCTGCCACGCCTGCGTGGTGCGTTGTCGCGTGACCGGTTGTCTCACCCCCTGCTACCGGCAAGTGCGGCCTCAACGGTACTTCCCCAGATAATGGCCCTGTGCTATTGAGTAGCTGACGTGAACAGTCTTCACGGTGCCGTTACACCTCATAAGAGCCACAGGACGTGCATGCCTCTAACCCATAGCCTTTCCGACCTCTTCGTGCAGTCCATCGAACAGGCCAGCAACAGCGTGGTGGTCAGCGATGCTGACAATTGTGTGGTGCTGTTCAATCGCGCCGCCGAACAGCTCTGGGGCCTGAGTCGCCATGACGTCATCGGCCAGGACGCCAGGCGGCTGATGCCGCTGCCGATTCATGCCTACCACAAGCAGCTTGAAGACTCCGATGGCGAACTGCCGAACATCCGCATCCAGCATCAGGACGGCAGCCAGCACTGGGGCAGCGCCTCGATTGCCCGGGTGGTCAGCGCCGACCAGGTGTTCTATTCGACCAGCATCAAGAACGTCACCCGCCAGCACGAAGAAAGCGAACGGCTGCGCCTGCTGTCGCTGGTGACCGACCACTCCGACAACGCCATCGTCATCACCGACGAACAATGGCGCATCGTCTACGTCAACGCAGGCTTCGAGCGCATGTTCGGCTACCGCCTCGATCAGGTCTGCGGCCAGCACCCCACCGCTTTGCTGGCGCCCCACGTGGCCGACATTGCCATTCAGGAAAGCCGTCAGACGCTTGCCCGGGGTCAATCGATCAAGACCGATTCGCTGGCCTATATCCAGAGCGGCGAGCGGCTGTGGTGCAGCGTGGTGGTCAACCCGGTGCTCGATAGCCAGGGAAACTTTATCAATGCGGTCGCCATCCTCGCCGACATCACCAGCACCAAGATGCATGAGGTGCTGCAGCACAGCATGCTCAACGCCATGGTTCGCGAAGACCCGCTGGAAGACCTGATGCTGCTGGCCTGCCGGGAAATCGAGCGCATTGCCCCGGAAGTCGTCACCTCGATGCTGTTGATCGATGAGGATGGCGTGATGCACCCACTGGCGACCGCCAGCCTGCCGGCCAGCTACTGCCAGGTCATGGAAGGCCTGAAGGTCGGCGAAGGCGTCGGCACCTGCGGCTCCGCTGCGTTTCGGCGCCAGCCGGTGATTTCCAGGGACATTGCCAACGACCCGTTGTGGGATGCCTATCGCGACGTCAGCCTGCCACACGACATCAAAAGCTGCTGGTCGACGCCAATCATGGGCGCCGACCAGCGCGTCATCGCCACCCTGGCCTTTTACTTCAAGGAAGTGCGCGGCCCCTCGACGTTCCATCAGCGCCTGGTCGACGTCATCGTGCCGCTGTGTGCCCTGGCGATCGAGCGCGAAAAAAGCCGCGCGCACATCAGCCAGCTGGCGTTCTACGACAGCCTGACCGAGTTGCCCAACCGTAGCTTGCTGCTGGCCAATGCCGAACAGGCTATTCATGCGGCGCTGCGCAACAAGACTCACCTGGCGGTGCTGTTCATCGATGTCGACCGCTTCAAACAGGTCAATGACTCGTTCGGCCACCCGGCCGGCGACGAGTTGCTGCAAGTCATTGCCCGTCGGCTGCTCGACAATCGCCTGCCCAAAGACATCGTCGGCCGTCTGTCGGGCGATGAGTTCGTGGTGGTGTTACCCGAGTGCGACACCGCTCATGTCACCGAGCTGGTCGAGCACATGAAGCTGACCATCGGTCAGCCGTGCCAGATCGGCGGCAGCCGGGTGTGCCCTTCGGTGAGCATCGGGGTCAGCATGTTTCCCGAAGATGGCCATGACATGGGCACTTTGATTCACCGCGCCGACATGGCCATGTACCAGGCCAAGCACGCCGGTCGCGGACGCTTCAGTTTCTTCTGCCATGAGCTGAACCAGTTGGCCCAGGAACGTCAGGCCATGGAAAGCGCTTTGCAACAGGCCTTGCAAGACAACGCTCTGGAGTTGCATTACCAACCGCAGATCAATATGGCCGACGGCAGTGTCTACGGCGTCGAAGCCTTGGCGCGCTGGTACCACCCGCATTGGGGCCAGGTGTCGCCGGTGCGCTTCATTCCACTGGCCGAAGAATGTGGACTGATCGTCGAACTGGGCGTCTGGGGCCTGCGCGAGGCCTGCCGGCAACTGGCCCAGTGGCGGCGTAATGGCGCTACCCTGCCGGCCATTTCGGTGAACCTGTCGCCGACCAACTTCCATGACCTGGAGTTGCCAAGCATGCTCACCGCCTTGCTGGAGGAACACCAGTTGAGCCCCGGCGACCTGACGCTGGAGCTGACTGAAAATATACTGATGGACACTAACCCCAGCACCCTCAAAGTGCTCAACGATGTGCACGCCCTGGGCATACGCCTGGCCATGGACGACTTTGGTACCGGCTATTCGAGCCTGAGCTATTTGCGCCGCCTGCCGATCCAGGAGCTCAAGCTGGACCGCAGCTTCGTCATGGACCTGGAAAACGACGCCACCAGCCGTACCCTGAGCGATGCGGTGATCCATATCGGCAACAGCCTGAACCTGACCGTGGTTGCCGAAGGTATCGAAACCGAAGGCCAGTACGAGATTCTCAAGCAACAGGGCTACCATGTCGCGCAGGGGTATCTGTTCGCCAAACCGATGAGCGCCACGGATCTGGAGCACTGGTTGCTGACACGCTGAACGGCATTCATCTCGTTGATCAAGCGTGCAGCCAGTTTCGCGTGCTGCTGTTATCATGCGCGGCTTTTTCCGAGCCACGTCACCGGAGCCCGACATGCTGGAAAGGCTGTTTCAACTCAAGGCCCATAACACCAACGTACGCACCGAGATTCTTGCGGGCGTGACCACCTTCCTGGCCATGGCCTATATCCTGTTCGTCAACCCGAGCATTCTCGGCGAGACCGGCATGGACAAGGGCGCGCTGTTCGTCGCCACCTGCCTGGCCGCGGCCATCGGCTCGGCGGTGATGGGCCTGATCGCCAACTACCCGATCGCGCTGGCGCCGGGTATGGGCCTGAATGCGTTCTTCACCTACACCGTGGTCCTGCACATGGGCCACACCTGGCAAGTGGCGCTGGGCGCGGTGTTCCTGTCGGCGGTGATGTTTTTCATCCTGTCGATCTTTCGTATCCGCGAATGGATCATCAACAGCATTCCGCTGGCCCTGCGCTCGGCGATTGCGGCGGGTATCGGCCTGTTCCTGGCGCTGATCGCCCTGCAGAACGCCAAGATCGTGATCGGCAACCCGGCCACCCTGCTCGGCCTGGGCGACCTCAAGCAGCCGGCGCCGATTCTGGCCACGCTGGGCTTTTTCCTGATCATTGCCCTGGACACGCTCAAGGTGCGCGGCGCGGTGCTGATCGGCATCCTGACCGTGACGGTCGCCTCCATCCTGCTGGGCTTCAGCCCGTTCGCCGGGGTCATGTCGATGCCGCCGTCGCTGGCGCCGACCTTCCTGCAACTGGACATCATGGGCGCGCTGGATGTGGGCCTGGTGAGCATCATCTTTGCCTTTCTGTTCGTCGATATCTTCGATAACTCCGGCACCCTGATTGGCGTTGCCAAGCGTGCAGGGCTGATGGGCAAGGACGGCCACATGCCGAAAATGGGCCGTGCGCTGATCGCCGACAGTACCGCCGCCATGGCAGGCTCGTTGCTGGGCACCTCGACCACTACCAGTTACATCGAGTCGGCCGCCGGTGTCAGCGCCGGTGGCCGCACCGGCCTGACCGCTATCGTCGTCGCCGTATTGTTCTTGCTCGCGCTGTTCTTCGCGCCGCTGGCCGCCAGCGTGCCGATTTACGCCACCGCACCGGCACTGCTGTTCGTCGCGGTGCTCATGGCCTCGGGCCTGGCTGAAATCGACTGGGACGACATCACCGTTGCGGCGCCGGTAGTCATCACCGCGCTGGCGATGCCGTTCACCTATTCCATCGCCAACGGCATCGCCTTTGGCTTTATTTCCTGGACGGCGATCAAGCTGTTGTCGGGACGCTGGCGCGAGCTTAACCCTGCGCTGGTGATCCTCTCGATCCTGTTCGTCATCAAGCTGGGCTGGTTCAACGCATGAGTGTTTCCTTCGACCCTGCGAGCTACGACAGTCTGCTCGCCGAAAAAACCACCCGCCTGCAAGAACTGCTGGCGCCCTTCGATGCGCCGGCACCGCAGGTGTTCGACTCGCCCCGCGAGCACTTTCGCCTGCGCGCCGAGTTTCGTCTGTGGCGCGAAGGCGAGCAGCGCCACTATGCGATGTTCGCACCCGGCGACAAGCACACGCCGATTCTGCTCGAAGGCCTGCCCATCGCCAGCCAGCGCATCAACCAACTGATGCCGCTGCTGCGCGAGCGCTGGGAAGCCAGCCCGGCACTCAACCGCAAGCTGTTCCAGGTGGACTTTCTGACCACCCTGGCGGGCGATTCGATGATCACCCTGTGCTACCACCGCCCTCTGGATGACGCCTGGCAAGCCGCCGCCGAAGCACTGGCTGCCGAACTGCAGGTCAGCCTGATCGGCCGCTCGCGTGGCCAACGCCTGGTGATCGGCCGCGATTTCGTCAGCGAAGAGCTGCACGTGGCCGGTCGCACCTGGCGCTATCGCCAACCCGAAGGCGCGTTCACCCAGCCCAACGGCACGGTCAACCAGAAAATGCTCAACTGGGCCTTCGAAGCCATGGGCGAGCGTGAAGACGACCTGCTGGAGCTGTACTGCGGCAACGGCAACTTCACCCTGCCGCTCGCAACCCGTGCGCGCAAGGTGCTGGCCACCGAGATCAGCAAGACCTCGGTCTACGCCGCACTGGCCAACCTGGAAGACAACGCGGTGGATAACGTCACCCTGGTGCGCTTGTCGGCCGAAGAACTCACCCAGGCGCTCAACGACGTACGGCCGTTCCGCCGCCTGCAAGGCATTGACCTGAAAAGCTACGAATTCGGCACGATCTTCGTCGATCCGCCGCGCGCTGGCATGGACCCGGACACCTGCGAGCTGGCCCGGCGTTTCGAGCGTATTCTGTATATCTCTTGTAACCCGGAAACCCTGGCCGCCAACATCGCCCAGTTGCACGACACCCACCGTATCGAGCGCTGTGCATTGTTCGACCAGTTTCCGTATACCCACCATATGGAATCGGGCGTGTTGCTGGTTCGCCGCTAAACGCCCCGGCGTCAAACTCAATAGGCAGCTACCTATCATTTGCGGTATAACGCGCACTCGCTCATCTGCGTGTCATGGGTACCTGTCTTGAGTTCTGAATCATCTGCCTCAGCTTCCACTTCGTCGGGGCTGTATCGCCAGCCCGGTTTCGTTGCGTTTCTGTCTGCTCGCCTGTTGGCGATGTTTGCCATGCAGATCCAGGCGGTGGTGGTCGCCTGGCAGGTCTATGACATGACCCGCGACCCCATGGCCCTGGCGTACGCGGGCCTGGCGCAGTTCATCCCCATGCTGTTATTGCTGATGCCGGCCGGCGATCTGATCGATCGTTACGACCGCAAGCTGATCCTGACCATCAGTTGGCTGGTGCAGGCACTGTGCGGCGTGATTCTGCTGCTGTTCTCGTTCTATAACCTGCATGACGTGCGTCTGGTGTACGCCGCCCTGCTGCTTTATGGCGGCGCTAGGGCGTTCACAGGCCCTGGGCTGCAAAGCCTGTTGCCGCAGATCGTGCCGCGTGAGCGCCTGGCCTCGGCGATTGCCACCAACAGCGTGATCATGCGCAGTTCGACGGTGGCCGGCCCCCTGGTCGGCGGCGGCCTGTACGCGCTCGGCGGCGCAGAGCTGACCTACGCCACCTGCGTGGCGGCCTTCATTCTCGGCACCGTATTACTGAGCCGGGTGCCGGTGAAATACGCCATGCCCAAGCTCAATCTGGAAGACGGTGCCTGGCAGCGCTTTACCGCTGGTATCGCCTTTATCCGCTCGCGGCCGATCATTCTCGGCACCATTTCCCTGGACCTGTTCGCCGTGCTGCTGGGCGGCGTGATTGCACTGCTGCCGATCTACGCCCATGAGGTGCTGCATCTGGGTCCGCAAGGCCTGGGTGTACTGCGCAGCGCCATGAGCCTGGGCGAACTGGTGACCGGTATTTACCTGAGCGTGCGCCCGCTGGACCGCCACGTCGGCCTGACCATGTTCATCGCCGTGGGCATCTTTGGCCTGGCCAATCTGGTGTTTGCCTTGTCGACGCTGTTCTGGCTGTCATGCATCGCCCTGCTGATCGCCGGCGCTGCCGACATGGTCAGCGTGTACATTCGCTCGGCACTGGTGCAGTTCTCGACCCCGGACAACATGCGCGGGCGGGTGAATGCGGTGAACATGCTGTTCATCGGTTCAAGCAACGAACTGGGCGAGTTCCGCGCCGGCACCAGCGCCTCGCTGATCGGCGCGATTCCGGCAGCGATTGCCGGTAGCCTGTGCACGCTGGGCGTGGTCGGTGCGTGGATGGTCGGTTTCAAGAGCTTGCGTCAGGTCAATCGCTTCGCCGACGCAGCTGCGACCGAGAAGGCCAGCGTCAATTAAATGACCGACGGGCTGGCGCACCACGGCCACAGCAGCAACACTCTTTTATTGTGTGCGTGTCGAGGGTAGTCCGATGCTGTGGAAAAAAGGCCGACGTAGCGACAACGTAGTCGACGAACGCGGGACAGGCGGTGCGGGCGGTGGCCGGCGTATAGGCGGCAAGGGCCTGACGCTCGGTGGCGTGGCACTGATCGTGGTGTTCGGCCTGATCACGGGGCAAGACCCGATGCAGATCCTCGGCCAGCTGGCCGGCGAATTCAGCCAGCCGCAAAGCCCGTCAAACAACCAGCCAGTGGCTCCTGGCAACCCGGCGCAGCGGCCGGCCAGCAACGATCCGCAGAGCGAGTTCGTGCGCTCTGTTCTGGGCGACACCGAAGACAACTGGCAGGCCGTATTCGCCCAGACCGGTCGCCAGTACAAAGACCCGCAACTGATCCTGTTCAATGGTCAGGTCAGCTCGGCCTGTGGCTTCGCCACCTCGGCCACCGGGCCGTTCTATTGCCCTGCCGATCAGAAAATCTACCTGGACCTCGACTTCTTCAAAGAGATGTCCCAGCGCTTTTCGGCTGCCGGCGACTTCGCTCAGGCCTACGTGATCGCGCATGAAGTCGGTCACCATGTGCAGACGCTGTTGGGTATCTCGGCCAAGGTTCAGCAGGCGCGCCAGAGCGGCCAGCGCATGGAAGGCGACAACGGTTTGCTGGTGCGTCAGGAGTTGCAGGCCGACTGCCTGGCCGGTGTCTGGGCACACAATGCACAAAAGCGTTTGAACTGGCTGGAGCCGGGTGATATTGAAGAGGCATTGAATGCGGCCAACGCCATTGGCGACGATCGCTTGCAACGCCAGGGTCGCGGCCACGTGGTACCCGACTCGTTTACCCACGGAACATCCGCGCAGCGGGTGCGCTGGTTCAAGACCGGCTTTGACCAGGGCAATATCAACCAGTGCGACACGTTCGCCGCCAAGAGCCTGTAATTGATGATCAAACCGTTGTTGCTGGCCATGATGTTGAGCACCACCGTCGCCAGCCTGAATGCACATGCCGAGGGTTCTCCCGTCACCTCTATCAGCCCCGACCGCCTGGCCATCAATGGCAGCCAGGCAACGCTGGGCCTGAGCCAGGAATGGCTGCGGCCCAAGCCGCAGATTCAGCGCGTGGTGGTCGTGTTGCACGGCCGCGGGCGTAACGCCCAGACGTACCTGCGCACCGTCGAGCGCGCCGCCAACCAGTCTCACGAACGCAACAAGACCCTGCTGATCGCGCCACAGTTTCTCGATGAAAAAGACATCGTCGCGCATCACCTGGCCGACTCGATCCTGCGCTGGCGCGAAGACGAGTGGATCACCGGCGCACCGTCCGTGGGTCCCAAACCGGTCAGCTCGTTCACTGTGCTGGACCAGATTCTCAAGCGCCTGGGCGACGACAAACTGTTCCCCAACCTCAAGGAAATCGTCATCGCCGGCCATTCCGGTGGCGCACAGATGGCCCAGCGTTATGCCCTGCTCGGCGGCAAGCAGGAAGCTTATCTGCGCAAGCAAGGCGTGCGGCTGCGCTACGTGATTGCCGACCCGTCGACCTACGCCTGGTTCGACGCCCAGCGTCCGCAAGCGGTGTCGGAGAAAACCTGCCCGAACTTCAACGACTGGAAATACGGCCTGAACAAACTGCCCGCCTATGCCAGCAAAATCGAGCGCGGCGACCTTGAAAAAGCCTACGTGCAACGCGATGTCACTTACCTGCTGGGCTTGCTCGACAACGACCCCAACCACCCTGCGCTGGACAAGAGCTGCGCCGCCGAAGCCCAAGGCCCGAATCGTCTGGTGCGCGGGCATAACTACTTCGACTACCTGAGCAAACGCCACCCCGAAGGCCTGAACCAGCGCGTGGTCGAAGTGCCGGGCGTGGGCCACGGCGGCGACAGTATTTTTACCGCACCGCTGAGCCAGGCAGTCCTCTTTAAGCAGCTTTGAGGCAGCTTTAAGCTGTAAGCCTCAAGCTGCAAGTAGATGGTGCAGGCTTGTAGCTTGTAGCTTGTAGCTGGCCGCTTGCGCGGCCGCGCTAGATCATCTCACGCAGGGCGTTGCAGTCGCGGGCGTGCCAGTCGGTGAACTCTGGCCAGGGGTTTTCCGGCAGGTTGACCAGCACCGTGCGGGCGCCGGCGGCGCGGCCGCAACCAAGGTCGTGCAGGTGGTCGCCGATCATCACCATGCGCGCAGGTTCGACCTCCCAGGCGCTGGCCAGCTTGAGCAGGCCGGCCGGGTCCGGCTTGGGCGTGGCGTTCTCGCGCCCAAGAACATCCTCGACCGCAAAGCAGTCGGCAATGCCGATGGCCTCGAGGGTAATGTGCGCCAGCTCCTGCGCATTACGGGTCAGAATGCCCAGCCGATAACCGCGCCCGGCCAGCTCACGCACCAGCTCCACCGCGCCGGTGGCCGCCACCGAGCCCAGCGCCAGCTCGCGCTCGTGCTCCAGCAGCCAGGCATGTTTGTCTGCCGCCACGGCCGCAGGCAGGCTGGCCAGGTGGCCGAGAATGTCGGCTTGCTCAGGAATATCCAGCGCACGCTTGATGGCCGGAAAATCATGCACCGGCACGGTCAACGTGCCGTCCATGTCGAACACCCAGTGACGAATCTGATCGAGGTTCATGCCCAGTCCTTGCGATGCCTTATCAAGCCTTCCTGGCTGACCGACGCCACCAGTTGTCCGGCGCGGTTGTACACACTGCCGCGCGAAAAACCACGCGAGTTGCCGGCCCACGGGCTGTCCATGGCATACAGCAACCACTCGTCGGCGCGCAGGTTGCTGTGAAACCACAACGAATGGTCGAGGCTGGCGACCTGCATGTCGCGTTGCCAGACGGTCTTGGCATGCGGCAGCAACGAAGTGGTCAGCAGGTTGAAGTCCGAGGCATAGGCCAGCAGGTACTTGTGCAGCGCCGGAATGTCCTTGAGCGCGCCATCGGCACGAAACCAGACGTATTTGACCGGTTCGCCCGGCTTGGGGTTGTACGGGTCTTCAGCGGTGACCGGGCGAAACTCGATGGGCTTGGGGCACAGGAATTTTTCGCGCATCGCCTCGGGAATCAGATGCGCATTGCGCGTCAGCAGCTCCAGTTCGCACGGCAGATCGTCCGGGCCAACCACCTCAGGCATCGCAGCCTGATGCTCAAAACCCTCTTCGTCGTACTGAAACGATGCGCTGCAGGTGAAGATCGGCTTGCCCTTCTGGATCGCCGTCACACGCCGGGTACTGAAGCTGCCGCCATCGCGCACCCGGTCGACGTGGTAGACCACCGGCAACTGCGCATCGCCCGGACGCAGAAAGTAGCCGTGCATCGAGTGCACGTGGCGATCATCTTCGACGGTCTGGCTGGCCGCCGAGATCGACTGGCCGAGTACCTGGCCGCCGAACAGCTGGCGAAAGCCCAGATCCTGGCTACGACCGCGAAACAGGTTTTCTTCGATGGACTCCAGGGTCAGCAGGTCAACCAGGTCTTCAAGCACTCGGCTCATTCATGACTCCTTTGCACAAAACGGATCGGCGCGGCCACACCGCGCAATAGACAGAGGATGATACAGAATCCCTTAGCCTTGCAGTGTCGAGAGCCATTGCTTGCGGTTGATGCGGTATAGCACATGGGGTTTGAGCGGGTGCTGGTCCGGCAAGGCCGGGTGGTCAAAGTCGCCGCCGGGGTCCAGTTGCATGCCGATGGCCTGCATGACCTTCTGCGACGGCAGGTTGCTGTGCGCGGTGAACGACACGACCTCTTCCAGCCCCAGGCGCTCAAAACCGCAGCCCAGTGCTGTCCACGCCGCCTCGCTGGCAAAACCCAGGCCCCAATGTTCCCGCGCCAGACGCCAGCCGATTTCCACCGCCGGTGCAAACGGTGCTTCGAAGCCCACCACCAGCAGGCCGGTAAAACCGATAAACGCCCCGGTATCCTTGCGTTCCAGCGCCCACAGGCCAAAGCCAAGCTCAGCGAAATGCCCGCGTATACGGCCAATCATCGCTGCGGCCTGCAAACGACTCATCGGTTCGGGAAAATAACGCATTACTTGCGGGTCGGCGCACATGGCGGCGAATGCCGGCAGATCATCATCGTGCCACTGACGCATCGATAATCGGGCGCTGTCGAGCGTGAGTATGGGTTCCATCCGTCATTCCTCGGGGCAATTCTGGATCGCGCCAGTTTAGCTGTGATCACGACGCACGGCTGTGCGACTGATGGCATTGCTGTCACTATCGCGGTTGGACCCTAAAGCGCATGAAAAATGTCCCTGCCGCTCATCTACCACGACGACTACAGCCCACCCTTCCCGGCCGACCACCGCTTTCCGATGGACAAGTTTCGCCTGCTGCGTGATCACTTGATCGAAAGCGGCATTACCTGTGACGCGCAATTGCTGCGCCCCGAGCTGTGCCCGCCGGACATTCTGGCCCTGGCGCATGACCCTGCTTATATCGAACGCTTCATGAGCGGCGCCCTGTCGCACGAAGACCAGCGCCGCCTCGGCCTGCCATGGAGCGAAGCGCTGGCCCGGCGTACCGTGCGCGCCGTCGGCGGCTCGTTGCTGACCGCCGAACATGCCCTGCAGCACGGCCTGGCCTGCCACTTGGCCGGCGGTACGCATCACGCCCATTACGATTACCCGGCCGGCTTCTGCATCTTCAACGACCTGGCGATCATCAGTCAGTACCTGCTGGGCAGCGGCCGGGTCAGCAAAGTGCTGATCTTCGATTGCGACGTCCATCAGGGCGACGGCACCGCCCGCCTGCTGGCCGACACCGAAGACGCCATCACCGTCTCGCTGCACTGCGAAAAGAACTTCCCGGCCCGCAAGGCGCAAAGCGACTGGGACATCCCGCTGCCCAATGGCATGGGTGATGCGGATTACCTGCAAGTGGTCGACGACACCCTCAATTATCTATTGCCCTTTTATAAGCCGGACATCGTGCTGTACGACGCCGGTGTCGATGTGCACAAGGACGATGCGCTGGGGTATCTGAACCTTACCGATCAAGGACTGGCCGCCCGCGATGAAGCGGTGCTGCATCATTGCCTGGGACGCGATATTCCGGTGATGGGTGTGATTGGTGGCGGGTACAGCAAGGATCGGCATGCGCTGGCGCGCCGGCACGGGATCTTGCATCACAGTGCGCAGAGGGTGTGGGTTGAGCGGGGGTTGTAGGTGTAAATAAAAAACGGCGCGCAAGGGGGTTGCGCGCCGGTTGCCAGCAGTATGGCCAGTGATTACACGTTAAAGCTGACGATCAACGCACCAGGCAAGGCTGCTTGTTGTTGAAGGTCCAGTCCGGAATCAGAAACTGCATGGCCGTGGCATCATCGCGCGCGCCCAGGCCCATGCCTTTGTACAGCTCGTGGGCCTTGTTCAGTTGATCAAGGTCCAGCTCGACGCCCAGGCCGGGCTTGTTCGGCACGGCAACCTTGCCGTCGACGATCCTGAACGGCTCTTTGGTCAGGCGCTGGCCGTCCTGCCAGATCCAGTGGGTATCCAGGGCGGTGATCTCGCCCGGTGCGGCGGCGCCTACCTGAGTGAACATCGCCAGCGATATGTCGAAGTGGTTGTTGGAATGCGAACCCCAGGTCAGCCCCCATTCGTGGCACATCTGTGCCACGCGCACCGAACCCTGCATCGTCCAGAAATGCGGGTCGGCCAGCGGGATGTCGACTGATTGCAACTGAATGGCGTGGCCTATCTGCCGCCAGTCGGTGGCGATCATGTTGGTCGCGGTGCGCAGGCCGGTGGCACGGCGGAACTCGGCCATCACTTCGCGACCGGAATAGCCGTTTTCCGCGCCGCACGGGTCTTCGGCGTAGGCCAGCACATGATGCTGATCGCGGCACAGGCGGATGGCCTCTTTCAGCGACCAGGCACCGTTGGGGTCCAGGGTGATGCGTGCATCCGGGAAGCGCTCGGCCAGTGCGGTGACCGCTTCGATTTCTTCGTCGCCGCGCAGTACGCCGCCTTTAAGCTTGAAGTCCTTGAAGCCATAGCGCTCGTAAGCGGCCTCGGCCAGGGCCACGATCTTTTCCGGGCTCAGCGCTTCTTCGTTGCGCAGGCGGAACCAGGCGTTGTCGGCCTCGGCTTCGCGGCGATAAGCCAATGAGGTCTTGGCCTGATCGCCGACGTAGAACAGATAACCGAGCATTTCGACTGCATCGCGTTGCTGGCCTTCACCGAGCAGCGCCGCCACCGGCACATCAAGGTGTTGACCGAGCAGGTCGAGCAGTGCCGATTCCAGCGCCGTCACCGCATGCACGGTGATACGCAGGTCGAAGGTCTGCAATCCGCGCCCGCCCGAATCACGATCGGCAAAGGCGGTGCGCACCTGATTGAGCAGGCGCTGGTAGTGACCGATCGACTGCCCCACCAGCAGCTCACGGGCGTCTTCCAGCGTCTTGCGAATGGCCTCGCCGCCCGGCACCTCGCCCACGCCAACATGCCCGGCGTTGTCCTTGAGAATCAGAATGTTACGGGTGAAAAACGGGCTGTGGGCGCCGCTCAGATTAAGCAACATGCTGTCGTGGCCGGCCACCGGCACAACCTGCAGCTCAGTGATCAGCGGTGCGCCACGGGTAGTCTGGGTCGAAGTCAGAGCATTCATGAATAAAGTCCTTACTTGTTGGAATCAGCGAGAGTTCACGGCATCAGCGGGCACCGGAGCAGGTGCATCAGGATCGACAAGCCCCTTGAGCTGGACACGTTTGATTTCGCCGACGATAAACAGGTAGCTGACCGCCGCGATCAGGGCGTTGACCCCGACAAACACCAGCGCCATCTTGAACGAGCCGGTGGCGGCGATGATGTAACCGATCACGATCGGGGTAGAGATCGACGACAGGTTGCCAATGGTATTGAACAGCCCACCGGACAGCCCGGCGATCTGCTTGGGCGAGGTGTCGGAGACCACCGCCCAGCCCAGCGCGCCGACGCCTTTGCCGAAGAACGCCAACGCCATGAAGGCCACGACCATCCAGTCGGCATCGACGTAGTTGCAGATGATCATCGACATCGACAGCAGCATGCCGACCACGATCGGCGTCTTGCGCGCCACACTCAACGAGTGGCCGCGGCGCAGCAGCATGTCGGAGAACACCCCGCCCAGCACGCCGCCCAGAAATCCGCAAATGGCCGGCAGCGAGGCGATAAGGCCGGCCTTGAGAATGGTCATGCCGCGTTCCTGGACCAGATACACCGGAAACCAGGTCAGGAAGAAATAGGTCAGCGCGTTGATGCAGAACTGGCCCAGGTACACGCCGGCCATCATGCGATTGGTCAGCAGCTGGCGAATGTATTCCCACTTCGGGCCGCCATCCTTTTTCTTGCGTTGATCGTCCAGGTCGACCAGACCGCCGTTTTCAGCGATGTAGCGCACTTCTTCGGCGTTGGCCCACGGGTGACCCTTGGGACTGTAGATAGTGCGCAGCCAGATCAGCGAAAACAGCATGCCCAGGGCGCCCATGAAGATGAACACGTGTTGCCAGCCAAAGCGGTAGACGATCCAGCCCATCAGCGGGGCAAACAAGGCGGTGGCGAAATACTGCGCCGAGTTGAAGATCGCCGAGGCGGTGCCGCGCTCTTTGGTCGGAAACCAGGACGCGACGATGCGTGCGTTGCCCGGAAAAGAAGGCGCTTCGGCAAGGCCTACGGACATGCGCAGCAGAATCAGGACCACCACTGCCGTGCCGACGCTGAACTCACCGATAAAGCCTTGCAGCAGGGTGAACAGCGACCAGGTGAAGATACTGGCCGCATACACCCTCTTGGAACCGAAACGATCGAGCAGCCAGCCGCCCGGAATCTGGCCGAGCACATAGGCCCAGCCGAAGGCCGAGAAAATGTAGCCGAGGGTAATGGCATCGATGCCCAGGTCTTTCTGGATGCTTGAGCCGGCAATCGAGATGGTGGCGCGGTCGGCGAAGTTGATCGTGGTCACCAGAAACAGCATGAGCAGGATCAGATACCGGGCGCGGGTTTTCTTGGGTTGTGTCACAGGTTGTGGCAGGGGTTGTTGCATACAGGGCGCTCCCACGAATTGTTTTTATGCGGGTAGTTGAGGGCGAGCAGGCTCGCTTACTCATACGTCGTCGTACAACGATAACGTTATCATGCACAGAGATAACGTTATCATTCAAGCCCTGCACTGAATAATTTCGTGGCTGATTGAAAAACAGGAATACGGGCGGGTTGCTGCCGCCCGGCTTTTTCTAAGTGCTGGTGCGTTCGACCAGTGAGAAACCGCTGTCGAAACGGGTCGTTTGTGTATCGCCATCGAAACGGCGCAGCAGCGCCTGGGCGACTTCGCGGCCCATCACGGCCGCGTTGACGCTGATGGTCGACAGCGCCGGTTGGGCAAAGCGACTGTTGGTGGTGTCGCCAAAGCCCAGCACGGCGATGTCCTGGGGTACGCGCAGGCCCAGTTCGGTGGCCTGGGCCAGCACGCCCATGGCCACGGTGTCGGAACTGCAGAACACCAGTTGCGGTGGCTCGGGGCGTTGCAACAGGCGCTTGAGTCCTTCGCGGCCGACTTCCCAGGTGGCCGGCAAAGGCAGTATTTCAACCGGCACATCACGAATGCCGTGGCGCTCCAGCTGCTGGATCAGGCTGTTGCAGCGGCGGATGCCGCGCGGATCATCCACGGTGATCACCGAAAAACGCTGATAGCCCTTGGCAACAAAGTGTTCGGCCACCTGCTCGCCGACCTGTTCATGGGAAAAGCCGACTTGCATGTCCAGCGCGGTATCGCTCAGGTCCCAGGCCTCTACCACCGGAATGCCCGCCGACGCCAGACGCGCCCGGCTACCTTCGGTGTGCAGGGTACCGGTCAGCACAATACCGTCCGGGCGCCGGCCGAGAATGGCCTCGAGCAGCATTTCTTCCTTTTCCGGCGAATAACCGGTCGGCCCCAGCAACGACTGATAACCAGCTTCGGTCAGGCGGTCCATCATGGCCTGCACCGCCGGGGCGAAGATCGAGTTGGCGATGGTTGGCAACAGGATCGCCACCAACCGGCTTTTGCTGCTCGCCAGGCTACCCGCCAGCAGGTTGGGCACATAGCCCATGACCTTGACCACTTCGAGCACCCGCTCGCGGGTCGCTTCGCTGACCAGTTCGGGACGGTTGAGTGCACGCGAAACGGTAATGGGTGAAACACCGGCCTGACGCGCCACATCGATGACCGTTACCGGCATGTCGGCGGCGCCTGTCGCACTGACGAGTTCCCTTCTTGATTTTCTGGCCACGGTGTTCCTGACTGGGTTGATCGGCGAAGGGCATTGTCGCATGCCCGGGCGGGGTGCAAATTTTACGAAAGGCCGCGAAACAGAGCAAACCCGGCCCGCAAAATACGACCACGATTCTCAGGTAGAATGCCCACCCCTTTCGTATCACCAGCGCCGGTTTGCCCATGACCTCATCGACCTCCCCTGCCCCTGCATCCGTTGCCATCATTGGAGGGGGTCCGGCCGGGTTGATGGCAGCCGAGGTGTTGAGCCAGGCCGGCGTCAAGGTTGACCTGTACGACGCCATGCCGTCGGTGGGGCGCAAATTTCTGCTGGCCGGCGTTGGCGGCATGAACATCACCCATTCCGAACCTTATCCGGCGTTTGTTTCCCGTTACGCCGAGCGTGCGCCGCTGATCGAGCCGTTGCTGCAAAGCTTTGATGCCGACGCCTTGCGCCAGTGGATTCATGGTTTGGGAATCGAAACCTTCGTTGGCAGTTCCGGGCGGGTGTTCCCGACCGATATGAAAGCGGCGCCCTTGCTGCGCGCCTGGCTCAAGCGCCTGCGCGAAGGCGGCGTCAGCTTGCATAACCGCCATCGCTGGCTGGGCTGGAACAGTGACGGCAGCCTGCGCGTGGCGAACGCTGAAGGCGAACTGGCCTTGCGCCCGGCAGCGGTGTTGCTGGCATTGGGTGGCGGCAGTTGGGCGCGGCTGGGTTCTGATGGCGCCTGGTTGCCGTGGCTGCACGCCAAAGGCGTCGAAGTGGCGCCGCTGCAGGCCAGTAACTGTGGCTTTGAAGTGAGTGCCTGGAGCGAGGTGTTGCGCAGCAAGTTTGCCGGTGCGCCGCTGAAGAATATTGCGATGGCTGTGGATAACGTGTCGCCACGCCTGGGTGAGTGCGTCCTGACCGAACACGGGGTGGAAGGCAGCCTGGTGTATGCGCTGTCGGCGCCGATTCGTGAACTGATCAACCGCCATGGTCACGCCACGGTGTCGATCGACCTGTTGCCGGGCAAGACGCCGGAGGCGGTACTCAAGGCCTTGAGCAAACCGCGCGGTTCACGCTCGATGGCCAAGCACTTGAGTGGTCAATTGGGGCTGGAAGGCGTCAAGGCCGCGCTGCTGCGCGAGCTGACCAGCGCCGAACAGTTCAGCGATGCCAGGTTGCTGGCCCAGGCAATCAAGGCCCTGCCGCTGACGCTGGTCAAGGCCCGGCCACTGGACGAGGCGATCAGCACCGCCGGTGGCGTGACCTTTGAGGCGCTGGATGAACATCTGATGCTCAAGGCGCTGCCGGGTGTGTTCTGCGCCGGCGAAATGCTCGACTGGGAAGCCCCGACCGGCGGCTACCTGCTGACCGCCTGCTTTGCCAGCGGGCGCGCAGCCGCGCAAGGCGTGCTGCGCTGGCTGGCGCCGTAAACCGGGTTTACGGCTTGCGCTTACGCGGGCCGGTGTTGAACACAGGCACTTTGCGCACCGGCTTGGCCGTGGGTGCTGCCGCTTCCGGCTCGCCGCTGTCGATCCACTTGCCCAGGTTGCCCTTGCCGCTGGCCTTGGGTTTCTTGGGTTTTTTCGGTTTCTTGAGAATCTGCCCGCTGGCATCGGTGACCGGTACCCGGTGATCGGGAATGAAGTCCGGTTCGTCGTTGCGTTGCAGGGTCTGGCGGATCAGCACTTCGATGGCTGCCAGTTGCTCGACCTCATCGGCGCACACCAGCGAAATCGCTTCACCGGTCTGCCCGGCGCGGCCAGTGCGGCCGATGCGGTGCACGTAGTCTTCGGCGACGATCGGCAGGTCAAGGTTGACCACGGTCGGCAAATCGTCGATGTCCAGGCCGCGGGCGGCGACATCGGTGGCCACCAGAATCTGGATCTCGCGACTCTTGAAGCTGTCCAGCGCTCGCTGGCGCGTGGCTTGCGGGCGGTCGCCGTGAATACCGTCGGCCTTGATGCCCAGCCCTTGCAGGCGCTCGGCCAGTTGATCGACACCGACCTTGGTCTTGGCGAACACCAGTACCTGGCCCCAGCGCTGTTGCTTGAGCAGGTGGATGAACAGTTCGGTCTTGCGCTTCTTGTCGACGGTCACCACCCATTGCTTGACCGTGTTGGCGGCGGCATTGCGCGGGCTGACTTCGATGCTCAGCGGGTTGTCGAGCATCTGCCCGGCCATCTGCCGGATCGGGTCGGAGAAGGTCGCGGAGAACAGCAGGGTCTGGCGCTTTTTCGGCAGCACGTTGTAGATGCCGCGCAGCTCTTCGGAAAACCCCAGGTCGAGCATGCGGTCGGCTTCGTCCAGCACCAGAATCTGCACCTGGTTGAACTTGACCGCGTTCTGCCGGTGCAGATCAAGCAAGCGACCTGGCGTCGCCACCAGCACATCGACGCCACGGCGCAGGCGCATCATCTGCGGGTTGATGCTCACCCCGCCATACACCGCGTAGGTGCTCAACGGCACATGCTCGGCGTACTGGCTGAAGCTGGCGTGCACCTGCTCGGCCAGTTCACGGGTCGGCGCCAGCACCAGCGCCCGCACCGAGTTGGCGGCCACTTTAGGGCCTTCCATGGTCAGGCGTTGCAGCAGCGGCAGGGCAAAGCCTGCGGTCTTGCCGGTGCCGGTCTGGGCCGCAGCCATCAGGTCGCGGCCTTCGAGTACAGCGGGAATCGCCTTGGCCTGGACAGGCGTCGGGGTCTGGTAGCCCAGCGCCTCAAGCGCACGCAGCAAGGGTTCGATCAGGCCAAGAGAAGCGAATGTCATGGAAATACCGTAGGGAAAATTCAGCGCAAGGCGCGCAGTTTACCCTGTCGCCGGCTGATCCGTCAGGTCGCTGCAGGAGCAACCACAGGCTTACGCCACTGCGGCAGGCCGATCAGGATCACCGCACTGACGATCACCAGCATCGCCAGCGCTTCTTCAGGACCGATGTGCTCGCCGGCGAACAGCATGCCCAGCACCACAGCCACCACCGGGTTGACGTAGGCATAACTGGTCGCCGCCGCTGGACGCACGTTTTTCAGCAGGTACACATACGCACTGAAGGCGACGATCGAGCCGAACACCACCAGATACGCCAGTGCGCCCCAACCGGCCGCCGTGGGCATCTGTTCCAGGCGTTCGCCACTGAGCAGGCTGGCGACCATCAGCAGCGCGCCAGCGGTGAGCATCTCGGCGGCGCTGGCCATCGGCCCGCTCGGCAACGGCAGGTGCTTGCTCAACACCGAACCCAGCGCCCAGGCCGCGGCGGCGAAAATCAGCAAGGCGGCGCCATATGGGCTGGCTTGCAGGTTGGAGCCCAGGTTGAGCAGGCCGATGCCGATCAGGCCCAGCGCGATGCCGGCCCATTCCAGACGCGTGGTGCGATTACCCCAGAACAGCCCGAACAGCAGGGTAAACAGCGGCATGGTCGCCACCGCCAGCGCGGCGACGCCGGAAGACACGTCGGCATGTTCGGCCAGGGTCACGCCACCATTGCCGCAGCCCAACAGCAAGAAGCCGATGATCGCTGCCGCCTTCCATTGCGCGGCGGTCGGTGCCGGCACCCCGCGCCAGCGCAAAAAGCTGTACATCAAGGCACCGGCAATCAGAAAGCGTACCCCGGCCATCATCAGTGGCGGCCAGGAGGCCACGCCGATACGGATCATCAGGTAGGTGGAGCCCCAGATCAGGTACAGCGCCAGGAAGGCACCGATGAGCAACAGGGGAAAGCGACGGGTATGAGGCATGGCAGGCTCGGAATCCATTCGAATGGTCGAGCTATTTTAAGAAGGCGGATACGGAATATTAAGCCGACAAAGCTGTTTAAACGGCACAGATAATTTCGATTCAACGGTACTATCCGGCTTTCACCTTCGATTTCGATATTCGCTCGGGAGACCCCCTGTGGAGCTGGATAAATACGACCGCATTCTCATCGATGCACTGCTGGAAAACGGCCGTGCGTCATTCGCGCAACTGGCGCGACTGGTCAACCTGTCGGCGCCGGCGGTGGCCGAGCGGATTGCCAAACTGGAAAGCAACGGGGTGATTACCGGCTACGAGGCCAAGGTCAACCTGGCCAAGGTCGGCCTGCCGATCCAGTGCATGATCGAGCTGCGCCTGGGCAGCCACGGCAATCAGCACGCGTATGAAGAGTTGTACAAGTTTCCCGAGTTGATCCAGTGCCACCGCGTCACCGGCGATCCGTGCGTGATCATGCGCGCGGCGGTCGACTCGATGGAGCATCTGGAACAATTGCTCGACCGCGTGGCGCGCTTTGGTTTCAGCAAGACCTCGATCGTGCTGTCGACGCCTGTGGACCGGCGCCTGCCGGCCGGTCATCTGGGTAACGGGGTACGCCTGGAAAAACCGGCGATCAAAGCCCGCGCTGACGCTTGAGGGCTTCGAGAATCCGCGCCGCCGGAACCTTTTGCAGGCTGCACAGCAACTGGTGAGACACGGCGGTGATGCCGTGGGTGTTGCGCAACTCGCCGGTCATGTGGCCCACCAGGTTGGCGGCCATTTCGGCATCGGCCATTGCCCGGTGCGCCTGGCCGGTGTTGGGCAGGCGCGCATACCGGGTCAGGGTGCCGAGCTTGTGGTTGGGCGCGCCGGGCATCAGGCGCCGGGCCAGCAGCATCGAACAGGCAAAGCTTTGCACGCGCGTGCGCTGAATGCGTGCCAGCTCGAAGTCCCAGAACTTCTGGTCGAACGAGGCGTTGTGCGCCACCAGTGGCGTGCTGCCGACAAAATCCGCGACATCGCCCATGACCCGCTCGGCTGAGGGCGCGGTGCGGATCATCGCGTTGCTGATACCGGTCAAAGACTCGATGAACTCCGGAATACGTACACCGGCATTCATCAGGCTCTGAAAGCGGTCGACGATGCGCCCCTCTTCCATGATCACCACCGCCACTTCCGTGGCACGGCAACCGGGACCGGGCGAGATGCCGGTGGTTTCAAAGTCGATGACGGCAATGCGTTCCACAATCGGTAGCCTTTTTCTGTGCGGTATCAGGTGTTCAATTCTTGAGCAACAACGCGCCCTCGATGGGCACATAGCGGGTGGCGGCACGGATCAGCGAGTTGGCGGTCAGCCCAGGCACGCCGTAGGCCACCGCCTCGACCTTGTAGCGGTCGATGATGCGTTCGAGCAGCAGATCGAAATCGCCATCGCCGGAGGCCAGCACCACCTCATCGACCTCGGCGGCGTGTTCCATCACATCCAGGGTGATGCCCACGTCCCAGTCGCCCTTGGCCGAACCGTCGCTGCGCTGAATGTACGGCTTGAGCCGCACGGTAAAGCCCAGGTTGCGAAGGATCTGCTGAAATTGCTGCTGCTTGCTGTCGCCCCGGTCGATGGCATAGGCGTAGGCCTGCACGATCTGGCCGTGCTGGCTGACATCAGCCCAGAACGCGGCATAGTTGAAATGACAGCCGTGCGCCTGCCGCACCGTGTAGTAGAGGTTCTGCACATCGGCAAACACCGCGATCTTTTTCACTGTCACTTCCCTGGTTGCAAACAGCGCGCAGTATGCCAGTTATGCGCAGAGGATGTACGTCGCCTGGAACAGCACGCTCAATCGTGTTGCTCGCGAAATGAATCAAAAAATATCCCGGATGAGCGACGTGTAATGATCCCGATTAATTTAAGGATAGTTCCTACACAACATTGGGACTCTTCCGCTTACAGAGCCCATCACCCAAGCCGTATAACACCCAGCCTCAACGTCGTAAGCAGTAGGTCCGGGCATGAACATGAAGGCAGTGATGCAGGTGATGTTGCTCTTGGCGCCGGGCGCTATGGCCCTGTCAGTAAAGGCCGATGCGCAGGCAGACAGGGACGGTTTCTGGGCCGTGCAGACCAGCGTGTACACCCGGCATTTTTCGCCTTCGCCGGAGCATGACAACCGTCAGAACCTGATCGGCCTGGAGCGCAACGAAGCGTCGGGGCTGGTTTATGGTGGTGCGACGTTCCGCAATTCATTCGCACAACGTTCCGTGTACGGCTATGTCGGCAAGCGCTTCAACAACAGCCGGTATCCTGCGGTGTACCTGAAAGTCACCGGGGGTTTGTTACACGGCTATCGGGGCGAGTACCGTGACAAGATTCCGCTGAATCGCTACGGCGTCGCGCCCGTGATCATTCCCGGGGTAGGAGTTACCCTGGGGCCTGTCGTCGCGGAGGCCGTCCTGCTGGGGACCTCCGCAACAATGCTTAACGCAGGATTTCGCTTTTGACTCAGACAAAACTGTCATCGTCATCGAACGATCCGTCATCGTCGGCCAGATAATCCTGATCACGGTTCCAGCCATCATCCTGTTGATAACTTTGTGCCGGCGAGTCCTGAATCACCTCGACGATTTCCTGTGGTGCGTTGTGATGGCCAAACAGGCTGCTGATGCCTTGCGCCAGCATCACGCCACCGGCCACGCCCGCAGCGGTCTGCAAGGCACTGCCGAGAAAGCCGCTGCCCTTGGCCGGGGCCGGGGCCGGTGCCGGCGCTGCGGACGGTGCCGGCGGCGGTGCATAACCGCTGTCGCGCCAGCCGCCGCCCGCAGGAGGTGGCGTGCTGCGTTGCGTCTGGCCACCACCAAACAAGCCGGACAAAAAGCCCCCGCCGCCACTGGCCGGCGCCTGCGCACTGCGCGCTTGCTGCAACTCGGCCTGCAACTGACGAATCTGCTCGTCGCGCTCGCGCACTTGCTGGTTGAGCTGATTGACCGCCGCTTCCTGCACCACAATCGCCTGAGCCATGTAATACGGCGCAGCGGGCTGGCGACGCAGGTGCTCGTTGATGTGCGACTCGACCGCTACATCGCGCGGGCCGGCGGTGCTCTCGGCGGTTTTCAGTTTTGCGAAAAGACCGTCGATCAGGGTTTGCTCTTCGTGGTTCATGCTCACCTCGCAAGGATCGTCAAAAGGCCAATGGGTGGCCTTGAGAACGTAATGGGGCTGGCAAGGGGCGCTTCAAGGACATGACAAAAAAGTTAAGAAGTACGCTGTAACCGGGCGTGCTTGGTGGGTCATCGACCAATGGGCTACAGTGTCCGCCGACCTTTTGCCATGACCGATTACATGAACCCGCTGAACATCATCCAGGACTCGCTCTACTTCTTTCGTCGCAATCTGATCAGCATCGTGGTGCTGTGCCTGCCCCTGGTCATCCTCGAGTCGCTGGTCAAGCAGGCTGTCGACAACGCCGTGACCAGCAGTGCCTCGAACGCCTATGGATTGGTGGTGGGCCTGTTCTTCTATCCGTTGTACAGCGGCGCGCTGATTCTGCTGCTCGATGCCCGCACCCGTGGCGAACAGCCGCGCACCGTCGATATCTGGGCCATGACCCTGCGCTTGTGGCCCGGCTTTGCGGTGTTGTCGGCGATCAGCACGCTGTTGATCATGTTCGGCCTGTCGCTGTTCGTGTTGCCGGGCCTGTGGGTGATGATCAAGCTGGCGTTCAGCGAATACCTGCTGGTGCTGCGCCAGCGCCCGCCGCTGCTGGCCATGCGTGAAAGCATGCAGATGACCACCGGGCATTTTCTGCGCATTCTGGTCTGCCTGTTGATCATCTACCTTCCGCTGTCGATGATCGAAGGCTTGGGCATGTACCTGTTTCCTGAGCCCCAGGCGTCCGGCGTCGCGCTGATACTCGACAGCCTGAGCAGCTTTTTGCAACTGTTCATGGGCGTGGTGATGTTCCGCTTGTTCATGCTGGTGGCCGACACCCCGCCCAAGGCCTGATGCCTGGGCTATGCTGAGCGCAGCCCATCAGGAGGCCCATCCGAGCGATGAACCGAATCCTTTTGCGTCTGGCCCTCTGGACCCTGCTGCCGATTGCCGGGCTGTGGCTGGCGGTGTACCACCTGACCTGGCGACCGCCCCTGCGTGAACCGGTCACGGCAATGTGCAGCACGCCTGAAGCGCCGCTGCTGGTGCCTGGCCAGGCCTTGAAGGTCATGACCTGGAACATCCAGTACCTGGCGGGCAAACGCTATGTGTTCTGGTATGAACCGGCCGCCGCCGATGAGCCGGACGAACGCCCCACCGCCGAAGACCTGGCGTTCGATCTCGATGAAGTGGTGCGGGTAATCCGCGATGAGCAGCCGGATGTACTGCTGCTACAGGAAGTCGGCGACAGCGCCAAACACATCGATTATCAGGACCAACTGGCGTTGCTTCAAGAACGCCTGGCGGACCTTTACCCGTGCAGCACCCAGGCGCTGGAGTGGCAGGCCGAGTTCATCCCGCACCCGCATATCTGGGGCAGCGTCGGCCTGAAACTGGCGACCCTCAGCCGTTATCGCATCGACAGCGCCGAACGCCTGCAACTGCCGGTGCAACACGCCAATATCATCGTGCGTCAGTTCCAGCCCAAACCGGCCTTGCTGGTCAGTTACCTGCCGCTGAACGATGGCAGCCGGCTGGCGGCGATCAACACACAGTTATATGCGCCGGCGGCTGATGCTGACACGTTGCGTCAGCAAGTCGAAATGACCGCACGCCTGCTCGATCATCTGACGGGCCAAGGTACGCCGTGGCTGATGGGTGGGGATTTTGACCTGCAGCCGCACACTCCATCCTTGCATCGGCTGCGCGAAACCTACCCGACGATTCCGGCCAACAACGAAACCAGCAGCAC
Source organism: Pseudomonas sp. 3A(2025) (assembly GCF_054589175.1). Lineage (NCBI taxonomy): Bacteria > Pseudomonadati > Pseudomonadota > Gammaproteobacteria > Pseudomonadales > Pseudomonadaceae > Pseudomonas > Pseudomonas sp. 3A(2025). The sequence goes on along the minus strand of NZ_BAAILM010000017.1, from coordinate 37,709 downwards.
AGAACGTGACCGCTGGTTTACCCACTGGCCCAACGACCCGCACATCGATGGCCCGGACCGGACGCTCGACTACCTGTTCTACAGCCCGAGCCTCAAGCGGCTTGAGGCTCAGGTGCGTCAGGCCGACACGCTGGAAATCTCCGACCACCTACCGCTGCTGGGGCGCTTGTTGCTGCCGTAGGAGATCACCCACCGCCACGGCGCCGCGCTGTCGCGCAGCAAACATGGGATGTAGGAGGGAGCGGGCGGCGATCCGTCTCTGCCGGAATGCCGGACCATCGCGATCGGCTGCACTAGCAGTCGTAAAATGTCAGCGTTTCAGAAATTTCTGTGAGCGCTTCGCGCTCAATCGCCAGCAGAGCTGCCTCCTACAGATTGGTGTTTTTAATTCAATAAAATCAATAACTTATTTTATGTTTGATGAGAGCGGCTTTAGCCGCGAATGGTACACCGCGCCCCGTTCCCGGCTAAAGCCGGTCCTACGATCAAGGCAGCGGGTCGAACTTCAGCTCGCTCAGGCTCTGGACCTTGTCGACGCGGACCATCTTGTATTCGGTGTTCGGGCCGATCCAGCGTTCCCAGATCGCGTCGATTTCGCCCTTGGCTTCCATGGCCCGCAGCGATTCGTTGACCTTGGCCAGGAACGCCGGTTCGCCCTGACGCATGCCGGCACCGATCGGTTCCAGCGCCATCGGCTCCTTGGCAATCGCCAGCTCCACACCGCTGGCCTTGGCCTGGCCGACCAGTTTGATCGCGGTCATGGTGTTGGTGACCAGGCCCACGACCTTGTTCTGTTGCAGGGCCATGTAGGCAGAACCGGTGTCCTGGAAGGTCACCGGCGTGGCATTGGCCAGGCGGATCGATTGTTCGGAGGTCGAGCCCTTGGTCGAGCTGATGCGCTTGCCCTCGAAGAACGACTTGGGCTGGTCGGCGTTGGCAGCGCGTACCACCAGGGTTTCCTTGGCGATGTAGTACGGGTCGCTGAACTGGATCTGGTCGGCGCGGCTCTTGGTGTAGGCCAGGTTGGCGAAGATCAGGTCGACGCGGCCCATCTTCACCTCGGGAATCCGTGCCTCAACCGACAGCGGCTTGAGCTCCAGTTCCACGCCCAGCTCCCTGGCCAGCGCCTTGCACAGGTCGACATCCATGCCCACCAGCTCGCGGGTCTTCGGGTCAGGCGCGGAGAACGGCGGCACATCGGCGTACACGCCGCAGCTCAGGCTCTTTTTGCTCATGACATCGCTCAACTGATCGGCCTGCGCCACCGCAACGGCCAATGGCGAAACCAGCAACACAGCCAACAGAGACTTCATACCCATGGGAGCATCCTCATCAGATCAAGATCGAAACGGTTGAATGAACGCAGCCCTTAGTGGCTGCGCAGATCGGCAATGAAACGTTGCGCACGCGGGTGCGTCGGTTGCTGGAAGAAGCTTTCCGGGGTGGATTTTTCAAGAATCTGCCCCGCATCCATGAACCAGATGGTATCCGCCACTTCACGGGCAAAATTCATCTCGTGGGTCACGCACATCATGGTCATACCCTCCTTGGCCAGGCTTTTCATGACGCTGAGCACCTCGCCGACCATCTCCGGGTCCAGGGCGCTGGTCGGCTCGTCGAACAGCATCACCGGCGGTTCCATGGCCAGCGCGCGGGCAATCGCCACGCGCTGCTGCTGGCCACCCGAGAGCTGCGCGGGGTAAGCGCCGGCCTTGTGCGCCAGGCCGACGCGGTCGAGCAGCTCCATGGCCCGCGCCCTGGCTTCGCTGCCCTTGAGGCCGCGCACCTTGGTCGGGGTGAGGATGATGTTGTCCAGCACCGACAGGTGCGGAAACAGGTTGAAGCTCTGGAACACAAACCCTACCCGGCTGCGCAGGCGGTTGAGGTTGGCGTCGGTGCCGTGTACGTCCTGGCCGTCGAACAGAATCTGCCCGTCGCGGATATCCTCCAGGCGATTGACGGTGCGGATCAGCGTCGACTTGCCAGAGCCCGACGGGCCGCACAGCACCACCACTTCACCGCGCTTGACCTCGGCGGTGATGTCGGTCAGGGCCTGATAGTCGCCGTACCATTTGTTGATCCTGGAAAACATGATCATCGGATGCATGAAGGCGCCCTCGGTCAGTGGGTAGTCAAAGCCGGCCGGCTCGGAGTTGGCGCCGGCGCGAGGCCCTGGCGCTTGCGCGCAATGCGCAGCTCCAGAGCATTCGCCACCCGGGTCAGGCCGTAGCACAGCAGGTAGTAAGTGATGGCCAGGATGAAGAACACCTGGAAGGGTTTGGTCAGCAGTTGGTTATTGACCTGGTTGGCGGCAAAGGTGATTTCCTGCACGTTGATCACATAGCCCAGCGAGGTTTCCTTGATGATCGAAATGAACTGGCTGACCAGGCTGGGCAGCGAGTTGTACAGCGCCTGGGGCAAAATCACCCACACCGTGGTGCGCATATAGCCCATGCCCAGTGCCCGCGAGGCTTCGTACTGGCCGGCCGGCAAGGCCTGAATGCCACCGCGCACGATCTCGCACAGGTAGGCGCTCTGGTAGATCACCAGGGTGCAGAGCATGGTGGTGAAGCCGGTGATGTTGTGGCCGATCAGCAGCGGCACCAGGAAATAGGTCCAGAAGATCACCATCAACAGCGGAATGCCGCGCAACACATAAACCCACACCGTCGCCGGGTAACGCAGCCAGCGCCAGGGCGACACCCTGGCCAGGGCCAGGAGTAAACCCAGCGGAAACGCCAGTACCAGCGCCAGTACCGCCAGAATCAGCGTCGACGCCAGCCCGCCCAGCGGGCCATGCGGGTACTGGCCGACCAGAAACAGCGCCCAGTTGTCCTGCAGGATCGTGAACATATCGAACATGGTCGCTTACCTCGCCATCGCTTTACTGAAGTGCCGTGCCAGCAACGCGCCAAGCGCCATCAGCAGCAGGGAAAAGGCCAGGTACACCACGGTCGCCACCAGATACGCCTCGAAGGTGCGGAAGGTGTAGTTCTCGACCTCGCGGCTGGCGTAGGTCAGTTCCACCACACCGATGGCCATCGCCAGGCTGGTGTTCTTGAACAGCAGCACCGTGTGGTTGATCAGCGACGGCAGGCAATTGCGGATGCTTTGCGGCAGGATCACGTAGCGCATCGAACGCACATAACCCAGGCCCAGCGCCCGTGACGCTTCGGTCTGCCCGGCCGGAATGGCACGCAGGCCGCTGCGGATGTCTTCACTGAAATACGCCGCCTGGCACAAGCCCAGGGCGATCACCGAAAACAGGTATTCGGTGCTGTAGTTGGCCAGCCACAGCTGGGTCGACTCCGACAGCAGGGTCGGTACCCCGAAGTACCAGAGCATCAATTGCACCAGGGTCGGCACGTTACGGTGATAGGACACGTAGGCCGCCACCAGGTATTCGACGTAGCGGTTACCGGTCAGGCGGATCGACACCAGCAGCACGGCCAGCGCCATGGCCAGGCACCAGGCGAACAGCGCCAGTTGCAAGGTCATCTCGATGCCCTTGAGGATCAGCTCGGCATACTCGCCGTGCAGGATCGCGGAAAGATCGAAGTCAGTTGTCATGGTGTGTTCCATCGACATTCGGCTTGGGGCAGGAGCAAGGCGCCGCCGGTTGCCAGCGGCGCGGTACAGCGATGACGGCTTGAGCCGTTCTATAAAAAGCGCCGTTCTATTGAAGAATCGGTGGCTTAACCGACGTAATCCTGCGGCCGCGCCGTGGACAACCCGCCCGGCACTTGCAGGGTCGGGGTGATTTCCATGTGGCCGATATTCACCGACACCGGTGCGGCAATCGCAAAGGCAATGGCATTGGCGATGTCGGCGGCCACCGGCAGCTCGAAGCCTTCGATAAAGCGCTGGCGCACTTCTTCGGAGTCACCGTGGACATGGGCGAAGATGTCGGTGGCGACCCGGCCCGGACAGATTTCGGTGACCCGCACGCGCTTGCCGAACGCATCGACCCGCAATTGCTTGGAGAGCATACTCACCGCCGCCTTGGTGGCGTGGTAAGTGGCGTTGCCGCCGAAGTTATAGGCGGCGGCAATCGAGCTGATATTGACGATATGGCCACGGTCGCGCTCGACCATGCCCGGCAGCGCCAGGCGCGCGATCTGCAAGACGGCGCGCAGGTTGACGTCGACCAGCAGATCGATGCCTTCGGCGTCGGCCTTGAGCAACGAACCCGGACGGTCGACACCGGCATTGTTGATCACCACATCGAAGGTGTGGGCCGCAAACAACGCGGTCAGCCCGGCGAGATCCGTGACGTCGATGGCATGCGCGATGCAACCGGTGCGCCCGGCCAGCGCCGCCAGCTTGTCGGCACTGCGTGCCAGGGCATGCACTTCAAGGCCTTCGGCACACAGGCGTTCGACCACGGCCTCGCCGATACCGGAAGAAGCGCCGGTGACCAGCGCTGTTTTGTAATCGGAAAAAGGCATATCACAGTTCCTCGAATGAGCTTGGATCACGTCCCGTCTTGGGGGTGGCAATCGCCTTGTCTGGGACTTTAACGAGCCGGGCTCGCAGCGACCAAGACGCAATGGTTGTGTGGCAATAAGGTGCGCTTATGACCGGTGGACGAGTTGCGAAATCGGGGTGATGACGCCGCCCTTGGCTTCGATGCCGTGGCGAATCTGCCGCGCCAGCTCGACCGCGCCCGGTGTGTCGCCGTGCAGCAGGATCGAGCAGGCATTGGCGGCGATGGTCTTGCCACTCAAGGTCGTCACCGTGCCGTCTTGCAGCAATTGCACGACCCGCGCCATCACTTGCGCGGCGTCCTTGATCACCGCGCCTTCGATGCCGCGTGGCACCAGCAGGCCGCTTTCGTCATAGGCCCGGTCGGCCAGAAACGTCGTGGCCACCCGTAGGCCGCAACGCTCGGCGGCGCTCTCGATGGCCACGCTGCTCGACGAGCTGATGATGATCTGCGGATCGAAACGCGCCACGGCCTCAATCAGCGGCGCGGCCAGCGCGGCATCGGCGGCGGCCATATTGCCCAGCGCGCCATGAAAGCTCATGTGCGTGACACGGTAATCGGCCGCTGTCGCAATACCGGCCAAAGCCCCCAACTGATAAACCACCAGGTTGCACAGCTCCGGGATGTCGATGTTCATGCGCCGCCGGCCAAAGCCTTGCAGGTCGGGAAAGCCCACGTGCGCGCCCAGATCGATGCCCAGCGCTTTGGCGCGGCGCACCGTGGCGTCCATGATCGTCGGGTCGCCGGCATGAAATCCGCAGGCGACATTGGCCGAGGAAATCAGCGGCATCAGCGCTTCATCCTCGCCCATGCGCCAGGGGCCGAAGCCTTCGCCCAGGTCAGCGTTCAAGTCGATGCGCATTCAGCAAGCCTCCAGTTCAAGCAGCGGCTGGCCGTAACCGACCTGCTCGCCGTCTTGGGCAATAAAGCGAATCAACTTGCCGGCCATGCTGCTGCGCACCGGCAGGTACAGACCGCCGATTTTCAGCAGGCCCAGCAGTTGCCCGGCCTCGATGGTTTCGCCGGGCTGTGCATAGGCGCTGCGTTCGTCGGGGCGGTACAGGATGAACAGGCCGGCTTGGGGTGAGTTGAGGCGCTCATGAGCCGGTGCGCGGCTTTCGTGATCTTCGCTGCTGAAGCAGCTCCTACGAGGAATGTGGGCAACCTGACTGCGCTTGATGAACAGTTCCAGACCCGGACGCTTGAGTTCCAGCGCGCTCAGTTGCGCTTCGCCCAGCCAGGTCGCCAGTTGTCGGATTTCGCGGATATCCATCAGTGATTTCCTTGCAGGCTGCGCAGCGCCAGCAGGCGGCGGGCGTCGTCGATGAAGGTGCGATGCTCGTCCAGCGCGTCGACGGCTTGCTCATAGCTGCATTCGACAAAGCGCACCTGGCTGCCAATCGGTGCCTGGCCGAGGCGCCACAGGTCGGCCTCGATCACGGTGGCGAATTTCGGGTAGCCGCCGCTGGGCTGGGCATCGCGCATCTGCACGATGGGCTGGCCGCCGTGCGGCACCTGGATCACACCGGGCACGATGCCGTGCGAGCGAATCTCCAGCGGCCGTTCGGGCAGTAACGGCGTGCCTTCGAGGCGATAACCGTAGCGATTGCTCTGGGTGGTGATCTTCCACGGGCTGGCAAAGAAGCCGGCGCGCGCATCGGGGCTGAAGCATTCATATTCGGCGGCTGGCAGCACGCGCACCGCAGGCAAGCCATCGACCGTCAGCGGCAGGGCGCTGAGCGGCGACTCCAGGCCGAAGTCGCTCAGCGCAGACAGACCCGGCAAGCCTGCCGCCAGCCGGTCGCCCTGCGCCAGCGCCCGCCCCTGCCAGCCACCGAAGGCGCCGCGCAGTTGGGTGCTGCGCGAGCCCAGCACCAACGGCACATCGATGCCGCCGGCCAGGCACAGGTAAGCCCGGCTGCCAGCGCTCGGGTAATTGAGGTTCAATACCTGGCCCTTGCGTGCCTGGGCCATCCAGTTGCCGGGCAGCCGTGCGCCGTCCAGCGTTGCCGCGCAGGTCGCGCCGGTCACCGCGAACGCGCAGTCTTCGACAAAGCGCACCTGAAACGGAAACAGCGGAATCTCGATGGCCGCCGCGCCCTCGTCGTTGCCCAGCAACAGGTTGCCCAGGCGCAGCGACAGGCTGTCCATCGCCCCCGAAGTGCCGACGCCAAAGCCCAGGCTGCCCAGGCGTCCCAGATCCTGGACCGTGGCCAGGGCGGTGGCGCTGATAATCTCGATCATCGGATGATCCTCTCTATGCGCAAACGTAACTGGTCGCCGGGTTGTAACAGCGCGGGCGGGTCTTGCTCGGTGTCGAAGAAAACCATTTCGGTACGGCCGATGGTGTTCCAGCCGCTAGGGCCGGCCGAGGCCGAAATGCCGGTCTGCACGCCGCCGATGGAAACCGCGCCGGCACCGATGTTCAGCACCGGCACCTTGCGCCGTGGCGTGGCCAGACGCGGGTCCATGCCACCCAGGTAGCAGTAGCCGGGGTGGCTGCCCAAGGCATACACCGGGTACAACGGCTCGCAATGCAGGTTGGCGATGGTCTCGATGTCCAGTCCGGTGTGGGCGATCACGTCATTCATGTGCGGGCCGTCGTCGCCGCCGTAGACCACCGACAACTCGACGATGCGGCCTTGCAGCGGCAGCGCCTGGCACGCTTCCCACGCTTCCAGCAGCCGCGTGCGCAGGCCGGACAGGTCGCGGGGCGGCGTGCGCAGGGTCAACATCAGGTTGTTCATGCCCGGCACGGCCTCGCCAACTTCGGGCCAGTCCTTGATCTGGCGCGCCAGCGCCCAGATACGTTGCTGGGGCAATAAATCGAGTTCACCGGGCGCTTCGAGCAACAAGGCCGTGGTGCCCAGCAGGCTGATAGACGGTGCAGCGGCCAGGCGGCTCATGGTTGGCTCCGGGTCTGTAACCAGTGTTCAAGGTGATGGATGTCCATGTCGCCAGCGCAGAACACCGGGTCTTCAAGGATGTCGCGGTGCAGCTCGATGTTGGTGGCGATGCCCTCGACCTGCATCTCGCTCAGGGCCAGGCGCATGCGCGCCAGGGCCTCGGCGCGGGTCGCGCCATGGGTGATGACCTTGGCCACCATCGAGTCGTAATACGGCGGCACGCGATAGCCCTGGCTGACGTGCGAATCGACGCGCACGCCAAACCCGCCCGGCACCACCCAGCGCGTCACCAGGCCCGGCGTCGGCATGAAGCTGCGCGGGTCTTCGGCGTTGATCCGGCACTCCAGCGAGTGGCCGTGTACGCCAATGTCGGCCTGGGTCAGCGTCAGGCGTTCACCCATGGCCATGCGGATCTGTTGCTGGACAATGTCGATACCGCTGGTGGCCTCGGTGACCGGGTGCTCGACCTGCAGACGGGTGTTCATTTCGATGAAATAAAACTCGCCGTGCTCGAACAGAAACTCGAAAGTGCCCACGCCCTGATAACCGATCTGCCGGCAGGCCTCGGCGCAGCGCTCACCCACGCGGGCAATCAGCGCAGGATCGATGCCCGGTGCCGGCGCCTCCTCAAGCACTTTCTGGTGACGGCGCTGCATCGAGCAGTCCCGCGAGCCCAGCCATAGGGCGTGGCCATAGGCATCGCAGAGCACCTGGATTTCGACATGGCGCGGCGTACCAAGAAACTTCTCGATGTACAGCTCGGGATTGCCGAAGGCGCGGCGCGCTTCTTCACCGGTAATGGCAATGGCGTCCAGTAGCTGCCCGGCCTCATGCACCACGCGCATGCCACGCCCGCCACCGCCGCCGGCGGCCTTGACGATCACCGGGTAACCGATGTCATCGGCGATGGCCAATACCGCTTGCGGGTCGTTCGGCAAGGCGCTGTCCGGCCCCGGCACACACGGCACGCCGGCCAGACGCATGGCGCGCTTGGCCGCGACCTTGTCGCCCATGGTCCGAATGCACGCAGCACTGGGGCCGATAAAGGTCAGGCCCTGCTCGGCAATGCGTTCGGCAAAGCCTGCGTTCTCAGACAGGAAGCCATAGCCCGGATGAATCGCCTGGGCGCCGGTCAGCCGTGCGGCATACAGCAAGGCGCTCTGGTTCAGGTAACTCTGGCCTGGCGCGGCCGGCCCGATGCACACCGCGTCATCGGCCTGCTGCACATAGCTGGCGTCACGATCGGCCTCGGAATACACCGCGACCGTCTTGAGCCCCAGGCCTTTGCAGGCGCGCAGGATGCGCAGGGCGATCTCTCCGCGGTTGGCGATCAATACTGTGTCGAACATGAAAAACCCCGACTCGAAAATGGGTGGGCAGCCAGCACGGCTCAACCGATACGGATCAGCACCTGACCGGCCTGAACCTCTTCGCCGCCCTTGACCAGAATGGCGCTCACCACCCCGGCCACCTGCGCCTTGAGGGGATGAAACATCTTCATCGCCTCGATCACCGCCAGGGTCTGACCGGCCTCCACCGCCGCGCCGACCTCGACAAACGGCGGCTGGTCGGGCGTCGGCGTCAGGTGCAACACGCCGTACAGCGAAGCGCAGACGTCAGTGCCGGTTGCGGCGGGCGGTGGCGCAACCGGTGCAGGAACAGTGGCGGCGACGATGGGCGCCGCTGGCAACATGTTGCTGGCAACGGCCTGGCCCGGCTCGCGCAGCAGACGCAATTGCGCATCGCCTTCGCTGAGGCACAGTTCGCTCAGGTCGGACTCGACCATCAGGTCGATCAGGGATTTGATTCGTTCCGGTTTCATGCGAGGGCCCTTGCCTGGCAATAACAAAAGTGGCTGAGGCCAATGTATCGAGGCGGTTTTTGCCAGACCAAGACGGATTGAATGTGGAGAGATAAGGCCGCCTTATGACCGCTCAGCCCTCACGCTGCTTGCCGCGCAGTTCGGCGACCAGTTCCAGCAGGATGGCCTTGACTGCCTGGGCCGGCACCGACAGCGGCAGGTGCCCCGACAGGCACAGCGCCAACGGTGCTTCGATCTCCGGCTCGACGATGTGGCACAGCTGCAGGCCGTGGGTGTCGGCCAGTACCCGCGCGGCCGACTCGGGCAGAATCGTCGCGCCAAAGCGGTCGGCCACGGCGGCGGCCAGGCTGGTCGACGATTCGATCTCGGCGATCACCCGCGCACTGCGCTCGATGCGCACAAAGGCTTCGTCCACCAGCCGGCGCATGGTGTTGTAGGTGCGCGGCAGCAGCAGGTCGATGTCGCTGACTTCGGCCAGCGCGATCTGCTCGCGGTCGGCCATCGCCGGATCGCCGCTGACCAGAAACAACTGCTCGCGCAGCAAGGGCACGAAACTCAGGCCATGCACCTCGCGCCCGCCATACAGCACGGCCATGTCCATGCGCCCGTTCATGATCAGCTCGCTCAGCGTGGTGCCGAAGTTTTCGTTGAGGTAGAGCAAAATGCCCGGATGCCGCTCGCGCACCCGCTTGAGCAAGGGCAGCGACAGCGAAGACGCCGCCGTACCCGGTGCCAGGCCCACCGACACCGGCCCCGACAGCGCCTGGCCGCTGGTGTTGACGTCGCTTTGCGCCTGCTCGCACTGGCGCAGGATCACCTGCGCATGGCCATACAAGACCTTGCCGGCCTCGGTGGGCGTGACGCCGCGCTTGGTGCGAATCAGCAATTGCTGCTGCATCTCGGCTTCCAGGGTCACCAGTTGCTGACTCAGGGCCGGCTGGGCGATGTGCAGTACATCGGCGGCCTGGGTCAGGCTGCCGATGTCGACGATTTTCACAAAGTACTTCAGGCGGCGCAGGTTCATGGCGGGTACTTCCGGATCGATACCCTGCCTGCTCAGCAAGAGCCAGGCCAGCTTGCCTGCGGCGCCGTCATAAGCGTTGGTTATGGTGACAGAAACTCCTCAAGGCATAACCGCCCGTAGCCCCAGCAAACACTGCGCGCACTATTTTGGCGCATGCCAGGTTCATCGCGGGTCATAAGCGCTGCCTATCAAACCAGAACGAACTCGTCTTATGGGCAGCCTGCGCCGGGCTCGTAACGTAGTCCTCGTCAAGGCCATCAACGAGGAATGCCACCGTGACCGCATCCCGCATCGCTGCCCGCGTGCTCCGTATCAAACCTTCCCCCAGCAGCGCGGCGGCCGATCGTGCCAACGAGTTGCGCCGTGCCGGCCATTCGATCATCAACCTGGTGGTCGGCGAGCCCGATTTTGATACCCCGGCGCACATCCGCCAGGCCGCCAGCGCGGCCATCGAAAAGGGCGAAACCCGCTACACCTTGAATGCTGGCACCACGGCCCTGCGTGAGGCCATCGTCGCCAAGCTGGCACGCGAAAACGGCCTGGCGTACAGCGCCGCCGAAGTGGTAGTCACCAGCGGGGCCAAAGCGGCGATCTTCAACGCCTTTGCCGCCACGTTAAGTGCCGATGACGAAGTACTGATCCCGGCGCCCTACTGGGTTTCTTACCCGGACATGGTGCTGGCCTGCGACGGTCGCCCGGTGACGTTGCCGTGCCCGGAGCACAACCAGTTCAAGCTGAGCGCCGAACAACTGCGCGCCGCCATCACCCCGCGTACGCGCTGGCTGCTGCTCAACTCGCCCAGCAACCCGACCGGTGCGACCTACAGCGCCGCCGAGTGGCGCGCGCTGGCCGATGTGCTGCTCGACTTCCCTGATGTGCTGGTGATGACCGACGACATCTACGAGCACATCCGCTACGACGACCAGCCGCTGACCCATCTGCTGACCGTCGAGCCGCGCCTGCGCGACCGCGTCGTGGTCATCAATGGCGTGTCCAAGACCTACGCCATGACCGGCTGGCGCATCGGCTTTGCCGCCGGCCCCAAAGACATCATCACCGCGATGGCCACCTTGCAGTCGCAATCGACCAGCAATGCCTGCTCGGTCAGCCAGGCCGCTGCCGTTGCCGCGCTTGAAGGCGACCAAAGTTTCGTGGCCAGCAGCGTGCAGGTCTACCGCCAGCGCCGTGATCGCTGCCTGACGCTGATCAACGCCATCGACGGCCTGAGCTGTATCCAGCCCGACGGCGCGTTCTACCTGTACGTCAACTGCGCCGGCCTGCTCGGCAAGCGCACCCCCGACGGCCAGGTGCTGGAAGCCGACACCGACGTGGTGCTGTTTCTGCTCGAAAGCCAGGGCGTAGCCGTGGTGGCCGGCACCGCTTACGGGCTGGCGCCGTTCTTCCGCATGTCCACCGCAACGGCGCTGGAAACCCTGGAAGCCGGTTGCGCGCGGATTGCCGCCGCCGTCGCGACCCTGAGCTGAGGAGCCGCCATGACCGCGCCGAGCCCATCGCCCTTGACCTTCCGGCAAGCCTTGCTGGCCATGCTCGGCGTGTCGCTGGTGTTGATGCTGTCGGCGCTGGACCAGACCGTGATCGGCAACGCGCTGCCGAGCATCGTCGCCGAACTCGATGGCTTTGAGCTGTACGCCTGGGTCGCGACCGGTTACTTGCTGGCCTCGATCGTCACCATTCCGATCTTTGGCCGGCTGGGCGATTTTTATGGACGCAAGCCGTTCGTGCTGGCCGCCACGCTGATCTTCACCCTCGCCTCGCTGGCCTGCGCCCTGGCCCACGACATGTGGGTCTTGATCGTGGGCCGCGCACTGCAAGGCATCGGCGGCGGCATGCTGATCGGCACCGCCTTTGCGTGTGTGCCCGAACTGTTTCCCGACACCGCGCAGCGCTTGCGCTGGCAAGTGCTGCTCAGTGCCATGTTCAGTGTCATCAATGCCATCGGGCCGGGACTGGGCGGCTACCTGACCGGCGAGTTCGGCTGGCGCTCGGTGTTCTGGCTCAACCTGCCGCTGGGCTGTCTGGCCTTTGTCATGGCCTGGCGTTTTCTGCCGTGGTATCGCCCGCAACACAGCGGCGCGATTCGCCTCGACTGGCTCGGCGCACTGCTGATCGTCGTGCTGCTGGGCAGCCTGCAACTGTTCGTGCAGTGGCTGGGCCACAGCGATGGCGTGTTGAGCATCACCCTGGGCGTGCTGGCGGCGGCCGCATTGCTGGGCCTGTGGTGGTGGGAACGGCGCTGTCAGCATGCCTTGCTGCCGGCTGCCCTGTTCGCCAGCCCCAGCCTGCGCCGCCTGTTCGGGCTGTCGATGATTGCCGGCGCGATCATGTTCACCCTGCTGTTCTATCTGCCGCTGCTGTTGCAGGGCAGCTACGGCTATTCGCCGCAAGAAGCCGGCCTGCTGATCACACCGCTGGCGCTGAGCATCACTTTGGGCGCCATCGTCAACAGTCGGCTGGTGACCCGCCTGCAAAACCCCAACCGGGTGCCACTGGCAGGCTTCGTCGCCTTGTCGCTGGCCTGTGTGGCGCTGGCAACCCTCGGCCTGCGCGGCAGTTTTCACACATTGCTGATGCTGATTCTGCTGGCCGGTCTCGGGCTGGGTTTCATCCTGCTCAACCTCACGGTGTTTACCCAGACCCTGGCTGCGCGCCCGCTGCTGGGCATCGCCACCGCGCTGACCCAGTCGCTGCGCCTGGTCGGCGGATTGCTCGGCACCGCGATCATGGGCGCACTGGTCAAGTGGCTGTACCTCAGCGACCTGCAACGCGCCCTTGACGCTGCCGGGCAAAGCCACGCCCTGGCGCGCTTGAGCGACCCGCAAGTGCTGCTGCGAACACTCCAGCCTGAAAGCGACAGCGCCCTGCCCATCGCCCGCGCCGCGCTGGCGCATTCGCTGGATGTCGGCCTGTTGCTCTGCGCCGCCCTGGGCTGCGTAGCCCTGTACGTGCTGTATCGACTGCCAGCGGTGACGCTGACCCGTGAACAACAAGAAAAGACCTGACTGCCGCCCTGCCCTGCCTCTCCCCACACTTGACTACATAATTGAGGATGAACCGATGGAGCGTATCAATCGCACGCCCACTGTCATTGCCGGCCTCTGTGGCCTGATGATCGCGCAACAAAGCCAGGCTGCAGGTTTCGTGGAAGACACCAAGGCCAGCATTCTGGCGCGCAACTTCTTCAGCAATGCCGACAACCGCAGTGGCGCAGCCGACCCTAACTACACCCAGGAATGGGGCCAGGGTTTCATGCTCAACGTGCAATCGGGCTACACCCAGGGCGTGGTGGGCTTCGGTGTCGATGCGTTCGGTCAATTGGGTATCCGCCTGGACTCGGGCAAGGGCCGTCACTACAACCCGACCAGTTCGGCGTTCAACGGCAACATCTTTCCCACTGACAGCGACGGCCGTGCGGTGGACGAGTTCAGCAGCCTGGGCGCGACACTCAAGGCCAAAATCTCGCAGACCGAACTGAAATACGGCACGCTGGTGCCCATGCTGCCGGTGGTGATGTCCACCGACCGCATGCTGCAACAGACCTTTCGCGGCGGGCAGATCCAGTCCAAAGACCTGAGCGACTTCACCTTTACCGCCGGCCAGCTGGAACACGTCATGGGCCGTGGCTCGACCAACCAGATGGGCATGTCGATCCCCGGCGCCAACAACGCGCTGACCGGCGAGTTCGTCAACAAGTTCTATTACGCCGGCGTCGACTACAAACCGGTCAAGGACCTGACGCTGCAGTACTACTACGGCAACCTCGAAGACTTCTACAAACAGCACTTTCTGGGTCTGAAGTACGAACTGCCGGTCGGCCCCGGCACGCTGCGCACCGACCTGCGTCACTTCGATAACCGCTCCGACGGCGCCAACGGCAATAACCCTGCGTATTACACGGTCGGCTATTACGGCAACGGCGTGACCAAGGGCAAGGTCGACAGCCGCCTGTCCAGCGCGATGTTCACCTACCTGATCGAGGGCCACACCCTGGCCGCCGGGTATCAGGTGGTCAGCGGCGACAGCGATGCGGTATGGCTCAATCAGGGCGACGGCTCGACCGCCTATTTCATGACCGAATCGATGATCGGCAAATTCCAGCGCGCCGGCGAACGCACCTGGCAGGTGCGCTACGGCTATGACTTCGCCAAGGCGGGCGTACCGGGCCTGACCTTCCTGGCCATGTATGAAAGCGGCTCGCACATCAAGACCGTCAGCGGCGACGAAAAAGAATGGGAACGCAACGTCACACTCAGCTACGCAGTGCAATCGGGCCCGGCCAAGAACCTCACCGTCGCCCTGCGTCACGCGCAGTTGCGCACCGGCTACGTCAGCCAGCGCGACGCGGATGAGCATCGAGTGATCGTCAGCTACCCGATCAATATTTTCTGAATCACATCAGGCTGAAGGGCGTGACGATGTTCACCGGTGACGGCGGAATCGGCTCGCGCTTCAACAGCCGGTGAAACTGCAGGATGTGCATCAATACATGCCGGGCATCGGTTTGCAGCGGATGGTCGATGATCGCCGCGATCCTCTCCTCAGCCAGTAGCTGGCGGTTTTCTTCATCCAGATCATGGCCGACGAACACCGCCAGGCTACGGCCTTGTGCCGCAAAGGCGTCGACAATCGCCCGGTTGCCGCCGCCGACGCTGTACACCGCCTTGAGCGTCGGGTAATCCATCAGCGCTTCGCTGACCCGCTCAAAGGTCGGTGCATACACCCCGCCGCCACCGCTGATATCCAGCACCTGCAAATGCGCCGCACGGGCACGCAGCCAACTGCGAAAGCCCACTTCTCTTTCTTCTTCTCCACGAAACAGATCGTTGCTCAGTACCACGGCCACCGGCTGGGGTGCCGGGTCCAGCCAGCGCGACAACAGATAGGCAGCGGTCTGCCCGGCCGTGCGGTTGTTCATCCCGACATAGCCCAGACGCGTGCTTTGCGGCAGGTCGGTGACCAGCGTGACCACGGGCACACCAGCACTCATGGCCTGGTTTACCGCCTGGTTGACGGCAGGTTCATCGGCGGCCTTGAGCACGATGCCCTGAGAGCCATTGTCCACGCAGCGCTGAATCAGCTCGGCCATGCGCAGGCTGTCGATGTCTTCGAACAGATGAAAACGCGGGAATAACCGAAACGGTGCCAGGCTGCCCAGTTGCGCATTGATAGCCCCGCGCACCGCGTCACTGAACCGGGTCGGCGTGTGCATGATGACGTCGACATGCAGGGTGCGCCCCACCGCAAGGCCGGTGCGTTCCTGGGCTTCAAGTTCATCGAGCGCCTGTTCGATGCGCCGGCCGGTCTGTGCATGCACGCCGGCACGGCCGTGCAGCATGCGGTCGACCGTGGCTTTGCTGACCCCGGCCTGCGCCGCCAGTTGCTTGATGGAATAACGCCCGGCGCGGTCGAGCAGCGAGGTCATGGTGAACTCCTGACATGAGGTTTTCTTGAGGTCTTTCAGCGCTATTTTGAGGCTTATCCGATGCTAGTCTCAGCCTCGAAAGGTGTACAGCTCATAACAATAAACAGGAGAACATCCATGTCGCATACAGATCTCACACGCCCCTTCGCCGGGCAGTTTTTTGTCGTTACCGGCAGCACTCAAGGCCTGGGCGCCGCAGTCGCACATACTCTGGCAAAGCGCGGCGCCGCCGGGCTGACACTGTGCGGGCGCAGTCGCGCCAAGGGCCAGCAACAGGTCGAGAAACTCGCCGCGCTCGACTGCCAGGCGGTGTTCATCGAAGCCGATCTGGAGCGGGTCGAGGACTGCCAGCGCATCATCGCCGCCGCCGACCGGCATTTTGGCCGGCTGCACGGGCTGGTGAACTGCGCCGGCATGTCAGATCGCGGCAGTATTCTCGACACCTCGCCCGAGCGCTTTGACGCCCTGTTTGCAGTGAATGTGCGGGCGCCTTTTTTTCTCATGCAGGAGGCGATAAAGCTGATGATCCGCGACGGTATCGCAGGCTCGATCGTCAATATCCAGAGCATCGTCGCCCACGGCGGGCCGGTGGGCCTGACAGCCTACAGCGCGTCCAAAGGCGCGTTGGCGATCCTGACTAAAAACGTGGCGTTCAGCACCTTGCGCAACCGCATCCGGATCAATGGCCTGAACATCGGCTGGATGGACACCCCGCACGAGGATGAAATCCAGCGTCATTACCACGGTGCCCAAGACGGCTGGCTGGCCGAGGCCGAGCGGGCGCAGCCGTTTGGCCGGCTGCTCAAACCCGAAGAAGTTGCCCGCCATGTAGCGTTTTTGCTATCGACCGAATCCGGCCTGCAAACCGGCACGGTTACCGACCTAGAACAAGGCGTGATCGGTTGCGGCGAAGAGACCGCCCCTCGCCCGCAAAGCGCCCTGCAATGGCCAGCAGCGGGTGTGCAGCCATGAGCCGCTATGTGAGCCATAACGATCTGTGCCTGCAAACCTTTGCCACGCTGTGCGAGCAAACCACCCGCGCAGCCGACTACCCACAGTGCGACAGTGTGCTGAGCAACGTGCCGATCTATCAGGCCGACACCCTGCATCGGGCGCTGAACGATGACCCGAAGCCGCTGATGAGCGAGTTGCATCGGCTGTTCCGTCATGGACCAGGTGTGGTGGTGATCCGTCAGGGCTTCACTGACATGGCGGTTATCGACCAACACAGCGCGGTATTCGAAGACATCCTCGACGATGAAGCACGGCACGCCAGCGGCGGCGATCACTTTGCCCAAAGCGGCGCCAACGGGCGCATCTGGAACGCCTTGCAAAAAGCCGCCCTGCGCTCACCCGAGTCGTTTATCGACTACTACAGCAACCCGCTGATCGGACTGGTCGCCCAGGCCTGGCTAGGGCCGTACTACCAGGTCACCGCGCAAGTTAACGTGGTACGTCCCGGCGGCCAGGCGCAACAACCGCATCGCGACTATCACCTGGGCTTTCAGACCCTTGAGGTGTTGCAACACTATCCACTCGACGTACAGGTCATGAGCCAGTACCTGACGTTGCAAGGCGCCGTCGCGCACAGCGACATGCCGGTGGAAACAGGTCCGACCCTGCTGCTGCCATTTTCCCAGCAGTACGAGGCCGGCTATATGGCCTGGCGCAATCAGGCCTTCATCGAGTATTTCCAGGCCCGTGCCGTGCAATTGCCGCTGCACAAGGGCGACCTGCTGTTCTTCAACCCGGCGTTGATGCATGCCGCCGGTACCAATCGCACCGCCGACCGGCAGCGCATGGCCAACCTGCTGCAGATCTCTTCGGCGTTCGGCAAGCCGATGGAAGCACTGGACCATGACCGCATGATGCTTGCCGTTTACCCGTACCTGCTTGGGCGACTCGAGCAGCAAACGCTCGACGCCACGGCGCTGAACGCGGTCATTGCCAGCGCAGCGCAAGGCTATGCGTTTCCTACCAACCTCGACAGCGACCCGCCCCTGCAAGGGCTGGCACCCATGACCGGGCAGCAGTGGATGCATCAAGCACTGAGCGAACGCCGCCCGTTCAACGAATTTGCCGAACACGTGGAGGTGATGCGCAACAAGCGACGTCCTTGAGGGCGGGCACGAAGTTTCATCTGGACGGATTATTGTTATGTTATAACATAACAATTCAAACCGTAAGGAACACTTCAATGCTCGCCCGATTCGCCTTCCCGCTTTCCACACTCGCCGCCGCGCTGCTCGTCGCCCAGCCGGTTTATGCGGCCCAGGCCGTCGTGCTCGACCCGCAGGTGATCACCGCCAACCCGCTGGGCAGCGCCACCCTGGCGTCGCCGACCAGCGTGGTGGAAGGCGATCAGTTGACCCTGCGCCAGTCGGCGCAACTGGGCGAGACGCTCAATACCCTGCCCGGCGTGTCGTCGACCTACTTTGGCCCGGCGGCCAGCCGGCCGGTGATTCGCGGCTTCGATGGCGACCGTATCCGCATCCTGCGCAACGGCACCGGCGCGCTGGATGCCTCGTCGCTGTCCTATGACCATGCGGTGCCGTACGACGCGGCCAACGCCGAGCGCATCGAGGTCGTACGCGGCCCGGCCGCCTTGTTGTATGGCGGCAGCGCGGTCGGCGGCGTGGTCAATACCTTCGACAACCGCATCCCCACCGAACCGGTTCACGGCGTCCATGGCGGCGGCGAATTGCGCTATGGCGGCGCGGACACCACGCGCAGCAGCGCCGGCAAACTGGAAGCCGGTGACGGCAATTTTGCCCTGCACCTGGACGCCAACTCGCGCGAGTTCAACGACCTGCGCATTCCCGGCTACGCCCGTTCGCGGGATCAGCGCGCCATCGACGACGACAGCAAGCACCGCGTGGCCAACAGCGATGGCCGCCAGGACGGCGGTGCCATCGGCGGCGCTTACCATTGGGATCACGGTTATGTCGGCCTGTCTTACGACGAGTACGACAGCAACTACGGCTCGCCGGCCGAAGACGCGGTGCGCATCGACATGGAACAGCGCCATTACGCGCTGGCCTCGGAAATCCGCGACCTCGACGGCCCGTTCAGTTCGGTGAAGCTGGATTTCGGCCACACCACCTATGAACACCGCGAGATCGAAGACGGCGAAACCGGCACCGTGTTCAAGAACGATGGCTATGAAGCCCGCATCGAAGCGCGGCATAAACCCATCGGCCCGCTGGAAGGCGTGGTCGGCGCGCAGGTCGCCAGCAGCCAGTTCCAGGCGCTGGGCGCCGAAGCCTTCGTGCCGCGCACCGACACTGACAGCGCCGCGCTATTCGTGCTGGAAAACTGGCAAGCCACCGAGCGTCTCGACCTGACTCTGGGCGGCCGCCTGGAGCACACACGCCTGCGCCCGGATGCCGACGGCAACGAACGCTTCGAGGGCAGCGACGCCAGCCACAGCTTTACCGCCGGCAGTCTGTCGTTCGGCGCGATCTACAAGCTGACCGATATCTGGTCGCTGGCCAGCACCCTGAGCTACACCGAGCGAGCGCCGACCTTCTACGAGCTGTACGCCAATGGCCCGCATGAGGCGACCGGCACCTATGAAGTGGGCGATGCCAATGCCGAGAAGGAAAAATCCTGGTCCACCGACCTCGCCCTGCGTTTCGACAACGGCACGCACAAAGGCAGCGTCGGAGTCTTCTACAGCCGCTTCTCGAACTACATCGGCCTGTTGGGCAGCGGCCGCTACCTCAACGACGACGGCGAAGAAGTCGCCGCCGGTGATGACGATGCCCTGCCCGAGTACCTGTACAGCGGCGTGAAAGCCGATTTCTGGGGCATCGAAGCCCAGGACCACTGGCGCCTGGCACAAACCCCGTACGGCAACTTCGCCCTGCAAAGCTCGGCCGACTACACCCGCGCCAACAACCGCGACACCGGCGAGCCACTGCCACGCATCTCGCCCCTGCGCCTGAACACCGCGCTGCTGTGGGACTACAATCAGTGGCAAGCCAGCGTCGGCGCCGAACACGCCAGCGCCCAGCACCGCGTACCGCAAGCCGAAAGCGACACCGGCGGCTACACCACCCTCAATGCCAGCCTCGGCTATCGCTTCGATGTGGGGCAAAGCGAGTGGCTGGCGTTTGTCAAAGGCGACAATCTGAACAACCAGACGGTGCGCTATGCCAGTTCGATTCTGAGGGATGAGGTGCCGGCAGCCGGGCGCAGTGTGCAGGCGGGGGTGAAGATGAGTTTTTAAGGGAGTAATCAAAAAGGCGTCCTGACGGACGCCTTTCGAGTATTGATGAGGAGTAGTCGCAGCGATTCTTTAGCTCCGGGCTCTCACCTTGGGTTCAGAATCCGACAAGCCTGTCTGTCGTCTCTACTTCAGAGAAACCAGCCTTCTCTGCTGCCGAAATTACGGGGGGGTATTGGCTGGTACCCAAGCCCGACGGATGCGCGGTTGCAGTCCTCGCCGGGCATTCTTGATTAACGTTGCCAGATGCGTCAACTACCTTGGTCTCGACACAGCCCGAATCCTGAATACAAATCCGGCGCGTAATTTGCTATTCATAGGCACACTCGCTCGAACCGATTGTTCATTGATTGCAAAGGTCTTGCTCATGCGCCGCTTCCTTCCTTCCCTGTCAGCCCTGCAAGCCTTTGAAGCGGCGGCCAGGCACTTGAGTTTTACCCGTGCAGCGGAAGACTTGCAGATCACCCAAAGTGGCGTCAGCCGGCAGATTTCCAATCTTGAACGGCAACTGGGCGTGGAGCTTTTTCAGCGCTCAGGATCGCGCCTGATCCTGACCGACGCCGGCAAGACTTACTTGCGCGATGTCGATGTCATGCTCAACCGGCTTGAAGAGATGACCATCGATCTGGTGCGCGGTCGCAAGGCCGATCTGTCGCTGATGATTGGCGCGAACCCTACGTTCATCTCGCGCTGGCTTGCACCCCGCCTGGAGAATTTCGTCCGGCTGGCACCGGGTGTTCCGATCGAGGTGTTCGCGGTCTCGGCCGATGTCGATTTTCAGAACAGCCCGATCGATGTCGCGATTATCCGCGGCGCAGGGGCCTGGACAGACGCGCGGGCGCTGGAGCTGTTTGCCGAAGACCTGGTCGTGGTCGCCTCACCCAGGTTGATCCCGCTGGGCGAGAAACTCGAGCAACTGGATTTTGCCAAAATCCCCACGCTGCAAAACTCAAGCAGGCCCAGTCTCTGGCTACAGTGGTTGCGTGCATGCGGCCTCAATCACAGCGGTTTGATTCAAGGCTTGCGTTTTTCCCAGAGTGAAATGCTGATCAGCGCCGCCGTCAGCGGGCTGGGGCTGGCGGTGGTGCCGCTGCAGTACGTGAAACGCGAACTGGACAGTGGTGAATTGCACTTGCCGTTCGGTGCGCCGGTACGCTCAAGCGATTCCTATTGGGTGGTCAGCCCGGAGCGTAAACGCCATAAACAGCATGCAATCGTGTTCCGTGACTGGCTGATACAGGAGGCTCGCAAGGGCTGACAATGAAAAAGGGTGTCCGAGAGGACACCCTTTTTCTGTTGAAGCCTGTGATCAGAAAAGCGAAAGCGGGTACGAGGTAATCACCCTCAACTCATTCAAGTCAGTCAGGGCATTGGCGGTCGAGGCGCGCGCAGCGGCGTAGCGCATCTGCACCGACAAGCCCTTGGCCGACCCGCCTTGCACGACGTACTTCACGTCGACATCGCGCTCCCAGTGTTTGACATCGGCACCATAGCGATTGGCGTAAAGGCTGTTGGCCTGCGTGCCGTCGATGTCCCAGCCCCTGACGTAACGGGCCATGAAGGTCAGGCCAGGAATACCCAGGCCGGCAAAGTCGTAGTCATAACGAATCTGCGCCGACTTTTCATTAGGGCCGTTGAAGTCCGAGTACTGCACCGAGTTGGCCAGCCACAGACGCCCGTATTGGCCCGGCGTGCCCTGGTGATCGAACGCCTCATCGCCATGCACCTGCTGAAAGGCCAGGCCGATGCGGTGAAAACCCGACTTGATGCCGCTGGCAAGGCTCCAGGTCGAGTTGCTGATAGAACCTGCTTTCTCGGCGCCGTCACTGAGGGTGCGGTACAGATTGAAGGTCGAGTCCCAGGTCAGGTTGTCCGCGAGCGGCGTGACATAGGTGGCGCCCAGATAATACTGGCGCCAGACATCTTCAAGCTCCGATCCGTACGCCAGCAGCGAAACACCCTTCACCGGTTTATAGACCACGCCTGCGTACCTGGCCGAGCGGGCATCGATGCTGTTGTTCGAGTTGGTAAAGGTCAGGCCGATGGCGCTGTCATGCCCCTGATCAACCCGCGAACTGCCGCTGGTAAAGTAACCGGCGTCCATCAACAGCGATGAAAACTCATTACTTTGCAGCGAGAAGCCGGTGTAACTCTGCGGCAGCAGGCGGCTGTCCGAATAGTTGAACACCGGGTTATCCGGTTGCTGGCTGCCATACTTCAATACGGTATTGGAGATGCGCATCTTTACCACCGGGTTGACGCGCTGTTGATAATCTCGCGGATGCCCGTCGCTGCCGACCGGCATCAAGCCTGAACCGACCCGCCCGGGACCACCGTCGAGTTTTTGCGCCACATAACCCTGCAAATCGATGCCCCAGCCGACCGTACCGGCGGTGTAACCCGACTTGTAATTGAGCATCAGCGCATGCGCCCATTCTTCTACATAATTCTGCGTGCCTGCCGGGCGGTTCAGAAAGTTGCGATAAAAGTAAAAGTTTCGATACAACAGGTCCATTGAAGAATCTTCAACGAAGCCTTTTGCCTGCGATTGTGCCGCCCCCTCGGCATTGGCCAACAGCGGCAGTGCCGCCAGAACAACTAGTGCAAGTTTATTATTCACCTTGATACCCCGACCTGATGATTGGCAGACTGTTGAAGTAACGCCTTATTGTTATGGGTGTTGCAGTAAGGGTCGGGCGAGCGCCGTTGACTCAGGGCTCGCCGGTAAAACGCTTAGCCCATCCAGGCACTGACCGGCGCCCGGGTTTCATGCAGTTCCTTGACGAAAATTTCCACCAGGCTCGGGCCGTCGTGGCTCAGGGCTTGTTGCACCGCACTCAGCACGTCCTGATCGTCGCGCACACTCCAGGACTTGATGCCGTGGGCCTCGGCCACGCGGGCACTGTTGGAGGTGCTGAAGTCGACCGAGAAATAGCGCTCGCCGTAACTGGCGTACTGCCCGGCCTTGATCCAGCCATAGTTGCTGTTACTGAGCACAATCAGGGTCACCGGTATATTCAGCCGGTAGATCGTTTCCAGTTCGCTTGATGAAAAACCAAAGCTGCCATCGCCCATGACCGCCACACACTTTTGTTGCGGCCGGGCGTAATAAGCGCCCACCACGCCCGGCAACGAATAGCCGAGGCCGCCGTGGAAGCGGTTATAAACAATGTTGTTGCCCGGTACTTGTACATCGAGATAGGCCGACAGAAACGGTGTCGGCGTGCCTGGGTCGATCACCAGCACCGCATCGGCCGGCAGCGCCGATTGCAGTGCCCTGACCACAATTTCCGGTTCAATCTGCCCTGTCTGCGAATTGATTGGCCGGTGCAGCGCCGCCTGGCGGGTTGATTTCACGGTGGCAATCGCATCGAGCAGTTCATCGCGCTGCAGCGCCTCGCCCGCACAGGCCTCGGCAAGCAACTGGCGCAGAATGGTCCGCGCATCGCCCATCAAGGCGAATCGAGTGTCGTAGTTGCTGCCGATGACATGCGCATCGATATCGATGTGGCCAATGGTCTTTTCAGCCAGTCCCGGATTGCCCCATTTTTCGGTCACCACAGAACCTGCGCGGGTACCGATGAAAATCACCAGATCACAGGTGCCGACAAAAGCCCTGGCTTCGGGGGTTGAGCCATTGGTGCCGACCACGCCGACCGCATAGGGATTGTGATCCGAGACTGTGCCCTGGCCGCTGATCGAGGTGGCGATGGCAACGCCTAGATGAGCACTCAGTTGCTCAAGTTCAGCGCAGGCCCCCGCCAGTACCACGCCGCCACCGCAGACGAACACCGGGCGTTTCGCTGCACGCAATGCCTGGACCGTGGCGCGTACCGTCTCGGGGTCTGCACCAGGCCGCACCGCCGGGAACTGGTTGAATTGTTCATAGGCATACACCTCGCTTTCATCCAGTTCGCCTTTCATCACGTCGTAAGGCACCGCAATATGCGCAGCACCCGGTGCGCCGCTGGTCATTTCAAGGAAGGCCGTGCGGATGACCTTGGGCAACCGGCCGGGTGTTTCGATCACCGCGTTCCATTTGGTGACTGGCTTGTAGAGCGCTTTCATGTCCAGCTCGGTGAGTACGAACTTGTCGCGCCCCGAGACCGGAATGTCGGAGTTGATGCCCAATACACAGACAGACGAGCCATTGGCCTCGGCGATGCCGGGCAGCATATAAGTTGCCCCCGCGCCGCTCGGCCCTTCACACACCCCCACCTTGCCGGTCAACTTGGCATACACATAGGCCATGTAACTGGCGCAGCGCTCATCACGCGCCAATACATGAGTGATGCCATGATCAAGACGATGCAGGGCGTCATAAAACGGCAGGCTCGTGTCGCCGGTGACACCGAAGATATGTTTGACGCCCTGAAGTTGCAGCATACGCACTAACGCATCGCCACCACTGATCTGTGCCGTGGGTGAAGTGTTTTCCGCCATGAGGTACATCCTTTAATGATTACGCATTCAAACAACGAACAATCAACTGTTTAAAACTCCCTTTATTACGCGATGAACAGTGGCGACAAACAAGCGAAAAAAGGTTGTGTGTCACTGACTATTTGTCAGGACGCTCTGCCCTGACTAAAAGTAATGACCAACCCACTTATACTCGCTTGTTCTTGCCCGGCAAACGCGCCAGCATGTTGAAACGCGCTGTCAAACAGCTGGCGTTTCTCTGGCAAAACACTTGTGAGGAGGTTGTATGTCTCACCCTGCATTCAAGCTCGGCGTGATCATGCTCAATACCCGTTTCCCCCGTCCTGTGGGCGATGTCGGTAATCCTCAATCGTACCGTTACCCCGTGGAATTCCTGACCGCACCGCTTGCTACACCGGCATCGGTCGTCAGCGCAGCGCCTGTTCAGGCAGCGGTGGTCGACGGCTTTATCGACGCGGCCTTGTCGTTGGTCGAGCGCGGCTGCACGGCCATTACCACCTCGTGCGGTTTCGCCTGCTCCCTTCACGATCAACTGGAAAGCGCGATTCCCGTGCCACTGGTTTCGTCATCGCTGAACCTGGTTCCGGCACTGGTCAAACAGTTTGGCTGGCATGTTTCACTGCCGGTGATTACCTATGACGGGCGCCTTCTTTCCAGACAGCACTTTGGTCGCTTCTGGTCACCCCATGTTGTGATTCAAGGTATTGAAGACGGCCAGGAACTTTACCCGGTCATAAATAACGATCGCCTTGAACTGGACCCTGACAAAGCGCAACAGGATGTTATCCAGAGTGTGGCGCGCGTGCTTGATAAACACCCGTCGAGTAAAGCCATCTTGTTTGAATGCACTAACTTGCCACCTTATCGGGAGGCCGTCGAACAACGCTTTGGTCTTCCGGTCTACGATATTTTTTCAGCCCTGGATCACGTATTGGGTTTAACGCCAGTGAAAACAGCGCCACGCGCCCAGACAGCCTGACTTGATGGAACATGATATGAACGTTGTGGTTTTGGGTGCGGGTATTGTCGGGGCGTGCACGGCCATCGAACTGTTGAAGACAGGCGCCAGGGTCACCATCATCGACGCCGGCTTGCCCGGCGGTGAACAGGCTGCCAGCCACGGCAACGGTGCCTGGCTGAGCCCTGCCTCTATCGTGCCGATGTCGACACCGGGCCTGTGGAAAAAGGTGCCGGGGTATCTTCTGGACAAGAGCGGACCGCTGACCATCAGAATGAAGGCACTGCCGGGCCTGGCGCCCTGGTTGTGGCGTTTTACCCAGGCCGGCTCGACGCTGGCCAAGGTCGAACACACGGCCCGGCTGCTCAATACCTTGCTGTGTGATGCGCCCAGCCGCCATGTGAAGCTGGCCCAGGAAGCCGGGCTGAGCCATTTGATCCAGCAGAGCGGCCTGCTGTATGCCTACCCCGACAAGCGCGCTTTCGAGGCAGAAAGCCTGGCCTGGCGGCTGCGGCGCATCAACGGTGTGCGCTGGCAGGAATGGGACAGTTCGACCATAAGGGCGAAAGTCCCGCAACTGGCCGGTAAGTACAGCTTTGGCGCTTGGGTAGAAGACGGCGCGCATTGCCTTAACCCGGGTGATTACGTGCGTGGCCTGGTCGATCATGCGGTATCGATGGGCGCCGACTTTATTCAGGCGCATGTCACCCAGGTCGAGCGCCACGGGCGGCTGATTGTCAACGATCAAGTAATCAGCGCCGATAAAGTGGTCATCGCCTGCGGCATCGGTTCCGGCCAGCTTGCAAGCCGCCTGGGCGATGCAGTGCCGATGCGCAGTGAGCGCGGCTACAACGTGGTGATCAAAAGTCCTGACTTCGAGCTACCGATGCCGGTCATGCCCAGCGATGGACGCATGGCCAACACCTCGACCAATGCCGGGCTGCGCTTTTCGGGGCAGGTGGAACTGGCCCACGAAGATGCAGAGCCTGACTGGAAACGCAGCGACATGCTCTTGCAGCATGCCGCCAACACTTACCCCAGCCTCAAGCAACAGGTATTTGACCCTGCCACCATGACCCGCTGGATGGGCAAACGCCCTTCTGTGGCGGATGGATTACCGGTCATTTCAACATCGAGAGCATCGCAGAACATCATTTATGCCTTCGGTCATGGTCATATCGGTCTGGCCTCGGCGCCCAAGACCGCCGAGCTGGTCACGGCAATCATCCTGAATAAACCCGGCACGAATCTTCCAACCGAGTTTTCGGCCGACCGATTCCACTGAAGCAAAAAAAGCCTGTGATGCGCTAAAACCACAATAAGCAACGTTCGCACGACGCGAATCCAGAGCATGACGCTCGCCCTGCAACACCGTTACTGCCTCGACAATAAATCATTCAAGCATACGAGGGTCAGCGCTATGAAATCGCTCTTCAACTCCACTTCCTTGCGGGCCGTACTGGGCAGCGCACTGATTGCATTCGGCACACTCTCCAATGCGTATGCAGAACCTGAGTCGTCGTTGTCGCGCATCGAAAGAACCAAGACGCTGCGTGTCGGCGTGATCAATGGTGCGGTGCCCTACTACAGCAAGAGCCTGGCAACCGGTGAGTGGTCAGGTTTCGGTCCCGATTTTGCCAACGACCTGGCTCAGGAACTGGGTGTAAAAACCCGGTACGTCGAGACTACATGGGGCAATGCGGTCATGGACTTGCAGGCCAACAAGATTGACGTGATGTTCGGCATGGCGCCGACACCCGCCCGCCGCGGCATGGTCAACTTCTCGGACCCGATCTTTCAAAACACCTACACCATGGTGTGCAAGAACGGTTACCCGGAAAAAACCTGGGATCAATTCAACGCCGCCGACGCGAAGATCTCGGTGGACATCGGTTCGTCCATGGATAACTTCGTCACCAGCATGCTGCCCAACGCCAGCATCTCGCGACTGGAAAGCACCAGCGCCGCCACCATGGCGCTGCAGTCAGGACGCGTCGACTGTCAGGTGCTGGTCGTGCTGCTCGCACAACCCCTGATCAAGAAAGTCCCCACCATCGGCAGCATCCAAGTGCCCACGCCGGTACTGGCGGCACCGGTGACCATCGGCATGCAGAAAGAGGATGACCCGGCCCTTACCCAGGCTGTGAATAAATGGCTGAAAAAGGAACAGGCCAATGGCGATGTCAGGAAAGTCGTCCTTTCCAACATGCAGAAACTGGCCGGTGTCGAGCCTGAATCCTTCCCTGCTTCGGTAAAGTTCGAGTAGTGCTTATGTCTTCCTATACCTGGGATTTTGCGTTTTTAACCACCTATTACTCACTGCTACAGACAGGCATCGGCTACACGCTTTTCTACACGTTCATTTGCGTGGTACTCGGCATGTTGATCGGCGTTCTCACGGCATTGCCACGCCTTTCCGGTTCGCTCTGGGTCTGCGCGCCGTTCCGGGCCTATGTCGAAATCTTTCGCTGTACGCCGGTGCTGGTGCAACTGGTCTGGTTCTATTACGCGTTGCCGGTCCTGACCGGCATCCAGATCTCGGCCATGACTGCAGCGGTACTGTGCCTGTCGCTGTATGGCGGCGCGTTTTACTCGGAGATCTTTCGCGGCGGCATCATTTCCGTCGACGAAGGACAGACAGAAGCCGCCAAGGCGCTGGGCATGCGCCGTGGTCAGGTGATGTGGCGCGTGGTGTTGCCACAGGCACTCAAGCGTATGGTGCCGCCGCTGGTCAACCAGTCGATCATGCAGTTGAAGAACACCTCGCTGCTTTCGGTGCTGGCCTTGCCGGACCTGCTGTATCAGGGCCAGATCATTGCCCACGACACATACCGTCCACTTGAGGTGTACTCGGTCATTGCCGTCGTTTACTTCATCATCCTTCTTCCGGCAACCATGTTGTCGAAACGACTCGAAACACGCATGCGCAGCAAGACCGGAGCCTGAACATGACGTCGCCCATCATCAGTATCAGTAACCTGAAAAAGTCCTTCGGCCAGCTGGCTGTCCTGAAAGACGTTTCGCTGGACGTCAACAAGGGCGAAGTGGTCGCCCTCCTCGGCCCTTCGGGTTCAGGCAAGTCGACGCTGCTTCGCTGTGTGAACCTGCTGACCGTGCCGGAAGGCGGCTCGATCAAGGTCAACCATCACACCATGCACTTTGGCAATGGCCGCTCTTCAAAGCTGCCCAAAGATAAAGACCTGGCGGCGTTTCGCGCCAACACCGGCATGGTGTTCCAGCAGTTCAACCTGTTCCCGCACATGAGCGTTGTGCAAAACATCATGGAGGGTCCGGTTACGGTCAAGAAAATGCCCAAGGAAGCGGCGCGCAAACTGGCGCTGGAGCTGCTGGGCAAAGTGGGTCTGGCCGACCGGGCCGATTACTACCCGGACATGTTGTCCGGAGGCCAGAAACAGCGAGTGGCCATTGCCCGTGCCTTGGCCATGGAACCCTCGGTCATGTTGTTCGACGAAGCCACCTCGGCGCTGGACCCTGAACTGGTGGGCGAAGTACTGGGGGTTGTGAAAGCGCTGGCCAGCGAAGGCATGACGATGATTATCGTGACCCATGAGATCGCCTTTGCCCGCGAAGTGGCCGACAAGGTCGTGTTCATGAGGGACGGTGTCGTGGTCGAGTCCGGGCCACCCTCGGTGGTGATCGACAACCCCGAATGCGAAGCCACCCGAAGCTTTCTGAGCCATTTCTATGGCAACGATGCTTGATGACAGCCAATGCTGCCTGGCTTGAGGGCGCGTGTCATTGTGGAGCGGTTCGCTTCTGGTTCCGCCCCGCCAATGACTTCTACACGCTGTGCAATTGCAGCTATTGCATACGTAAAGCGGCGAAGCACTACCGGGTCAAGGGACAGGCGTTCAGGTATGCAGCCACTGACGCACATCTGGCGGTGTACCAGTTTGCAACCCGGCGTGCGGTCCATCTGTTCTGCGCGCGCTGCGGCAGCCACACCCACTGCCGTCCCCGTTCTGCGCCACAAGAGGTCAACGTCAACCTGAACTGCCTGATTGATGAGTTGCACGTCTGGTTATCGAGCCTTGAAGAGCGCCGCTACGATGGGCGCTCGCTTTGATTGCACAGCCCTGATGACTATTTAAAACGGGCCGGCAGGTGATGGAGAGCGGCCAGGTCACTGTCAAGCGACCAGACGAACACCTCACTCATCGGGAAGCGTGCCACACACTTCTCGTAATCCTTGAGGATGCTCAAATCGCCAAAACTTGTTCCCTCACCCATCCGGGTTGGCGATTTATTCTGGCCAGCCTTATCTGGAAACTCCGTTAACCAGCTCATGACTTCTTCTGTGCCGGGAAATTCGCTCAAGCGATAAGGCGGCTCCTCGGTGAAGGCCGCAGCCACGGCGTTACAAAAACGCTGCGCGGTTTTGCGCCGGACAACACCATTACCGTTCTGGGCAATATGGTTGCCGGTCTCCAGAATGGTTGCCATCGGAAGAATGAACGTGCAGTTGCTCTCGGCATATTCTTCAAAGCTGGTCACCACTTCAGCCCGTGCCTGGTTCCGATTGGGTACATTGAGCAGATTCAGGAATACGCTGGTGTCGATCAGGCAGACCGCACTCATTGGTCATCACCTTGCATTTGCTGCAGCCAGGCCTGCGCACTCCTGCGTTTTTGCTCCACCGTTACGGGCGACTTGATGAAACGATCCACCACGCCTCGGGTCACCAGTTCGCCCAGCGGCCCTTGAGAGACAAGCCCGGCGTAATCCTCAAGATCGGCCAGGCGAACCAACCGGCTATCACCCTCCTGTGGATCGCGGTAACACAACACGACATCAGCCAGCGCACTGTCGGGCAGCGCGTCCATCAATGCCGGATTGTGGGTGGTCAACAGCAACCGTACACCACGCTGCTGTGCCTGTTCACGCATGGTGGTCAATAATTGCCGAGCCCTTGATGGATGCACGCCGTTATCGACCTCTTCGATCACAAGGGTGGACTCCTCGGGTGCAGATAACAGGGCGGCAGCAATCGCCAGCACTCTGAGCGTACCGTCGGACAATAACTCCACCGACCAGTTACGTTCGACGGCCCCAAAACTCTCGACCAGTTCCAGCGACACGCGCCCCCGTCTATCCTCAAAGAAACGAACATCCTTGACGTCCTGTTCGGGCAGGCTCTTGATGAATTCGACGATGGCAGGACGAATTTCCTGCTTCTGCCAAAGCGTGTAAAGCACGCCCGACAGATTGGAGCAGTCGCCGCGCAACAGGGTGGCAGGATAACTGTCACCGCGCATCAAACCAGGCACAGGATCCAGAAACAGCGTACTGGTCAGCAGTTTCTGAAAGCGGCTGGTGGTTTCGGGAATGACCTTCTGCGCTTTCTTGTGACCCGATTCAAATAATGCCGAACTGGCAAGCTGGTTCAGAATCGCAATCTGGTCAGTACAGGTGACCTGCGGCTTGTGGCCACCGCGTGCAAAGTTGTTGTAGGACACGCGAGCATCAGTACCGAGCCCCCTTGAAGGCTGCTCGATACGATAAAGAGGCAACTTCTGGCGGGTCGACGTGATGCTTTCCTGGACGATATGCAGCTCAGGGTCGCGCAAGGCAATTTCGACACTGAGGTTATTCCATTCGCGGTCATCGGTTGCACAACCCAATGTGAAAGACTGCCCGTTCAAATAAGGCAAGTCCTTCACCTGGCCGCGTAAAATCTGCTCGGAATCGTCGACCCGGTGATGAAGCACTGACAGCTTCTGACCTTGGCCAAGCCAGCAAAGAAAGCGAAAAGCCTCCAGCGCATTGCTCTTGCCCGATGCATTGGCGCCGATCATGAGCGTCAACGGCGAAAGCTGTAGCCACTGGTCTCTGTAGCTCTTGAATCCAGAGATATGGATAGCCGTCAGCATGGAGACTCCTGTGAGGTTTTATCTTTCTTCGACGGCACCTGCCATTTTTCAGCTGTAGGGGCAGCACCGATGCCCACTAGCGTAGAGCAAGATATCACGCACGCCGCATGCCCCCTAACCGCCAAGACTCAGCTGTAGTCAAACGTAAACAACACCAACCCCTCGATTGGCTCATAAAACATCACGATCAGATCGGCCCCCGCGCTGCGGTAATTCCAGCCGTGGGCACTGGCCACATGCAGAAAGCGATTGCCGGCCGGGCTCAAGGGGTAGACAAGGTAGTCGCCATTGTCGGCATCGACGTCGATGATTTTCGTTGGGAATTCGACGGTCTCGACCCAGTTGCCAAGGCCCACTTCGCCGCCCAGTTGCTCGACGAACGCTACCGGCGAGTCGGTATCCCAATCCGGGCGCACCAGAATGCCACGGGCCTTGAACACTTCGGCCGCAGCGGCGTAGGCGCGATGTTGTTCGGCGTAATGCTGCTCAAGATCGGCACGGGCACCGGGGTGCGGGTCAGGCAGTTGGGCATTGCCTTCGTGCAGAAAGAAGTAACGCGGGTCGCCGCACAGGCGATAACGGCCGTCTTCGATCTTGAAGCCGATCCAGTTGGTCTTGAGCAAATCGCCGTGATAGCCGTCCCACTCGGTCAGTTCGCCGACCAGGCTTTCATAGGGTTCCAGCGGGCTGAGCATGTGCAACACGCCCGACCACTCGGGGTTGATCGTGCTGATATCGATGCTGAACAACGGGTGCAGGTGGGTGGCCAGATCCTGCTGGTCGGGCACGAACACTGATTCTGGCGCTGGAAACGGCTGCATGCCAGCCGGAACCTGGGTGTAGTCCACGCTTTCATCCTGGGTCATCGATCAACTCCTGTTTTCAATAAGTCACATGCAGACAACGAATCGGCCATGAGGATTCATCACGCCCTTTACTTGACCTTTACAGACTCTGTACTCGGATTTACACCAAACCGATGTCTTATCGATACATGGCGAATACATATGCCGCCTGAGGAGACACCATGTTTTCGAAGATGACCAAAATCCTGATGTTGTCCGCCAGCCTGCTGATGGCGGGTACTGCGACCGCCACGGCCGCTGATCGCAATGTGATCGTGCCTGTCGTTGCCGGCGCCGCCGTCGGTGCGGTACTGGCCACAGTAATCGCTCGTAATGATCGCCACGACGACCGTCACTATGACCGCCGCCCACCGCCACGCGAATACCGCCATCATCGTGAGCCGGTGAGGTACGTGCCGGTACGCCCGCGTTACGAACATCACCGTTATGCGCCGCCACCGCGCCACTACTACCGTTACGATCATTACGACCGTCGTCGCGGGTAAGCGCCCCTAGCTCTTGCGAGGCTTGATCCGCGCCGTGGCTTCGGCCACCAGCGGATCATCCGGCCAGTAGTGCTTGGGGTAACGTCCTTTCAAATCCTTCTTCACTTCGCTGTAGGTCGTGCGCCAGAAGCTCGCCAGGTCTTGAGTGACCTGCACCGGGCGGCGGGCCGGCGACAGCAGGTGCAATTTCACGGTCTGCCGGCCATTGGCGATGCGCGGGGTGTCGGACAGGCCAAACAGCTCTTGCAACCGCACCGCGAGAATCGGCGGTTGCTCGCTGTAGTCCAGGCGCACCGATGAGCCGGAAGGCACTTGCACATGCGAAGGTGCCAGTTCGTCGAGGCGTTGCGGCAGCGGCCAAGGCAGCAGGTTGCGCAGCATCGACGACAGGTCGAGCGCGCCGAAGTGGCTGAGCCGGTTGACTTTGCCCAGGTACGGCAGCAGCCAGTGTTCAAGGCTGACGAGCAAAGCGCTATCGCTGACGTCGGGCCATTCGCTGTTGGCGTGTTGCTGCACATCCAGTTCACGCAGCAGGCTGACGCGAGCCTGCCACTGGCGCAGTTCCGGCGTCCAGGCCAGCAGTTCCAGTCCTTTGCGCCGCACCAGCCCGAGCAAGGCCTGGCCGCGCGCGGCTTCATCAAGACCGGGCAGCGGTTCGCTGCTCAGCACCAATTCTCCGACCTTGCGCTGACGCTCGGCGCGCAGTACGCCTTCGCGTTCGTCCCAATCCAGTTGATCGACGTTGCGCACTTGTTCGGCCAGCACCGTGTCGAACAGTGCAGGCTCCAGATCGGTGGCCAGATAAATGCGCTCTTCGCGCTGGCCCTGACGGCTGCCGAGGTCGGCGACCACCAGCCATTCGTGTTTCATCAAGGCATCGCTGTCGCCAAACAAGGCGGCGCGGCCGTTGGCCAGGCGGTATTCGGCGCCACCGGGGCGTCGCTGGCGGGCGACGCGGTCCGGGTAAGCCAGCGCCAGCAAGGCGCCCAGCCAGCGCGGGTGGTCAGGATCGTTGACCGCTTGCGCGGGTTTGCCACGTAGGTTGCTGCGGTATTGGCGGGCCAGTTGTCGGGCGCGCTGCACACCGCCCTGCGCATTGCGCTGGGCTTTTTGTTCGCCAGACAACAACACCAGACGGCTGTGCAGATCGGCACCGGCGCCGCGCAAGATGTCGCGCTCGCCTAACAGCGCGGCGACGTCACAGGCCATGTCGGCCAGCCCCAGCGACTGACCGCGCAGCAAGAGATGAGCAATGCGCGGGTGCGCCGGCATTTCAGCCATGGCCTGGCCATGAGTGGCCAGACGGCCGTCGGCTTGCAGCGCGCCAAGGCGTTGCAACAGGTCGTGGGCCTGAGCAAAAGCGGCGGTCGGTGGCAGGTCGAGCCACTTCAGTTGGTCGGGCTCCACGCCCCAGCGCGCCAGTTGCAAGGCGAGACCGGCAAGATCGGCCTGCAGAATCTCGGCGCTGGCGTAGGCCGCCAACTGATCGTGCTGGGCCTCGGACCACAATCGATAACACACGCCCGGCTCCAGCCGCCCGGCGCGACCGGCGCGCTGCGTGGCGCTGGCGCGGGAGATGCGCTGGGTGTCGAGACGGGTCATGCCGCTGCCCGGATCGAAACGCGGCACCCGCGCCAAGCCAGCGTCGATCACCACACGCACACCATCGATGGTCAAACTGGTTTCAGCGATGTTGGTGGCCAGCACGACCTTGCGCGCACCCGGCGGCGCCGGATCGATGGCGGCGCGCTGGGCATTGAGGTCCAGCTCGCCATGCAACGGACACAGCAGAATATCGGCGCGCTCGCCCAAGGCATCAGCCAGTTGCTGGTGGACGCGGCGAATCTCCGCCTGCCCCGGCAGAAAGACCAGCAGGCTACCGGTTTCGTTGCCCACGGCATCGAGCACCGTCTGCACCACACGCGGCTCGATGAATTCACCCGGCTGGAAGGGCCGCCCCCACTGAATCGTCACCGGGAACATGCGCCCTTCGCTGCGCACCACCGGCGCGTCGTCGAGCAGCGCCGACAAGCGCTCGCCTTCCAGCGTGGCGGACATCAACAACACTTTAAGCGGCGGCTCGTCGCGCAGCAGTTCGCGGCCATTGAGGCTCAGGGCCAGGGCCAGATCGGCGTCCAGGCTGCGCTCGTGAAATTCATCGAAAATAACCAGCCCAACGCCGTCCAGCGCCGGGTCGTCCTGCAAACGGCGGGTCAAGATACCTTCGGTGACCACCTCGATGCGCGTCTTCGGCCCGACCTTGCTGTCGAGGCGAATCCGGTAGCCCACCGTTTCGCCAACCTTCTCGCCCAGCTCGCTGGCCAGCCGTTCGGCCGCAGCCCGCGCAGCCAGACGGCGCGGTTCGAGCATCAGGATGGTTTGCCCGGCCAGCCATGGCTCGTTAAGCAACGCCAGCGGCACGCGGGTGGTCTTGCCGGCGCCGGGCGGGGCTTCGAGCACCACTTCATGGCGCTCGTTGAGGGCTTGGCGCAGGGCCGGCAATACAGCGTCGATGGGCAAGGCGATCATGGGCTACTCCCGAACTGGGCCGGCAGTATACCGGCCCGGTTCGGGAATGACGCAGCCGCTCAAGGACGGACGCTGTCACTCACACACGCTTGAGCATCTGCTCGCGTATCTCGGCGGCCGTCTTGCCTCGGGTGTCCACCCCGCTGCCCGTCTCACGTAACCAGGCAACCTCCGTATCGGTCAGGCCAAGAGCACGCAAGCCATCGACCCATTGGCGCAGACGCTCCGGCGCGGTTTGCCTGGCATTCGGGCCCTTGGCACGCAGGCAAACGTCGCAGGTGTCGTCCGGGTGCGGCCTGGATTCCCAGGTTCCCGGACGCCGATACTCGTACAAGCCGCAATTGCAGCGACATAGCCACAATGTGCCTTTGCCCGAGCGGCTTGGGCGATACCAGGCGATGGCCGTCATGGTCCCGCGTCGCTTGCCGGTGTAGTCGGGGGCGTAGTCCGGCCGGGGCGACAGGGTCGGCAGATGATCGAAAGTGGCTCGCGTGTTGGAGTCGTTCATGCCTGCCTTCCTTGGGTGGCGAGCCCCAACAAGACCCGGCAGACGCGGCCGTTCTTTACAGCGTGCCCGTGAATGAAATCCTCGGTTGATACGACCGCACGGGATTCGACAACAGCGTCAGCGCTGCCAATCAACGAGCGTGCGCATTCGGCCTCGCTGGCCGTGAGCAGTGGCCCGAGCAGCGGTGTGGCCACGTTGGGGTGAATGACAAAAAACAGCTCGGTGGCTTTTTTCGGGCAAGCCGGGTCCGTTGACGCCAGTGCGCCATTTTTATTTTTCATGTTGATCTCCGCCGGCCTATGGCCTTGGAATACAGGTCATCCTCGCGACCACCCTGATGGAGTGCGCGATCCCTTGGTGTGGCAGGGTGAGCGGGTTAGGTTGAGACGATGCGGCGGTGAAGTGCGGGTGTGACTGTGTTGAGGAAATGCGACATGGTAGAGCTCCTGTATGTGAAGGGCTGCCACCGGTTCGCCGTCAAACGAATAAGGGTGGCAACTGTGCGCAGGTTGACGGGCCGGGCACACATACAGGACCCCGGCAGACCCGAAGGTCTCCCGCGCACAGCCGCCATAGACAGATATGCGAGCACAAAAAAAGCGCCTGCAATCATCATGGAGCGCTTGTGCGCCTGTATGTATTAAGGGCCGTCAAACCCCGTCGCCATATGGGCGACGGACGAAAGATACCCGTCATCGAGTAAGCGTGCAACCGCCTGCTTTTTACCGATCCTTGGGTGTTTCTGGTTAAAGGCCGGGATAGCGGTATATAGATATATGCGATCACGCAGAGGCAAAACGTATGATCCAGCCATGCAACGACTTCAATCCTATAAATTCGAACTACGCCCGAACGGCCAGCAAGAGCGGCAGATACGCCGCTTAGCCGGCCAGGACTGGGAGATCTGTCAGTGAACAAAGAAACGATTTTCGGATTGCCCGAGGGCTACGCTGACTGGCTGACTCAGCTTAAAGTCGATATTACTCAAGCCCGACAACGTGCCGCACTGGCAGTCAATGCCGAGCTGGTGCACTTGTATCACCGGATCGGAGCGGAAATCAGGCAACGGCAACAGGTCAACGCCTGGGGCGCGAAAGTGATCGAGCGTCTGGCACGAGATCTCAAGGATTTGTTCCCAGACATGAAAGGCTGGTCAACCAGTAATCTCAAGTACATGCGCTTCTTCGCTGAGCATTGTCCGGATCGCCAATTTGGTCAGCAAGCTGCTGACCAATTGCCTGCTTTGCGAGTCACAGCTTAAAGATCAACGTCAGACTGGTATTTAAGCTGCTGTCGCCAGCTACCGAAATCAAAACCCTCTGGTGAGCCTTCATTATGGACAATCAATTCCTACCTCAATTGCAACAGCGCTTTGATGCGCTGGTGCAACGGGTGTCCGATGAGGACATCGAATTCTGGTTCGCTCGCGAATTACAAGAGCCCTTGGGGTATGCCCGCTGGGAGAATTTTCTTACCGCCATCCAGCGCGCTATAGCCTCGTGCGAAACTGCTGGATTGGATGCCGCTAATCATTTTCGTGGCGTCACGAAAATGATCGAGGTCGGCAAAGGCGGACAGCGGCCCGTAGACGACTTCATGCTCACTCGTTATGCCTGCTACCTGATTGCTCAGAATGGTGACCCGCGTAAGCAGCCGATTGCTTTTGCTCAGAGTTACTTTGCGCTGCAAACGCGCAAGCAGGAGCTTATCGAAGATAGGATGCGCCTACAGGCCCGCTTCGATGCGCGGGATCGTTTACGTGAGTCGGAAAAAGAGCTGTCGCAGAACATCTACGAGCGCGGTGTGGATGATGAGGGCTTTGCCAGAATCCGCTCCCGAGGGGATGCCGCATTGTTCGGCGGCAAAACCACCCAGGCCATGAAGGACAGGTATGGCATTGTCAGAAGCCGTCCGTTGGCGGATTTTTTACCAACACTGACCATAGCCGCCAAAAATCTTGCCACCGAGATGACCAACCACAACGTGCTGCAAGCTGATTGTAAGCGGCCAGCGAACACACCTTGCACAGATCAGGCAGGTATCCACTGATGCGGCAGCAGTCGCTCGATCTCGCTGGCCCGCTGCGTTGGCAGTCGCATCAGCACATCTTTGAGATAAGCATA
>NZ_BAAILM010000016.1:81288-130795 GCF_054589175.1 Pseudomonas sp. 3A(2025) | reverse complement strand
ATGCTTATCTCAAAGATGTGCTGATGCGACTGCCAACGCAGCGGGCCAGCGAGATCGAGCGACTGCTGCCGCATCAGTGGATACCTGCCTGATCTGTGCAAGGTGTGTTCGCTGGCCGCTTACCTTTCATCAGCTGAGGCGCATTCTGGTCCTTGGCTGATAGCTTTGTTGTTCGAAGCTCTCAGGCGAAACGTGAAGCTTGAGGCATTGTCGGACCGGCTGTAGAACCTGTCGTAAGGCGAATGCTCCCGGCACGATTCGATCCCGTTGATACAGCTAGTGAGGCTCTTGTGGGCTTCGCTTCGCAGCATCACTTGGCTATCAGTCATGACGAGCTGGAAATACCAGCCTCCTCCGTATGACCTGTGAACCTCGAACCTGGCTTTCATTGGTGAGCTCCGCTTTTCCCTTATCTCGTTCAATGATTCCGTTTAACGATAAGCCAAAAAAATGGAGGCATGCCAGAAGCATACCCCCATTTCTCGATAAAGCAAGCCCTTTAAGCAGATCTGCCAATCACTTGGTAGACGAATTCCTTGCCCCCACTGCCAGCGGACATCTCTACGCGGGTGATAAACCCTTCCTCGGATAGGCGCTTCAGGCGGGTACTGGCGTTTTGAACGCTCATCTCGAGCGCCTGAGCGACTTGCGTAGTGGTAACGGAGCGGTTGGAGATGACCACATTAAGGAGCGGAAGGCTCGACGGTGAAGGTTCGGGTCCCGCGAACCTACAATGATCGTTCACCCAGCACGTGACTCGAAAATCGCCAGATATTGCTGCGCCTTCTAGATTAGATATGATGTCTTCATCAACTAAGTCGCAGATATAAAAGGAAATTTTCTTAGCGTACTGTTTGAAGGTGTATATAAGTGACTCACGAAGAAAAGAAACATCGGCTCCATCAATATTCTTGAGGGATATGCCAATTGTTTTAATGCCAACCAACTTGGCAATTTCTTCCAACAATTGAGCATGAGCCTTCCTACCCCTAAAAGTACCATAAGGGTTGCTGCTTCCGTCCGTGAAGTCGCGAAGGGTGAGTATGTAAGTTTTCTCGTTCATGGTCTGATTTTAACCAGAATCTATTTATCTGTCAAGTTGAATTCAAATACTATATGGGTGCCTAAAAGTCTAGGTAGCCCTAAGCGCCAGCTATGTTTATACATGTCAGGCTTTTCATAGGTCAGCTCGACAGAAAAGTCTTCCTGTCTAATACTAAGCTTCGCATCCAGGCTTTCAGCGTAACCGGAACTTTTGTTCAAACCAGCCCCCCCTTTACCGCGCTTGCTCAAGCCACCCTTACGCATAGCATGGATAATGAGTTTGGCATTTGAGGCTTCAAGTGTCTCAGGAAACAAGGCGGCAACTTCAGGGTAGTGTTCGTCCAGGGCCGGTCTCAGTGTTGAGCAAATGCCTGCTCCGGAATCAGAAACAACGGCGACAATACGCGGCGAGCCCTTCCAGTTGTAGCTCTGAAGCCCAGCAAATCCGGGGATTATCGTCTCAGAATGCTCTTCGGCATTACTAATGAGCTCACCAAGCACCGTATGTAGTTTATTCGCGTGAAGTTCGCCAAAAGCTTCCACGAAGCTAAATTTAAACCGCTCGGGGACGTTCTCTGTGCCGCCAGCCTCGATTGGGAGTAGCTCGACCAATCGCTTGTTGTTTGCCTTCAATCCGTCTGCATTGACGCCGGCAGGGCGTCGGGGAAGAACTTTGACGCTTTTGTCTAGTCGCTCGAAGAAAAAAGCTCTACGAAGGTAGGACAGTGATTCCGGATTTTCGCTGAAGTCGAGTTCGACCAAAGATTTAACTTTCGCGAGCTGGTTGGCAAGTGCAAGGATACGAGCAGCAGCGCAAAAAAGTACCTTACGCTCCTTTGGGATTTTCAAAACGATGTGGCCGTGGCCACTATCAAGAGGCGAGCCATGCTTGACCAGTGATCGCTCGAAATGTTCTTGGGTAATCCAAGTGCTACTTGTCGAGAATTCGATTTGAAGGCGGGCGTCTTTCTTCAGCGACCAAGCGGAGTTTTCATCTTGTATGAACTCCTCAAGGTTGTCGTAAAGGAACTTCGTAACCTCTCTTCGCTCGACATTTAATCGCTTTGCGATCTCCCTAGCCTTTAGCTCTGGGGTGCCACTCAAGATTTGGATAATCCTTTTCCGCATTGGTGTTCGCTTAGCTCGGTATTGGTCGACTTGTTGACAGATCCAATGCCATTTGGACCTCCCTACCTTTGGCCCATGGCCCGGCGGGGGCCGAATTATACAGGCAGGCTGATGACGTCGAAATGCCATCAGTCGATTTTCTCGACCTTTCACCGCGATACGCTGACTTGAAACTCAATTTCCCGGGCGCAATCGGCCCCATCTGGGATCGCCACAGACGGTTAGAGGGGGCATTTTGTTAAAGAGCGGACAGCCCATTGTTTGGGCTTCTACAGCTAGAGACGCGCTAGCCAAGACTGAAGTTCAATAAATTCAGACTGTATATTCGTACAGTATTCGTATGTGTCGAGATATGCAAGCCCAGGCCGTGGCTGATACGCGGTGGTTTACTTGTGCTCTCCATATGGATGATGACCGTCTGGCATCCTCGATTGCTTTTCGATCCGCTCGCGCCCGTGATGCCATATTGGCACTATGCCCCAAAAAACGCACGTGGGAGAAGAGGACATGAGCAATGGGAGCAAAGCTGGCATTCAAGGCACAGGTTCCGTTTATCGACTACTGTCTGATGGCCTTCGGCCTTGAGGCGAAGGAATTGAACGAGACTTGGAGCGGACGGATATGCGGGTTGCACGGCTGCAGATTGAGAATTTTCGCGGTATCAAGCGCGCGGATGTGCTGTTGCCCAAGCATGCCGTGATCGTCGGCGACAACAACATCGGCAAGTCCACGCTGCTTGAGGCGATTGATCTAGTGTTGGGCCCCGAGCGGCTTTCGCGTCGGCCTGTGATAGATGAGCACGATTTCTATGCGGGTGAGTACGTTGATCCCCAGGGACAGCCTGTCAACATCACCATTGAAGCAGTCATCACCGATCTGAATCAGGATCAGGAGATGCGTTTTCGAGATTACTTAGAGTGGTGGAATAACGACACGGCCGATCTGTTAGGAGGCCCCCCAGCTGAAGCTACCGACGAGGAGCAAGTGCAGTCTTGCCTGCGCGTCATTTTTGTCGGCAGCTATGATGCGGATGAAGATGATTTCACCGGCAGCACTTACTTCTGCTCGCCGATGAAGCAGGATGGCACCTACGACTTCTTCCGCACGACTGATAAGCGGGTCTGTGGATTCCTGTACCTGCGAACGGTCCGAACCGGCAGCCGTGCGCTGAGCCTTGAACGTGGCTCGCTTCTGGACATCATTCTGCGGTTGCAGGACGACAAAAACTTCAAGATCTGGGAGGGGCTACTGGTCGAGCTGCGTCAGTTGCAGGTCGCAGCAGACCCCGCCATTGGTATCAACGACATCTTGGAGAAGGTTCAGGCTTCGATCCGCGGCTACATGCCCAGCGATGACGGCAGTGATCCTCAGATGCGTGTCACGCAGCTAACACGCGAGTCTCTTCGAAAAGCCTTGACGGTCTTTATGGCCACCGGCGCGCAGCGTAGTGACGGCGAAGCGCATGCAGCGCCATTCCAGAGCCAAGGTACCGGCACTATCAACATGATGGTGCTGGCACTTCTTTCGTTGATCGCTGAGCTGAAACAGAACGTGATCTTTGCGATGGAGGAACCTGAGATAGCAATTCCGCCCCACATTCAGAAACGCATCATCAATGGTGTGCGTGGCAAGTCAGCTCAAGCACTATTCACCTCCCACTCACCCTACGTCCTCGAAGAGTTTGAACCTGAGCAAGTCATCGTAATCAGTCGTGTCGAAGGAAGGCTGAGTGCCATGCCGGCAGGACTGCCTCCTGGTATCAAAGCAAAACTGTACCGGCAGGATATGCGGCTGCGTGTTTGTGAAGCTCTTTTGGCCCGGAGGGTACTGATTGCTGAAGGCCGGACGGAATACGATGCTTGGCCGGCCGTCGCAAGAATGCTTCA
Organism: Pseudomonas sp. 3A(2025); assembly: GCF_054589175.1. Lineage (NCBI taxonomy): Bacteria > Pseudomonadati > Pseudomonadota > Gammaproteobacteria > Pseudomonadales > Pseudomonadaceae > Pseudomonas > Pseudomonas sp. 3A(2025). The sequence goes on along the minus strand of NZ_BAAILM010000016.1, from coordinate 126,737 downwards.
TGAGCAGGATCCTGAATCCTTCATGCCGCTTGAAGCCATGGGCATCCCAATCATCGATGCGACCACGGACTCGCTGATCGCACCAATGGGGGCCTACTACCGCAGGCTTGGAAAGACAGTCTATGCCGTGTTCGACGAACAGTCGCCCGAGCAGATGGACGCTATAAGGGCGTCGGTAGATCACCCTTACCAGGCGCCTGAAAAAGGATTCGAGAATGTCGTCCTCAAAGGCACCGATGAGGGCGTCATGCGCAGTTATGTGGCATCTCTGATTGATAATGGTGCTTGGCCTTCAGACCTGAAGGATAAGGCACCGGGGCCGGATGCTCCGAAGGAGGAGGTAGTGGCGATGCTCGGACTTCTCCTCAAGCGATGGAAGGGTGATGGTGCGGCGGCCAGCTTGCTGTGTTCTGCAACGAACCGGCAGCACCTTCCTGAATTCATTGTTAGTACGCTTGAGAGCATTACCGCCACGGTAGTTCCTAAGAGGCCTGAGCCTAATGTCTTGGAACTGTTGGATGAACTGATTTGGCGGGCCTGAACAAATGATAACGCTTGATCAAGCTCGCCGGGACGTCATCGGTTCACCCCAACACTTGGTTGTGATGGGTGGGCCTGGCTCAGGGAAAACCACCGTTGCTCTACTCAAAGCTGAGGCATTTCTTGGTCGGCGAGATCTCAAGGAATACCAACAGGTGCTATTCCTCAGCTTTGCTAGGGCAACGGTCGCGAGAGTCGCAGAGCAGGCGGGAAAGATGCTTCCGAAACTTGAGCGAGCCCGGCTCGAGGTCAACACTTACCATGGCTTCACCTGGAATCTGCTGCGTAGCCACAGCTACTTGCTTCGTAATGGGCGTCCTCTATCGCTGCTTCCTCCACCTGAGGCGGCAGCACGGCTGTCCACGCTGAGCGAAGAACAAATTGGTTTGGAAAAAATCAGGTTGCTCGAAGACGAGGGGCTATTGCACTTCGATCTGTTCGCCAGTAATGCCGCCGTGCTGCTGGAGAAAAGCCAATCGCTTCAACGCATTTATAGCAACAGCTATCCACTGATCATCCTCGACGAGTTCCAAGACACGAACGAGGATGAGTGGCGGTTCATCCGCGCGTTGACTCGGCATAGTCAGGTGCTGGTTTTGGCTGACCCGGAACAACGGATTTATGAGTTCCGCGGTGCCAGTGCCAATAGGATTCAGGAGTTCGAAGACGCCTACCATCCCGCCTCTTTTTCTTTCGGGATGGAAAACCATCGGAGCACGGGCACGGACATCGTCCAGTTTGGCAACGATCTGCTGACCGGGGGTAATAAGAACAGAGCCTACACCAATGTGGCGGTGACGCCGTATGTTCCCCGCAAAGGGCAGCTTCATAAGGCTTTCAAGTTTGCCGTCCTAGCTGCGATAACTCGGTTGACTAGAAGTGGGAGCGATTGGTCACTGGCCATTCTGGTGCCCAGCAAGAGTTTCATGGCTGAGGTCTCAGCATACTTGTCTAGTGATTCGGATAATTTGCCAAGAATTTTCCATGAGGTGGCGTTCGATCAGGAGGCCGCGGCGCTTTCTGGCACCGCCATCGCTGCCTTGCTCGAGGGCGGTGGGAGTGTCGAAATCATTACTGAAAGGTTACTCAGGAACTTATGCGCTCACCTGCGTGGCAGGAAAGGCGAGAAGTCGCCCAGCAAGCCTCACTTGGAACTGGTCCTTGCTTTGGAGCAGTTATTTGAGGGGCAAGCGCTTCGTCGAGCGCCGCACAAGCGTGTTCTTAGTGCCGCGCAGCTCATCGCTGCTCAACGTCTTGATCTGCAACTGACTGGTGACCCTCAGGCTGACTGGGTTACCGCGCGACAGCTCCTAGATTTAAGTACTGAGCAAGTTCTCAATCAGATCGGTATCGATGGCCGGTATGTCCGATTGCTCGGGAAGGGGACACTGCTTCGAAGCCGCTTGAGCGAACTGTGGCGCTCAGCTAAAGGCTATCCCGGGGCAGAGAGTGTTGTCCGCGATGCGCTTCTCCAGGATCACTTCCAAGCGGTGACTAAGGACTGGAAAGGCGTCCATCTAATGACAATGCATAAGTCGAAGGGTAAGGAATTCACAGAGGTCATTTTGTACGAAGGACTTATGAAGGGACGTTTCTTGCAGACCGGCGCGAACCCAGACCGAGTGCGTCAGGCCCGTCTGGCTATGCGTGTCGCAGTCACTCGTGCAATGAAAAAAGTCATTATCCTAACGCCGAATGGACGATTTCGCTGCCCGCTACTTTGAGCGTTTGAAGGCGTGCCGATGGTGGTCCTGAGGCCAATGGAAACTTACTCCTGCTGGCTTGGCGCTTTACAAAAAGACATGTCGTAAACACCGCCGGCAGCAGGCCAATGTGGCCATGGTCGCATAACTTGTTGCGAGCTTGCAGTAACGCGTGGTCAGCCGGCGGTGCTCTTTCAGCCATCCAAACAGGCGCTTGATAACGTTGCGCTCTCGGTATTTGGGCTTGTCGAATAGCCACGGTAGACCGGGCTTCGGCTTGCGCTTCATGGTTCGGTAAGGGATGACAGGCTGTATGCGATAGCGATCGCAATATTTCCTGAGCGATTAAGCGTCGTAACCCTTGTCAGCTACGAGCTTGCGGCACCGCTTGCGAGGTCTGCCCCAGCCGGTAGACACCTGGACACCATCGAGTAGCGGCTGAGCATGGGAGATGTCGCTAGTGTGGTGTTTCACAAATAACGACCATAACTCGCTGCGCTTTTTGCGCTCATGCGGCGTTGTCGCTCCCCGCCGTAGCTGGGCTACAACTCATCGCGCTGCCTTGTCTGAGCAGAAAAATCACTCGCGGCTTCTTTGTTGTATTTGCAAAGCACCACACTAGTGGTATAGGTGCCTTCGCTAGCGGCCGCTGACGACGCACCGCCGTTCCTCGCGTCGCACCGCAAGCGGCTATAAGACGCCACTCGTGGATGCCTTGTAATGTTGAATAGGCTCCGACTATTGTCTGGAGCAGTTGCATCGGATTCTGGCGAAGCCAGTGGATTACAGTTACGATTCACTGTCACTAAACGTAATTATTTCAATATAATGCTTAGGATGGCTCATGGAAAAGGAAGTCGTACAGAGGGCAGTCAGTCGGCTTGCCAATACAATGCGGATATATGGTGAGGAACATCTTCGTTACAAGAGTTTGGTAGCAGTTGACAAAGAGGAAGCCATCGAGAACTTGGATAGAGCCTGGGAGGCAAAGTTAGAAGCCTTTCACACGCTGTACGATGTATCTAAAGATGAGTTCGATTACTTTGCACAGTCGGATACATCTTTGCTGATTGCCTTGCGTAATGCGTTGCATCATCGAGATCACTCGTTATTTTCCAGTTTGCTTCCAGAGTTGTGGCTTAGCGAGGCCCCTGAGAGGTTAGAGGGTGCGGCATTTTTACTGGCGAGCCATAAATTTGTGGGCGGCGAGCAATCACGCATGCATCATTTTATCAAGTTGGATGACATATATTCTCGCCTAGACCCCAGTAAGAACTCGCCAGAACTTCTGCGGCTCGGAAAAAAGGCCGATCTCCAAAAGCGGTTCAATCTCATAGCGGAAGGCCTTACTTTTATGAATATTCTGGCAGAGGCTAAATCTGAGCGATATCCAGAAAAGCAAGTGTATCTCGATATCATGCCGATTTTTATATCCGGTGTGGTTAGGGTATTTAGGGCACTCAAATCTTTGGGCGTAGAGTTCAAGGGGTACGACGCAAGAACTTATGAGAAGTGCTTTACGGAAGAGCTAGAAATTGATATAAGTTTATTTGAGTTCAAAATTCTCAGGATGAATATGGTCCAGCTTTATCTTGGGCCGGTTCTTACAGTTAATGAGGCCGCAACTGTATATGTTCGCAAGAGAAATTCTTGTGAAGAAGCTTCTTGGCTTGATTTTTAGATGATAACCTATATTGAATAGCATTTTATATAGTCATCGTTGCAAGATGACTCGGCCGCGCCTAGAATCTGAGAGGGCGAATGATCTTCGGCACAATAGCATGTAGTGGTCACGCCAAATTTTAAGTTCATGCAGGCGCGCTAGCAGCATCCATCATAAGAGTAGCCCTAGGTCATCTTTCGCTTCTAGACTAAGGTCATTTGACCCAACGAGTAGCCTTTGGGCTCCTTGCGATAAATCCGGTATTATAGCGCCGGGCCTCAATCTAACCGGGAGCATGATATTGACTCGTCGAATTGCGGTAGACCACGTTCGCGACAACTTCATTAGAGAGATTCAAACCGCACGAAAATTGGTCCAGTCGATTCACGCGTTGCCTCGCTACTCACCCAGATCACAAGGTATTCATCCCTCTCATGTGCTTCAGGTTACTGAGCTTGCATTCATGGGATTGGTCGCCTCTTGGGAAGAGTTCTTGGAAAGAACTCTTGTAAGATATGTTGCTAATGCTACTACTAACTCGGGCTACAAGCCGACGGCCAAGATAGGTTATTCTGCCACACTATCAGATGCCTATGTGGTTCTATCCCAGAACCCAAACTACGATCCTGCCAAACACTACCTAAAGGTCACTGATTACCAATGGTTAGTGAAAACTGCTGACTTCCTTTTCTCGGTGCACCCCTATAGCTGTATTAGTAGCCAACTAAACCTATTGAAATATGCGATCTCCATCCGTAATCGGGTCGCTCATGCTTCCGATAAGTGTAGGAAGGATTTCTTGTTAGTTGCAAAGCTATTCAAGTTTGCAGTCCCTAATGCACAGCCTTTACCACAAGGTTTCACACCAGGAAAATTGCTATCAGAAAACGTACAGCGCCACTTCCCTCAACACTGTATCCAGCGGCAAACAACTCATTTCGAGGCCTATGCGAGTTTATACGAGACATTAGCTCGTCAGATCGTTCCCTGAAGTCGACAAGCGTTAGCACAGAATTGATCTGAACTCTGTCATAAGCTAAAGCCGTAGTCGCTCGTCACAAAGCTAGCTATGGATCAACGGAGGTCATTCGTGGTCACCAGACTTCGATCCAAGTCGCACGATCATGAATGATGGTCCTTGGTAATAAAGAGACATGCACTCATAGAGATGATGCCCTTCGATAAATAGTTATCTCATCTCAAATAGATTTCAGTATGTGTGGTTCATGGGCGCAGCGCTAGAACAGTTGTAGCTCGCTTACCACTTTGGGCGGCAGGGGGAGCATCTTAGCTAAGGACCCTGGGTATATCAGTACTAGCCCGAAGGGCGCTGATGAAATTACTCGGGGAACGCACGGAGTCTGATATAATTTTTTAATGGGTTTTTTATAAAGTTGAAATTAGTGACCGAATTTCTGCGACTCGCGCAAGGTAGATTTCATGGTATGATTTCACGCCGCTCTTATATTTTTCATTGGCCAGCTGCGTATCTTTAAAGTAGTTCTCAACGAAATCATCGACTTCTTCGAGCAGGTCATTTAGTATTTTTAATGTTCGTGGTGTTTTCCAGGCAACCTTAAGCTGGGTTAAGTTAAGTAGATACTTTCGCGCAATGCTTGTTAACTCTTCAATCTGATAAAAAGTAGCCTCAATGGTGGTTCGCAGTGCCGCTATCTTCTGATAACGATCAGCGTATTCCGCGCACTCATTAAGCATTTTCATGCTTCGTAATGCTGGATAAAACGGATTGCCTTGGTTAAACATAAATTGGCGGTCATTTATTCTTGGTCTGTCATCAGCGGCGTTTTTTTTGGGGGGCACTACCAACTCTTTAGCTTCGCGCCTGCGATCACCGATCAGTTCCTTTCCTTCAACTAGGCTGGCTAAGCAAGCGTTATATTTAAAAACAAAACGCTCCTCGACTAAGTGTTCAATTAACCTCTCTTGTTTAAGAGATACCACCTGTGAAATAGAGTAGCCTGCAAGAACTAATCCGGTGACTGCTTCTATACTTGAAAGCGCTCGTGCTAAACCCAGAGGTTGCAGGTCGCCGTATCCGAGCGTTGTTACTGTTACTAAGCTAAAATAGCAAGCATCGCTGAAGCTAACGCATGAGAGATTTTGGAAGACGGGAAACTTTGCGAGTGAAAGACCCCAGTAAAATACGGCGAACAGCAACACTACTAAAAAAAAATAGAGGGTAAGCCTGACTATCAATCGAATATATTGCTTATTGGTTGGATACATTGTTGACCGTCCTTGCTCAGACCATGGATAGAGACGGTTCTACCATCCTCCGAGCAGGTCTGCAAGAAAACGCGCCTAGTTGAAAAATTTATTTGGATGATGCATAATTTTCAAATATCACAATTTACGAAGGGAAGCAACATGAGCGACATGGAAAAAGCAAATATTTTACATCAATTAAAAACGCACTTTGATATTTCTCCAGAGGTTCTTGAGGTCCTGCTTGATCAAATATCGAACAAGTCTGTTAAGGATAATTTCAAGCGGATCACTAGTGGGTTGACTATTGAGGATGATTATAAGCATTTATACTCTTCTTTGCCCTGGATCAAGAATATTAGTGGGCTTCATCAAGCTCAGGCAGAGAAATACAAAAAGAAATTCCAAATTCCAGATTACTCATTACTAATTGAAAGTTCTCAAAAAGAAACCTTTCCTTTGCTAGTAGACGTCAAATATGTAAAGGGTGCCGCCAAAAGTTGCACTATAATTCCTAAGCAAAAGCATACCCTGCGCGAATACGCAAAGGCTCACCGGCAGCCGTTGCTGGTCGCGATATACTGGGAGTTTATAGGTTACTGGACGCACACCTGTCTTTCTCACTTTGGGGGCAAGAAAAATAATAAGATTGATTGGCAGACAGCAATTCGCAATGATATGTCGCATATGCTGAGCGACTACACCTTTCTAATTAACGAGCCATTTTATAGAAAAACTATCTTTCCGAAGCCGGCTGATCACTCGGATGGAAATGTCGCACGCCACAAAGTTTATGGGAAATATGACTCGGTTTTCATTGGTCGAGATGTGAGTTCTCTCTTTAGAGAAGATGAGCCGTTTTTCTCAATGGTGATTGATGCGAATTTTAACGCAACTTCTGTTTCAGTTGAGGAGCAGGAGGATAGAATCTGTCTTACTGAGGAGTTTTCTCGTCAGCCAAGCATGATAAAGATTAGCCAGTGGTTGTTGAATTTTTCCCGATCTATGAGTATTAAGCAGTCGATGGTAGTCAACGATATGCAAGTGTTGGAAATGGCGAGAACTGTTATAGTCGATCTTATGCACAGGCTCGGGTATTCATTGAGTTATAATATTCCTTCTGATAAGAATAAGTGTACTGACGAACTTTTTGAACTCGCTTATAAGGACACAACTGTGATGCACGATTATCGTCGCAGCTAGGTGCTGTACGAACTGAGGTCTTGTGAATATCGCCGGAAGTAGGCCAATGTCAACATGATCGAATAATTTTATATGTTGCAGTAACTATTGGCCGGCCGGCGATGCTCTTTAGCGCTCGAGAAAATTTCGCTCCTGGTATTCTGGCTGTTCGAATGGCTGCTGCCAATTTTATTGAATAAATTGGCCTCGAAGCATCAGTGGCTTCATCAGCCATTAAAGTATAAAGCTAGTTGTGATCGGATTTCATGCATAAGGGCTTCACGAACACTTTCGATAGAGCTCGGGTTCTCCTCTTCAGCAATACCGTTGCTGTAGACATGTCCTGTCCAAGCGCCATCCTTGAGCATGCCGCATATCTCGTGACCTCCACTTGTCAATGGCCAAGCCGCGAAATAGCCTCGGTCGCTATGAATAATGCGATTTTCGAGTTTTGGAAAGCGAAACAGAATTGGGGGCATGTCATTAGATTGCACTTTTAGCCGGATATCTATCTTCCATGCACCTAGGTCATACGGTGGGACGACGTCTTCTGGTTTGAAAATATGGATAGTAAATTCTTCATTAAGGTGCTGTGAATGATGCTTTATGAATTCAAGAACATGCTTTCTGAGTTGCTCAGCAGGTTTGGAGCCTATTGCCGCACAGACTTCCTCGAAAGTTTTCTTCTCCATCTCAGTTACTCGAGTCCTGAGGAACTCGCTTCGTTCTTGGTTTTGCATACTGGACCTCCGAAGGACCACAAATCATTAATTTGTGGTCCATAATTATCGTGTTTGATGCTCCTTGTCAACGGATTTGTGTGCAAGTTAATGCCCTGTTGGAGAGTGAGGCGTCGCATTGGGAATCACGTCCAGAACCTGAATAGGGGCCCTGCGACAGCCACGACGCCTCTCTTTCAGAATTACCAATCTTGCTCAGTGTCTATGCCGCGTGGGCGACGGGCACGAGGATGTCCTCGTCTTCTTCGCCTATAAGCAGCATCGGTAACTGGGATGGATAGCGGGGCACTGGGGAGTAGCTCGCGACAAAGCGTGTATCTGCGGTTGAGTCCGAAAGCAGTGAGATTGCACAAGCTCGCTACAACGACCCTGCCTACACCGAGGCCAAGTCAATCGCCATGCATACATTCAAGTGTGAAGTCGTCGGTCATTTCGGGCTTTGAGCGTGTAACGGGTCGGAGCCCAGGGAGTGATGGCTGTTCTCGATGGAAGAGCTAAACACCGGTCCCATTGGCCAAATTGAAGGGTCTGAACCCTCTTCAATACGTCCAGCCAGCAGCATCTGGAATTGATCAGGATAGTGACGCAGGAGAAATTTGGCGTCCCGTCGTATTCGTTCAGGCAGCGATCGGTCCCGTGAAAGCTCAAGTAGAAATTCACCCGTTTGGATGACTGCTCGGGTGCGTTCATTTGGCATGGACATGTCGATACCCTCAGAGTTGTCTAGCAGCAGTACGGGGTGCTAATGCTCAACACCGTCCTCAGTTTAGCTCTTACTGGCTGAGTCAAGGGCGGAATGCTGCTAGCGTCATTTCAGAAGGTGTCGAGCTGCAATGGTGTAATGCGTTCCCAGCCGACCACATGGGGATCAGTTAGTCCGGAGGAGCGTTTTCCCCCCTGTCCCAGGGAATTGCTTGCAGCCAAACTCAAGCTCACAGAGGTTCAAGGCACTGCGTCATTGAAGAAGTCGTTGCGAGCCACCAGGCCCAGGTCATCTTCCGCCATCTCTTCCATCACAGGGTCATCGAACATCTGTGACAAAGGAAAAAATACGCCTCTGGAAGCGCAGATTACCGCTCAACACGCGACGGAAACTACCCAGGCTGGACCTGCAAACGCTGAACGACATGAGTCATGTCTCTACGTCGAATTGTCACATGCCCCAGTGAGCTAGGTCTGTCAGCCTACTAAAATCGCTTGCAACGTGGGGTGGACGCCAAGAGGTTGAATAGAGGATTTGCGGTGGACTGTATGGATATCCAACAAAGATAGCAAAAAAAGCTACTCTTGCTTATCTTTCACTATGTTTGCTTAATGCCCGGTGCCTTGTTGGTATCTCGCTTGACGCTTAAGCAAGTGTAGCGTTGAACTCGTCGCAGGCTTTCGCGCCTGCTCAACGCAAATTTTTTGTCGCATTAATTTCCAAAATATCGCATTTATTTCCAAAACCTACAGCCACCGCCCACCAGCGCCGCCCCCGAGGCCGAGTGATGCGGCTGGCGAAACGGTCGCTGCGGCCAGTGCGCCAGCGGCACCTGGCTGGCCACCGACTGAATCGCCGCCACTTCCAGGGCTTCGTGTTCATCCAGCGGCGGCAACAGGCCGGGCAGGCGGCTGGCGAGCAGCGTCTTGCCGGTGCCTGGTGGACCGCTAAAAAGCAGATTATGCGCTCCGGCCGCCGCGATGATCAGCGCCCGCTTGGCGGCAATCTGGCCTTGCACTTCACTGAGGTCAGGATAGGGCTGGGCCTGGGCCAGTAAACCGTTGGCGCGGTAGGGCGTCATCGGCGTCTGGCCATTGAAGTGCGCAACCAGCTCACGCAAATGATTCGCGGCGATCACCGTCAAACCCGCCGCCAGACACGCTTCTTCGGCATTCGCCGCCGGCACGATCAGCGTGCGCTGCGCCTCGCGCGCCGCCAGCGCCGCCGGCAACACGCCCTGCACCGGCCGCAGCGCGCCGGACAACGCCAGTTCGCCCAGGCACTCGATGTCTTGCAGGGCAGCCAGCGGAATCTGCCCGTTGGCACCGAGCAAGCCCAAGGCAATCGCCAGATCGAAGCGCCCGCCGTCCTTGGGCAGGTCGGCCGGGGCCAGGTTCAGGGTGATGCGCCGATCGGGAAATTTGAGCCCCGAATTGAGAATCGCACTGCGTACCCGGTCCTTGCTTTCCCTGACCGCGCCTTCGGGCAGGCCTACCAGGGTCAGGGCCGGCAAGCCGTTGGCCAGATGGGCCTCGACCGTGACGGCGGGCGCCTGCACGCCGACCTGGGCGCGACTGTGGACGATGGCGAGGGACATGGTGGTTCTTCCTTGAAATACGCGGGTGGTGATCGTGCGGTATTTACAAGGCGTGCAGGCGACTGAATGAATACCAGGTATTTAGGTGTATCTGCACCCAGCCCTACCTGAACGGCCCCAACACCTGCCGATAGTGCTCTTCCCCTTGCCTCGTCATGCGCGTCAGACGAATCTCCAGCCCTGCCGGGTCTTTCAGTCGATTGCCACTGAGCAGGCGCCAGCCTTTGTCCGCATCCCAGGCCCGTATATGCAGGTCGCTGATATTCGTGAGAACGGCCACGCCATTTTGTGGGGCGGGCAACGGATAGCGATTACGGGGCTGGGCGGCGGCGCGGTACAGGGTTTTTCCCTTGAGCCACCAGCGCACACGTTGCAGGCCAATGTCCGGGGCGGCGGCGTGGCGAATCACGTCCAGTTCGAACACCTGATTGTCCGTGCTGCGCACACTGATCGCTGCGGGCGTCGAGGCGGGCTCGTCGGGTCGGTCGCCGAGGCTGGGCTCGCGCAACGCGTTGCTGGCCTGAGACGACAGGTCGCGTTCCAGTTGGTTGAACGTGCGCAGGATGGCTTCGGTTTGTTGCATGCTGTCCTGCAAATGGCTGTCGGCGCGGGTAACGCTGTCCAGGCCGCGCCAGGCAATCAGGCTGACAATCGCCATCAGCATGATCGCGATCATGACCTCCAGCAGGGTAAAGCCGGTTTGCCGGGTGTTCATGGCTCGTTCACCACCTGTATTTGCCCGGTGGCCGTACGCTGGATACTGAGGCGGTTCTGGTCGCTGGCTAGCATGATTTGCCAGGGCGAGGTGATCCATTCGGCATTGAGCACCAACCGTTGCGCAGGCTGTGTGCGTACCTTCACTGCCGGTGACTCCCAGTTGCGCGGGTGCAGTTGAGGGTCGGCGGTAAAACGATCGAGGCCGGTGCCGGACTCATCCAGGCGGCTGAAGTGAAATCCCTGGCTGTCGGCCAGCCAGGTGATCGGCCGGCCATCGGCGCGGGCTTCGGCCTGGGCCATCTGTAGCAACTGGGCGAGCCGTTGCGCATCCTGGCGCAGGCGTTTTTCCGGGGCGGGTTTGATGCTCAGGCTGATTGCGGCACTGAGAATGCCGACGATCACCAGCACGACCATCAATTCGATCAGCGTAAAACCCCGTTGTCTGTCCTTGTCCATGCGTTGACGGTCCTTCGTTCTTACAGTCTTTACAGTGCTTGCGATGATGGCTAACGTTTGGCCAGGATTACTGCCCGTGCCGGCTTCTGTCGTCTGCCGGGCCGGACAACAAGGAGGTTTACCTGTGGCATTTGCCTTTCGTTTATCAGCAGCCCAGACGGTACAGTGGACTGCACTGTTGGCTGCATTTGCCGGGGTGCTGGTCTGGTCTTCGGTGTTTCTGACCCCGGCGCAGTCCCGCACGCCCTCTACGGAAAATACAGCGGCGCTTGCCCGCTCCGACAACCCGGCCTTGCAGTGGTTTTCCAGCCAGCCGGCGGCGGTGGATATCAAGGTCTCGGGGGTCATGGCTGCCGGGCGCGGCTCGGTGGCGATCCTTTCGCTCAATGACGGCCCGCCGCGCAGCTTTCTGGTCGGCGAGCGCTTGAGCCAGGGTGTGCGTCTGGTGGCCATCGAAGCCGATACCGTGGTCATCGAGCGTGGCACGCAGCGGTCCCGGCTCAACATCGGCACGTTACCCCAGGCGCCTGAGCTGCCTCGGCTGACCCGCCCTTGAAGCGGCTCATTGCGGCATGCCCAGCGGCTGATTGAGCAGCGTTTCAAGCCGTGCCAGCGGTGGCGCCTCGCGGTCGTTGTCCAGCACCCGAACGCTGACGTGCAGCAATTGCCCGTCGGCGCTGGCAGCGATGCTCTGCTCGCAACGCAGATGCAAGCGGCCCTGATTGCACGCGAACGTTCTGAACCCTTCTGGCAGTGTATTTTCCAGGCGCAGCTCGGCAATTCGGCTCTGGGCCGCCAGCAGGGCAATCGAACGGTCACGCAGCAGCGCGTTGCTCTGGGTCATCAAACCGGCCACGCGCACCGCCGCCGCCATCGCGACAGCGATGATCGCCAGAGCGACCAGCACCTCGATCAGCGTAAAGCCCCGCTCCTTGCGCAACCGCTCCATGGATAACTCTTAGTTGCAAAAACCGAGGGGCAGAATAGCAGCGAAAGAGCCACTTTTAAGGCCCTGTATTTTGAATTAGCCAACAACAGTAGTTTTGTTACACTGCGTGCCGAATTGTAAGAAATCAGGGAAGATTGAAATGGATTTCGCGCGCGTCCCCTCTTTGTCTGGCGTCCGTCGCCGCCAGCGTGGCTTTACTCTGATCGAGATCATGGTGGTGGTTGTCATCCTTGGCATCCTGGCCGCCGTCGTGGTACCCAAAGTGCTTGATCGCCCCGATCAGGCCAGAGCCACAGCCGCAAAACAGGATGTTGCCGGCCTGATGCAGGCACTGAAACTCTACCGCCTCGATAACGGTACTTACCCGAGCATGAATCAAGGCCTCAAGGTTCTGGTCGAACGGCCCTCGGGGGCCAAAAACAGTAACTGGCGTTCTTATCTGGAACGCCTGCCAAATGACCCTTGGGGTCGTCCTTATCAATACCTCAACCCGGGTGCCAACGGTGAAGTCGATATCTTCTCCCTCGGTGCGGACGGGCAGCCCGACGGTGAGGGCGTGAATGCCGATATCGGTTCCTGGCAGCTCTAGGCGCCGCCATGAAGCGTCATTGGCCGTCCATGACCGATCAGCGCGGCATGGCGATTATCAGTGCCTTGCTGATCGTCACCGTGGTGGCGGTGATCGCCACCGGCATGCTCGCCCGGCAGGGCGTGTTCACCCGCGCCCTTGAGGCCGAACAATCCAGGGTACACGGCAGCCAGGTGCTTCTGGGTGGCCTGGAAACGGGCCGCCGGCTGCTGTGGATATCCAGCCAGCGCGACGCCTTGACCCGGCTCGATCAGCCGTGGAATCAGCCCATCCATCCTCCCCGGCTCAACGACGGTTTTGAAGGGCGCCTGGAAGACCAGCAAGGCAAATTCAACCTGCGCAACGTGTTGAGCAACGAGCGGATCGATCGCGGGCAGTTGCGCAGTTTCGAGCGCCTGTGCGAAATGATCGGCATCGACGCGGGCCTTGCCGCACGCATCAGTGCGCGGATGATCGCTTCTTACGCGTACTTTCCGGATGACGCACGTCAACCTTTGCCGGCAAGCCAGCCCATGCTCAACCATCTAGGCGATCTGCGGGGTATTGCAGGCATCGATGAAGTGCTGCTCGCCCGCCTGGGCCGCTACGTCAGCATTATTCCGGCCAATACCTGGGTCAACGGCAACACCGCCAGTGCCGAGGTACTGGCGGCCGTAGTGCCGGGGCTTTCGCTTGCACAGGCAACGGCGCTGGTACAAGAGCGCGACCGTGGCCAGTGGTTTATCAACCGGGGAGACTTCGTCAACCGCCTGCAATTGCCTCATGTGACGGTCGACGGGCTCAACGTCGGCATTTCCAGTGAGTGGTTCCTGTTTCATGGCCAGGCGCGTCAGGATCGACGCCGTGGCTCTCTGCAGGCTTTGTTGCATCGCGTGCAAAACGACATGCCCAGGGTGATCTGGTCGAGGCAGGGCGTATGAGTCGCTTGCGCATTGCCTTGCCGCCTTTACGTGACCTGACGCCAGACAGCGCGCTTGAGTTTGCACGGCTCGATGGCCGCTTGCGCGTGCTGGAGTCCGGCAACAGCACCCTCGCGCAACTGGGGCTGGACGCCAGGCACACGCAACTGGAGTGCTTCCTGCACCCTGCCGACAGCGTGCTGACCCGCCTGACGCTGCCGCCGCTGACACCGGCGCGGGTCAGCGCAGCGGTGGACTGCGCGGTGCAGGCACTGACGCTGGGCGCCAGCCAGCAGATGCACATCGGCCATAGCCGCAGGGGCGCGGACGGCCAGGTGCAGGTCAGTTGGTTGCCGAAAGCCGAGCTGCAGCGCCTCGGACTGGCGCTGGCCCAGAGCCGACTGAAACCGGGCGGCCTTTTCCCTGCGCCCTATCGGTTGGCGTTGCCGCCTGACGGTCACCTCAGCGCCTGCCTGGACGACCAGCATCTGCTGTTGCGTGCAAGCCTTGATCAGGGCGCCGTAGAACCGATGGTCGACGATCACCTGAAACAGCTACAGGTCAGTGGCCCCGCGCTGCACTGGACCGGTGAAAGCGCCCCGCAAGGTGAACTTGAGCCGCAGGCGGCGCAACGCTGGACCGGACAAACGCCGGCGTGGGGGCTGCACGGCACCGTCAGCCGCACCGAAGGGCATCGGCAGGGTTGGGGCAAGGCGCTGGCTTGTTGTGCGCTGGCGGTCGGCGTATGGGTGACGGGGCTGAATCTTTATGCCGCCCGCGAGGCGGCGCAAGGTCAGCAGATCAAGGCGCAGATGAGCCAGCGGGTGAAGCAGGCATTTCCGCATTTACCGGTCATCCTCAATCCCTTGCAGCAAACCCGCCAGCAACTGGCCGCCCGGCAAAACGGCACGCCAGACACCCCCGCTCAAGGCTTCAGCCACTTGGTGCAACAGGCCGGGCTTAGCCTGCCGTCCATGGTGGGCAGCGTCCGGCAACTGACGTTCATCGATGGGCAATTACACCTGGAGCTGTCGCCAGACATCCCGCAGGTCGCCATGGATGACACCTTGCTGGCGGCACTGGGGCAGGCCGGCCTGAGTGCGACGCGTAACGGCAGTGTCTGGACCCTGAGCCCGGCGGCCATCCCGACGGCAGACGACAGTGAAAGCCGCATGGAGAACGACCATGAGTAACCCGTCGCTGGCGCTGTATCGAAGCCGCTGGCTTGCATTGCGCGCCCGTATTCAGCAGACCTGGAGCGACCTTTCTCTCAGGGAGCAACGCACCGTGGCCGGTGGTGCGTTGCTACTGCTGGGGCTGCTGCTGTGGGGCGTGCTGGTTCAGCCGGCGCTGAAAAAGATCGATTACTGGCAAATTGAAACGCCAAAACTGCAAGCCCAGAGCGAGGCGCTGGACGTCTTGCTGCGCGATGTCAGCGTGGCGCCGGCCGGTCCGGACCTTGAGCCGGCACTCAGGCAGACGCTGGACGCCAACGGCCTGGCCGGGCATTACCAGTTGAGCGCCCTGCAAGACGGCACCTGGCAACTGACCTTCAAGGCCGCGCCGGCCGACGACGCGCTCGACTGGCTGCTGCGTGGCCAGCCGCAATTTTCGCTGCAAGTGATCGAAGCACGCTTGCAGCGCGGCAACCATGACATGACCGACAACACCACCGATAACACCGTAGACACGCTGTCTGGCAGCGTTCGCATGGATCAGGCGCAGGTCGCTAAGGAAGCTTAATGAAGGGGTCAGGATCCATTGCAGGACGCAGGGTACTGCCGATGCTGTTACTGGTTTTGAGTGGGTGCAGTAATCACACCGCGCCCAATTCGCCCCCCTTGCTGGTCGACAGCGAGCTGGGTCGCCCCTTGACCACCACCCAGCGCAGCGGCGATGCCGTGCTTGATCGTGAACGGGCGCAAGCGCAGGCCAAACCTGCGCCAAGGCAGCTGCACAACATCAGTGAGCGCGGGCGCAGCAGCGCAGCGGCGCGCAGTACCGGCTTGCCGCGTAACCCGCTGGGCGATCAACCGGTCACCCTGAACTTTGTCGAGGCCGATACTCAGGCCGTGGTGCGCGCAATGTCGCGTGCCACCGGCCAGCAGTTTCTGGTCGATCCGCGCGTCAAGGGCACCCTGACGCTGGTGTCCGAAGGCCAGGTACCGGCCAGCCAGGCTTACACCATGCTGCTGGCGGCGCTGCGCATGCAGGGTTTCAGCGTGGTGGATGTCGGCGGCGTGGCGCAGGTGGTGCCCGAAGCCGACGCCAAGCTGCTCGGCGGTCCGATCTACAGTGCCGACAAACCGGCAGGCGACGGCATGATTACCCGCACGTTTCGCCTGCGTTACGAGAACGCGGTGAACCTGATCCCGGTGCTGCGCCCGATCGTCTCGCCGAACAACCCGATCAACGCCTACCCGGGCAATAACACGGTGGTGGTGACCGATTACGCCGAGAACCTGACCCGCGTGGCGCAGTTGATCGACGACATCGACACCCCGAACGCCATTGACACCGATGTGGTGCAGATCCAGAACGGTATTGCCGTCGACATCGCACCGCTGGTTGCAGAATTGCTCGATGTACCGGGCGCCGATGTGACGCAGAAAATCGCCGTGATCGGCGATGCACGCTCCAACACCATCATCCTGCGCTCCGGCAGCCCGGAGCGTACCCATCTGGCGCGCAACCTGATCTACAAGCTCGATAACGCCCAGAGCAACCCCAGTAACCTGCATGTGGTCTACCTGCGCAACGCCCAGGCCGGCAAACTGGCGCAGGCCCTGCGCGGCTTGCTCACCGGCGAGAGCGACAGCGGCGCCGGTGACAATTCGCGGGCGTTGCTGGGCGCGATGGGCAGCAACAGCCAGAACGGACAAAGCCAAAGCTCTTCCGCCAGCAGCACGCAATCGTCGACCGGCAGTTCAAGCAGCAACGGCACCAGCGGGCAGGCCACTGGGGCCTCATACGGCCAGGGCAGTGCTCAGCCAACCGACCAGAACGTGGCCTTCAGCGCGGGCGGCGTGACCATTCAGGCCGATGCCACCACCAACACGCTGCTGATTGCCGCGCCGGAGCCGCTGTACCGCAACCTGCGCGAGGTCATCGACCTGCTCGATCAGCGCCGCGCGCAAGTGGTGATCGAAAGCCTGATCGTCGAAGTCGGCGAGGACGACGCCAACGAGTTTGGTGTGCAGTGGCAGACCGGCAATCTCAGCGGCAACGGGGTGATCGGCGGCGCCAACCTGGGCGGCTCGGGGCTCAACCTCAATGGCCAGACCAGTGTCGACGTGCTGCCGCAGGGGCTGAACCTGGGCTACGTCAACGGCACGGTCGATATCCCCGGCATCGGCAGGATTCTCGACCTGAAGGTGCTGGCCAGGGCCTTGAAGAGCAAGGGCGGCAGCAACGTGCTGTCGACGCCCAACCTGCTGACTCTGGACAACGAAGCCGCGAGCATTTTCGTCGGCCAGACCATCCCGTTCGTCAACGGCAGCTACGTCACCGGGGGCGGTGGCACCAGCAACAACCCGTTCCAGACCGTGACCCGTGAAGAGGTCGGCTTGAAGCTTAACGTGCGGCCGCAGATTTCCGAGGGCGGTACGGTCAAGCTCGACATTTATCAGGAGGTCAGCAGCATCGACGAGCGCGCCTCTGCCGCGTCCACCTCGGCGGGCATCGTCACCAACAAGCGCGCAATCGACACCAGCATCCTGCTCGATGATGGCCAGATCATGGTGCTGGGCGGCTTGCTTCAGGACGGCTACAGCCAGAGCAACGAGGCGGTGCCCTTGCTGGGTAGCCTGCCGGGCATCGGTGCGCTGTTTCGCAATGAGCGCCGTGCAACCAGCAAGACCAACCTGATGGTGTTCCTGCGCCCCTACATCATTCGCGACAGCGCCGCCGGGCGCAGCATCACCCTCAACCGCTACGACTTCATGCGCCGGGCCCAGGGCGGCTTGCAACCGGAGCGCAGCTGGGCGATGCCGGACATGCAGGCGCCGCAATTGCCCAACGCCGCCCAAGGGGTGCCAGCGGTACTGCCGGGCGCAGCGCGATGAGCGCCTTGCCCTACGCGTGGGCCAAGGCGCAGCGCATTTTGCTGCGCGATGACGCGCAAGGCCCGGTGCTGACCGTGTGCCCCTCGACGCCTGGCTGGTCGATCAGCGAGGTGCGTCGCCAGTTCGGGCCGGCGCGGCTGGAGCGGGTGCGCGATGACGAACTCGATGGCCTGCTGGCCAGCGCCTATGCCGACACCGGTAGTGCGGCGGCGGTGGTCGGGGCGGCGGAGAACGAAGTGGATCTGGACCGGCTGATGCAGGACATGCCGGAAGTCACCGACCTGCTCGATACTCAGGACGGTGCGCCGGTGATCCGCATGATCAACGCCTTGCTCACCCAGGCGGCGCGCGATCAGGCCAGCGATGTACATATCGAACCGTTCGAAACCCATTCGGTGGTGCGCTACCGCGTCGACGGCACCCTGCGTGAGGTGGTGTCGCCGCGCAAGGCATTGCACGGTGCGCTGGTGTCGCGGATCAAGATCATGGCGCAACTCGATATCGCCGAAAAACGCCTGCCCCAGGACGGACGCATTGCCTTGCGCGTCGCCGGGCGGCCCATCGACATTCGGGTATCGACCGTGCCCACCGGGCATGGCGAACGGGTGGTGATGCGCCTGCTCGACAAACAGGCCGGGCGCCTGCACCTCGAAACACTGGGCATGGACGCGCAGGTGCTGGCCAGGCTCGATCAACTGATCCGCCAGCCGCACGGTATCGTGCTGGTCACAGGACCCACCGGCAGCGGCAAGACCACCAGCCTGTACGCAGCGCTGGCGCGGCTGGACGCGAGCATCAGCAACATCATCACCGTGGAAGACCCGGTGGAATACGATTTGCCGGGCATCAGCCAGATTCAGGTCAACGCCAGGATCGACATGACCTTTGCCCTGGCATTGCGGGCGATTCTGCGCCAGGACCCTGACATCATCATGATCGGCGAAATCCGTGACCTGGAAACCGCACAGATCGCCGTGCAGGCCTCGCTCACCGGCCATCTGGTGCTGGCCACGCTGCACACCAACGATGCGGTGTCGGCGGTCAACCGCCTGATCGACATGGGCGTCGAGCCCTTTCTGCTGGCCTCTTCAATGCTTGGCGTGCTTGCCCAACGCCTGGTGCGGCGCCTGTGCATGCACTGCAAACAGCCCGACCCGGCGGCGCCGGGCACCTGGCGCCCGGTCGGTTGCGCGCAGTGCAATCACACCGGCTACAGCGGTCGTACCGGCATCCATGAGCTGTTCTGCATCGACGACGATATTCGTGCCCTGATCCACCAGGGGGCCGGCGAACAGGCCTTGCGCGCGGCGGCGCAAAAAGCCGGCATGTTCAGCCTGCGCGAGGACGGCGAGCGCTGGATCCGCAGCGGCGCCACGGCACCGGAAGAAATCCTTCGTGTGACACGGGACGCCTGATGAATCGCTACCGTTTCGAAGCCGCCGACGCCAGTGGCAAGGTCGAGTCCGGGCACCTGGAAGCCGACAGCCAAAGCGCGGCGTTCGGCATCTTGCGCAGCCGTGGCCTGACCGCGCTGTCGGTGCACAAGGAACATGCAGCGGCCCGCAACGGTGCCGGCGGCCTGTTCAGTGCGCGGCTGTCGGATAACGACCTGGCCTGGACGACCCGGCAACTGGCGAGCCTGCTCGCGGCCGGTTTTCCGCTTGAAGCCGCCTTGAGCGCCACGCTCGAACAGGCCGAACGCAAGCACATCGCCCAGACCCTTGGCGCGGTGCGCGCCGATGTGCGCAGCGGCATGCGCCTGGCCGATGCATTGGCGGCGCGGCCTGCGGATTTTCCGGAGATTTATCGGGCGTTGATTGCCGCCGGTGAAGAATCCGGCGATCTGGCGCAGGTCATGGAGCGTCTGGCCGACTACATCGAGGAGCGCAACAACCTGCGCAGCAAGATTCTCACCGCGTTCATCTATCCGGGCGTGGTCGGCCTGGTGTCGATCGGCATCGTGATTTTTCTGCTCAGCTACGTGGTGCCACAAGTGGTCAGCGCCTTTTCCCAGGCGCGTCAGGACCTGCCGGGGTTGACCCTGGCGATGCTGGCCGCCAGCGACTTCATCCGCAGTTGGGGCTGGCTATGCGCACTCTTGCTCAGCGGTGGGTTCTGGGGCTGGCGCCTGTACCTGCGCAACCCGGCCGCGCGCCTGAGCTGGCACCACCGGGTGCTGCGACTGCCGCTGATTGGCCGCTTTGTGCTGGGCCTGAACACTGCACGCTTTGCCTCGACCCTGGCCATCCTCGGCGGTGCCGGGGTGCCGTTGTTGCGCGCACTGGAAGCGGCGCGCCAGACGCTCGCCAACGAGCGCCTGAGCCTGAGCGTCAGCGTGGCGACCGCCAAGGTGCGTGAGGGCGTGGGGCTGGCGACGGCGCTGCGGGTGGAAAACGTGTTCCCGCCGGTGCTGATTCACCTGATCGCCAGCGGCGAGAAAACCGGTGCGTTACCACCGATGCTGGAACGCGCGGCGCAAACCCTGTCGCGCGATATCGAGCGACGCGCCATGGGCATGACCGCCTTGCTTGAGCCGTTGATGATCGTGGTGATGGGGGCGGTGGTGCTGGTGATCGTCATGGCGGTGCTGCTGCCGATCATCGAGATCAACCAGTTGGTGCAGTGACCGACAAAAAAGCCTTCGTTACCGAAGGCTTCTTCTTTGCGGGGTTACAGCGCTGAATCAGATCTTGCCGGCACCGGCCTTGGCGGTGACGTCAGCTTTCACTTTGTCGGCATTGAGCGGGTTGTAGCTGTACGGCGGGGTCCAGCCGATGCTCGAGCTCCAGGTGCAGGTCAGTGCAGTGCCATTGAGCGTCGAGCCCGAGTCACGGTAAACGCTTCCACCGTAATCGCCAGCAATCTTGGTGCAACCGCTGATGCCCGAGATTTCGAAGGCGTTCTTCTCGGAGAAGATCTTCGAACTCTTGCCAACGCCGTGGGCGTAGCTGAACGGGTAGACGCTGTGGCTGGTGCTGCCCACATGGTAGTTGTTGTACAGATGCACCTGGCCGAAGCGCACGCGCGGAGCGCGGGCCGAGATGTTTTCGAACAGGGAGTTGTGGATCGTGACCTTCAGCTTGCCATCATCGGTGGTGCGGCTGTCGCTGGAACCGATGAGGTTGTTCTTCTCGTGGGACTTGAATGCCGTGTACGAGATGGTCACGTAGTTGGCGCCGTTCTTGACGTCCAGCGCACCGTCGTGATGCTGCTTGGGACGGCCATTGGCGGTGCCGTTCAGGGCATCGGTCTTGCGGCCATCGGTGAAGGTGACATGGTCGACCCACACGTTGTTGGCGCCTTCGATGGTCAGGCCATCGTACTCGGAGTTCCAGTTGCCGGCGCTACCATCGTTGGCGTCCCAGATCGGCTCAGGGTCCCACGGGTTTTCGATGGTGATGTTGCGGATGATCACATCGTTTTCTTTGGCGTAAAAGAAACCTTCGCGAATTTCGGCATTGTTGGTGATGCCTACGATGGTGGTCTTGCCAGGGATGTCCAGGCGACCGCGAGACTTCATGTCGGCCGTTGTGGTGTAGGCCTTGCCTTCGCTGACATCGATGACGCCGTTGATCTTGATGATGCGCCCGTTGGTGCCGACAGAGGCCTTGAGCGCTGTTTTCAGTTCGGCAGCGTTTTTAACGGTGTAGATGTTGTTGGCAGCCGCTTGGGAGCCGCCCTTGGTGCCGCCGTTCTGGGTGGCCCAGCCGGTGGTCGCGACATCCGTAGCGATATCGGCGTGTGCACCAACGCTTGCAAACAGCAAAGTAGCGACAACGGCGCTCGCCAGTTTGTTGGCAGTAAACAGTGAAGGTTTAGTCATGAATAATCAGATCCTTGATTAACTTGAGTTTTTTTAACGCGCACATGACTGCGTGTTTCTCGAGCGGACGTCCTTATCGCCTGTGCAGCGAGTAACGTCCGCTGCAGGCAAAATACTAGCATGGGTTTCAGGTCGTTGTCGTACAACTAATCAGGCCAGAATGAATATTATTTTTGAACCGTGATAACGAGGGAATCCGTTCACGCTATAAAGGCCGGGAGATGGCCGAATTACGGGGCTTTGGAGCGGTATGGCACAATGCGCAAACAGCGTTTTTTGTCATGAGGTAGTGCGGGATTTATCAGCGCTCAGGAAAAATCTTTAACTATTAAAAGGTTAAATTTATTTAAGGTTTGTTCGTTATCGTCCGGCTTCTTTATGACTGTTTTTTGGCGGCTAAAAGAGCAGTGGTGTGATAACAAGTGATCAATCGTTGAGCAATGCCAGGCAAAAATTAAAAAACCCGCCAGGCCAGGCCTGACGGGTTTTAAAGTGCGACACGCGGTGCGGGGTCTTACAGCGCCATATCGGTCGCTGCATTGCTCTCACGTGGCTTGGCCGGAGTAGTCGGCGCTACGGCTGGCGCAACCGAGCCGTTGACGGCAGGCGGCGTTGGCAGTTGCAGGATCTCGGCGGTGTAGGCCCACTCTTTGGCCACAGCTTCAGGGCTGTCGTTCAGCTTGGTGCCGTAGCTCGGCACGATCTGGTGCAGCTTTTCCTGCCAGGCAGGCGTGGCTACTTTGTCTTTGAAGACTTTTTCCAGAACGCTCAGCATGATCGGAGCAGCGGTCGAAGCACCCGGGGAGGCGCCCAGCAGGCCGGCGATGCTGCCGTCCTTGGAAGCAACGATCTCGGTGCCCAGTTTCAGGACGCCGCCCTTGTCTTCGTCACGCTTGATGATCTGTACGCGCTGGCCGGCTTGCCACAGGCGCCAGTCTTCTTTCTTGGCGTTCGGGAAGTACTCGCGCAGGGCTTCCAGGCGGTCGTCGTCGTCCAGCATGACTTGACCGGCAAGGTATTCGATCAGCGGGTATTCGCGGATGCCGACCTTGGTCATTGGCCACACGTTATGTGTGTTGGTGCTGGTCAGCAGGTCGAAGTACGAGCCGTTCTTCAGGAACTTGGTCGAGAAGGTCGCGAACGGCCCAAACAGGATGACGCGCTTGCCGTCGAGCACGCGGGTGTCCAGGTGCGGAACCGACATCGGTGGCGCGCCAACCGAAGCCTTGCCGTAGGCCTTGGCCAGGTGGGAATCGGCAATCGCCGGGTTATCGGTGACCAGGAACGAACCACCTACCGGGAAGCCTGCGTATTCCTTGGCTTCAGGAATGCCCGAGGCTTGCAGCAGGTGCAGAGCACCACCGCCTGCGCCGATGAACACGAACTTGGCGTCGGTGGAGGTTTCGGTGCCGTCCTTGAGGTTCTTGTAGGTCACGCGCCAGCCGCCGTCGGCGTTGCGCTTGATCTCTTCGACTTCGCTGGACAGCTTGAGGTCGAACTGCTCTTTGGTCTTGAGGTGACCCACGAACTGGCGGGTGATCTCGCCGAAGTTCATGTCGGTGCCGATCGGGCTCCAGGTGGCAGCGATCTTCTGCTTCGGATCACGGCCTTCCATCATCAGCGGGACCCACTGCTTGATCTGCGCCGGGTCTTCGGAGTACTGCATGCCGCTGAACAGAGGGCTGGCCTTGAGCGCCTCGTAGCGTTTTTGCAGGAACTGGATGTTCTCATCGCCCCACACGAAGCTCATGTGCGGTGTGTAGTTGATGAAGGTACGAGGGTCTTTCAGCACGCCGGTCTTGACCTGCCAGGCCCAGAACTGACGAGAGATCTGGAACGACTCGTTGATCTCGATCGCCTTGGAGATGTCGATCTTGCCGTCTTTGCCTTCCGGGGTGTAGTTCAGCTCGGCGAGGGCCGAGTGACCGGTACCGGCGTTGTTCCAGCCGTTGGAGCTTTCTTCGGCCACAGCGTCCAGACGCTCGACCATTTCGATCGACCAGCTTGGCTCCAGCTCGTTGAGCCAGACACCCAGGGTTGAACTCATGATGCCGCCGCCGATGAGCAGCACATCCACTTTTTTGGCTTCGGCGGCATGGACAGGCATGAAACCCACCGACAGCGCCAAGCCCAGCAAGGCCTTGTTCACTTTATTAAGCATGTTGTAATTCCTAGGATTAACGCCATCCCTCCTGCCATTCTTGTACTGCGACGGGCCTGGAGACGGGCATTGACTACCGCGTTTTCCAGGTCTGCTCTTCAGTAAGGCTGGAGAGGCGACTCACCAGATCGAAAAAAATCGACCTCATTATTATGTCCCTCCCGTGCTGATCTCTTATTAGTTGTTGGCTTCAGCGACTTCGATGACACTTTTGTGCTCAGGCCCGTCTGGCTTCGTGGCGCCAGGGGCAAGCCTTTTTACTCACACCCATCAGTCGGATCACGAATCGGTTGATGTCACATTGCCGGGCCGGGCTGACCCGACAGCGATCTGTCTGCCCGATAAGGCAGATGGCATGTGACCTGAACGATTCAGCCGGGCATTTTAGACGAAAAAGCCGGGTAAAAGGCCTCCAATTGCAGGGGCCTTGGCACAATACCCATTATCGATAAACAAAATGCCCTGTCGCAGGGGACGCCGAGCTTAGTCCTGCAAGCCGGAAGGATTGCCATTTTCCAGCGCAGCGACTTTTGCTTCCAGCGCTTCCAGACGAGCGCGCGTACGGGCAAGCACCGCCATCTGGCTGTCGAACTCTTCGCGGCTGACCAGATCGAGCTTGCTGAAGGCGCTTTGTAACAAAATCTTGAATTGTGCTTCGAACTCACCCCGTGGCAGCGGGGTATCGCCACTGAACAGGCGCGAGGCGTGATCGCTCAGGGCATCGAGGAGGGCTTTGGGGGCAAGCATGATGGTTTCCCGGTATCAGATGCGCGGCAGTGTAGCACGGTGCGTTTTTTTACTGGTTTCACGCACGTTTATCGCGCATTCAGTCGTGCACGCATGCACTGTTATTGTGCGTCTTGCGTGCCCCGAACAGGCCCGAATGTGCCTGGCAGGCAGCAATGGCTTGATTTCAATGAAAATTCCCGAGCTGGCAAGCTTTCTGCTTAGACCCATGTGACCCATGCACTGATGCAGTCGCTGTGACGAAGGCAGTGCGGCAGGCGGAGCAGGAAAGTATTTCGCCAGATACAGTTATCTGAACACGGTCGGCGCTCGATAAGGCGCGCGATACGTTACAAAGCCAGACACTGCGCTTAGACTTGAGACGGGTTTGTTTTCCTGGGGCAAGTCCACCAATTCGGGAGAAAGTTTCATGAAACTAGTCACTGCAATCATCAAGCCGTTCAAGTTGGATGACGTGCGCGAATCGTTGTCCGAGATCGGCGTGCAGGGCATCACTGTCACGGAAGTCAAAGGCTTCGGGCGTCAGAAGGGTCACACTGAGCTGTATCGCGGTGCTGAATACGTAGTCGACTTCCTTCCTAAAGTGAAGATTGACGTCGCCATCGATGACAAGGATCTGGATCGGGTCATCGAAGCCATCACCAAGGCTGCCAACACCGGCAAGATCGGCGATGGCAAGATTTTCGTAGTCAATCTGGAACAGGCCATCCGCATCCGTACCGGCGAAACCGATACCGACGCTATCTAAGCCGCCAAACCCAACGCCCCAGGAGAAACAATATGACTCTGCGTCAATTCGCAGGGCTAGGAGCCCTGTTGTCCCTCGCTTTACCTGGTCTGGCCCTGGCGGCTGAACCTGTTGCAGAACCTGTGCTGAACTCCGGCGATACTGCATGGATGTTGACGGCGACCGCGCTGGTTCTGTTCATGACCATTCCTGGCCTGGCGCTGTTCTACGGCGGCATGGTCCGCTCCAAGAACATCCTCTCGGTGATGATGCAATGCTTTGCAATCACCGGCCTGATCAGCATCCTCTGGGTGGTTTACGGTTACAGCCTGGCGTTCGATGCCACCGGCATGGAAGAGGGCGTGGTCAACTTCAGCTCCTTCGTCGGCGGCTTCCAGAAAGCCTTCCTGGCCGGTGTCACGCCTTCGAGCCTGACCGGTGCTGCGGCACTGTTCCCTGAGGCGGTGTTCATCACCTTCCAGATGACCTTCGCGATCATTACGCCTGCGCTGATCGTCGGTGCGTTCGCCGAGCGTATGAAATTCTCCGCCATGCTGATCTTCATGGCCATCTGGTTCACCCTGGTCTACGCACCGATTGCCCACATGGTCTGGGGCGGTGTTGGCGGCCTGCTGTGGGACTGGGGCGTGCTGGACTTTGCGGGTGGCACCGTGGTGCACATCAACGCCGGTGTTGCAGGCCTGGTGGCGTGCCTGGTGCTGGGCAAGCGTAAAGGCTACCCGACCACCCCGATGGCCCCGCACAACCTGGGTTACACCCTGATCGGCGCGGCCATGCTCTGGATCGGCTGGTTCGGCTTCAACGCAGGCTCCGCTGCTGCCGCCAACGGCACCGCCGGTATGGCGATGCTGGTGACCCAGATCGCCACCGCCGCTGCGGCGTTGGGCTGGATGTTCGCCGAGTGGCTGACCCACGGCAAACCAAGCGCACTGGGCATCGCCTCGGGTGTGGTTGCAGGTCTGGTTGCCATCACTCCGGCTGCCGGTACAGCAGGTCCGATGGGCGCGCTGGTCATCGGCCTGGTGTCGGGTGTGGTCTGCTTCTTCTGCGCCACCAGCCTCAAGCGCAAGCTGGGCTATGACGACTCGCTGGATGCCTTCGGCGTACACGGTGTTGGCGGTATCGTTGGTGCCATCCTGACCGGCGTGTTCGCAGCGCCTGCTCTGGGCGGCTTCGGCACCGTGACCGACATCGGTACCCAGGTCTGGGTACAGTTCAAGGGCGTGGCGTTCACCGTGGTGTACACCGCCATCGTGACCTACATCATCCTGAAAGTGCTGGATGTGGTCATCGGTCTGCGCGTCAACGAAGAGGAAGAGGCCGTTGGCCTGGACCTGGCGCAGCACAACGAGCGTGGCTACAACCTGTAATTGCGCTGAAAAAAATACCCGGTTTTCCGGGTATTTTTTTGCCTGTTGTTTATGGATCTACCGGGCCTCTGCGCTGTCACTGAATAACCATCGCCTGACTCGGGGCAAGCTTGCCTTATCGCAGGCTTTGCTTTTTTCTCAGGCGAGTTAGAATGCGCGCCGAACATGCGGAGAAGGCTATGTGGCAGCAATCCAGAATTACCCTGCGGGCCAGGCCTCGCGGGTTTCATCTGGTCACCGACGAGATAATCGCAGGCCTGCCCGGGCTGTCCGGTTGTCGTGTCGGCTTGCTGCACCTGTGGCTGCAACACACCTCGGCCTCGTTGACGGTCAACGAGAATGCCGACCCGGCGGTACGTCGTGATTTCGAGCGTTTTTTCAACCGGCTGGTGCCTCAGGGCGTGGCCGGCCATGAACACAACGACGAAGGCCCCGATGACTTGCCGGCGCACTTCAAGGCCAGTCTGCTGGGCTGCCAGGTGGTTTTGCCGGTCTCGGCCGGCCGTCTGGCGCTGGGTACATGGCAAGGTGTCTACCTCGGCGAGCATCGGGATCATGGGGGTGCTCGCCGTCTTCTGGCCACTCTTCAGGGTGACTGGGATTAACCGCTGATTTCAGCGGGTGCTGTGTCTTTAAAGTGGCTCGATTTTCACAGCTGCTGAGCTATAACTAATTCTGCTTTCGCAAGTCATGAGGTTGAACATGAGCGACGACGACAACGATAACGATGATCTGGTAGACGATCTGGAAGGCGAAGAAGAGGGCGAGGAGCTCAGTGCAGCTCCGGAAGACGACGCCCCCGATTCCGATGACGGTGAAGTGGCGGCAACGCCTGCCAAGGGTAAATCCAAGGCCGCCGTTTCGGTTGATGAGTTGCCCAGTATCGAGGCCAAGCAAAAGGATCGCGATGCGCTGGCTCGCGCCATGGAAGAGTTCCTCTCTCGTGGCGGCCGGGTACAGGAAGTGGAGGCCAACGTGGTCGCCGATCCGCCCAAGAAGCCGGATAACAAGTACGGCAGCCGTCCTATCTGACGGTTGCACGAACGTGTAGGAAAAAGCCCGCTGTCGCGGGCTTTTTCCTGTCTGCGATCCGGCCTGGGGCCAGTTGCCGGGTCAGCCCCAGCGGGCCAGTACCTCGGGCAACTGCGACAGGTTATGGATTTCGGCGTCAGGGCGGTTGTCGGCGTCCCAGACCTTGCCTTGCGGGTTGTACCAGATGGCCCGCAAGCCGGCGCGCTGGGCGCCGGCAATGTCATCTTCAGGGTGATCGCCGATGTGCACCGCATGCGCAGGCTCGCAACGGGCGCGGCTCAGGGCTTCGAGAAAGGGCGTGGGGTCGGGCTTGCCTATCCCCAGGTCTTCGGCGCACAGGGCAAAGTTGAAGTAGTCGGCCAGGCCCAGGCGGCGCACATCGGCATTGCCGTTAGTGATCACCCCCAGCGTGTAGGTCTTGGCGAGGATTTCCAGAGTCGGCAGGACCTCCGGAAACACCTGCACCTGATGACGCCCCTGCAGGAAGGCCTCGAAGCTGCGGTCGGCCAGGTCCTGGGCTTCATCGGGGTCGTAACCTGCATCTTCCAGAGCGTGGAACAGCACGCGGCGGCGCAGAGAGCTGATGCGGTGCTTGAGGCCTGGCTCTTCGCTGATCAGTCGGGTGCGGATCGCCCACAGGTGCTCGACCGGCACCGGTCCCAGGCGCGGAGCGTGTTCGCTCAACCAGTCGCGCAGCAGGGTCTCGGCGCCCATGATGGCCGGTGCGTTGTCCCACAGGGTGTCGTCGAGGTCGAAGGTGATCAGCTTAATCATGGAGCGCTGCCTCTTTAATCATGTTCGCGGCTTTTACGCTTGGCCCGGGGGTGAGCGCTGTCGTAGACGCTGGCCAAATGCTGGAAATCCAGATGAGTGTAGATCTGCGTGGTGCTGATGTCGGCGTGGCCAAGCAGTTCTTGTACGGCACGCAGGTCCTGAGACGATTCCAGCAGGTGGCTGGCGAATGAGTGGCGCAGCATGTGCGGGTGCAGGTTCTGGCCCAGCTCACGCTCGCCAGCGGCCTTCAGGCGCACCTGAATGGCCCGCGGGCCAAGGCGGCGGCCCTGCATGCCGACAAACACTGCGTTGTCGTGCGGGTTGGCCTGCCCGCGCAGCCTGAGCCATTCCTGCAAGGCCTCGCGGGCCTTGCTGCCTACCGGCAGGACACGGGTCTTGCTGCCCTTGCCCAGTACTTGCACCAGCCCGTCGTTGAGGTCCAGTTGATCGATGTCCAGGCTGGTCAGTTCCGACAAGCGCAGCCCCGAGGAGTAGAACAGCTCCATGATGGCCTGGTCGCGGCGGGCCAGAAAGTCGTCTTCTACGGCGCCCTCGAACAGTTGCGCGGTACGGTCGGTGTCCAGGGTCTTGGGCAGGCGCCGCTCGCCTTTGGGCGGCGACAGGCCGTTGGCCGGGTCGTGCTGGCACAGGCCTTCGCGATTGAGGTACTGGTACAGGCCGCGCACCGCCGACAGCAACCGTGCCAGGCTGCGCGAAGACTGGCCGTGCAGGTGCTGACGGGCAACGAAGCTGCGCAATTGCTGGATATCGAGGTCTGCCCAACGGGCCAGGGACTGCTTCTGGCAGAACGCCAGAACCTTGTTCAGGTCGCGCCGATAGGCCAGCAGGGTATGCGGCGACACCTGGCGCTCACTGTGCAAATGCGTGCAGTAGGCCTCCAGTTGTCGCTCCATGCTCAGCGTACCGAGCGCAGCGAGTGGGTCAGGCGCGGCAACAGACGGCTGAGCACATCGGCGATATAGCTCAGAAACAGCGTACCGACCGAGCTCTTGTAGTGTTGCGGGTCGCGGCTGCCGATTGCCAGAACGCCGAGCAGGCCTTGATGGTTGAGGGTCACCAGTGCCGTAGAGCCAACCTGTTTACTCTGCTCGGCGCCAAACAGGAATGTCAGCTCGTGCTCACGCAGCGCACCGCACACGGCCTTTTCGCCCATCAGGCCGCCGATAGCGTTTTGCGCCTCGCTGCTGCTGGCCCAGCGGCCTACCGGCATGGTGTTGTCGCCAAACAGGATCAGGCTGACAAACGGCACCTGAAAATCATGGCGCAGGCTGTCCTCGACGGCAATCACCAGCTCGTCGAGGCTGCCGGCGTCCATCAGGGCCAGGTTCAGGCGTCGGGTTTTTTCGAACAGACGATCATTGTCGCGGGCCACATCCATCAGTTGCGACAGGCGGTGGCGCATCTCGATATTGCGCTCGCGCAGCAGTTTGAGCTGGCGCTCGACCAACGAAACGCTGTCGCCGCGCTGGTGAGGAATGCGCATCGACGTCAACAGTTCGTCATGCTCGGCAAAAAATTCCGGATGGCGCAGCAGATAGGCGATGACCGCCTCTGCTTCGCTGGATGAGGTTGAAGCAGGAGGCTGATCGGTCATCGCATTTGCTCACTCATAGACGAACCTGACCCTCGTAGACCCGCACCGCAGGCCCTGTCATCAACACCGGCTGGCCGGGGCCTGCCCATTCGATGGACAGGCGCCCGCCCGGCAGGTCGATCAATACCGGCGAGTCCATCCAGCCCTGGCTGATGGCCGCAACGGCCGCCGCACAGGCGCCGGTGCCGCAGGCCTGGGTTTCGCCGGCACCGCGTTCCCATACGCGCAGTTGCGCGCGCTGGCGATCCACGACGTGCAAAAAGCCCACGTTGACCCGTGCCGGAAAGCGCGGGTGGTGTTCGATTTGTGGCCCCAGATCGTGTACCGGCGCGCCGTTGATGTCCTCGACGCGCAACACCGCATGCGGGTTGCCCATCGACACGGCGGCCAGCTGCACGGTCTGGCCGTCCACCTCCAGGTCGTAGCTGACGGCCTGTTGCGCGGCTTGAAACGGGATCTGCTCCGGCACCAGGCGCGGTGCTCCCATGTCGACGCAGATCTGTCCGTCGTTGCGCACATCCAGCTCGATGATGCCGCTCTTGGTCTCGACGCGGATCAGGCGCTTGGTGGTCAGGCGCTTGTCGAGCACGAAACGGGCGAAACAACGTGCACCATTGCCGCATTGCTCGACTTCGGAACCGTCGGAATTGAAGATCCGGTAACGGAAGTCCACGTCCGGATTGCTCGGTGCCTCGACGATCAGCAGTTGGTCGAAACCGATGCCGGTGTGCCGGTCACCCCACTGTTTGGCGTGCTTGGGCAAGATGTGCGCGTGCTGGCTGACCAGGTCCAGGACCATGAAGTCATTGCCCAGCCCGTGCATCTTGGTAAAACGCAGCAGCATGGGATCACTCCGGCAGCAGGCTTTCGCCGGCAAACAGCTCGCTCAGGGTTTCCCGACGACGCACTTCGAAAACGTCGCTGCCATCGACCAGTACTTCAGCGGCGCGACCACGGGTGTTGTAGTTCGAACTCATGACGAAACCATAGGCACCGGCCGAGTGAACGGCCAGCAAGTCGCCTTCGGCCAGCGCCAGCTCGCGGTTCTTGGCCAGGAAGTCGCCGGTTTCGCAGATCGGCCCGACGATGTCGTAGGTGCGCGCGGCAGCGTCACGCGGGCGAACCGCCGTTACGTCCATCCAGGCCTGATACAGCGCCGGGCGGATCAGGTCGTTCATGGCCGCATCGACGATGGCGAAATCCTTGTGCTCAGTGTGCTTGAGGTACTCGACCTGAGTCAGCAGCACGCCGGCATTGGCGACGATGAAACGACCCGGTTCGAACACCAGGCCCAGGTCGCGGCCCTCAAGACGCTCGCGCACGGCTTTGATGTAGTCGCCGGCCAGCGGCGGCTCTTCATCGCGATAACGCACGCCCAGACCGCCGCCCAGATCGATGTGGCGCAGGTGAATGCCGCAATCGCCAAGACGGTCGACCAGGTCCAGCAGGCGGTCCAGCGCATCGATGAACGGTTCCAGCGTGGTCAGTTGCGAGCCGATATGGCAATCGACACCGACCACTTCCAGATTCGGCAGTTGCGAAGCCCGCACATAGACGTCTTCGGCGTCGCTGATAGCGATACCGAACTTGTTTTCCTTGAGGCCCGTGGAGATGTACGGGTGGGTGCCGGCATCGACATCCGGGTTGACGCGCAGCGACACCGGTGCGCGCACGCCCAGCTCGGCGGCCACCACTTGCAGGCGCTCCAGCTCGTCGGTGGACTCGACGTTGAAGCAGTGCACGCCCACTTCGAGGGCACGGCGCATGTCTTCACGGGTCTTGCCGACGCCAGAGAAGACGATGCGATCGGCCTGACCGCCTGCGGCCAGAACGCGCTCCAGTTCACCGCGCGAAACGATGTCGAAACCTGCGCCCAGACGTGCCAGGACGTTAAGCACGCCCAGGTTGGAGTTGGCCTTGACGGCAAAGCACACCAGGTGCGGCATGCCGCTCAGGGCATCGGCGTAAGCGCGATACTGCGCCTCGATGTGGGAGCGCGAGTAAACATAGGTGGGCGTGCCGAAACGTGCGGCAATGGCAGACAAGGCCACGCCTTCCGCGAACAGCTCACCGTCGCGGTAGTTGAAAGCGTCCATGACGTACCCTTAAGAATGCTTGTGCGAATGCGAGGCGGTTTGTTCGTCGGCAGACTTGCTGTCGTCAGGCAGGTACAGCGGGCCTTTTTGCCCACAGGCGGTGACGAGGCAGGCGACCGCGAGGAGCGCAGCAAGCGAAGAGATCAGGCGCTTCATGGCGAAATCCTTTGTATAAGCTTTGATTGCGGCCGAGTATACCGGCCACCCGGCGGCTTGCCTATGCAGTGACCTTTCCGTCTGGCGGGGCTTTGACGCGATTGTCGACCTGTAATCGACCGATTGCCGATTTTTGACGCTTTAGATCCGCCTTTGCATTTGCCCGGCTGCGCCCGTATCGTGCGCGACAGGTGATATTCGTCCATTTTTCCGAGGTTCATGACAATGAGTTTGACCGCAGCCCGCTTTCACGACCTGGTCGATGCAACTCAGGAGAATCTGGAAGACATTTTTGACGAGAGCGGCCTGGACCTCGATCTGGAAAATTCGGCCGGTGTGCTGACCGTGAAATTCGAGAACGGCTCGCAGATCATTTTCAGCCGCCAGGAGCCACTGCTGCAACTGTGGCTGGCCGCCAAATCGGGTGGTTTTCACTTCGACTACGACGAGCAGGAAAGCCGTTGGGTCTGCGACACCAGCGAAGAGCTGCTCAGCGAAATGCTCAAGCGCATCACTATTGAACAGGCTGGCGTAGAGCTGGACTTCGACGAGATCTGATTCGTGACTGCAACCTCTGCCCCACGCCCGCCCAAGCCGCTGTACAGCAACGTCAGTTCGGCCGTACGTTCACCCTGCGTCAGCCTGTGCCGGCTGGATGACGAGAAGGTCTGCATGGGTTGTTTTCGTCACGTCGAAGACATCCGCGAATGGCGCTCTGCCGACGACGAACGCCGTCGGCAGATCTGCAGCGCGGCCGAGCAGCGCAGGCGTGATGCCGTATAAACCGCGCTACAAGGCTTCGAGCATCGCCTCGTTAAGGTGCTTTTCCAGGCGGGTCTTGTGGTGCAGGTAGAGAATGCTCTGCCCGTGCCCGTCGTTGTTCAGGCCTGACAGGTCAAGATCGGTGATATAGCAGCGATAGCGCTCGGCTTCGTTGCGTCGGGCGAGGATCTGCCGGGCGACCACCGTGTACAGATGCTCGCCGTATTCCAGCTCTGAAAATTCGCGGTTGTCACAGTACAGTGTGACATGCACCTGCCCTGGTACGGTTTCCTCGAAGATCGCCTGCACATCGTAAAAAGACCGCTCCGTCGCCGCAGGTGTTTGTCGCGCCTCGATAGAGCGTGCGCGAGTGTTACCCGATGGCAGCACCTGGTAATACAACACTTCCAGCGCTACCGGCTCTTGCGGATTATCCAGCGGCAATGACGCGCCGCGCCGATAGATCATCGAATGGAAAAACCGCTGCAAGGGCTGCAGCAGGCTCGGTTCATCGTGCCAGGGCAGGTTCTGGTGCCACAGGGCATTGTGTTCGTCGAGCACATACAGGTCGGCGGCCCCCTCATTGACCCGGTAGAACACCTGAATGCATTCGGGCTGGCCGTGCGCCAGGATCAATGGCAAGTCGTGGTCGTCCAGCGCCTGCGGGTCCAGGTACAGCGGGCTGTAGCAAGGCAATGGTTCGCCCAGATAACTGAGCAGGCCGGCAAGACTGTTGATCACGACGGGGGTGATCTGGCCGGTGAGCAGTTCCAGCACGTGGAACTGCTTTTTGATCTGCAACAGATAGCGATGATGCAGACGCCGGGCCAGCAGCAACCGCGCGGTGTCGACGATGTCCTCGACACGCTGGGCAATGGCCTGGGCGCGGTTGTGGCAGAAGCAACTGACCTTGATACGCGGCTGGGTCGCGCCCTCGGGCAGGCTGCCGAGCAGTTCGACCAGGCAATCGAGCAGGGCGTGCGGCCCTTCATAGCGGCTGACCAGGGTTTCGTTCCAGCTATTGAGGGTGATCTGGTCCAGGGTCAGGATCAGGTTTTCCCGCGCGCCGCCATAGCTGAGCGAGTCGGTGCGTTCGGTGGTCATCAGGATGTTCAGGTCGCGGTGATGACGCAGCGGATCCAGGCCGACGTTGACCAGCAGCAGAATCTCTCGAGGCTCGCTGGGCATGAGCAGTTGTTCGTCGCTGACCGCCGGGAGCGGCAGGGCAAAGCTCTGTTGCAAGGCACCGGTCAGGTTGAACAGTTCAATCTCGCTCAAATCACTGGTGCCGGGGTGCAAGGCCAGGCGCGTGCTGCTGTCGATGACCTGGTTACGGTGACACCAGGCCAGTAGCTCCAGCAGTTCGCGGCTGCGCTTGAGAGGGGTCAGCGCTGGCCATTCATGCGCCTTGAGGCTGCCGTTGTACAGGCTCCACTGATGCGTACCCGGCTCGCGCTTGTTGGGCGATTGCACCAGGGTCAGGGTGTCTTCGCCCAGATCCGGAGCAATACCGGGGTTGATGAATTCGACCTTGCCAGCCTTGCGCTCGAAGGCTGCATACAAGCGACGGCCGAGAATGCTCATGTCGCGGGCATTGATCGAGTTGGTGGTTTTTTGCGTGCGCCCCAGTTGGGTCAGAAAGCGATAGCTGTAGTTGAGCTCGTTGACCAGTGCACGGCGTTCGTGGCTGACCTGGCGGACTTTCCACTGGTTGCGGCTGTCGAGCAGGGTCAACTGACGCTCGTCCCAACCCCATTCTGCGGTCAGCCGCTCCATCAACTGGCGCTGCCAGCCCGTGCTGCGCTGGCGTCCTGTCAACTTCTTGTTGACCTTCAGATACAGGCTGCGGCGTACCAGCTCCAGGCGTTCGGGCTCGTTGCGCGCCAGCAGGTGTTCTTCGATGCGGCGGTAAACGACCATGTACGGGTCCAGTTCGTCCAGGTCCGGCTGATGATGAGTGAACACGGCCTGCTTGTAGCGCAGGCTCAGGCACTGGACCTTGGGGTGCTCGCTGGCATAGACCTCGATCAGCAACAGCTTGAGTGCCGATTTGTAGGGCGAATCAATGCCCTTGTACAACTGCCAGAGTCCTGCACCGACGAATTCGCCGGGCGGAATGTGCGCCATGTTGCCCAGATCGAGCACTTCATCGGCGCGGATGAAACGCTTGGACAGCAGCGTGTGGGTGTACGCCTCATAACGCGGCTCTTCGTAGGCCGGCACCAGCCACCACAAAGGTGTGCGCCCTGCCAGCCACAGGGCTGTGCGATAGAACTCGTCGAGCAGCAGGTAGTGCTGGGCGGTGCCGCAATCGTCGGAGCTCAGTTGCGTGTCGCGATCGCCGACCCGAAAGCGCTGTGGGTCGATCAGAAAGAAATGCGCTTCGGCGCCCTGTGTGTCTGCCCAGGCTTCGAGTGCCTGGCATTTTTTGCGCAGCTCGGCGATGGCGTCGGGCGAAAGCTCGCTGTCGTGACAGACCCAGACATCCATGTCGCTCTGATCGGCCTGGGCGAGGGTGCCCAGGCTGCCCATCAGAAACAGACCGTGAATTGGCTGCGGCACAGGGCCGCGGCGCACCTTGTGCGAGAACGAGCGGGTCAGGCGCTGTGCTTCGGCCAGCACCTGAGGCCCCGGCTCGTAATTGGAAACCCCCGCCGGGGTACTGCCAGACACGTAACCTGGCAACAACGGATGATTGACGTGAAACAGCAGCGGCAACAGGGCCAGGACGCTTTGCTGGCGCGGCGACAGGCCTTCACGGGCGCGGGCCAGTCGTCCATCGTTAAGCTTTAAAAAGCGTTCGCGTAGTTGGCCAAGAACCTTGCGGTCAATGCCTTCGTCCAGATCGGGACGGATTTCAAAGGGGGGTGTCATCGCAACGCTTACCTGGAGTGCAAGCACGAGGCGTAGTAACGGTCGCCCCAAATAATTGGCATCAAAATGTGTATCGGCTTTGTATCAGTTTGTGTGCTGGCACGTGAAGGGGCCGGACAAGTTTTTTATTGTCCGGCCTCAAGCGGCATGAATGTCTGAAGGGGGTATCAGGCCGCCTGACGAACCGTTTGCAGGACGGTCAGCAACGATTGGGCATGGCGTGCGGCTTCCAGACCCAGGCTGGTCAGATAGCCACCGTCGACTTGCGTGGTAAGGCCCTTGTCATGCAGACGCTGGGCCGCAGCGATGGCGGCAGGCGCTGCCACATGGTGCACTTTCAGGCCTTCAAGGGTGTTGTCCAGGTTGAACAGGGCAAGGATTTCCAGTTCGGCAACCAGCTCAGGGGTGTAAGACATAGGTGCTCCAGACTTTTATTAGTAGTGGATGCCCGTCCGGGCGCGGCCCCTTGTAAAGTCGCGGCAGCGGGGCATCCCGAGTGTAGACCGGATTGCTGTGCCTGTGCTGGCTATTGCGCTCAATTTTCTGGCGGCAGTTCCGGCAGCGCGCGCAGCGCCGTTTCGTACCACTGGCCATCGAACGGCCGATCAGCAGCGAGCATGGCGTCGATCTCGATGGCCAGCACGTGGGCCATCAATTCAAGAATGTCATCGCGCTCGTAACCCACCAGCGTCAACTTGTTATAGACGGCCTTGGCAGCGGGCGGGTTGTCGCTCTCAAGCTGGTTTTCGATGGCCTGTATCAAGGTCGAGGCGGCGAACTCTTCGTCGTTGTCATCAAGTACTTCTGTCATGGTTGCTTCCTCGTAACTAAGAACTGCAGTTTAACGGCATCCTGTAGGCGCAATCGACGAGCAATGTAGGATGGCTCCTTAAATGCCCAATATGCGTTATAGGTAACTGATTTTCTTGAATAAATGATTAGAGTTGCGACTCCTGACTCATTACGTATCACATTCAAGGAGATAAATCAGTGCTGAAATTATACGGGTTTGCCGCAAGCAATTATTTCAACATGGTCCAGCTGGCGTTGCTTGAGAAACAACTGCCGTTTGAGATTGTGCCGCTGTACGGCTGTCAGAATCCGCAGGCAATGGCCATCAGTGCGCGCGGCAAGGTGCCTGTGCTCGAAACGCCCGAGGGTTTCATCAGTGAGACCGACGTCATCCTGCGTTACATCGAAGACACCTCGGCTAACCAGCCGCTGGTGCCTGCCGATCCGTTTGGCCGAGCTCAGGTGTGGACGATTGCCAAGGAAATCGAGCTGTACATCGAGTTGCCGGCACGCCTGTGTTACGTCGAAGTCATCTTCGGCGGCCGCCCGACGCCTGCCGATCTCAAGGCCAAGGCACGCCGTGACCTGATCAAGGGCTTTGCAGCCCTTGCCCAGCGCGGTCGTTTTGCGCCTTATGTCGCGGGTGCGCAGTTCACGGTTGCGGACATTTATTTTCTTTACAGCATCGACCTTGCCCAGCGCGTGGGCGAGCAACTGTTTGGTATGGATTTACTGGAGCAGGTGCCGCAAGCGCGGGCCTTGCTGGAGCGTCTGGCGCAGAGTCCCAACGTCCAGCAGGTGGCGGCGGCCAGAGAGGCGGACTGGCCGAGGTTCCTGGCGCGCGTACAGGCTGTCGCACGCCAGGCAAGCTAGATCAGCGGCTGGCGAGCAATTGCTGGCCACGGACCACTGCGGCACGGACCTGTGCAGGCGCAGTGCCGCCGATGTGGTTACGGGCGTTGACCGAGCCTTCCAGGGTCAGCACGGCAAACACGTCCTGCTCGATCTGGTCGCTGAAACGGCGCAGTTCTTCAAGGCTCATTTCGGCCAGGTCCTTGCCGCTTTCGACGCCGTATTTCACCGCATGGCCAACGATCTCGTGGCAGTCACGGAACGGCAGGCCACGACGTACCAGGTAGTCGGCAAGGTCAGTGGCGGTAGAGAAGCCGCGCAGCGCCGCTTCGCGCATGATCGCGTGGCGAGGCTTGATCGCCGGAATCATGTCGGCAAAGGCACGCAACGAGTCGCGCAGGGTGTCGGCGGCGTCGAACAGCGGCTCCTTGTCTTCCTGGTTGTCCTTGTTGTAGGCCAGCGGCTGGCCCTTCATCAGGGTCAGCAGGCCGGTCAGGGCGCCGAATACACGGCCACTCTTGCCACGTACCAGTTCTGGCACATCGGGGTTTTTCTTTTGCGGCATGATCGAACTGCCGGTGCAGAAACGGTCGGGCAGGTCGATGAACTGGAATTGGGCGCTGGTCCACAGCACCAGCTCTTCGGAAAAGCGCGACAGGTGCATCATGGCAATCGAGGCCGCTGCGCAGAACTCGATGGCGAAGTCGCGATCCGACACGCCGTCCAGCGAGTTGCCGCCCACGGCTTCGAAACCCAGCAGCTGGCAGGTCAGCTCACGGTCGATCGGGTAGGTGGTGCCCGCCAGCGCGGCGCTGCCCAGCGGCATGCGGTTGGCACGCTTGCGGCAGTCGACCAGACGCTCGTGATCGCGGCTGAGCATTTCGAACCAGGCCAGCAGGTGATGGCCGAACGTGACCGGCTGGGCGGTTTGCAAGTGGGTGAAACCGGGCATGATGGTTTCGGACTCGCGCTCGGCCTGCTCCAGCAAACCTTGCTGCAAGCGGGTGATTTCGCCGAGGATCACGTCGATTTCGTCACGCAGCCACAGACGGATGTCGGTGGCGACCTGATCGTTGCGGCTGCGCCCGGTGTGCAGTTTCTTGCCGGTGATGCCGATGCGATCGGTCAGGCGAGCTTCGATGTTCATGTGCACGTCTTCAAGGTCGATGCGCCACTCGAACTGACCCGCTTCGATTTCGCCCTGAATGGTTTTCAGGCCGTCGATGATGGTGTCGCGTTCGGCATCGGTCAGTACGCCGACCTTGGCCAGCATGGTCGCATGGGCGATGGAGCCCATGATGTCATGGCGGTACAGGCGCTGGTCGAAGTTGACGGAGGCAGTGAAGCGCGCGACGAAGGCGTCGACGGGCTCACTGAAACGGCCGCCCCAGGACTGGTTGGTCTTGTCGGTGCTCATGATTTCGCTCGTTGCTCTACGTGAAAGGAAGTTCGGGCATAAGGAGCGACGATCATAGCAGGGTGAGGTTTTTTTATCCTCGCACGGCTTGTCGCGGTCACGCGCCAGGCCGAGACTGAGGCCTGCACGAGAGGACTCTTGTTAAAAAGCCATGATCACCAAAACCGAAAAATCTGCCGTCGAACAGGATTTCTTCCTGCCCGAACTGTGCCTGCCCCAGGCGTTGCTGGTGCTGGTGGTGCTCGCCGAGCTGCTGGTACTGGCGCTGGTACTGGTCGAGCCCATGCACGAGACCTTTCCATGGGTGCGCCTGGCCTTGATGTCGATGTTCGTGCAGTGGATCGTGCTGCTCTCGGCGGCCCTGCTGTGCGGTTTGCGGCCCTGGCTGGCGCGTCTGCCGCCGGCACTCGCCGGTTTGCTGGGCTGCCTGATGGTGGTGGGCCTGACGCTGCTGTGCACCGCCGTCACGGACGTCTGCCAGTTATCGAGCAGGATTTCTGTAGAGGGGATGGTCGAACGCTATATTCGCTATTCAGTGATTGCTTTGATCATGTCGGCACTGATGTTGCGCTACTTTTATCTGCAGAGTCAGTGGCGCAAGCAACAGCAGGCCGAGTTGCGCGCCCGGATCGAAGCGCTTCAGGCGCGTATCCGGCCGCATTTCCTGTTCAACACGCTTAACAGTATTGCCAGTCTGGTCGCCAGCGACCCGGTCAAGGCCGAGCAGGCGGTGCTGGACCTGTCCGATCTGTTCCGGGCCAGCCTGGCCCGGCCCGGTACGTTGGTGGCCTGGCGTGAAGAGCTGGCGTTGGCCAAGCGATATTTATCGATCGAACAATATCGGCTCGGCGAGCGTCTACAGTTGGAATGGGTGGTCAGCACGATTATCGATGACTTGCCGATTCCCCAGCTAACCTTGCAACCACTGCTTGAAAACGCTTTGACCTATGGCATCGCTCCGCGCGTTGAAGGCGGGGTCGTACGGGTCGAGGCAGATTACGAAGGGGGAGAGTTCATATTGTGTGTCAGCAATCCTTATGACGAAGTTGCCCCGCGGCAGACGTCCAGCGGCACCCAGCAGGCTCTGTTGAACATCGGTGCGCGCATTACGGCACTTTTTGGTCCGCATGCCAGTCTGAGCGTGGAGCGCCGTGACGGTCGTCACTACACCTGTCTACGCTATCCTTGTGCGAGACTCACGCAGGAAGCCAAAGCAATATGAATGTCCTGATCGTTGATGACGAACCCCTGGCCCGGGAACGATTGAGCCGCCTGGTCGGTGAAATCGAGGGCTACCGGGTATTGGAACCCAGCGCCGCCAACGGCGAAGAAGCCCTGGCGCTGATTGAAAGCCACAAGCCGGATATCGTCCTGCTCGACATCCGTATGCCGGGCCTCGACGGCCTGCAAGTCGCTGCCAGACTGTGCGAGCGCGAAGCCCCGCCCGCCGTTGTGTTCTGCACCGCGCACGATGAATTTGCCCTGGAAGCCTTTCAGGTCAGCGCGGTGGGTTATCTGGTCAAGCCGGTACGCCCCGAGCATCTGTCCGAGGCGTTGAAAAAGGCCGAGCGACCCAATCGCGTGCAGTTGGCCGCCATGACCCGTCCGGCCGCTGAAAGCGGTAACGGCCCGCGTACGCACATCAGTGCGCGGACCCGCAAAGGCATCGAGCTGATCCCGCTGGATCAGGTGATTTTTTTCATCGCCGACCACAAGTACGTGACCTTGCGTCACGAGGGCGGTGAAGTCTTGCTCGATGAACCGCTCAAGGCGCTGGAAGATGAATTCGGCGACCGCTTCGTGCGCATCCACCGCAATGCACTGGTGGCACGCGAGCGGATCGAGCGATTGCAACGCACGCCGCTGGGGCATTTCCAGTTGTACCTCAGGGGCCTCAATGGCGATGCGCTGGTGGTCAGCCGCCGTCATGTGGCGGGGGTCCGCAAGATGATGCAGCAGTTCTAGCGCGTGTCATGAATCAGGCATGGCGAACGACCTGACGTCCGTTTGGCCTGCCTGACGCTAATGAGCAACCGGGCGTTGCTTTCAGCGCAGCATGATCGCTGTCCCGGCGATTATCATCGATGTCCAGGGCCGGACTTTGCAGGCGGCACTGAAGCGCCCGCAGCCGAGCTGTTATCATCGGCGGTCTTTACCCTGTACGGATTGATCCATGTCCACTCGCGAAATCCGCATTGCGACCCGCAAGAGCGCGCTGGCCCTCTGGCAGGCCGAATACGTCAAAAGCCGGCTTGAACACGCCCATCCCGGTCTGCTCGTGACCCTGGTGCCCATGGTCAGCAAGGGCGACAAACTGCTCGACTCGCCGCTGTCGAAAATCGGCGGCAAGGGACTGTTCGTCAAGGAGCTGGAAACCGCGCTGCTGGAAAATGAAGCCGATATCGCCGTGCACTCCATGAAAGATGTGCCGATGGACTTTCCCGAAGGGCTGGGTCTGTTCTGCATCTGTGAGCGCGAAGACCCGCGCGACGCCTTCGTTTCCAACCGTTTTGCCAACCTTGATGAACTGCCGGCCGGTAGTATCGTCGGCACTTCCAGCCTGCGGCGTCAGGCGCAATTGCTGGCGCTGCGACCCGACCTGCAAATCCGTTTTCTGCGTGGCAATGTCAACACCCGCCTGGCCAAGCTCGATGCCGGCGAGTACGACGCGATCATTCTTGCCGCCGCCGGGTTGATCCGCCTGGGCTTCGAGGCGCGCATCACCGCCAGTCTGTCGATCGAAAACAGCCTGCCGGCCGGTGGCCAGGGCGCAGTCGGCATCGAGTGCCGCACGCTGGATGCCGATATTCACGCCTTGCTGGCGCCCTTGCACCACGCCGACACGGCGGTCCGGGTCTCGGCCGAGCGCGCACTCAACCGTCATTTGAACGGCGGCTGCCAGGTACCAATCGCCTGCTACGCGGTGCTTGAAGACGAACAGTTGTGGTTGCGCGGCCTGGTCGGCGAGCCGGACGGTGGCCTGTTGCTGCGCGCCGAGGCCCGAGCGCCACGCGATGCAGCCCAGGCGCTGGGCGTGCAAGTGGCCGAGGACTTGCTGGGCCAGGGCGCCGGGCGGATTTTGCAGGCAATCTACGGCGAGGCGGCTGACCAATGAGTGCCTGGCGCCTGTTGCTGACGCGCCCTGCCGAGGAATCGGCGGCCGTGGCGCAGGTGCTGGCCCAGGCCGGTATGTTCACCAGCAGCCTGCCGTTGCTGGCCATTGAGCCGTTGCCATTGAACGATGCGCAACGCTCGATGATCTTTGAGCTGATGCAGTTTCAGGCAGTGATCGTGGTCAGCAAGCCTGCTGCCCGGCGGGGTCTGGAATTGCTCGATGAAATCTGGCCGCAACCGCCGCTGCAGCCGTGGTTCTGCGTGGGTGCCGGGACCGGCCAGGTACTGCTCGATTATGGCCTGCAGGATGTCAGCTGGCCGCAGCTGGGCGATGACAGCGAAGCATTGCTCGACCTGCCGCACCTGCAAAATGCCATCGCCATACCAGGAAGCCGTGTGTTAATCATGCGCGGTGACGAAGGTCGTGAGTGGATGGCCGAGCGCTTGCGCGAGCAAGGCGTGAGGGTCGAGTACCTGCCGCTTTACCGCCGTTTTTTGCCCGATTACCCGCCGCAGGCACTGTTGCAGCGGGTCGAGGGGGAACGCTTGAACGGGCTGGTGGTCAGCAGTGGGCAGGGTCTTGAGCATCTGCTGCGAATGGCGGGAGAGCACTGGCCACAATTGGCCGGGCTGCCGTTGTTCGTACCCAGCCCGCGGGTCGCACAGTTGGCGCATGACGCCGGCGCCCGCAGGGTGGTTGATTGTCGTGGGGCCAGCACCACGGCCTTGCTGGAGGCTTTGCGGGCAACGCCCGCCTGTTGATCGACGAAGTGTCGCTGCCGGCGACACCAATTGCAAAGGACGGATACGTGAGCGAAACAGCCTTGCCCAAAGACGAAGAGCCGGTGGTAAAACCATCGACCGTAACGCCCGAACCCAAGCGCCCCGAGCGCCCGGGCAACCGAACCAGCGGCCTGGCGGTCATCGCCTTGTTGCTGGGCATTGCCGGTGTCGGCGTGGCTGGCTGGGGCGTGTGGCAATTGCGCATGCTGCAGGCCGGCCATCTGCAACAGCGCAATGAAGTGCAGGACATTGCCGAACAGACCCTGGCGCTGACCCGCAACGACCAGCAACTGGCCGCACGCCTGGCACAGTTTCCGCCGGCCGATCAGCTCGAAGACAGCCGTCGGCTGGTGGCGCAACTGCAAGGTGACCAGCAGCGTCTGAGCCAGCGCCTCGAAGGCGTGCTGGGTGCCAGCCGCAAGGACTGGCGCCTGGCCGAAGCCGAGCACTTGCTGCGTCTGGCCAGCCTGCGTCTGTCGGCCCTGCAGGACATCAACAGCGCCCGTGCGCTGGTTCAGGGCGCCGATGAAATTCTGCGCGAGCAGGATGATCCGGGCGCCTTTGCCGCGCGCGAGCAACTGGCCAAAAGCCTGGCGGCCCTGCACAGCATCGAACAACCCGACCGTACCGGCCTGTTCCTGCAACTGGCCGCCCTGCGCGAGCAGGTCGTGCAGCTCAATGCCCTGGCCCCCGAATACGAAGACAAGGGCGGCTCGTTGCTCGGCCTGACCCTGGACAAGACTGAAGACGGCTACTGGTCGCGCTGGTGGGAACAGATCTCGCACTACATCCGCATTGACTTCAATGCCGAAAAAGACATCCGTCCGGTGCTTGCCGGCCAGAGCCTGGCACAAGTGCGTCTGGCCCTGACCCTGGCGCTGGAGCAGGCGCAGTGGGCGGCACTCAATGGCGAGCCGCAGATCTACACCAAGGCCATCGAAGAAGCGCGCAACGTGCTGGGCTCCAACTTCAACAAGGACAACCCGCAAAGCAAGGTGATTGCCGAACGTCTCGATGCGCTGGCCAGC
The DNA here is from genome assembly GCF_054589175.1 of Pseudomonas sp. 3A(2025). Taxonomy (NCBI): domain Bacteria; kingdom Pseudomonadati; phylum Pseudomonadota; class Gammaproteobacteria; order Pseudomonadales; family Pseudomonadaceae; genus Pseudomonas; species Pseudomonas sp. 3A(2025). The sequence continues at coordinate 82,565 of NZ_BAAILM010000016.1, read as the reverse complement.
CAGCCGGTGTCGGTCATGACCCCTGATCTGGCACAAAGCCTCGGTGCAGTGCAGGCCTATCTTGAGCGCCGCCACAGTGCGCCACAGCCGGCCGAGACGTCGTCCACCCACACACAGCGGGGCGTCAGCCCATGAAGCGCTTCTACGTTCTGCTGTTCATTGCCATTGCCGTTGCGGCCCTGATTGGTGTGGGCATGGCCGAGCACGCCGGCTATGTGCTGATCTCGTACCAGGGCTTCCGCTTCGAATCGAGCCTGTGGGCCGCTCTGGGCCTGCTGGTGGCGATCTGGCTGGTGTTGCTGATCGTACGCCTGGTGATCGGCTTGCTGACCACCTCGGGCGGGCTGGTCAACCCATGGTCGCGCCGCCATCGCCACCGCCGTGTGCAACTGGCCATCGAGCAAGGCCAGATGGACCTTGCCGAGGGCCGCTGGGCCAGCGCCCAGCGTCATCTGCATCGCGCCGCCGAAGCCGATCCGCAGCCGCTGCTGTACTACATTGGTGCCGCACGCGCTGCCAACGAGCAGGGTCGTTACGAAGACAGCGATACGCTGCTGGAGCGCGCCTTGCAGCGTCAGCCGCATGCGGAGCTTGCGGTTGCCCTGACTCACGCACAATTGCAGCAAGAGCGCGGCGATACCGATGCTGCACTGGTGACCTTGCAGGCCATGCAGGAGCGCCATCCACATAACCCGCAGGTCTTGCGTCAGTTGCAGCGCCTCTATCAGTTGCGCGGCGACTGGCCGCAACTGATCCGCCTGATGCCGGAATTGCGTAAAGACAAGGTTCTGCCGCCTGCCGAGCTGGCCGAACTGGAGCGCCGCGCCTGGGGTGAAAACCTGAGCCTGTCGGCCTGGCGTGAAGCCGAAGAGGGGGCCACGACTGGCCTGGCTTCGCTGGACAAGGCCTGGAAAGCCCTGACGTCGGCGCAGCGCCAGGAGCCCGCACTGGTCCTGGCCTACGCTGAGCAACTGCGCCGCCTCAATGCCCATGTCCAGGCTGAGGAAGTGCTGCGCACCGCACTCAAGCGCGACTACGACAGCCATCTGGCGCGGCTCTACGGGCTGGTGCACGGCAGTGACAACGGCAAGCAATTGCAGGCGGCCGAAGGCTGGCTCAAGCAGCATCCAAAGGATCCAGGCCTGTTGCTGACACTGGGCCGTATCTGTCTGCAAGGTCGCTTGTGGGGCAAGGCACGCGATTACCTTGAAAGCAGCCTGCGTCTGCAACCCAACCCGGAAACCTGCGCTGAACTGGCCCGGTTGCTGGCGCAACTG
>NZ_BAAILM010000016.1:0-81102 GCF_054589175.1 Pseudomonas sp. 3A(2025) | reverse complement strand
TCACGCAAGCGTTTGCTTGCGTGAACACCGCGTTGGCCTGCGGCAAAATGTCTTTATTCGGATAATTCCTACACGAAAATGTAATAAACCCTCAATCGTTTGTGATTGTTTCTGTACTTATCTGTCTACGCACCGATAGTTTGTTGCCTTGAAAGGGCCGGGCGCTTTCCTCTACCGTAACGACCTTCGTTTCTTGTTACGGATTTGCCATGCATCTGGCCCGCACGCGCTTCCTGTTCTTTCTGGCGTTCATCGCCTGCGCAATCTCCGTCGGCGCGGCGGTCTACCTGCAATACACCTACGGCCTGAATCCTTGCCTGTTGTGCCAATGGCAGCGCGCCCTGCTGGTCGTCTGTGGCCTGGCCTGCCTGGTGGCTGCCCTGCATGGGCCGACAGCGCGTGGCTGGCCTCGCTACGCGACAGGGTTACTGATCATGGCGCTGTTCGGCGCAGGGGTTGCGGGTGCACATATAGGTTTGCAAACGTCGACACCCGAACAACTGGGTTTGATGAGCGCGCGCCTTGAACAGGGCTTCGACTCGTTGCAGTTGTCTGCCTGGGGCGAGCGCCTGAACGACGAGCTGATCCGCTGCGCCGAGATCAACTGGTCATTGTTTGGCATCAGCCTGCCGGAGTGGAGCCTGCTGGCTTTTGTCGGCTTGATCCTGCTGGCGCTGTACCCGCTGCTGGCGCAAATGCGGCGCAAAATAGTGCCCGACGATCAAACGCTTGTATGAACTTTCTCGACCTCTGAACTTGATGGCCTTATCCTGCGGGCATAATCTGGCTCGCACGCGTCAATTTATGTCTGTTGTCATGACGCTCATTCAGGCTCGGTTTACACAGATCGGGTACGACTTGATGCCGGTACAGGACTGCATGCCCCCTGAAGGGAAGAGAGATCATCATGCTGGAAAGTTGTCAGAATGCTCAGGAACGCTGGGGTGGGGTCAATCTGCTGATCGATCGTTGGCTTCACAATCGTCATGAACTAATCCAGGCCTATGATGTGCTGGGCGGAACGCCCGAATCCCTGAGGGATCACAAGGCCAAACAGACGTTTTGCCAATTGCTGGTCGACTACGTGTCGGCGGGGCACTTCGAGGTCTACGAACAACTGAGCAACGAGGCCAAGGCCTTCAACGACGAGCGCGGGCTGGAACTGGCCGATACGCTTATCCCGCGCCTCGAGGCCCTGACGCAACTGGCCCTGGCCTTCAACGATCACTGCGACCACGGCGATTCTTCAGCCGATTGCGCCAGCGAGTTCAAGACGCTGGGCGGATTGCTGCACGAGCGCTTCGAACTTGAAGACTGCCTGATCGAGGTGTTGCACACCTCGCATAAAGAGCAGGCCGCCGTTCAGGCCTGAGGTTTCATGGACCGGCTTGCCGGTCCTGCATCACTGCGATACAGCGATCAGTTCGATCTCGAACACCAAAGGTGTGAACGGGTCGATCAGGTCACCTGCGCCCTCGGCACCGTAAGCTTGTGCCGACGGAATCACCAGACGCCACTTCGCGCCGGTCGGCATGTCCTGCAACGCGGTGGTCCAGCCGCTGATCACGCTGTCCAGGCGAAACCATTGCGGCTGAGTGCTCTGGTCGAACACCGTGCCGTCAGGCAGATGACCCACATAGCGGACCTCGACCCGGCCATTGGCATCGGGTTTGGGGCCATTGCCGGGCACCAGCTCGGTCATCAGGATGCCATCGGCCAGTACCTTGACCCCAGGCTTGGCTTTCTCGGTGTCCATGAAGCGCCGCTCTGCGCTGAGCGCAGCTTCGGTCTGCGAGTCGGTGCCGGCGGCTTCGGCTTGCGCCATCGCTGCATCGTGGTCAGCCAGAATCTTGTCGATACGCGCCTGCTTGAGCGCCAGGGGCTTGCCTTGATAAGCCTGTCTCAAACCGTCGACCAGAGCGTTCAACTCCAGGTCTGGCACTTCCTGGCGCATGCGTTCACCCAGGCTTGCGCCAAGGCTGTAAGCCAGATCATGAGCGTCGTTGGAAGCCGGGGGTTCGGCAGCCTGTGCCAGCGGCAGCACAAGCAATAACGACGTTAACAGGTAGCGCGACATGGATGCTCTCCAGCCTGAGAAGGCAGCAATTATGCCAGTACCGGCAGGCTTGCGGAGATGACCGCGCAGGTGAAATTTTTCAGGCGATGCACACAGTGTCATCAAACATTGTGTGCGCCATGCAACAGCGGCCTTGTAATACGGTCAACAGCCCTAGCGGCGCTGCATGCAGAGGTCTAGTATGAGCCGCTATTTCGCCACCCCGGAGGTAAGTCATGTCGGCCACCAAGAAGCCAGTAACCACTCCACTGCATCTGCTCCAACAATTGTCGGGCAGCTTGCTCGACCATCTGGAAGACGCCTGCTCCACCGCTTTGGCTGATGCCGAGAAACTGCTCGCCAAGCTGGAAAAACAACGGGTCAAGGCTCAGGAAAAACTGCACAAATCGCGCACCAAGGTGCAAGACGCAGCCACTGCCGGTAAAGCCAAGGCGCAAGCCAAGAGCAAGGCAGTCGTTGACGAACTCGAAGAGCTGCTTGATACCCTCAAAGATCGTCAGACCGAAACGCGCACTTACATTCAGCAACTCAAGCGCGATGTTCAGGAAAGCCTGAAACTGGCCCAGGGCGTAGGCCGCGTTAAAGAAGCGGTCGGCAAGGCGCTGACTACCCGTGCCGCCAAGCCTGCCGCGAGCAAGGTCGTTGCCAAGTCTGCTGCCAAAGCCGCTGCTGCCCCCGCCGAAAAAGCGGCTGCCAAGCCTGTAGCGACCAAGGCACCTGCCAAAACCGCCGCTGCCAAGCCTGCCGCCAAGGCTGCCGCCGCCAAGCCAGTCGCCGAGAAAGCCCCGGCTAAAACCGCGGCTGCAAAACCGGCTGCCGCCAAAGCGCCAGCTAAAACAGCCGCTGCCAAGCCTGTTGCCGAAAAAGCGCCGGCCAAAGCCGCTGCTGCCAAGCCGGCTGCAGCCAAAGCCCCAGCCAAAACTGCTGCAGCCAAGCCTGCCGCTGAAAAAGCCCCGGTGAAAGCCGCTGCCAAGCCGGCTGCTACCAAAGCCCCGGCCAAAACCGCTGCCGCCAAGCCGGCTGCTGAAAAGGCGCCGGTCAAAGCCGCCGCTGCCAAGCCGGCTGCCGCCAAGGCCCCAGCCAAAGCTGCTGCTGCCAAGCCTGCCAAAGCGCCAGTTGCTGCCAAAGCCGCAGCCCCGGCAGCACCAGCCCCCGCGGCTCAGCCTGCCAGCACACCGGCAACCACGCCGGCTGCTGCACCTTCGGCCGCTAGCGACGTGACTCCAGGCAGCGCTTCCTAAGCCTGTTTGAGCGTCATGTGGGCCGCGTCGCACAGCATTTGCAGTGCGTCGCGGTCCTGCCGACCGGCATTTGCCGCCAGCCCTTCAAGCCAGGCCTGCACTTCGTAAGCCTGCTCTTCTGGCCAATCGCCGGCCACTGCCTGTAACCGTTCCAGCAAGGTTTGCTCGGCCTTCAGCTCCAGTGCCTTGACCTGCGCGCGCAGTGCAGCAAGCGCACTATCGCTTGCGGCTGCCTGACGCCATTGTGTGCGCAAGGCGCGTAAAGGCTCGACCACCTGCGCTTGCCAAGTGCTTGCAGTCGTGGCGATTGCCGCCAGTCTTGCCGTGCTGCAGCGCACCCCGCGATACCCCAGCCACACGCCCATCAGCACCACGCAGACATCCGCCCCTTGGGCCTGAAGCCGCAGGCATGCCTGCTCGACACCGGGTCGTGCATAGAAATCGAGGGTGAAACTCCATAGATCAACAGGCATAGTGGTCAACCCCGTCCGGGACGAAGCTGGTAAACTCCGCCGCCATCATGATTCGAATTCAAGACCTTACCTTACAGCGTGGCCCTCAGCGTCTGCTAGAAAACGCCGAGTTGACCCTGCACGCCGGCCAGAAAGCCGGTCTGATCGGTGCCAATGGCGCCGGTAAATCCAGCCTCTTCGCTTTGTTGCGTGGCGAGCTGAGCCCCGATTCCGGCGATTGCCACTTGCCTGCCGACTGGCGTATCGCGCACATGCGCCAGGAAATCGAAACCCTCGAGCGCCTGGCCGTCGACTATGTGCTCGACGGCGACCTGCTGCTGCGCGATGTCCAGCGCCAGTTGATCGATGCCGAAGCGGCCCACGACGGTACGGCTTTAGCACGTTTGCACGCCGAGTTCGACAGCGCCGACGGCTACACCGCCGATGCCCGCGCGCGCAAGCTGCTGGCCGGGCTGGGCTTCAGCAATGAACAGATGGAGCGCCCGGTTGGCAGCTTCTCCGGGGGCTGGCGCATGCGCCTGAACCTGGCGCAGGCGCTGATGTGCCCCTCCGACCTGTTGCTGCTCGACGAACCGACCAACCACCTGGACCTCGACGCCATCCTGTGGCTCGAAGACTGGCTCAAGGGTTATCCGGGCACTTTGCTGCTGATCTCCCACGACCGTGATTTTCTCGATGCCGTGGTCGATCACATCGCCCATGTCGAGCAACGCAAGATCACCCTGTATCGCGGCGGCTACAGCGCCTTCGAACGCGCCCGTGCCGAACGTCTGGCCCAGCAGCAACAGGCCTACGAGAAGCAGCAAGTGCAGCGTGCGCACATGGAAAAATACATCGCGCGCTTCAAGGCCCAGGCCACCAAAGCCCGCCAGGCACAGAGCCGCATCAAGGCACTGGAGCGCATGGAAGAGCTGTCGGCAGCCCACGTCGACTCGCCGTTCAACTTCGTTTTCCGTGAGTCGGACAAGCTGTCGCGACCACTGCTGGACTTGTCTGACGCGCGTCTGGGTTATGGCGACAAGGTCATCCTGGAGAAGGTCAAGCTGCAACTGGTGCCCGGTGCACGCATCGGCCTGCTCGGCCCCAACGGCGCGGGCAAGTCGACCCTGATCAAGAACCTGGCCGGCGAACTTGAGCCCATCAGCGGGCGCCTGCAACGCGGTGAAAACCTCTCGGTCGGCTATTTTGCCCAGCACCAGCTCGACTCGCTGGACGCCAAGGCCACGCCGCTGCTGCACTTGCAACGCCTGGCGCCCACCGAGCGCGAACAGACCCTGCGCGATTTTCTCGGCGGTTTCGACTTCCGTGGTGCGCGGCTCGACGAGCCGGTGCTGAATTTTTCCGGTGGCGAAAAGGCCCGCCTGGCGCTGGCCCTGATTGCCTGGGAAAAGCCCAACCTGTTGCTGCTCGACGAACCGACCAACCATCTGGACCTGGAAATGCGCCTGGCGCTGACCATGGCCTTGCAAGAGTTCAGCGGTGCGGTGCTGGTGGTGTCTCACGATCGGCACTTGCTCAAAAGCACCACTGACGACTTTCTGCTGGTCGCCGATGGCCGGGTCGAAACCTTCGATGGCGACCTGGACGATTACACCCGTTGGCTGGCCGATTATCGTCTGCGCCATGCACCGGCCAGCAACACGCCGGTCAATGCCGACAAGACCGATAAAAAGGCTCAGCGTCAGCAGGCCGCGGCATTGCGTCAGCAACTGGCGCCGCACAAGCGCCAGGCCGACAAGCTGGAAAAAGAGCTGGGCGATGTGCAGGAAAAACTGGCCAGAATCGAACATGGCCTGGCCGACAGCGCCATTTACGAGGCCGCCAGCAAAGACAAGCTGCGCGAACTGCTGGCCGAACAGGCCCGTTTGAAAGTGCGTGAGGCCGAGCTGGAAGAGGGCTGGATGGAAGCACTCGAAGTGCTGGAAACCATGCAGGCCGAGCTGGAGGCATTGTCCTGAGGGCGCCTCTGAAAACGTAAACGAGGCAAGAGGTTGATGGAAGTGTTTGGTTTTGCGCTGCCGACTCACTGGGTCGAACCGATCCTGCTGGGCTTGCAGGTGCTGTTGATTCTGCTGGTGGGTTACCTGGCCCAGCGCGTGGTCGGGCGTTTCATTACCCGCCTGGGTGAGCGTTACCCATTGCCGCCGGAGCTGTTGATGCCGGTCCGTGGCGGCTTGCGCTGGTTCATCATGGGCAGCGCCTGCGTCATCGTGCTGGGACGTCTCGGCGTCTCGGCCACGGTGCTGTGGACCGCGCTGTCGGGCTTTGTCGCCGTGGCAGCGGTGGCCTTCTTCGCCATGTGGAGCGTGCTGTCCAACCTGCTGTGCGCGGTGCTGATCTACACCATCGGGCCGTTTCGTATCGGCGACATCGTCGAGCTGGTCGACACCCTCGACAAGCCCGGCGTCAAGGGCCGGGTCACCGCCATCAACCTGATGTTCACCACCCTGATCGAAATGCCCGAACACGGCGGTGCACTGGTGCAGGTGCCCAACAGCCAGTTCTTCCAGAAGTCGGTGCGCCGCTGGCGCGGCACCGATGGCCTGGCGCAGGTGATTACCGAGCGGCCGGCCGAGCCAGGAAAATAAACCGGCCGGCAGTCGGGCGCTGCATGGCGCCCATACCTGCAATGCATTGGTCGTGCAGGCCATCGCCTGCCTAGAGTCGTTGCCCTCTGTTTTCGGATTCGTGAGGGCGACACGTGCAGCCTGCAACCAGCGACAGCAATCATTTCGACCACCTCACCCGCCTGGGCCCGCTGCTGGGTGCTCAGGTGGCGGGTGTCCAACTGCACGCTCTGGATGACGTGCAACTGGCGCAGCTTGAAGCCGCGCTGGTGCGCCATAAAGTGCTGTTCTTCCCCGAACAACAATGGACGGCCTTGCAGCAGCGCGACTTTGCCGCACGGCTTGGCGAGTTGCACGTGCATCCGACCTTCCAGACCCATGCCGAGGCTCAGGAACTGGTGGTGTTCAACTACGACGACACGCGCAAGGGGGCGAACGATACCTGGCATGCCGACGTGACCTTTGCCGAGCGGCCGTTGAAATACGGCGTGCTGCACGCCGAGACCATTCCCGAGGTCGGCGGCGATACCTTGTGGGTCGATGCCGAGGCCGCTTATCAGGCGCTGTCGGCGCCGTTGCGTTCGCTGCTCGATGGCCTGGAGGCGATCCACAGCGTGTTTCCGGCGCTGGATTACGCCAGCAAACTGGAACAACCGGGCCTGCTCGACAACCTGCTGCGCCTGCCGCCGCCGACCCGCCATCCGGTGGTGCGCCGCCATCCGGTGTCCGGGCGGCCGGCGTTGTTTGTCAATCGCGCCTTCACCTCGCACATTGCCGGCCTGACGCCGCCCGAATCGCGGGCCTTACTGGAGCTGTTGTTCCAGCATCTGGAAAACCCGGCCTTTCAGTTGCGCTGGCGCTGGCAGGCCGGCTATGCCGCGATCTGGGATAATCGCAGCACCCAGCATCTGGCCGTGTCGGACTACTTTCCAGACATTCGCCGGGTGCGTCGTGCCGCCGTGCTGGAAGAGCAACGGCCGCTGCCCGCTCACCCTGTGAAGGACATTGCCCAATGACCGTTGTATCTCGCACCTTGCGCAGCGTGTTGCTGTTGCTGACCGCCTGGCTGAGCATCAGCGCCGCCCACGCCGAGCAGGCACCGGAAGTCATCCGCATCGGTGTGCCGGACCTCAGTACCCGCAACAAGCCTTACTCGCCCGGTGCACTGGGTGTCGCGCAACGTCAGCAGCTACTGGAAAAAGCCTTTGCCGGCAGCGGCACGCGCATCGAATGGCATTTCTTCCGGGGCGCGGGGCCGGCGATCAACGAAGCGCTGGCCAACGGGCAACTGGACGTGGTCGGCCTCGGTGATCTGGCGGCCATTATCGGACGCTCCAGCGGTTTGCAGACCCGCGTACTGATCGGCTCACGGGGCAGCAACATGTTTTTGGCCAGCCGCCCGGAGGCGAACATCACCCGGGTCGAGGATCTGAAAGGCAAGCGCGTGGGGCTTTATCGCGGTACCGCCGATCAACTCTCGTTCGGCCGCTTGCTGGCGCAGGCCGGATTGCGTGAACAGGACCTGAAGATCATCAGCATGGACTGGACAGCAGCGGCATCGGCTTTGCTGGCCGGGCAGATCGACGCCACCTGGTCCAACTTCAATGTGCTTAGCCTGCGCGACAAGGGCATGGTGATTGCGCTGAGTACCCAGACGCTGTCGGCGCAGGCCACGGTGCAGGGCACCACGCTGGCGACTCAGGACTTCATCGAGCGTTATCCACAGGCCACGCAGACACTGGTCAATACGCTGGTCGACATTGCCGGCCAGTTGTCCGACCCGGCCGGGTATCAGCAATACCTGGTCGAGCAGGAACACAGCAGTGGTATTCCACTGGCGCTGGCGCAGGAAGAGAGCAAGGGCTCGGACCCGCGCTTTCGCTTTTCGCCGCGCCTGGATGATTTTCTCCTCACCAGCCTGCAGGACAGCCAGCGCCAGGCGAGTGAGCTGCGCCTGATCCGCAAGCCGGTCGACGTCGTACAATGGATTGAACCGCGCTTTGTCGAACAGGCCGTCGCTCGCCAAGGCGCCTCGCCCTGGCCGCGTTATGACGCCAATGGCAAGGCGCAGGATTGATACGTGGCCGTCACGCCGCGACGGTAATCGCTGACTCGTCGATCTCCAGCAAGGCCTCGATCATGAATCGGGCCTCGGCGCTCAGCGGCTGGTCGGCGCGCTGGACGATGACAAAGCACGCGCCGCCGTCGCGCAATAGCGCGGGTTCGTCGTGGCAACGCAGGCGCTGGAATTCGCCGGTGCGGGTCAGGCTGTCGATGACTTCCAGTTGCACCACGCCAATGCTGTCAGAGCCGGCCACCAGCCTTGGCAGCAGGTCGTTGTATTGGGTCTCAAGGTTCAGCGCCGGTCCCGGCCCGCGCCACTGTTCCTGCAACAGGTCGCGCAGTTCCAGCGGCAGCATGGCGCTTACCCGAGGGTAATCCACCAGTTGCCTGAAGCGTGGCGCCGGGTTGTCGAGCAACGGGTGCCCGCGGCGGCAGAACAGGCCGAAGCGGCGAAAGCGCAGCGGCTGCACCAGATAGCGGGTGCCAATCTCCATGTGCCGCAGGTCGGCGACCAGAAAACTGATGTCGCCCTCATCGAGCAGCTCCAGCAGGTGCGAGGGTTTGTCTACCCGCACATCCAGCGCGGTCTGCGCAAAGTCGCCGACAAACACCGCCAGCGCCTCAGGCACCAAGCGTGCCGCCACTAACGGGCCGACGCCGAAGCTCAGGCGGCTGGGGGTCGCGAGGTTTTGGCTGGCGGCCATCTCATCGCGCAGGGTGCTGGCGTCGTCGAGCAAACGACTGGCGCGGGTGCGTAGCGCCTCGCCCTTGGCGGTCAGTACCACGCCGCGGCTGCCGCGTTCGACCAGCGGGCCGCCCAGTTCGTTTTCCAGTCCCTGGATACTGCGGCTGAACGCCGACTGCGTGATGCACGCAGCTTCCGCTGCGCGGGTGAAATTGAGGTGCCGGGCCAGGGCCAGAAAGTGCCGGAGTTGGCGTAAGTCCATGGTCAGACCTTTGAGTCATGCCTGTGATGCGATTAATGAATTTCCCGCTGCCGGGACGTCTTGCTACAACAAGCGCCCCGCCATCCTTGATGGACCGCGAGCGGCTGCATTATCCAGTGGCCGTTGCCTGGGGCCAAAAGACCAAAAACGAATAACCTTAGCCGCGTCCGCACGAGCCTTGACCATGAAGCAGTCCCTGATTCCCCTTGCCGCACTGACCCTGATGCCGCTGTTGTGCCAGGCCGAGGTGGTGGCCTCACGCCCTGTCGATACTCCACAGGCCGACACCGCCCTCAAGGCGGTCACCGTGACCGCGACCCGCCGCGAATCGACCCTGCAAAAAGTGCCGGTGGCGGTTTCGGTGGTCGACGGTGAGCAACTGGAGCGTGAAAACCGCAACGGTGTGGCCGGTATTGCCCAGCGCGTGCCGACCCTGAACTTTCGTACTGCTTCATCGAGCAAAGACACCTCGTTGTTCGTGCGTGGCGTCGGCACCATTTCCACTTCTCCAGGCGTCGAGCCCAGTGTTTCGACGGTGATCGATGGCGTGGTCTACGGTCGTCCGGGTCAGGCGACACTGGACCTGATGGAAGTGGAGCGCGTCGAAGTGCTGCGCGGCCCTCAAGGCACGCTGTTCGGTCGCAACGCCTCGGCCGGCGTGGTGAACGTGGTCAGCCGCGACATTCCCGAGAAAACCCGTGGCTATGCCGACTACTCGTTTTTCGGCAAGAGCAACGAACAGCGCCTGCGCTTTGGCATTGGCGGCGCGCTGACCGATAACGTCAAGGCGTCGTTGAGCACCTTGTGGGGCGACTACGACGGCAACGTGCGCAACACCTACACCGGCGACAAGGTCAACGGTTACGACAGCAAGGGGCTGCGCGGCAAGTTGCAGTTCGACCCCAATGAAGACCTGCGCATCACCCTGATCGGCGACTACAGCGAGTCACGCAGTACCAACCCCAATGGTGTGCCTTACAACACCAACAGCAGCTTTTCCGCAGGCTTTGCGCCAAACCGGGCCAGCACCGCCAACCGCGACGTGGAAAACGATTACCGCACCTATGCCGAAGACACGCATAAAGGCCTGTCGGCGCAGATCGACTGGACGCTGGGCTCGCATACCTTGACTTCGATCACAGCGTGGCGTGGCTGGGATAACCTGCTCAACCAGGATCAGGACCGCCTGGCCGGCTTACCGGTCGATGCCCTGCATGACCGCGGCACCGTCGACTACGACCAGTTCAGCCAGGAAGTGCGGCTGGCCTCACCCACCGGCCAGTTCCTCGAATACGTGGCGGGCGTCTACCTGTATCACGGCGAATCGAAAGAGAACTACCTGCGCCAGCTGGTGACCCTCGGCGATGCCCAGTCGGCGCGTGGCAAGTTCAGCGCCACCAACGACAGTTATGCGCTGTTCGGCGAAAGCACGCTGAATTTCACCGATGACTGGCGCGGCATTGTCGGCCTGCGTTTCACCCGCGATGAGGTGGAATACGATCACCAGCGCGTCTCGACCTCGCCGCTGACCCTGCGCGCCATGCGCCCCTCGTTCGCCTCCAGCGGTTCGCACAGCGACACTGGCGTCTCCGGCCGCCTGGGCTTGCAGCATGACTTCACCGATGACCTGACCGGCTATGTCACCTATTCGCGCGGCTACAAGGGCCCGGCCTACAATGTGTACTTCCAGATGTACGCCCCGGACACCGAGGCGCTGGACCCGGAAACCTCCAACAGCTGGGAAATCGGTCTGAAAAGCACCGCGCTGGAGCGCCGTCTGACCGCCAACCTGGCGTTGTTCCGCACCGACTACGATAACTATCAGGCCAACTTCTTCGACCAGGTCGGCGGCTCGCCGGTGACCCGGCTGATCAACGCAGGCTCGGTGCGCAGCGAAGGCGCCGAGCTGGACCTGACTTACCAGGCCACCCGCCAGCTCAAGCTCAGCGCGGCCCTGGCCTACACCCGTGCCCGCATCGACGACTTCCAGTGCCCGGCCGGTGCAGCGGCCAGTTGCAACATCAATGGCAAGCCGCTGCCGTTCTCGCCGGACTGGAAAAGCTATGTGCGTGCCGACTACAGCATCCCGCTGGAAAACGGCCTGGATGTCGAGCTGAGCAGCGACTACAGCTGGCAAAGCGAAGTGCAGTACAGCCTCGACCAAAACATCGACACCAGGCAGGGCGCCTACGGCATCTGGAACGCCAGCGTGGCCCTGGCCGACTACAGCGAAGGCTGGCGCGTGGCATTGCTGGCGCGCAACCTCGCCGACCGCTCCTATGCACCGCTGTTGATGTCGAGCACCAACGGCATCAACCGCATGGTGCCGCGTGATGACCAGCGCTACTTTGGTGTGCAAGTGCGCAAGGACTTCTGATGAGCCGGCCAAACTTCGTGGTGATCGTCGCCGATCAGTTGCGCGTCGATTGCTTGCCGGGCTTCAACCCGTACAGCCCGGTGCACACCCCGCACCTGGAGCGTCTGGCGGCACGTGGCGTGCGTTTCGGCGAAGCGTTTACCCAGCACAGCGTCTGCTCGCCGTCGCGGGTGTCGTTTCTGTCGGGGCGCTACCCGCACGTGAACGGCCATCGCTCGTTGCAGTATCTGCTCGACCCGCAGGAGCCCAACTTTCTGCGCAGCTTCAAGGAGGCGGGTTATCACGTGGTGCACGCCGGGGCGCGGGGCGATACCTTTGCCGCTGGCGCCGCTGAGCTTGCGCTGGACGAGCACGGTTTTGCCGACCCTGCGCTGAATACTTTTGCCGATTTCATGGGTCGCAATCATGGCCAGCCCGATGAAGCCATGGCGCGGGCCCATTACCGGGGCGAGCGGCCGCAGAGCACAGTCGATTTCGACGAAGCCACGGTGCGCACCGCCGAGCAGTGGCTAAAGACGCCGCCGGACAAACCCTGGGTGCTGTATATCCCGCTGATCTTTCCGCACCCGCCGTTTGCCGTCGAGCAGCCGTGGTTCTCGCTGTACCCGCGTGACAGCGTCGAGCCGCCGCGCGTGGCCAGCGGGCCTAGGGCCGGCTTCTATGCCGAGCTGGCACGGCGGCATGGCTGGGATGGCCTTGATGAGTCGCAGTGGCGCGAGATCCGCGCGGTGTATTACGGGATGATTTCGCGCCTCGACAGCCAGGTCGGGCGCTTGCTCGATGGCCTTGGCGAAGCCGACAACACCTTCGTGACCTTCTTCGCCGACCACGGTGAATACCTCGGTGATTTCGGCCTGGTGGAAAAATGGCCGGCCGGCGTCGACGAATGTCTGGTGCGCACGCCACTGATCGTCGCCGGTCCCGGACTGGCTGCGGGTGGGTATAGCGAGGCGCTGGTCGAGCTGATCGACGTGTTCCCGACCCTGTTGGCGCTGGCGGATGTGCCGGTGACCCATGCACAGTTCGGCCGCAGCTTTGCTGCCTGCCTGTTCGATCCGGCGGCCAGCCACCGTGACGAGGCCTTCAGCGAAGGCGGTTTTCGCATCGAAGAGGCTGACCTGCTGGAACGCGGTCCGTTTCCGTACGACATCAAGAGCCAGTTGCAACACGACCGGCCTGAACTGGTGGGCAAGGTGGTCGCGCTGCGCAATCGCGAATGGACCTATGTCTGGCGTCTGTACGAGCCCAGCGAGCTGTATCACCGCCTCAGCGACCCGCACGAGCAGCACAATCTGGCCGGGAGTGAAGAGCATGCGGCTCTTGAGCAGCAACTGACAGTGCGTATCCTGCGCTGGTTGCTGGACACTGCCGATGTGATTGAAACCCGGCAATGGGAACGCTTTCCCAAGGTGGATTTACCACGGCCGGCCAGCCCGCGATAAACATCTGGTCACATTTGCAGATCGGGATTACCGTAATGGCGATCTGGAATAATGTGAGGTGTGCGATGGCGTTTGAAACATGGCTGGCATTCTTTGCCGCCTGCTGGGTAATCAGCCTGTCTCCGGGTGCAGGCGCGATTGCCTCGATGTCCTGTGGCCTGCAATACGGCTTCTGGCGCGGCTACTGGAATGCGCTGGGGCTGCAAATGGCGCTGATCGCGCAGATCGGCATCATTGCTGCCGGCCTTGGTGCGGTGCTGGCTGCCTCGGAACTGGCCTTTACCCTGATCAAATGGTTTGGCGTGGCGTATCTGGTTTATCTGGGCGTCAAGCAATGGCGCGCGCTGCCCACCGAGATGAGCGAAGACCCGGCCATCCGCCCGATCGGCAAACCCCTGAGCCTGGTGCTGCGCGGCTTTCTGGTCAACATCAGCAACCCCAAGGCGATGGTCTTCATGCTGGCGATCCTGCCGCAGTTCATCGACCCGAGCGCGCCGTTGCTGGCCCAGTACGTGATCATCGCTGTGACCATGGTGGTGGTGGATTCGATTGTCATGGCGGGCTACACGGGTCTTGCCGCCAAGGTGCTGCGCCTGCTCAAGACGCCACGCCAGCAAAAGCGCCTGAATCGCACTTTTGCCAGCCTGTTCGTCGGCGCTGCGGCCTTTCTCGCGACATTGCATCGCGGTACGGCCTAAGCAGGTAACCCCTGGCGCAATCAGCGCAGGATGCGCGGTGCTTCGTCGCGTGGCAGGTTGTTCTGCGGCACCGGCTGGGCGTCCCATTGCACTTCGCCACGCAGTTGCTCGCGCATCTGCCGGGCGACGTCCAGGCCGATGGTCCTGGAAACGTCACGCACCACACGGCCGCGGTTGAGCGAGACCTTGATGTCGCGGCTGTTGACCAGCTTGGTGTCCTGGCCTTCGCCCATCGCCGTGAAGGCCGAGGTGATCTCGAAGGTGCGGGTGTTGATCAGGCTGAAGTCGGCCACCAGGGTGATACCCAGAATCGCCGAGTAGCTATCGGTATTGGCCAGTTCATTGATGTCCTGACGAAAATCGATATCCGACACGGTGCCGAACAGCACGTAGTCGGCGCCCTTGAAGTTGCCGTTCTTGATGCGCCGGATCACGTCGTAGACGTCTTCCTTGGCGCCGGCGGTGTAGGGCGTGCCCTGCACCAGCTGGAACATCCCGGACTTGAGAATCTCGCCCTTGATGTCGCCGCTGAACTTGCGCAGTTCGCCCTGCTCGATGTAGCTGGTGCGCGACTCGTACTCGTCGTAGCTGGCCGAGCCGCTGTAGCCTGCGCTGTAGTTATTGGCGTGGGCATTGACGTTGGCACGTGCCGAGACGGTGCGGATGTACTGCTCTACGCGCTCCTGGAAGGCCATGTCGGTCACGGCTACCTTGGGCGCGGCCTGTACGCCGAACGCGCACAGCAGGCCGAGGGTTGCGATCCATGCACGCATTGTTTAGCGCTCCGTGGTCTTGCGGATTTCTTTCTCGTCCATCCACTCGGCCAGACCGCTTTCGACGTCGATCAGTTGCAGGCTGAACTTGTAGAAGACGTCCTTGTAGTCGCTGCTGCGCTTGACGATCGAGCTGATCGAGCCTTCCAGGCGGTATTTGGCGGCGATCATGTTGCCGGTCTTGGCAACCGTGGAGTTCTTGTACAGGCCGCTCTGGTTTTGCAGCTTCAACTGGTCGACCTGGCTCTGCATCTGGGTGTTGTCGCTGGCGAAGCGTGCCGTGCCGCTTTTCATCAGTTGGGTCTTGATCGACGTGGTGATTTCGCGGGTATCGATGTACTCGCTGGTCTTGTTTTTCACGTCATAGACCTGAACCACCGGGCGGCCTTGCAGGATGCCGGACTGGGCCAGCGAGCGGGTCATGCTTTCGGCGATCATCTGCAGGTCGGTGGAGCCGAACTCGTTGGTCACGGTCTCGACGGCCTTGGTGTCGCCGTAGCTGATGTTCTTGCTGCCCAGAGTCGGGGAGTTGTTGGCGCAACCGGTGGCCAGCAGGGCGACGGCGGCGATGGAGCAAAGACGGATGAACGACATGTGAGGTCTCTCTTGAACAGAACGAAAAGGCAGGCGGATCAGCGCGTGTTGACTTCGATACGGAAGTCAGTGGCACGCGGAACCGGAGCGATGCCCGGCAGCACAGTGCTTTGCGAGCCGTACAGGCTCAGCGGTTTCCAGCTTTCTTCGTCGGCAACCGGGAAGCCGTCGTTGCCCAGCCAGGCAAAGCGGTAGTACAGGGTGCGGTTGCTGCTGCTGGTGTTGGTCAACTGCGCCTTGACGGTCAGAAAGCCGTTTTCGCGCGCGACACGGATGGCACCGACTTCAAAATTCTTGAAGTCGCCCATCGGCACGATCTTGCTGGCGGCACTGCCTGGCGCCGGTGGCGGCGGGGTGGCACAGCCGGCGAGCAGGGCCAGGGCCAGTGCGCCGAGAATCTTGATACGCATGTGAAGCTCCTTGAAAGATTACTTGGCGGTCGCGATGGCTTGCGCCGCACCGGTCGGCACGACCTGGGCGAGCTGGCCATCGGCGAAGACCTGATTGCCTACTGCGCGCACGGAAATCACCTGATAGGCGCGATCGACCTTGAACTGCACCAGCGAGCTGCCCAGGGTGTTGGGCAGGGTCACCTGATGCTGGCCCTGTGGCAGGCGAATACGCGCCACCAGGGTTCTGTCTGGCAGGGTGCGCCAGGTGCGGGTGTCGGCGCCTTCGGTCACTGCCGAGGCGATACCGACGGCCAGACCGGCCAGCGGGTTGACGTCGTTGAGCTGCTTTTGCGCCACGCCACGGGTGATGGCCCGCACGGTGGTGCGCACGATAATGCCGGGCATGTCGTCACGCAGGGCGCGGCGCGACATGTCGGTGGTGCTGTTGAGCAGGGTCAGGTTCAAAGGCTTGCCATCCAGGCTGACCTGGTTGAAAGACGGGGTGCTGGTGTCCGGGCGGATGGTCGGGAACGACAGCGGGGTGATGACCAGGTTGCCGCTGATCGGCAGTGGCAGCGGAATGCGCACCGAGTCGCGGGCCGGGGCAAAGCCGCTTTGTACGATCAGCAGCACTTCGCTGTCACCGGACTTGTTGGCGGCGCCATCGAGTTTTTTCAGCGCGTCTTCAAGCAGTGGCGTGTTCGGGCGCAGCTCTACCGCCTTGCGGTAACCCGGCGCGGCCAGGCCTTTCTCGCCCAGGGCTTCATAGACGAAGCCCGACAGGTAGTGGCTGAACGCACTCTGGTAGCTGTTTTTCAGGCTGACGACTTCAGGAGCGTTGAGCGAGGCGACCGGGTAGCCCTGCAGGTCCTTGAACTCGGTCTTGACGCCTTGTTTCTCGGCTTCCTGCTCGCTCTTGAGGTATTCCTTGTCGCGCAGTTCGGCGATGACGGCTTCGCGTTCGTGGGTCTTCTTGATTTCGGTGCGGGCGCCATCGAAGTCGTTGCGGGCCAGCAGGTTCAGGGCCATCTGCGTGGTCAGCATGACCTTTTCGTAGTCATAGCCTTCGTAGCGACGCACCTTGTCGTTGACCAGGAAACTGCCGAACTGCGCCAGGTACTTCTCGGTGTCGAACTTGACCGATTCTTCCCACTTGTAGACCACCTGGTCCGCAGAGCGCCAGGCGGTCTGGCTACCGTCCAGGTCACCGCTGGCACGCAGCAACTCGCCCTTCTCGAAGTAGTAGAGCAAGTCCTTGTCGGCACTGGTGTTGTTTTTTTCCAGCGTGGCCAGGGCTCCGACAATGTTGCCGGCGGTCAGTTGCTGGTTGGTTTCCTTGAGCTCGTTGTCGTAGCTGCGGAAGGCGGCGCAGCCGGCCAGTTGCACAGCAGCGATCAACGTAAGCGCGGTCAACGCACGAGAGGACATGTAGGTTCCGTTCCCTGAATTCGATGGCTAGGGCCAAGGATGCCCGCGATGCCAATCCGATGGCCGGCAGTGCGGGCTGCCTGAAAATTACGTGCCGCCGCACGGGAATCAGATCCCGCTATAACGCGGAGGGCGCGGAATTATAAGCGCAGGGTCGGTGATGACAATGAATATTTAGCTTCGTTCCCAGAGGTTCGTCACACTTTGGCTGTGAACTCTGCGATTACTGCGGCCTGTGGGCATGCGCGCACAGGCCGTCTGGAGAGCATCAATCGTCGGCTTTTTTGCTCAGGTCCAGCGGCGCTTCGCTGCTTTCGACCACAACCGGGTTGAGCTTTTCTTCACGTGCAATACGCGCATTCTTGAGGCGCCTGCGCAGCCACAGGCCCAGGCCCAGCACCAGCAGGCCGCCAAGCACCCACAGCTCGTATTTCTTGATATTGCCCAGCAGGCCTTCCATCACCGCACCGAAGTGGTAGGCGGCGGACGCCAGCGCGACGGCCCAGACCGCTGCACCGATGCCGTTGAGCAACAGATAGCGCGCCGGTGGATAGCCGGAAAGGCCGATGGCGACCGGCATGACCGTGCGCAGGCCATAGACGAAGCGGAAGCTCAGCACCCACAGGTCGGGGTGCTTGCGCACCAGGCGCAAGGCCTTGTCGCCCATGGCTTGCCAGCGCGGTTTGCGCGCGAGCAATTTGCGGCCGTGCCGACGGCCCATGAAGTACCACAACTGGTCACCGGCGTAACTGCCGCAGAATGCGACGATCATGACCGTGTTGAGGTCCATGTAGCTGCGAGACGCCAGAAATCCGGCAAGAACCAGAATGGTTTCGCCTTCGAAAAAGGTGCCTATGAAAAGGGCGAGGTAGCCGTAGTCATTAAGAAAATTCTGGAGCATTGTCTGGATGCTGGCGAAATGAGCACGCAGCCTAACCCGCTCGCGACAAACTGGAAAGCACCCAACCGTGTCTCGACGTTAAAGAATGTTACAAGCACACTGGTCTTCAGAGCGCCAGAGGCTCTACTGCGGCCTTGGGTCGCAGACTGCACTTAAACTGTCACACATTGGTCATAATGGCGGCTTATAACTGTCGCGCTTGCCCGCGTATGCGGGCTCAGGAGTCTTGCCGTGAGTTTTACCCCCGCCAACCGCCTGTTCCCTCTCACTCGCCTGCGACGTAACCGCCGCGACGATTTTTCTCGTCGTCTGGTGCGTGAAAACGTCCTGACGGTCGACGACCTGATTTTGCCGGTCTTCGTACTCGATGGTGAAAACCGCCGCGAGTCGGTGGCGTCGATGCCGGGCGTCGAGCGCCTGTCAGTCGACCTGCTGCTTAAAGAAGCCGAAAGCTGGGTAGAACTGGGCATTCCGGCGCTGGCCCTGTTTCCGGTCACCCCGGTCGAAAAGAAATCCCTGGATGGCGCCGAAGCCTGGAACCCGGACGGTATCGCCCAACGCGCCACCCGCGCGTTGCGTGACCGTTTTCCGGAGCTGGGCGTCATTACCGATGTGGCCCTGGACCCGTTCACCACTCACGGCCAGGACGGCATCCTCGACGAAGAAGGTTACGTCCAGAACGACATTACCGTCGATGCGCTGGTCAAGCAGGCGTTGTCGCATGCTGCCGCCGGCGCGCAAGTGGTGGCCCCCTCGGACATGATGGACGGGCGTATCCAGGCCATCCGCGAGGCGCTGGAACTGGCCGGGCACGTCAATGTCAGGATCATGGCCTACTCGGCCAAGTACGCCAGTGCCTATTACGGCCCGTTCCGCGATGCGGTGGGCTCGGCCCTGAACCTGGGCAAGGCCAACAAGGCGTCCTATCAGATGGACCCGGCCAACAGCAACGAAGCGCTGCATGAAGTGGCCGCCGACCTTGCCGAAGGCGCCGACATGGTGATGGTCAAGCCGGGCATGCCGTATCTGGACATCCTTTATCGGGTCAAGGACGAGTTCAAGGTTCCGAATTTTGTTTACCAGGTCAGCGGCGAATACGCGATGCATATGGCCGCTATCCAGAATGGCTGGTTGAGCGAGGGGGTGATTCTCGAATCGCTCACCGCTTTCAAACGCGCCGGTGCCGACGGCATCCTGACTTACTTTGCCGTCCGTGCCGCCCAACTGTTAAAAGGGCAATAGCCTCCTCACAGGAACGTTCATGAATACCGAAGGACTCACCCAAGCCACTGTAGAAGTCGATGTCGAGAAGGCTGCAACCGTGGTTGAGCCTGACACCGGGCCGGCCCCGGTCGATACGCCTGTCGAGGCCGCCGTTGCAGAGACTGCGGTTGTCGAGGCACCGGTCGTTGCGGCGCCGCCGATCGTCGTGCCGAACCTGGACGACAGCAGCCTTTACATCCACCGCGAACTGGCGCAGTTGCAGTTCAATATCCGTGTGCTGGAGCAGGCACTGGATGAGTCCTATCCGTTGCTGGAACGACTGAAGTTCCTGCTGATCTTTTCCAGCAACCTCGATGAATTCTTCGAGATCCGCGTCGCGGGCCTCAAGAAACAGATCAACTTTGCCCGTGAACAGGCCGGTGCCGACGGCTTGCAGCCGCATCAGGCGCTGAGCCGGATCAGCGAGCAGGTCCACGGTCAGGTCGACCACCAATACGCGATCCTCAACGACATCCTGCTGCCGGAACTGGAAAAGCATCAGGTGCGCTTCATTCGTCGTCGCTACTGGACCGTGAAGCTCAAGACCTGGGTGCGCCGCTATTTCCGCGACGAAATCGCCCCGATCATCACCCCGATCGGTCTGGACCCGACCCACCCGTTCCCGTTGCTGGTCAACAAGAGCCTGAACTTCATCGTCGAACTCGAAGGCGTCGATGCCTTCGGCCGCGACTCGGGCCTGGCGATCATTCCGGCACCGCGTTTGCTGCCACGGGTCATCAAGGTGCCTGAGGACGTCGGTGGTCCGGGCGACAACTTCGTGTTCCTGTCGTCGATGATCCATGCGCATGCCGATGACCTGTTCCAGGGCATGAAGGTCAAGGGCTGCTATCAGTTCCGCCTGACCCGTAACGCCGACCTGGCGCTGGACTCCGAAGATGTAGAAGACCTGGCCCGCGCCTTGCGCGGCGAGCTGTTCTCGCGTCGTTATGGCGATGCGGTACGTCTTGAAGTGGCCGATACCTGCCCCAAACAGCTGTCGGACTACCTGCTCAAACAGTTCAGCCTCAACGAGTCGGAACTGTATCGGGTCAACGGGCCGGTCAACCTGACCCGCCTGTTCAGCATCACCGGGCTGGACAGCCATCCCGAGCTGCAATACCCGCCGTTCACGCCGGCGATTCCCAAGCTGCTGCAGAACAGCGACAACCTGTTCAGCGTGATCCGCAAGCAGGACATCCTGCTGCTGCACCCGTTCGAGTCGTTCACCCCGGTGGTCGACCTGATGCGCCAGGCCGCCAAAGACCCGCACGTACTGGCGGTGCGCCAGACCCTGTACCGCAGCGGTGCCAACTCCGAGATCGTCGATGCGCTGGTGGATGCCGCGCGTAACGGCAAGGAAGTCACCGTGGTCATCGAACTGCGCGCACGCTTCGACGAAGAGTCCAACCTGCTGCTGGCCAGCCGCCTGCAAGCGGCCGGTGCGGTGGTGATCTATGGCGTGGTCGGCTTCAAGACCCACTCCAAGATGATGCTGATTCTGCGCCGCGAGGCCGGCGAGATCGTGCGTTACGCGCACATGGGCACCGGTAACTACCACGCTGGCAACGCGCGTCTGTACACCGACTACAGCATGCTGACTGCCGACGACGCCTTGTGCGAAGACGTGGGCAAGCTGTTCAGCCAGTTGATCGGCATGGGCAAGACGCTGCGCATGAAAAAGCTGTTGCATGCACCGTTTACCCTGAAGAAGGGCATTCTCGACATGATCGCCCGCGAGACGCAGTTCGCCAGCGAAGGCAAGCCGGCGCACATCATCGCCAAGTTCAACTCGCTGACCGACCCCAAGGTCATCCGCGCGTTGTACAAGGCCAGCCAGTCAGGCGTGAAAATCGACCTGGTGGTGCGTGGCATGTGCTGCCTGCGCCCTGGTATTCCAGGGGTGTCGCATAATATTCAGGTGCGTTCGATCATCGGCCGCTTCCTGGAGCACACCCGGGTCTATTACTTCCTCAATGGCGGCGACGAGCAGTTGTTCCTGTCCAGTGCCGACTGGATGGAGCGCAACCTCGACAAGCGCGTCGAGACCTGCTTCCCGGTAGAGGGCAAGAAGCTGTTGCTGCGGGTCAAGAAGGAACTGGAGCTTTATCTGTCCGATAACACTCACAGCTGGCTGTTGCAGCCGGACGGGCGTTATGTGCGCAGCACCCCGACCGGCAACCAGAATGCCCGCAGTGCCCAGGCGACCCTGCTGGAGCGCCTGAGCAACCCGGTCATCAGCGTGAACTGAAGACGATACCGACCCGGGTCAGCCACTCCGCTTCCAGCGCGAAGTCGGCCTGGGTCAACTGGTTGTTTTCCAGCCAGCCTGTCGGAAACTGTGCGTCGAGGTTCGGGCCATCGGCGCGCAGCACCACCTGCGGCATCTCTTGGGTGCCACGGATGTGGTGGAACAGGATCGCAAAGCGCAACAGCACGCACAGGCGAATCAGCTTGATGCCTTCATCGCCGAACTCGGCGAACTTGTCCTTGGGAATGTTACGGCGATGGCCGCGCACCAGCAGCGCGAGCTTCTGCTGGTCTTCGCGCGAGAAGCCCGACAGGTCCGAGTGCTCGATCAGGTAGGCGCCGTGCTTGTGGTAGTGGTAGTGCGCGATGTCCAGACCCACTTCGTGCACCTTGGCGGCCCAGCTCAGCAGTTCGGCGTAGTTCTCATCCTGCAGGTCCCAGGCCTCGGCCACTTGCTCCAGCGCATGCAGCGCCTTGCGCTCGACCCGTTCGGCCTGGCCCAGGTCGACGTGGTAACGGTCCATCAACGAATTGAGCGTGCGCTCGCGTACGTCTTCGTGGTGATGGCGGCCCAGCAGGTCATAGAGCACGCCTTCGCGCAATGCGCCCTCGCAGTGGTCCATGCGTTGCAGCTCGAGCGCGTCGAAAATCGCCTCCAGAATCGCCAGCCCTGCCGGGAAAATAGCCAGACGGTCGGGCTTGATGCCGTCGAAGTCGATTTTCTCGATGTCGCCCAGCTTGAACAGCCGGCGCTTGAGCCAGGCCAGGCCTTCGGCGTTCACTTCGCCCGAACCATGGCCGTTGGCCTTGAGCACCGCGCCAATGGCGCGAATGGTGCCGGACGAGCCGATGGCCTCATCCCACTTCAGGCGGTGCAGGGCCTGCTCGATGCTCATCAGCTCCAGACGGGCGGCGGTGTAGGCCTGGGCATAACGGGCCGGGGTGATCTTGCCGTCGCGGAAATAGCGCTGGGTAAAGCTGACGCAACCCATCTGCAGGCTTTCGCGCAGCAGTGGCTCGAAGCGCTGGCCAATGATGAATTCGGTACTGCCACCGCCGATGTCGGCCACCAGACGCTTGCCGGGGGTGTCGGCGAGGGTGTGCGATACGCCGAGGTAGATCAGGCGGGCTTCTTCGCGGCCCGAGATCACCTCGACGTCATGGCCCAGAATGGCTTCGGCGCGATGGATGAACTCATTGCGGTTGCGCGCCTCGCGCAGGGCGTTGGTGCCCACGATGCGCACCGCACCCAACGGCAGACCGTTGATCAGTTGAGCGAAGCGCTTGAGGCAGTCCAGGCCACGTTGCATGGATTCTTCGGTGAGCTGGCGCTCCTGGGTAATCCCGGCAGCCAGTTGCACCTTCTCGCCCAGCCGCTCAAGAATACGGATTTCACCCTGGTCGGCCTTGGCGACAACCATGTGGAAACTGTTCGAGCCCAGGTCGATGGCTGCGATCAGGGAGAAGTTCTTGGCTTTGGTATGAGGCATGATCAAATGAGTCTCGGTCAGTGACCTCGACATCGTGCCACGATCCATGCCTGTCGCCAACGCGAAGCTGCCGGTAAAGCCGGTCTGAGGGTCTTTTCAAGGCGATTTCCACGAGGTTCGGGTGGTGCATACTGTCGCAACATTAAGTTACGGCTCTTCACCTCCCCCGATTGAGGTCGTCAATGGTATTGACTACCATTTCGGCCTCGTAATCGAACCTAGAGGCTTTCCCATGCAGGCAAGCAAGCGTCTTCTCGCTGCCCTGACACTGACAATGCTCGGCAGCACTGCCCAGGCAGCCGATGAAATTGTGGTGTATTCGTCGCGAATCGACGAGTTGATCAAGCCCGTTTTCGATGCCTATACCGCTAAAACCGGGGTAAAGATCAAGTTCATCACCGACAAGGAAGCGCCGCTGATGCAGCGCATCAAGGCCGAGGGTGAGAACGCCACCGCCGACCTGCTGCTGACCGTCGATGCCGGCAACCTGTGGCAGGCCGAGCAGATGGGCATCCTGCAACCGTTCAGCACGCCGGTGATCGATGCCAACATCCCGACGCAGTACCGCTCATCGACCCACGCCTGGACCGGCCTGAGCCTGCGTGCGCGGACCATTGCTTATTCGACCGACCGGGTCAAACCCGAAGAGCTGAGCACCTACGAGGCGCTGGCCGACAAGAACTGGGAAGGCCGCCTGTGCCTGCGCACGGCCAAGAAGGTGTACAACCAGTCGCTGACCGCCACCCTGATCGAAACCCACGGCGCTGAGGCTACCGACAAGATCCTCAAGGGCTGGGTCAACAACCTGTCGACCGATGTGTTCTCCGACGACATCGCGGTGCTGGAGGCCATCAATGCCGGCCAGTGCGACGTGGGCATCGTCAACAGCTACTACTACGGCCGCCTGCACAAGCAGAACCCGCAACTGGCGGTGAAGCTGTTCTGGCCCAATCAGGGCGACCGTGGCGTGCACGTCAACCTGTCGGGTATCGGCCTGACCAAACATGCACCTCACGCCGAGGCGGCCAAGGCGCTGGTCGAATGGATGACCGGTCCCGAGGCCCAGGCGATCTTCGCTGGTGTCAATCAGGAGTTCCCGGCCAACCCGAACGTACCGCCGAGTGCCGAAGTGGCCAGTTGGGGATCGTTCAAGGCCGACACCATCCCCGTCGAAGTCGCGGGCAAGCGTCAGGCAGAAGCGATTCGCATGATGGATCGCGCGGGCTGGAATTGATTTAATACCCGCCCTTTTCGCCCTTCGCGGTTAATACCGCAAAGGGCGAACCACCGCGCACCGAGATTCCCCTTTGGCCCATCCCGCCCAACGCCGCTGGTACCCCCTGGTCTTTGCCATTGCCGCGCTGGTGCTGTTACCCCTCAGCGTTCTGCTGTTGTCCTGGCAAAGCGTCGACCAGCAGATCTGGTCGCACCTGCTTGAAACCCAGATGAGCCGCCTGTTGGGCAATACCCTGACCCTGGTGCTGGGCGTCGGGGTGGGCGTGACCCTGCTGGGCGTGAGCCTGGCCTGGTTGACCAGCCTGTGCGAATTCCCCGGCCGTCGCTGGCTCGACTGGGCCCTGATGCTGCCGTTCGCGATTCCGGCGTACGTGCTGGCGTTTGTCTTCGTCGGCCTGCTGGACTTTGCCGGCCCCGTGCAGACCCTGCTGCGCGAGTGGTTCGGCAACGGCCTGCGCCTGCCACGGGTGCGCTCTACCGGCGGGGTGATCGTGGTACTGGTGCTGGTGTTCTACCCGTATGTCTATCTGCTGGCGCGTACCGCGTTCCTGGCCCAGGGGCGCGGCCTGATGGAGGCGGCGCGGGTGCTCGGCCTGTCGCCGCTGCAAGCATTCTGGCGTGTGGGGCTGCCCATGGCACGCCCGGCCATCGGTGCCGGCGTGGCGTTGGCACTGATGGAAACCCTGGCCGACTTTGGTGCGGTGTCGGTGTTCAACTTCGACACCTTCACCACCGCCATCTACAAGACCTGGTACGGCTTCTTCAGCCTCTCCAGTGCCGCACAGCTGGCCAGCCTGTTGTTACTGGCGGTGATGGTCGTGCTCTACGGCGAACGCCGCGCACGCGGCATCAGCCGGCCCACCAACGAACGTCCGCGCGGCAAGGCGCTGTATCACCTGCGCGGCTTCAAGGCACTGGCCGCCAGCAGTTGGTGTGCACTGGTATTCATCTGCGCGTTTGCCGTGCCGATGCTGCAACTGGTGGTCTGGGTCTGGCAACGCGGGCGCTTCGATCTAGACGAGCGTTACACCGGGCTGGTGCTGCATACCCTGTATCTGGGCAGCCTGGCCGCGTTGATCACGGTCAGCGTGGCGCTGGTGCTGGTGTTCGCCCGGCGCCTGGCGCCGACCCGGGCGATTCGCTCCGGGGTCGGCCTGGCCAACCTGGGTTACGCGCTGCCGGGCTCGGTGCTGGCAGTGTCGATCATGCTGGCGTTCAGTTATCTGGACCGTGCACTGGTGATTCCACTGTCGTCGTGGCTGGGCGGCGCCGGCAAGCCGTTGCTGCTGGGCAGCCTGTCGGCCTTGCTGCTGGCATATCTGGTGCGCTTCATTGCCGTGGCCTACAGCCCGCTGGAAAGCAGCCTGGCGCGCATTCGCCCGTCGTTGCCCGAGGCCGCACGCAGCCTCGGCACCAGCGGCCCACGGCTGTTTTTCACCATCTATCTGCCTTTGCTTGTGCCGGGCGCACTGAGCGCGGCCTTGCTGGTGTTTGTCGATGTGCTCAAGGAAATGCCTGCCACCTTGCTGATGCGCCCATTCGGCTGGGACACCCTGGCAGTGCGCATCTTTGAAATGACCAGCGAGGGCGAGTGGGCGCGCGCCGCCCTGCCGGCCCTGACGCTGGTGCTGGTCGGCCTGCTGCCGGTGATCGGCCTGATTCGTCGATCGGCCCGCCAGCACGGCTGATTGCTGCTTGCTGGCCAAGTGAAATGACACTGGGTATTTCCGGGCGCTTCGCGTCGGGTGCGGGGTTCTCGCCATGCGGCTACAATGCGCCGCAATCGATGCGGGTCGCCGCTTGCATGGCCGGTTGTCAGTTGTCACAAACCCCGAGTCATTGGGGGCTTGCCAGCCAGTTGCGTCCGCATCCTCGCCACGCCCGGAAGGAGAAACCCATGGGACAGCGTACCCCCCTGTTTGACCTGCACCTCGCGCTCGGCGCGAAGATGGTCGATTTTGGTGGCTGGGACATGCCGTTGCACTACGGCTCGCAAGTTGAGGAGCACCATCAGGTGCGCCGCGACTGCGGAGTATTCGACGTCTCTCACATGCATGTGATCGATGTCATCGGCAGCCAGGCCAAGGCCTGGCTGCGTTATCTGCTGGCCAACGACGTAGGCCGCCTGCAAGACACCGGTCGTGCGCTGTACAGCGCCATGCTCGATGCACAGGGCGGCATCATCGACGATATGGTGGTCTACCTGACGCCCGACGGTTACCGTCTGGTGGTCAACGCCGCCACCGGTGCCAAGGACCTGGCCTGGATGCAGGCCCATCTGGCAGGCTTCGATGTGCAACTGATCGAGCACCCGGAACTGGCGATGCTCGCCATTCAGGGGCCGCGTGCACGTCAGCGAATTGCCGAGTTGCTGTCCAGCCAGCGCGCCGGGCTGATCCGTAACCTCAAGCCCTTCGAAGGTCACGCCGATCAGGACTGGTTCATCGCCCGCACCGGTTATACCGGCGAAGACGGTCTTGAAATCATGCTGCCGGCGGAGCAGGCCCCGGCGTTTTTCAACGATCTGGTCGGCGCCGGTATTTCGCCGATCGGCCTGGGCGCACGCGACACGCTGCGTCTGGAAGCCGGTATGAACCTGTATGGTCAGGACATCGACGAAAGCGTCTCGCCGCTGGTCGCCAACATGGCCTGGAGCATTGCCTGGGAACCTGCCGAACGTGACTTCATCGGCCGCGCCGCGCTGGAACACGAGCGTGCCGCAGGCGCCGCCTCCAAGCTGGTCGGCCTGGTGCTTGAAGAGCGCGGTGTCTTGCGTGCTCATCAAGTGGTGCGAATCGCAGAAATTGGCGATGGAGAGATCACCAGTGGTAGTTTCTCTCCTACGCTGAGCAAGTCGATTGCTCTGGCCCGCGTCCCGATGGCTACCGCCGACCGGGCCGAGGTAGAAATTCGCGGCAAATGGTACCCCGTGCGCGTGGTGCGCCCCAATTTTGTGCGCCACGGCAAAGTGCTTATCTAATGGCGGACTGCCGCTGACCTGATAATTCTGAGGATGACAAATGAGCAATATTCCCGCCGAACTGCGTTTCGCCGAAAGCCACGAGTGGGCGCGTCTGGAAGCTGACGGTACGATCACCGTGGGCATTTCTGACCACGCCCAGCAAGCGTTGGGTGATGTAGTGTTCGTCGAGTTGCCGGAAGTCGGCACCGTATTCGCCGCCGCTGATACAGCGGGCGTGGTCGAGTCGGTCAAGGCTGCCTCGGATATCTACTCGCCGGTGGCCGGTGAAGTCATCGCTGCCAACACTGAACTGGGCGACAGCCCCGAGCTGTTGAACAGCGAGCCGTATGGCACCTGGATCTTCAAGCTCAAGCCGGCCAATGCCGAGGCCGATCTGGCCAACCTGCTGGATGCTGCGGGCTACCAGGCCGCCATCGGCGAATAAATAAAGCTCAAAAAAATGCCGCCCCTGTGGGCGGCATTTTTTTGTCTGCGCGTTGTGCGCGTATCACTGGGCTTCGCGGGTCAGGATCGCGTTGGCCAGTTCCATGTCGCTGGCCTGCAGGCCAGGATTGTCCTGGCGCACCTGGGCGATGGCCGCCTCCAGGAATGGACCGCGAATGCCGCCGTCGCTGGCCACGAAGCTGCCGGCATCGTCTTGAGCGGCGACGATCAGCTTGTGATCCTTGAAGGTCAGGTAAGTCGAACCGGTGGTGGCGCCCGACGAAATGACGTCACGCCAGAAACCGGCATCGGCCATGGCCGAACCGACCGGAAGAGAGAGCAGAGCACAGGTGGCGACAGCAAGTTTCAGACGCATGGTGAAGTACTCCAGAGTGGGATGTTCCGACTCATTGGAGATTTTCCGCCCCCGGTAGTTCCCTTGGCCTGGTGGTGCTCAAAGCGGCTCGACCCGTAGCACCGTACCGTCCTGACTCACGACCTTGACCCGGCTGCCCACCGGTGTATCGGGGCCAACCACGATCCACACGCTGTCGCCAACCCTGATCTTGCCGCGCCCTTCAACGATGGCTTGCTGCACTACAAAGCTGTGGCCGATCAGTTCCTGACCGCGCATGTTCAGCCCCGGTTGATCCGAAGGCCGCGCGGCGCTGCGCTGTCGATACCACCAGTACACCGCCGTCAGCACCGCAAACACCGCGAACAACAGAAACTGCACCGTCCACGGCAACTCCGGCAGTACAAAGCTCAGCACACCGACTGCCGCAGCGGCGATGCCGATCCACAGCAGGTAACCGCCGGCACCGAACACTTCCAGAATCAGCAATACCGTGCCCAGCGCCAGCCAGTCCCAGAACGAAAGGTTATACAGCCAGCTCATGGTGCGTGCCTCAGGCCTTGCGGTCGAAAGTGGCTTTGACGATCTCGCCGATACCGCCCACCGCACCGATCACCTGGCTGGCCTCCAGCGGCATCAGGATGACCTTGCTGTTGTCGGCAGACGCCAGTTGGCCAAGCGTTTCAATGTATTTCTGTGCCACGAAGTAGTTGATGGCCTGCACGTTGCCGGTGGCAATCGCCTCGGACACCACGCGGGTGGCCTGCGCCTCGGCTTCGGCCTGACGCTCACGGGCTTCGGACTCCAGAAAGGCCGCCTGCCGGCTGCCTTCGGCCTCCAGGATCTGCGCCTGCTTCTTGCCTTCGGCGGTCAGGATCGCCGAGGCGCGCAGGCCTTCGGCTTCAAGAATCTGTGCGCGCTTGATCCGCTCGGCCTTCATCTGCCCGCTCATGGCGGCCATCAGGTCTTCGGGCGGGCTGATGTCCTTGATCTCGATACGGGTGATCTTGATGCCCCACGGCGCGGTGGCTTCGTCGACGATGCGCAGCAAGCGTTCGTTGATGCCATCGCGCTGGCTGAGCATGGCGTCCAGCTCCATCGAGCCCAGTACGGTGCGGATATTGGTTTGCAGCAGGTTGCGGATCGCGTGTTCGAGGTTGTTCACCTCATAGGCGGCCTGCGCGGTATTGATGACCTGGAAGAAGCACACGGCATCGATCTGCACGGTGGCGTTGTCGGCGGTGATGACTTCCTGGGGCGGGATGTCGAGCACGCTCTCCATCACGTTGATCTTGCGCCCGATGCGGTCCATCACCGGAATGATGATGTTCAGGCCGGGCTTGAGCGTATTGGTGTAGCGACCAAAGCGCTCCACGGTCCACTGATAGCCTTGCGGCACCACCTTGAAGCCCATGAACACGATGGCCAGTGCCAGGCCAACGAACAGGAGAATGACGATACTTCCGGTTTGCATGTTACATCCTTGTCAGTACAGGTTAAGGGGGGCGCGATTGTCACCGATGTACAGCAATGCAGCACCCGGACAATCATTTCAACGTTGTTCGCTCTGTGGTGTGACGCGCAACACTTCTTCAAGGGTCGTCAGCCCGGCCGAGACCTTTTGCGCCCCCGACAGGCGCAGGCTGCGCATGCCTTCCTTGAAGGCCTGGCGACGCATGGCGCCGAGGTCGAGGTCCGCAGCGATCAGCGCCTTGACGCCATCGGACATGAGCATGATTTCGTACACGCCGGCGCGCCCGCGATAACCGGTGTCGCGGCACTCGGCGCAGCCTACCGCCCGGTGTGCGCCGGCCGGCACCGGGGCCTGCCAGGGACGGGTCAGGGTCTGCCAGTCGACCTCATCGAGGGCGATGGGCGCCTTGCAGTGCGGGCACAGGGTACGCACCAGACGCTGGGCCATGACCCCGAGGATCGTGGCCTTGAGCAGGTAATGCGGCACGCCCAGCTCCAGCAGGCGGCTGATGGCGCTGGGCGCGTCGTTGGTGTGCAGGGTCGACAGCACCAGGTGGCCGGTCAAGGCTGCCTGGATCGCCATTTCTGCGGTCTCGAGGTCGCGAATTTCGCCGATCATGATGATATCCGGGTCCTGACGCATCAAGGCGCGTACGCCGCTGGCGAAGGTCAGGTCGATGTTGTGCTGCACCTGCATCTGGTTAAAGGCCGGCTCGATCATCTCGATCGGGTCTTCGATGGTGCACAGGTTGACCTCGCTGGTCGCCAGCTTCTTGAGCGTGGTGTACAGCGTGGTGGTCTTGCCGGAACCGGTAGGCCCGGTGACCAGAATGATGCCATTGGGCTGGCAGGTCATGCCTTGCCAGCGACGCAGGTCGTCGCTGGAGAAACCCAACTGGTCGAAGTCCTTGAGCAGCACGTCCGGGTCGAAGATCCGCATCACCAGCTTTTCGCCGAAAGCCGTCGGCAGCGTCGAAAGGCGCAGCTCGACCTCGCCGCCGGCCGGCGTGCTGGTCTTGACCCTGCCATCCTGGGGTTTGCGTTTTTCGGCGACGTTCATGCGCCCCAGGCTCTTGAGGCGGCTGACCACCGCCATGATCACCTGCGGTGGAAGCTGATAAACGTTGTGCAGCACGCCGTCGATGCGAAAGCGCACCGTGCCGTGTTCACGGCGCGGCTCGATATGGATATCGCTGGCGCGTTGCTGGAACGCGTACTGGAACAGCCAGTCGACGATATTGACGATGTGCGCATCGTTGGCGTCGGGCTCCTGATCGCTGGCGCCGAGCTTGAGCAGTTGTTCGAAGTTGCCCAGGTTGGTGGTTTTCTGATCGACGGCCGTGGCGCCGCTGACCGATTTGGCCAGGCGAAAAAATTCCACCGTCATGCGCTGGATATCGCTGGGGTTGGCGACCACGCGCTTGATCGGCAGCTTGAGCACATGCGACAGGTCCGCTTCCCAGCCCTGCACATAGGGCTGGGCGCTGGCGATGGTCACCGACTCGCGGTCGACCGCCACGGCTAGAATCCGGTGGCGCTGGGCGAAGGCGTAGGACATCAGCGGCGTGACGGCCGCCACGTTGATTTTTAGCGGGTCGATGCGCAGGTAGGGCTGGCCTGACTGTGCCGCCAGCCAGACCGTGAGGGTTTCCAGGTCGAGCTTGCGACCGGGGCGCTTGAGGTCTTCGAAGGCCTGACTGGCGAGGAACTCCAGCGGGTGCAGTTGAATATTGGCCGAACCACGCCGCAGGGTAATGGCCGTTTCCGCATCGCTTTGCTCCAGATGCCCTTGGGCCACCAGGTCGCGCAGCAGGTCATTGAGGTCAAGCCAGCGGTCCGTGGAAGAAGAAGCGTGAACAGCCATGCTGGTTCCTTGGGCGAGTCCGGAAGGGTGTCACTCTGATAGCGAGCAAGCGTAGACCCCAAGCGTG
This sequence comes from Pseudomonas sp. 3A(2025), assembly GCF_054589175.1. Lineage (NCBI taxonomy): Bacteria > Pseudomonadati > Pseudomonadota > Gammaproteobacteria > Pseudomonadales > Pseudomonadaceae > Pseudomonas > Pseudomonas sp. 3A(2025). The sequence goes on along the minus strand of NZ_BAAILM010000016.1, from coordinate 49,727 downwards.
CCAGTGTTGCGCCCCTTGTGTGAACAGGCATTGCTGCAAAAACTGGTTACGCCGTCGCTCTTGCGACCGCCAACGTGTGATCGAGGGGGCGCAATACCACTGAATGGACATCGATCAGGTTGCGCATTTTTTCACCGATCACCTCGGCGCGATGGGCGCTCAGGCCGTCTACATCCACCTCGATATGCAGCTCATCGCCGCGACGCAACATAGTGATCTGGCTGGGCACCAGATACTGCATGGCAAACAGGTTCAATACCTGACAAGGCAGCGCCGGCTGGGCCTCGGCCTGAATGCAGTAGCGCATGGCGCAGTGCGTATTGCCGGCGGACCAGGCATCGGGACGGCGTGGCTGGGCGGGTACGGCTTCGAGAGTGGGCATCGGCGAATCTCCTGATCGAGTGCAGAAATTCTTGCATGAAGATCCGGGAAAAACTGGTCTATTATTCGCTCGGTGCGCTTTTCTGTGCATGATCTATCTGGCGTATGCACATCAAGAGAATAATTTATGTCAACCGAGCTGGATGCCTATGACCGCAAGATCCTGACACTTCTTCAGGAAGACGCTTCGCTGTCCAGCGCGCAAATCGCCGAGCAAGTGGGCTTGTCGCAGTCGCCGTGCTGGCGGCGGATTCAGCGGCTCAAGGACGAAGGGGTGATTCGCCGCCAGGTCACCTTGCTCGATCGCAAGAAAATCGGCCTCAACACGCAGATCTTCGCCGAGATCAAACTCAATGCCCACGGCCGCTCCAACTTCGCCGAATTCACTGACGCGATTCGTGAGTTTCCCGAGGTGCTGGAGTGTTATGTGTTGATGGGTGCGGTGGATTTTCTGCTGCGCATCGTGACGGCGGATATCGAGGCTTACGAGAAATTCTTCTTCGAAAAGCTGTCGATGGTGCCGGGAATTCAGGAAGTGAATTCGATCGTGGCGTTATCGGAGATCAAATCGACCACGACCTTGCCGGTTTGACGGTTGCCATTCGCGGCCAATGGCCGCGAATGGCATGGGATTACAACTTCACCAGCTCTTTCCAGGTCTTGGTCTGCGCAACCGTCAGGGCCTGCTGGACACGGGCATCGAGCACTTCATCGCTGATGTCCTGATTGGCCAGCTTTTCCAGCTTGTTCAGCTCTCCGTACAAACGATCCATCTCCGGCAGTTCCAGCACATGGCGGGCCCAGTGCAGCCAGGCTTGCAGGCGCTCGATACGTGGCAGTTGCTCGGCCAGGTCTTCGGGCTGTTGCTGGTAACGGGTCAATTGCAAGGACCGGGCTTCATCGGCCAACTGGGTTGGCAGCCAGTTGCCCAGTTCTACGGCACCCAGGCGATTACCGCGATTGTTGCGATCGATGGTCCAGCTGCGGGCCAGCAACCAGCGCGAAGTGTTCAGCGAGAACTCGCCCCAGCGGGTGTCTTGCAGCTCTTCAAGAAACTGTTCATGGGCGGCGCCGCGTACGTCTTCGTCTTCCTGGCCGGCCTGTACCAGCGGGCGCCAGTCTTCGAGCAGGGCATCCAGTGCGCTGCGCAGGCTGGCGGTGGTGGCGCGTGGGGCGCATTGGCCCAGGCTGCCGGTCAGGGCGCGCAGTTCGGCCAGTTGCTCGACCCAGTCCTGCAGCAGACGCCAGTGACCGTTGAAGCGATATTGCTCGGCCAGACGCTGGCTGCTGCCCAGCAGGTGCCAGGCCAGTGCGGTATAGGCGTCGTCCAGCGGCAGTTCGGCATGCAGTTGCGGGGCCTTGAGGCTCAGCGAATAGCTGCCGGCATCGAGCAGGCGGTAGCCGCGTTCGGCCTTGCTGATGTCACACGGCATCAGCGGCAGGGTGGCGGCCAGCTCGGCGGCCAGTTCCAGCAGGGCATCGGGCTCGCCTTCGCGCAGTTCCAGTTCCAGCTCGCAGATTTCTTCTTTCTGCTTGCCGGCGACCACCTGACCCAGGTCCAGAGCGGCCTCGATAACCACTTTGGCCTTGCCGCGACCCCAGGCGATCTCAGCCTTTTCACGGACGAAATCGGTGGTGAACAGTGGCTTGATGGTCTTTTTGTCCAGCTCGGCCAGTTGCTCGGGCCAGCATTGATCGTCGAGCTTTTTCAAGTCGAGCCTGGCCTTGGCCAGGTCCCAGTTGAACTCGTTGCGCTCCGACAGCCCGGCGACGCTCTGGCCACGGGTCTTGAGGGTCTGGATCAACTGATCGCCATCGCGGCGAATGCGCAGCGCCACCTTGGCCTGGGCCAGGTCGCGCTCGGGGGTGTCGAAGTACTGATTGGTCAGTTCCAGGCGCTCCCAGCCGCTCTTGTTGCGCTTTTTCAGCAGGGGGTGCTCGCGCAGGGCGACGAGGGTTTCGCGGCTGACGCGCAGTTTGATTTCGGTTTCTTTGTGCATGGCCGGGGCAATCCAAACGCTGGTACTGATGAGAACGGCAGTGTACAGGACATGGGCCATCACGGTTTATTCCTGACGCGTTATGCCTCTATGATGGGCTCAATTGCGTTTTGTCACTTTTGCTGCGGAGCCGCTCATGCCCTTGCCATCCTTGAAGGACCAGTTCGCCGCGCTGATCGCCACCCCTTCGGTGAGCTGCACCCAGCCGTCGCTGGACCAGTCCAACCGGGCGGTCATCGACCTGCTGGCCGGCTGGCTGGGCGACCTGGGCTTTGCCTGCGAGATCCAGACCATCTCACCGGGCAAGTTCAACCTGCTGGCCACCTACGGTAGCGGTCCGGGCGGCCTGGTGCTGGCCGGGCACAGCGACACGGTGCCTTACGACGATGCGCTGTGGCAGACCGACCCGTTGAAACTCACCGAGGTCGATGGGCGCTGGGTCGGCCTGGGCAGTTGCGACATGAAAGGCTTTTTTGCCTTGATCATCGAGGCTGTGCGGCCATTGCTCGACCAGCCATTCAGGCAGCCGCTGTTGATTCTGGCCACCTGCGACGAAGAAAGCTCGATGGCCGGCGCCCGCGCCCTGGCCGATGCCGGCCGGCCGCTGGGACGGGCAGCGGTGATCGGCGAGCCGACCGGCCTCAAGCCGATTCGCCTGCACAAGGGCGTGATGATGGAGCGCATCGATATTCTCGGGCGCAGCGGCCATTCCTCCGACCCAAGCCTGGGCCACAGCGCGCTGGAAGCCATGCACGACGCGATCAGCGAGCTCAAAGGCCTGCGCACGCAATGGCAAACCGAGTACCGCAACCCGCAGTTCACGGTGCCGCAACCGACCCTGAACCTGGGCTGCATTCATGGCGGCGACAACCCCAACCGCATTTGCGGGCAGTGCTCGCTGGAATTCGACTTGCGGCCGCTGCCGGGCATGGACCCGGAAATTTTGCGCTCGCTGATTCGTCAGAAACTACAACCACTGGTCGAAAGGCATCAGGTGCAGATCGACTACAAACCGTTGTTTCCCGAATGCGCGCCGTTCGAACAGGCCGCCGATGCGGAACTGGTACGCGTTGCCGAGCGTCTGACAGGGCATACGGCCGCTGCGGTGGCATTTGGCACCGAAGCGCCTTATCTTCAACGCCTGGGTTGCGAAACCCTGGTGCTGGGCCCTGGCGACATCGCTTGTGCGCATCAACCGGGCGAATATCTTGAAATGTCACGTTTGCAGCCTACAGTGCGTCTGTTAAGCCAACTGATCGAACATTATTGCCTGAGCCCGCAATAAGCGGCCCGGCCAGACCCTGATAGCAAGGAGAATGCGCGTGTTGCCAAGCCTGTTCCGACGATAACCGCCACCTCTGTTGTGCGTGTTGTGTGTCTTTCGTCCAACTTTTTACAGGCTTTTGCGGTTATGCCCGAATACGTCAATTGGCTTCGCCACGCTTCTCCTTATATCAACGCCCACCGCGACTGCACCTTTGTGGTCATGCTGCCCGGTGACGGTGTCGAACACCCCAACTTTGGCAACATCGTCCACGACCTGGTGCTTTTGCACAGCCTGGGTGTGCGCCTGGTGCTGGTGCATGGCACCCGGCCGCAGATCGAAAGCCGCCTGGCCCAGCGCGGCCTGACCCCGCGCTTTCACCGCGACCTGCGGGTCACCGATGCCGAAACCCTGGAATGCGTGATCGACGCCGTCGGCGGCTTGCGCATCGCCATCGAGGCACGGCTGTCGATGGACATCGCCGCCTCGCCGATGCAGGGCTCGCGGCTGCGGGTCACCGGCGGCAATCTGGTCACCGCGCGGCCGATCGGCGTGCTGGAGGGCGTCGACTATCAACACACTGGCGAAGTGCGCCGGGTCGACCGCAAGGGGATCAACCGCCTGCTCGACGAGCGGCACATCGTGCTGCTCTCGCCGCTGGGCTATTCGCCGACCGGTGAGGTCTTCAACCTGGCCTGCGAAGACGTGGCGACCCGCGTGGCCATCGACCTGGGGGCCGACAAACTGCTGCTGTTCGGTGAAGAGCAAGGTTTGCTCGACGAGCGCGGCCATCTGGTCCGGGAACTGCGCCCGCAACAGGTACCCGCGCATTTGCAGCGCCTGGGCAACAACTATCAGGCTGAACTGCTCGACGCTGCTGCCGAAGCGTGCCGTGGCGGCGTGGGTCGTAGCCATATCGTCAGTTACGCCGAAAACGGCGCACTGCTCACCGAGCTGTTCACCCGCGACGGTGGCGGCACGCTGGTGGCGCAAGAACAGTTCGAGCGGGTACGTGAAGCTGCTATCGAAGACGTCGGTGGCCTGATCGAGCTGATTACGCCGCTTGAAGAGCAGGGCATTTTGGTGCGTCGCTCACGCGAAGTGCTGGAGCGCGAGATCGAGCAGTTCAGTGTGGTCGAGCGTGAAGGCATGATCATCGCCTGCGCGGCGCTGTACCCGATAGCCGACTCACAAACCGGCGAACTGGCCTGTCTGGCAGTCAATCCCGAATACCGCCACGGCGGGCGCGGTGACGAGTTGCTGGAGCGCATCGAGAGCCGTGCACGGGCATTGGGCCTGAACAGACTGTTCGTGCTTACTACCCGCACCGCCCACTGGTTCCGCGAACGCGGCTTCGAGCCCAGCAGCGTTGATCGCCTGCCGAGCGCCAGGGCATCGCTGTACAACTTTCAGCGTAATTCGAAGATCTTCGAAAAGGCGTTGTAAAACGCCGGACCCGATAACAGTCGGGTCCGCGTTGTTCAATTACTGATCGACAGAATGCTTGCCTGATAGGCACCCACGAAGGTGTCGAAATCCACCACCGCTTCGCTGGCTTCCAGTTCTGCCTGTTCGGCCAGCGAGGTGTGTGCCAGATCTTCGAAACGTGTCTGTGTCCCGCTGTCCAGCGCATTGCTGCGCAAATACTCGGCGTGGGCCTTGCTTTGGCGCAGCGAGAACGCAGTGAAGCCTTCGTTGTGTTCGCGCATCTGTTCCAGAATCCGGGCCGAGGGGGTCAGCGACGCATCATCGACCCTGGCCTGTTGCGCCGTCAGCGCGCGAATGTGTTCGTCGTTGCCGTTGGCCTCATCGAGCAGGCGCGACAGCGGGGCGATTTTTTCCAGCAGTTCGCTGGCCCAGACCTTGAGCTCGACCGCCTCGCCGTTGCGCTGCAATTGCAGGCCCGGACGACGGCCTTCCTTGACCACACTGAGGAAATTGCTGCCGGCATTGCGGCATTCGTTGCCGGACAGTTGCGGGCTTTCTTCCAGTGCGCAGTAGAGGATGAACGCGTCGATGAAGCGCGCCTGTTGCAGGTCGATGCCGGTCGGCAGGAACGGGTTGATGTCCAGGCAGCGCACCTCGACATACTGCACGCCACGCGCGACCAGCGCCTGGATCGGCCGCTCGCCGGTGTAAGTCACCCGCTTTGGACGAATGTTGGAGTAGTACTCGTTTTCGATCTGCAGCACGTTGGTGTTGAGCTGCACCCATTCGCCGTCGGCGTCGTGGGTACCCACTTCGACATACGGCGCATACGGCGTGGCTACGGCACGGCGCAGGCTGTCGGTGTAGCTTTGCAGGTCGTTGTAGCACGGGGTCAGGTCGGCCTGGGCCTTGCTCTGATACCCCAGGTCGCTCATGCGCAGGCTGGTGGCGTAGGGCAGGTACAGGGTATTTGCGTCGAACTGTTCCAGCTGGTGAGCACGGCCGCGCAAGAAGCCGGCGTCCAGGGCCGGGGAGGCGCCGAACAGGTACATCAGCAGCCAGCTGTAACGACGGAAGTTACGAATCAGCGCGATGTAGGAGTGCGACTGGTAATCGCGGGCATCGCCGTCGAAGTCCTCGGTCTGCTTGAGCAGCGCCCAGGCGGACTCGGGCAGCGAGAAGTTGTAGTGGATGCCGGCGATGCACTGCATGGTGCGCCCGTAACGCAGGGCCAGGCCCTTGCGGTACACGTACTTGAGCTTGCCGATGTTGGAGGTGCCGTAGTACGCCAGCGGAATGTCTTCTTCGGCCGGCAGCGGGCAGGGCATCGACGGGCTCCACAACAGCTCGTTGTCCAGCTTGCTGTAAACGAAGCGATGGATGGTTTCGAGGCTGGCCAGCGTGTCGGCAGGGTCTTTCAGCGCCGGTGTGATGAACTCCAGGAGCGACTCGGAATAATCGGTAGTGATCTGCTCGTTGGTCAGTGCCGAACCCAGCGCTTGCGGGTGCGGGGTCTGGGCCAGTTGAGCATCACCGGTCACGCGCAGGCATTCGCGCTCGATCCCGTGCAGGCATTGCCCCAGCAGCGGGAGGTTGCTGCGCTCGCCGAACACGGCCAGGCGGCGGTTGAGAAATTCGCTCAAGGTGGTTTCCTTCACACATCGGTCGCCCCGATATGGGGGTGGACTTGACGGTCTACAAGGGTGAAGAAAGGAACTGGCGTTGTCGCCTGGTTGGGGTCTTTAACGCCGGTTCAAGATTCACGGTTACTTGCCTCGCTGCCGAACAGGACGGCATCTTTAACAAGATTAGCGCGAAAATACCGCAAAGAAGGTGGGTTGAGCTAGATCGGCTACGCTCTTTGGTTGCTAAAAAACGCCAGCCCCAAGCGGTTTGTCATACCTGCACCGGCACTTTTCGGAGTGTGCCGGTGAGGTCTGCAGGCTTGAGTCAAAACGTCTTTCAGAGCACCGCGAAGGTGCCCTGGGCCTTGGCCACCAGCTTGTCGCCCTGAACCACCTCTGCTTCGACCACCAGCGTGCGGCGTCCGGCGTGCAGCACTTTGGCGATGCACAGCACCTCGCCATCGCTGACACCACGCACGTAGTTGATCTTGCATTCGATGGTGACGCTGCGCTGATCGAAGCCGTGGGCGCTGGAGCAGGCCAGGCCCATGCCGATGTCGACCAGGCTGAAGATCGCCCCGCCGTGCATTACATTGCCACGGTTGCGCAAATGCGCCTCCAGTGGCAACGCAACGTGGGCGACGCCGTTGTCCAGGCTGCGAATCTCGCAGCCCAGCATCCTGAAGTACGGGCTGTGCGTCAGCTCTTCAGGAATGTTCATCAACGTTTCTTCAACTGTTTGGCATTGGCGAACAGCGACGCCATGGCGTTGTTGGCCGGCGCGGGTGTGCTGGCTTCTTTACGCGGTGCGCTGTTCTGCTGGCGGGGGGCGGAACCCGGGCGTGCACCACGAGCGCCGTCGACTTTCTCGCCGGGGGTGTCGCTCATACGCATCGACAGGCCGACGCGTTTGCGCGGGATGTCGACTTCCATGACCTTGACCTTGACCACATCGCCAGCCTTGACCGCCTCGCGCGGGTCCTTGATGAACTTCTCGGACAGTGCCGAGATGTGCACCAGACCGTCCTGATGCACGCCGATATCGACGAAAGCACCGAAGTTGGTCACGTTGGTAACCACGCCTTCGAGAATCATGCCCGGTTGCAGGTCCTTGAGGTCTTCGACGCCTTCCTGGAACTCGGCGGTCTTGAACTCGGGACGCGGGTCGCGGCCAGGTTTGTCCAGTTCGCTGAGGATGTCGGTCACGGTGGGCAGGCCGAAGGTTTCGTCGGTGAACTTCTTCGGGTCCAGGCGCTTGAGAAAGCCGCTGTCGCCGATCAGCGAGCGAATGTCACGTTCGGTCTGGGTCGCGATGCGCTTGACCAGCGGGTAAGCCTCGGGGTGCACCGCCGAGGCGTCCAGCGGGTTGTCGCCGTTCATCACGCGCAAGAAGCCGGCGGCTTGCTCGTAGGTTTTTTCGCCCAGGCGGCTGACTTTTTTCAGCTCGGCGCGGGTCTTGAACGCGCCGTTGGCATCGCGGTGCGCCACGATGTTCTGCGCCAGTGTGCTGTTCAGGCCCGAGATACGTGCCAGCAGCGCCACCGAGGCGGTGTTGACGTCGACGCCTACGGCGTTCACGCAGTCTTCGACCACCGCGTCCAGGCCACGCGCCAGCTTGAGCTGCGACACATCGTGCTGGTACTGGCCGACGCCGATGGATTTCGGGTCGATCTTGACCAGTTCGGCCAGCGGGTCCTGCAAGCGGCGGGCAATGGACACCGCGCCACGGATCGACACGTCGAGGTCCGGGAATTCACGGGCGGCCAGCTCCGACGCCGAGTACACCGAGGCGCCAGCTTCGGAGACCATGACCTTGGTCATCTTCAGGGCCGGGTACTTTTTGATCAGCTCGATGGCCAATTTGTCGGTTTCGCGGCTGGCGGTGCCGTTGCCGATGGCGATCAGGTCCACCGAGTGCTTGGTGCACAGCGCGCCCAGTACGGCGAGGGTCTGGTCCCACTGGTTTTTCGGTACGTGCGGGTAGACCGTGGCGTAGTCGAGCAATTTACCGGTGGCATCGACCACTGCGACCTTGCAGCCGGTGCGCAGGCCCGGGTCCAGGCCCAGGGTGGCGCGGGGGCCGGCCGGTGCGGCCAGCAGCAGGTCGTGCAGGTTGTGGGCGAACACGTTGATGGCTTCGGCCTCGGCGGCCTCGCGCAGTTCGCCCAGCAGGTCGGTTTCGAGGTGGTTATACAGCTTGACCTTCCAGGTCCAGCGCACCACTTCGCCCAGCCATTTGTCGGCTGGACGGTTCTGATTGCTCAGGCCGAAACGCTCGCCGATCATCAGTTCGCACGGGTGCAGCGTGCCCGGCAGCTCTTCGCCGACTTTCAGTGCGCTGCTGAGAATACCTTCGTTGCGGCCACGGAAAATCGCCAGGGCACGGTGCGACGGCACGCTCTTGAGCGGCTCGTCATGTTCGAAGTAATCGCGAAACTTCGCGCCTTCTTCTTCCTTGCCAGGCACCACGCGGGCGCTGAGCACCGACTCTTGCTTGAGAAAGCCGCGCAGCTTGTCGAGCAGGCTGGCGTCTTCGGCGAAGCGCTCCATGAGGATGTACTTGGCGCCTTCGAGCGCTGCCTTGGTGTCGGCCACGCCTTTTTCGGCGTCGACAAAGCGCGCAGCTTCGGCTTCCGGGGTCAGGGTCGGGTCGTTGAACAGGCCGTCGGCCAGCTCGCCGAGGCCGGCTTCCAGGGCGATCTGGCCCTTGGTGCGGCGCTTCTGCTTATAGGGCAGGTACAAGTCTTCAAGGCGCGTCTTGGTGTCGGCCAGCTTGATATCGCGGGCCAGTTCCGGGGTCAGCTTGCCTTGCTCTTCGATGCTGGCAAGGATGCTGACACGGCGCTCGTCGAGCTCGCGCAGGTAGCGCAGGCGCTCTTCGAGATGACGCAACTGGGTGTCATCGAGGCTGCCGGTCACTTCTTTGCGGTAACGGGCGATGAAGGGTACGGTCGAGCCTTCATCCAGTAGTGCGACGGCCGCTTCGACCTGTTGCGGACGGACACCGAGTTCTTCGGCGATGCGGCTGTTGATGCTGTCCATAAGACCACCTGAGCAAAAAACTAGCGAATTGCCATCGTTTTGCCGAAACAAAACGTCATTCGGCGTTGCCTGACTGTAAGGGTCGCGCATTATAACCAGCCATAGCCGGTTAGGGGATTTGCGCGGTACAAGAGGTGCGCAACCGGCTTTCACGGCACAGGTTCATGTCGCGCCCGGTAAAATCTGCTAACAATGCGTACGATGCGCATCACCTTGGGTAGGCCATAATGCGCCCCGTGAACAAAGGAGCCTCTGATGAGCAGCACTGCACTTAATGCCGAAGGCGAAAAAATCCTGATCGTCGATGACGACCCTGGGTTGAGCAGCCTGCTTGAGCGTTTTTTCACCAGCAAGGGCTACCGCGCCCGTGCGGTGGCCAATGTCGAGCAAATGGATCGCCTGTTGTCCCGCGAAGTCTTCAACCTCGTGGTTCTGGACCTGATGCTGCCCGGTGAAGACGGCCTGTCGGCCTGCCGCCGACTGCGTGCTGCCAACAACCAGGTGCCGATCATCATGCTGACCGCCAAGGGCGACGAGCTGAGCCGGATCAAGGGCCTTGAACTGGGCGCCGACGATTACCTGGCCAAGCCGTTCAACCCCGACGAACTGATGGCCCGGGTCAAGGCCGTACTGCGTCGCCAGACGACTTCGGTGCCCGGCGCACCCGGCAGCGAAGACGAATCGGTTACCTTCGGCGACTACGAGCTGTCGCTGGCCACTCGCGAGCTAAAGCGTGGCGACGAAGTCCACATGCTGACCACCGGCGAATTCGCCGTGCTCAAGGCGCTGGTCATGCATGCACGCGAGCCGCTGACCCGCGACAAACTGATGAACCTGGCCCGTGGCCGCGAGTGGGATGCACTGGAACGCTCCATCGACGTACAGATTTCCCGTCTGCGTCGCCTGATCGAGCCCGACCCGTCCAAGCCGCGTTATATCCAGACCGTCTGGGGCGTGGGTTATGTATTCGTTCCCGATGGTGTTGGCGGTCGCTGACGGTTTAGCCGACAGCTGTGCCATCGCGTCTGAAGCGCCGATAGTCCCGCAAGGGGTTATCGGCGTTTTGGTGTTGTAAAACCGCGAGCCCGGCTCGCCCTGCAAAGCGTAAAAAGCTGCATTTATGAAGACTCCGCTGTGGTTCCCGCAAAGCTTTTTCTCGCGCACCCTGTGGCTGGTGCTGATCGTTGTCCTGTTCTCCAAGGCGCTGACTCTGGTCTATCTGCTGATGAACGAGGACGTGCTGGTCGACCGCCAGTACAGTCACGGTGTGGCCCTGACCCTGCGCGCCTATTGGGCCGCCGACGAGAGCGACCGCGAGACCATCGCCGAAGCGGCCGGACTTATCCGGGTGGTCGGCGGCGGTGTGCCTGAGGGTGAGCAGCACTGGCCTTACAGCGAGATTTACCAGCGCCAGATGCAGGCCGAGCTGGGCGCCGACACCGAAGTGCGCCTGCGCGTGCATGCGCCGCCAGCTTTATGGGTGCGCGCCCCGAGCCTGGGCGATGGCTGGCTGAAAGTGCCGCTGTACCCGCATCCGCTGCGCGGGCAAAAAATCTGGAGCGTTCTGGGCTGGTTCCTGGCCATCGGCTTGTTATCCACAGCCTCCGCGTGGATCTTCGTCAGTCAGCTCAACCAGCCGCTCAAGCGCCTGGTGTTCGCCGCTCGTCAGTTGGGTCAGGGACGCAGCGTGCGCCTGCCGATCAGCGACACGCCGAGCGAAATGACCGAGGTGTACCGCGCCTTCAACCAGATGGCCGAGGACGTCGAGCAGGCCGGTCAGGAGCGCGAGCTGATGCTGGCCGGTGTCTCCCACGACCTGCGCACACCGCTGACGCGTTTGCGCCTGTCGCTGGAGCTGATGAGCGACAAGAACGAGTTCACCGAAGGCATGGTGCGCGACATCGAAGACATGGACGCGATTCTCGATCAGTTTCTGGCGTTCATTCGCGATGGCCGCGACGAGCAGATCGAAGAGGTCGACCTGGGCGATCTGGTTCGTGAGGTGGTGGCGCCGTTCAACAGCGCCGAGGACCATATCCGCCTGTGCCTGGAACCGATCCCGCCGTTCCCGTTGCGTCGGGTGTCGATGAAGCGACTGCTGACCAACCTGATCGGCAACGCCACTTACCATGCCGGCACCGGCATTGAAGTGGCCGCCTATGTGTCGGGCGATACCAGCGCGCCGTACGTGGTGCTCAGCGTGCTGGACCGTGGCGCGGGCCTCGACCCCGGCGAACTGGAACTGATCTTCAACCCTTTCATCCGCGGCGACCGCGCCCGCAGCGGCAAGGGCACGGGCCTGGGGCTTGCGATCGTCAAACGCATCGCCGCCATGCACGGCGGCAACGTCGAGCTGCGTAACCGCTCCGGCGGCGGCCTCGAGGCCCGAGTACGCCTGCCACTGGGCCTGATGCTGCCGCGTGATGCAGTGTAGGACCTGCTTTTTTATCCTTTGCCTTTGGTGCGGGTCATGTTTGGCCCGCCGTTCTTTTCCAGGTGTTCGATGATCATCCCGGCGACGTCCTTGCCGGTGGTGGTCTCGATGCCTTCCAGGCCCGGTGAGGAGTTGACCTCCATCACCAGCGGGCCGTGATTGGAGCGCAGGATGTCCACGCCCGCCACGGCAAGGCCCATGACCTTGGCGGCGCGCAGGGCGGTCATGCGTTCTTCGGGGGTGATCTTGATCAGGCTGGCGGTGCCGCCACGGTGCAGGTTGGAGCGGAATTCGCCGGGCTTGGCCTGGCGCATCATCGAGGCGATGACCTTGTCGCCGACCACAAAGCAGCGAATGTCGGCGCCGCCGGCTTCCTTGATGTACTCCTGGACCATGATGTCCTGCTTGAGGCCCATGAATGCCTCGATCACCGACTCTGCCGCCGAGACCGTCTCGCACAGCACCACACCGATGCCTTGGGTGCCTTCCAGCACCTTGATCACCAGCGGCGCGCCGTTGACCATCTGGATCAGGTCTGGAATGTCGTCCGGGGAGTGGGCAAAGCCGGTTACCGGCAAACCGATGCCGCGCCGTGACAGCAATTGCAGCGAGCGCAATTTATCGCGTGAGCGTGCGATGGCCACTGATTCATTGAGCGGGAACACGCCCATCATTTCAAACTGGCGCAGCACCGCGCAGCCATAAAACGTCACCGAAGCACCAATGCGCGGAATCACCGCATCGAAGCCCGATAGCGGTTTGCCGCGGTAGTGAATCTGCGGCTTGTGACTGGCGATGTTCATATAAGCGCGCAAGGTGTCGATCACCACCATCTCATGGCCACGCTCAATACCGGCTTCAACCAGCCGGCGGGTGGAATACAGACGCGGATTCCGCGAAAGCACAGCGATCTTCATTGCACACCTGAGGGATTAGAGGCCGGGAACACCGGCTTGTCTTGTACGTATTTAATGCCCGGATTGACGACCAGCTGGCCGTCGACCAGTGCTTTGGAACCCAGCAGCAGTCGATAGCGCATCGACTTGCGGCAGGCCAGGGTGAATTCCACCGGCCAGACGCGATCCCCTAACGCCAGGGTGGTCCGTATCACATAGCGGACCTGCGCATGGCCGTTGGAGCTTTTGATGGTCTTGCGCGCCACCAGCAGCGCTTCACAGCGCCGATGACGCAACTGCACCACCGTGCCCAGGTGCGCATTGAAGCGCACCCACTTCTCACCGTCGCGTTCGAACGGCTCGATCTCGGTGGCATGCAGGCTTGAAGTGCTTGCCCCGGTGTCGATCTTGGCCCGCAGGCCGGCGACCCCCAGAGTGGGCAGCGCCACCCACTCGCGCAGGCCGATAACTGTCAGATGATCGAATGTTTTCAAAGGCGCGATTCCATACTGCTCAGGACGTTTGCCAGGCGTCAGGCGCAACCTTGGCCAGGGCTTTGAATGCAGGTTTGGCGAACCAGTAACCCTGCATCAGAAAAATGCCGCAATCAGCGAGAAAATCCCGCTCTTCCTTGTGTTCTATACCCTCGGCAATCACTGTGACCCCAAGGTCGCTGCACATGTGCACCACTGCGCGAACGATAGCCTGACGCGCGCGATTACGATGGATATCGCGAATCAAAGCCATGTCGAGTTTTATCAGGTCCGGTTGAAATTCTGCCAGCAGCGTGAGCCCGGAATACCCGGCCCCGAAGTCGTCGATGGCGGTCATGAAGCCGAACTCGCGGTACTGACGCAGGATATTCTGCAAATGCCCGACGTCGGCGAGATGTTCGCCCTCTACTGTTTCAAATATTAACCGCTCAATCGGAAAATCATGCCGGCGGGCCGCTTCCAGGGTGCTGCGGATGCACAATTCGGGACGATACACGGCATTGGGCAAAAAGTTGATCGACAGGCGCTCGGTCATGCCCAGATGCGCAGCCCCCGCAATGGCCGCCACGCGGCAGGCCTGGTCGAAGCGGTAGCGGTTCTGGTCGTTGACCTGGCTCAGCACCGTGTGTGCGCCTTCGCCCTGGGGGCCGCGCACCAAGGCTTCATGGGCGAAAATCGAATGGTCACGCAAGTCGACGATGGGCTGGTAGGCGTACTCGAATGAAAAATCCAGCGCCGGACTGCCCGTACACCCCTGGCAACCCGCCTTGGGGGCGGTCAGTGAGGCTGGAAAATCGGTCATGGAGCACCTCCAGGGTGGGTGATTTGGCGGATTCCGGATGGCGGATTTTGACAGCTTGGGTTCGGTTGGCTCATGTTGCCGCTAACACCGGACGCCATAGCGTTCAGACTGTTACACGGATAAGGAATTCATATGGCACAAAAGCCCCAAGAAGACGACAAGATTCGACTGGATAAATGGCTGTGGGCGGCGCGATTCTACAAGACCCGTGCGCTGGCCAAGGCTGCCATCGAAAGTGGCAAGGTGCACTGGCGCGGCGAGCGCTGCAAGCCTGGCAAAGAACCACGCATCGGCGACGAGTTCAAGATTCGTACCGGCTTCGACGAGCGTACCGTGGTAGTCGAGGCGCTCTCGGCCGTACGCCGTGGTGCTCCCGAGGCGCAGACGCTGTACAGCGAAACCCCGCAGAGCATTGCCAGCCGTGAAGCCGCCGCTGCCCAGCGCAAGGCCGGCCACCAGGGCGTGACCACCGACGGGCGCCCGACCAAGAAACAGCGTCGGCAGTTCTTCGAATTTCGCGATGGCCAGTCCAGCGAGTAACACGGGCGCGCGCGGCGTCGATAAACACCATTAATCCAATTGAGCTGACGCCCGCGCCCCGCAGCCCCTAAAATGCGCTCATTGTGCAGCGATGCCGTTGAACCGTGCGGCATTTTCCTCTTTTCATCGAAGATCATTTTTCCTATGCCAGATTTACCGGACACCGATTTCACCCAGCGCTTCCTCTTCGACGAGAACGATGCGCGCGGCGAACTGGTCGGCCTCGACCAGAGCTACGCCGAAGTGCTGGCCCGTCACCCGTACCCTGCGCCTGTCGCGCGTCTGCTTGGCGAACTCATGGCGGCGGCGGCCTTGCTGGTCGGCACCCTCAAGTTCGACGGCCTGCTGATCCTGCAGGCGCGCTCCAGCGGTGCGGTGCCACTGCTGATGGTCGAGTGCTCCAGCGAGCGTGAACTGCGCGGCATCGCCCGCTACGACGAAGACCTGATCGGCGACGACAATGCCGGCCTGCAACAACTGATGCCCGACGGCTCGCTGGCGCTGACCATCGACCCACGCCAGGGCAAACGCTACCAGGGCATCGTTGATCTGGACGGCGCCGACCTCTCGGAAAGTCTCTCCAACTACTTCGTGATGTCCGAGCAACTGGGCACCCGCTTCTGGCTCAAGGCCGACGGCCAGCGCGCCCGTGGCCTGCTGCTGCAACAGCTGCCTGTGGCACGTATCCCCGACGCCGACGAGCGTGCTGCCAGCTGGGAGCACGTAGTGACTCTGGCCGATACCCTGAGCACCGAAGAACTGCTGAGCCTGGACAACGAAACCTTGTTGCACCGTCTCTACCACCAGGACCCGGTGCGCCTGTTCGATATCCAGCCGATCTGCTTCCGTTGCAGCTGCTCGCGTGAGCGTTCGGGCAACGCGCTGGTCAGCCTCGGTCTGGAAGATGCCCAGCAACTGGTGGCCGAGCATGGCGGCGCGGTAGAAGTCGATTGCCAGTTCTGCAATGAGCGTTATCTGTTCGACAGCACGGACATTACCCAACTGTTCGCAGGCGGCGGCGTCGACTCGCCATCCACTACCCGGCACTGATTCCTTATTGCTTTGTCCGTGATTGAACCCTCGCACTACGGTAATACTGTTCTGACAGGAGGGTTCTATCATTTCCGGGCATTTCTGGCATAATCCGGCCCACTTTTGGCTGTAGTAGTGGTTGTTTTTTTACTACAAAACCGTTTGGAGCACTCGGCCTCAGGCCGACGGGGACCCTCATGACGCAAACCAACAACGCTGTGTACACCGACCTGAGCATTGACGACCTGGTCAAGGAAGCCCTTGCTCGTGGCGAAGGCGAACTCGCCGACACCGGTGCTCTGGTAGTGAAGACCGGTCACCGTACCGGCCGTTCTCCGGTGGATCGTTTCATTGTTGAAGAAGCCGGTACTCAGGACGCCATCGCCTGGGGCCCGATCAACCGCAAGTTCCCGGCCGACAAGTTCGACGCCCTGTGGGACCGCGTTGGCGCCTACCTGGCCGAGCGCGAGCGTTTTGTCTCCCACGTGCATGTCGGTTCCGACCCTGCTCACTACCTGCCGGTCAAGATGACCACCGAGACCGCCTGGCACAACCTGTTCGGCCGTTGCCTGTTCATCAATCCCGAAGCCTACAACGAAGGCGGCAAGGACGAGTGGCAGATCTTCAACGCGCCATGGTTCGTCTGCGAGCCTGAGCGTGACGGCACCAACTCCGACGGCACCGTGATCATCAACTTCGCCGCCAAGAAAGTGCTGATCGCAGGCATGCGTTACGCCGGCGAAATGAAGAAAGCGATGTTCTCGGTACAGAACTTCCTGCTGCCTGCCGTTGACGTGCTGCCAATGCACTGCGCCGCCAACATGGGCGAAGAAGGCGACGTGACCCTGTTCTTCGGTCTGTCGGGCACCGGCAAGACCACCCTGTCGGCCGACGAAAGCCGTTACCTGATCGGTGACGACGAACACGGCTGGGGCGAAGGCGTGGTGTTCAACATCGAAGGCGGTTGCTATGCCAAGTGCATCGACCTGTCCGAGAAGAACGAGCCGGTTATCTGGAAAGCCATCCAGCACGGCGCCGTACTGGAAAACGTCGTACTGGACCCGGCCACCAAAAAGGCCGACTACGCCGACGACAGCCTGACCCAGAACAGCCGTGCAGCTTACCCGCGTGAACTGATCGAAAAACGCGCACCGAAAAACCTCGGCGGCGAGCCAAACGCTGTGATCTTCCTGACCTGCGACCTGACTGGCGTCCTGCCGCCGGTGTCGATCCTCAGCGAAGAACAAGCGGCTTACCACTTCCTGTCGGGTTACACCGCGCTGGTGGGTTCGACTGAAATGGGCTCGGGCCCAGGCATCAAGTCGACCTTCTCCACCTGCTTCGGCGCACCGTTCTTCCCACGTCCAGCGGGCGTTTACGCAGAACTGCTGATCAAGCGTATCCGTGGCTTCAACTCCAAGGTCTACCTGGTCAACACCGGCTGGACCGGCGGTGGCTACGGCGTCGGCAAGCGCTTCAACATCCCGACCACCCGTGGCGTGATCGCAGCGATCCAGAGCGGCGCGCTGATCGGTGCCGAGACCGAGCACCTGGACATCATCAACCTGGACGTGCCAAAAGCCGTCCCGGGCGTCGACACCGTTCTGCTCAACCCACGCAACACCTGGGAAGACAAAGCGGCCTACGACGCAGCGGCCAAAGGCCTGGCTGGCCTGTTCACCGAGAACTTCAAGAAGTTCGACGTGAGCGACGCCATCAAGGCAGCCGGTCCACAGCTGTAATTTCAGCTGGCTGAAAAAAACCGCTCTTCGGAGCGGTTTTTTATTGGCTACGACAGGGGCGGGCTGACAGGCTAAATCAGCGTTGTAATTAAACAACCTGCGCCAGTGGAGCCTGCTAACACGCAGGCCAGCCTCGTCTTGTCGAGCCCCCGACCCGTCTGGAACAATGCCCGGCACTCATTCAGCGAGCCCTGAGGACAGCCTTTTGAACACTTCTGCGATTCATATCCAGCGCTTCGAGCCGGCTGACCAGCCCGGCGTCATTGAGGTGATCGTGCCGATCCAGCGTGAAGAGTTCGGCATCGCCATCACCGCCGACGATCAACCGGACCTTAAAGCGATTCCCGACTTCTACCAGAGTGGCACCGGCGATTTCTGGGTCGCCAAACAGGGCGACACGGTGGTCGGAACCATTGGCCTGAAAGACATTGGCCACGGCCAGGCGGCGCTGCGCAAGATGTTCGTCGCGGTAGCCTTTCGCGGCCGGGAATACGGCGTGGCCGCGCAACTGTTGGGCCGCCTGCTCGAAGACGCCAGAAGCAAAGGCGTGCGGGAGATCCTGCTGGGCACCACCGACAAATTCCTCGCCGCCCACCGTTTCTATGAAAAGCACGGTTTTACCGAAGTGCCCAAGGCTGATCTGCCGGCCAGCTTTCCGTTGATGGCGGTGGACAGCAAGTTCTATGCGCTCAAGCTGGTCAACCCAACGGATTGAAAACCTCGGCGGCGCTGCAAACATTGCCCGGTAGGAGCGCGCTCTGCCGGAGTGCCGGACCACCGCTACCGGCTGCACAAGCAGTCGTAAGTTTTCAGCGTTCTGTAAGTGTTCCGCACTCAATTGTCGGTATGCCACCCAAGATAGAGCACGTTACAGGTTGTTTTTGATAGAGGCGGGCAGGCGTTGCCCCAGTTCATTCTCACCGGCTTTGCGAACAGACTTGGCCTGCGACTTTTTCTTCATGAACGTGCGTGACGGCTGACTCCTGCCACTGACGATTTCATCCATTTGCTGGACGCTTTCCATCAGATCTTCAAAAAACGTCTTCATGGCTTCCGCTGCTCCTTCAATATTTATTAAGCATTTTAGTATGTGCAGTAGCTAGCTGGCGTATGACACGGCAGCAAAACCCGTAGGCAACTTCCTTGTTTTCTCCCTCTACGGATTTTTCCTCCCTCAATCCTGTCCTACTCCCGCAAACCCTGACCGGGCATCTTCAATCGAAAAAGGACCACACGATGTTGGTAAAAAGGAACTGGGCGGCGCTGATTCTGGGCCTGTGCATGGCAACTGGCGCGCTCGCCGAAAGCGAAGCGCCGCGTCCGCCGGTGGGCGATCGGGTTGTCGCGTATTCGGGCACGCAGGGCGTGAAGGTCTGGACCCTGCGCTATGACGAGCGCTCGGCCAATCAGGCGCTGGTCGAGATCAATGGCGTCGATGCCGACTGGAACAAGCGTATCCAGAAGATGAGCGTCGCCAAGACCAGCAAGGACACCCGCTACTCCACCGAGGTCGACGGCAAGCCGTATGTGGCGATGATCATCCAGGGCAATCACGGCGAGCTGTATGTGCCTGGCGAGCCACAGATGATTTCGCTGAGCTACGACGAGGCGCTGTCCAGCGAGGGCAATGCCCAGCACTTTCTGACCGATTACTTGCAGCAGCCTGCCAAGTAACCACGTTTTAGCCCAGCGCCTGGGTGATCACCGCAAACGGCCGCACACCTCGCTCAGGCTGGGGGATGCGGCCGTTGCTCATTGAGACGGTGCTGTCTACCTGGCTCAGGCCTGCGCTGTGCAGCCAGTCGACCAGCCCGGTGTTGTCGGGAATGTCGATGCGCACGAACGCGCCCGGCACCCTGGCCAGCAACCCACCGATCAGATGCCGTGCCTGATCGGCGTTTTGCGCGATCACCGGCCCCAGGCACAGGCCACGGCCAAAGGTGCGCAACAGGGCGAAAGCCTGCAATCGACCGTCACGCTCAATAACCCGCGCATGGCAAATATCCGGCCGCAGTGCGTCAAGCACCGTGTTGCGCACCAGGCCGCTGCCGGCATTGGCCAGTTCCAGTACGCCGGGCCAGTCCGCCTCGTGCAGGTCGCGACAGCCTTCACCTTCCTGAAATACCGGCGGATGAGCAATCCCTTGAAACTGGCTCACCTCGCCAAACCCGATAAAACCCATGCGCGTATACAGCGGCACGCCCTCTGGCGTGGCATTGAGAATGGCCGTGCGCGGTGCGGCGCTGGCCACGGCCCGCTCCATCAAGCGCCGGCCCAGCCCCTGGCCTTGCTAGCGCGGATCAATGATCACCAGGCCGATGCTCGAATACTCGCCCTGAGGGCAGGCAAACGCACTGCCGATCACCTGGCCGTGGTGCTCGGCAACAAAACCCTGCGCCACGTTGTGCAGCAACGCCCAGTCTTGCAGGCGATGCGGCCAGTTCAATGCTTGCGACAACGCATGCGCCTGCTCAAGGTCGGCGATGGTCATGGGACGTACGGCTACGGCTACAGCAGCAGGCATGATTGACTTCTTCTAGCATGGACGATTGTTTTCAATGACTCCGGAGCCGCCATGAGCGTTCTACGCCCCAAGTTCATTACCTTTGACTGCTACGGCACCCTGACCCGCTTCCATATGAGCCCCATGACCCGCGAGCTGTTTGCCGATCGCGTGCCGGTGTCGCGTATGGACGCCTTTATCAAAGACTTTGCCGCCTACCGGCTCGATCAGGTCAAGGGCGACTGGCTACCTTACGACGAAATCATCAAGCAAGCCCTGGCCCGCACCTGCAAACGCTGGGGCATCGACTACCGTGGCGAAGGCCAGGCTCTGTATGACGCCATCCCCGAGTGGGGCCCGCATCCTGATGTGCCGGCGGGCCTGGCAAAAATTGCCGAGAGGATTCCGCTGGTGATTTTCTCCAACGCCAGCGACAGCCAGATCCTGTCCAATGTCGAAAAACTCGGCGCGCCGTTCCACAAGGTCTTCACCGCCGAACAGGCCCGCGCCTACAAACCGCGCCTGGCGGCGTTCGAGTACATGCTCGACAACCTCGGCTGCGGCCCGCAAGACATCCTGCATGTGTCGTCGAGCTTTCGCTACGACCTGTTCCCGGCCCACGACATGAACATCACCCACAAGGTGTTCGTCGCCCGTGGGCATGAGCAGCCGGCCAACAGCGTTTACGGCTACCGGCAGATCAGCGATATCGGTGGCTTGCCTGCATTGGTGGGGCTATAGGCGATCACACCGTGCGTGCTTTACGACAACCGATGTCAACCGGCGTCGCGACCCCTTCCATAATTCATGGCTCCTTGCCATGCTTGAATCGTTGCGATGCACTATGCTCGCCATTCTGCTCCAGCTGTTACATCGCTGAACCCCTTTGCACTAGATGCAGGTTTCGTTTTCCGGTTGATCGCAGGGAGTGCGCTGATGAATTCGGCTCCACGTTTTCACGAACATTACTGCAAGGCTGACCGCATCATGCTCAGCCTGATCTGGTTGTCGTTTCTTACGGCAGTGGGGCTGGCTTTCTGGTACGACACGTTCGGCCAGGCCGTCGTGGTGGGCGGTGGCACGGCGCTGGCGCTCAGTGCGCTGTACCGCAGCAGTGCCGGCAGCCGGCTGACGCGCTGTTGCTTTGCCGTCGGCCTGATGGTCATGGCGGCCCTGCACATCAACCAGGCACGCGGCATGATCGAGGTGCACTTCGGCATCTTCGTGCTGCTCGCCGTGCTGACCTTTTATCGCGACTGGCTGCCGATCCTGATCGCGGCGCTGGTCATCGCGGTCCATCACGTGACCTTCCATGCCCTGCATAACGCAGGTTTTCCCGTGTATGTCATGCACCACGGCGGCGGCTGGGGCGTGGTGGTGGTGCATGCCCTGTATGTGGTGGTCGAAACGGCGATTCTCATGTACCTGGCCTGGCACACTCAGGCCGAGGCTGTGGAAAACCAGGACATGCTCGACAAGATGCTGGCGACAGCTTCGAGGCTGACCACCGGGCAGTCCGGCGAGTCGCGTAACCGCTTGCATGTGCCGCTGGTGCAGCGTTTCGAGAGCTTTTTGCAGCAGATCACCGGGTTGGTCGACGGCGTGGTGCGTGACACCCGTGGGCTGGGCAAGCTGGGCAACGATCTGGCGCAGGCCAGTACCACACTGGAAAGCGGCGCCCGTCAGCAACTGGCGGAAATCGCACAAGTAACCGACGCCATGCACTTGATGGGCGAAGGCATGCGCGAAATTTCCGTGCACGTGGCGCAAGCCGTAGAGCAGGCCAGCGCCGCCCATGAGCAGGTGACCCATGGCCGTGCCAGTGTCGAGCGGGCGCAGCAGGAAATTGGCCGGCTGGCAGAGTCGATCAACCTCACCGACGAAACCGTGCAGGCGCTGGCCAGCCAGTCCGAGCAGATCGGCAAGGTGCTGGAGGTGATCAGCAGCATTGCCGATCAGACCAACCTGCTGGCTCTCAATGCAGCCATCGAAGCCGCCCGTGCCGGCGATCAGGGCCGTGGTTTTGCCGTGGTCGCCGATGAGGTGCGCAACCTGGCCCAGCGTACGGCGGTGTCGACCCGGGAAATCCATTCCATCATCGATGCCTTGCAGCAGGGCAGTCGTCAGGCAGCTACGGCGATGCACGACAGCCGCGAGGGGGTCGACCGCTGCGTGCAGGACAGCCAGCGCGCCTCGGCTTCACTCAAGGCAGTGGGCGCCGGTATTGGCTCGATCACCGAACTGAACGGCCGTATCGCTGCGACCACCGATGAGCATTCCTGCCTGCGGCATACCATCGCCGAACAACTGGGATCGGTGCAGAACATCGCCGAACACACCGCTGCCAACATCGAAGTGCTGGCGCAGAGCAGTCAGCGTCTGCCGCCACTGGCGATGCGCCTGGAGACGCTGGGCCAGACCTTTCATCGTTAGGTGTCAGGGTGATCGGCAAACGCGCCCACCAGGGCGTCGATGACCATTTTCACCCGCGCGGTGTGGCGCAAGTCCTGATGGGTCACCAGCCAGACCTCGTAAGGCAGCGGCTCGCGTTGCGGCCAGACGCGCTGTAGCCCGGCGTTGTGGCCGAGCGGCACCGGCAGTTCACCGATGCCCAGGCCTTCGGTCAGTGCCTGGCGGACCATCAACCCTGACGTGCAGGTCATCGCCAGGCGCCCGTGGGTGATGGGCTCGGCGCCCAGCGTCACTTCCCGGCCGCTGTCCAGATACGGCTGATACACCACCAGATCATGGCCGGCGAACGCGCTGCCCGGTTCAGGTGTGCCCCGAGCCTGAAGGTAGTTCGCAGAGGCGAACAGTGCGCTGCCCCAACGCACGATACGCCGTGCCACCAGATCAGGGTTTTGCGGCCTGATCGGGCGCACTGCGATGTCCGCTTCGCGCTTGGTCAGGTCCAGTACCTGGGGTGAGGTCTGCAATTGCACCTGAATGCCGGGGTGCACTTGATGCAGGCGCGCCAGTGCCGGAATGATGAAGTCGATGGCGAACGAATCGGTGGTAGTCACCCGCACCACACCGCTCATGCGCTGGTCCATGCCCATGATGCGCCGCTGCAGGTCGGCGGTCGCCGCCTCCATCGCCAGCGCTGTGGCGTGTGCTGCTTCGCCGGCCGGCGTCAGGCTGTAGCCGCCGCTGATGCGCAGAAACAGCGTGGCACCCAGTGCCTGTTCCAGCGACGTCAGGCGCCGGCCCACCGTGGCCTGATCCACCGCCAGTACCCGCGCGGCACCCCGCAAGGTGTGCTCGCGGCATAGGGCCAGAAAGATGCGTGCATCGTCCCAATTCATGGGGCGCTCTCCTGATGCAAATTTGCAAAGGTGTTGTTCAAAAACGCTGCATTATTTCATCGAAAGCCAGCGTTATGATCGCCTCATTACGTTAATTCGTTGCCTGCGGGCAAGAGGCTGTCATGCACCCGTCTTCCACTCATCATGTTGCACAAGGGCCCTTGTGGTTACCGATCTGGGCCGGGTTGTGCGCCAGCCTGGTCGGTATCGGCCTGGCTCGCTTTGCCTACACGCCGCTGATTCCGGCATTGATCGACGCACACTGGTTCTCCGCTTCGGCGGTGGTGTATCTGGGCGCCGCCAATCTGGCCGGTTACCTGATCGGTGCGCTGATTGGCCGCCCGCTGGCGGCCAGGTGGTCGAGCACCACCGTGCTGCGGGCCATGATGGTCTTGGTCACGCTGGCGTTCTTTGCCTGTGCGTTGCCGCTGTCGGTGGTCTGGTTCTTCGCCTGGCGGCTGCTGTCCGGTATTGCCGGCGGAACCATCATGGTTCTGGCGGCCAGCAGCATCCTGCCGCATGTGGCGCCGCAGCGCCGGGGCCTGGCCAGTGGCGCGATCTTTCTCGGTATTGGTGTCGGCATTGCCGGGGCCGGTTCGCTGGTGCCGTGGCTGTTGTCCTTTGGCCTGGCGCAGACCTGGGTCGGCCTGGGCGTCGTGGCCTTGCTGCTGAGCCTGAGCAGTTGGTCCGGCTGGCCGCCTACCGAAGCGCACACCCCACCTGTCAGCGAAGCGGCCACACCGCGCACCCCGGCCACCGTGAAAGTGCTGTTCGCGCAATATGCCTTGATGGCCGCCTCGCTGGTCGCGCCGATGATGTTTCTGGTCGACTACATCAGCCGTGGCCTGGGCGCCGGCACGCACAGCGCGGCGATCATCTGGTCGCTGTACGGTGTGGGTGCGATTCTGGGCCCGGTGCTGTACGGGCTGCTGGCCGACCGCCTCGGTGCGCGCCAGGGCATTCGTCTGGTGTTGTTGGCGCAGTTGGTGGCACTGAGCGTGTTGCTGAGCAGCACCGGGTTGCACTGGCTGGGCGCGGCAGCGCTGGTGATCGGCTCGTTCCCGCCCGGCATCGTGCCGCTGGCTCTGGCGCGGGTGCACCAACTGGTGCCAGGGCACCAGGCACAGAACGCCACCTGGAGCCGCGCCACCGTGTCGTTCGCCAGCTTTCAGGCGCTGGCCGGGTATGGCTACTCGGCGCTGTTTGCCTTCAGCGGTGGCCACTACAGCACGCTGTTCGGCGTGGCCACGGCGGCCATCGTCCTGGCCTTGCTGATCGATTGTCTGTCAAAGCCTGCGCCATGACGCAGGCTGCTTGACCACCCACGGGCCCGGGCCGGTGAGGGCGATGCTGGCAAACAAGACGATGAACAGCCAGCCGAACTGACCTTGCTCCAGACTCCAGTCCGGGTGCACCACCAACAGCGCCACCAGCAACAGAAACAGAATCGGCACACAGGCCAGGCGCGTGACGATGCCGAGGATGATCAGCAACGGGCACAGAATCTGCGCGAACAGCGCCGCCAGTAATGTCACATGTGGACCCAGGCCCAGCGGGTCGTCGATGTTTTGCAGCTCGTTGCTCCAGTTGAGCAGTTTGGGCAGGCCATGCAGCTTGAACATCAGCAACGCGGCACTGACACGCATGAACAACAGGCCAAAGGCCAGGGATCGTGTGGAAGGCAAGGGCATGGCGGGCGCTCACAAGTGGATGAGCGCCCGACTATGGCGGTGAGCAGCGCGGCAATGCTTGAGCGGATGTGCGCAATTGCGGCGGCTGCAGCGGGCGGATCAAGCGATCCTGAAGCGTCCCACCAGCTCTTGCTGGTACTCGGCCAGCCGCGCCAGTTCCTGGCTGGTGACGGCGGTCTGTTGCGCGCCGGCACTGACCTGAATCACCAGGTCGTTGATCTCGTTGACGTTGCGGCTGATGTCGTCGGCCACCGCGCTTTGTTCTTCGGCGGCCGAGGCGATCTGGATGTTGCGGTCGCTGATGCTCGACACGCCTTCGGCGATTTCGGCCAGCAGATCACCGGCGCGGCCGATGTTGCGGGCGCCGGCCTGAGCCTTGTCGAGGGTTTGCTGCATGGAACTGGTGGCGCGGTCGGAGCCGGTCTGCAGGCGGGTGATCATCTGCTGGATGTTGCCGGTGGACTCCTGGGTCTTCTGCGCCAACGTGCGCACTTCCGAGGCGACCACGGCAAAGCCACGGCCGTGATCACCAGCGCGGGCGGCTTCGATGGCAGCGTTAAGCGCCAGCAGGTTGGTCTGTTCGGCGATGCCACGAATCACGTCCAGCACCGAAGAAATCGAGTCGCTCTCCTGTTTCAGTTCGCCAATGATCTGCGCGGTGTCTTGCGCCTGGCTGGACAACTGGCGGATCAGCTCAATGGTGTTCTGCACCTCGCTGCTGCCTTGCGCGGTGTTCTGGTTGAGTTGCTGCGACAGCTGCGCCGCATCGCCGGTGCTGCGGGCGACGTCGCGCACGGTGGTGCTCATTTCGGTGATTGCGGTGGCGACCAGTTCGGTGCTCTGGCGCTGTTGCTCGACGCTGCGGCTGGTCTGCACGGTGACCGCTGAAGACTCTTCGGCCGCCGTTGCCACTTGCGCGGTGGCGCTGTTGATTTCCTGCACGACGCCGGTGATTTCTTCGGCCATGCGATTGAGATTGGTACAAATCTGCCCGAACTCATCCCCGCTCTGGTAGCTCGCCCGCGCGGTCAGGTCGCGTTGCGACAGGCTGAGCAATACGCCGTTCACGTCAGTCACGGCGACGTTGATCATGCGGATGATCAGGTACGACAGCACCATCACGGCGAGCAACGCAATCAGCACGGCGCCCAGGGTCAGCCACAAGGCGCGGCTGGCCTGGTCGCGTTCGCGTGCAGCCAGTTCGCCGACGTCTTTGCCCAGCGCCTCTTCGACTTCACCCATCAGGTCGATGCGTTTTGTGGCCGTTTCAAACCAGGTCTCGGCCTTGATGCCCAAGGGCTGGCCCAGCGGCACCTCGAAGGCCAGGCGTTGCAGCCGGGCTACTTCCACGGCGTTGGGGTCTTGCAGGCGAGTGTCGAGCTGGCGCAGCAGATCGTCCGGGGACTTGCGGCGAAAGTTTTCCGCGTAGGCGGTGAACTCACCCAGATTACGGCTGAAGCGCGACAGCAGCGCGGCATCGAAATGGTCCTGGCTGAAGGCCAGACCGAGGATCACCCGCTCGCGGCCGGCGCGCTCTTTCATTTCGATGAACTGGTTGAGCGCACTCAGGGCATGAATGATCGACGGCTCGTTGATGCTCGCTTCCAGCGAATGGGTGTAGCCGACCAGGGTCTGGATGGTCTGGGTGTAACGGGCGCCGGAGTCGGTACTACTGAGAGTCAGCGCGTCGATCTGCTGGCGGGTGTCTGCCAGGTTTTGCAGCGCGCTCAGGGTCTTGTCGAGCTGCGCGCTGTCGGCACTGGCCAGCGCCTGGGTGGCCTTGAGCGCCTGATCGGTTTCCTGGCGGATGCTCTTGAGCCGGTCTCCCATCGAACGGCCCTTGCTGCCCAGATACACACCACTGGCGCCGCGCTCGCGCTGCAGCGAGGTGATCAGACGGCTGATCTGGTGCGCGGTGTCGCTGGCCGCCACGGTATTGTTCATGTCGCGCAGGGTCTTGTAGTTGTCGGCCACAAACACAGTGGCCAACCCCAGGAAGCCTAGCAGTGGCAAGAGAAGGATCAGCAGCAGTTTGGTGCGTAACGGTGCATTCCTGAGCATGGGTGTGTCGCCTTTTGGTGCGTACGCAGTGCGTGCTGGTGAAGAACGTTCGATTGACGTGCGTTGCACTGGCGGATGCGAGAAGCATGCCCGCTGGGCCGCTGCCCGGCGCGACAGGCGGTGCAGTCTGCGATGCTGGCTGGCAATTCGCCATTGACCTGGATCAGTAATCCCCCCAACCCGCTGGCTTAGCATGTGTGCATCGGCGACCGGTCTGTCAGACATCGCCCGCATCTTCTCCAGCCAAACAGTGGCCTCTCGTGAAAACTGCCCGCCTTTCCGGTTCCTTGGATTACCAGCCCAGCGGCTGGGGCGCACTGCTGCAAACCGTAGCCGCGTTGCTCTGGCTGGTGCAGGCCGGTGTTTTGGCGTGGGCGGTACAAGGCTTGCTCGACGGGCGCGGCATGGCAGTGGTCTGGCCGGCCGCATGCGCGTTATTGGTGCTGGGCGTGCTGCGCACCCTGAGTGATGCCTGGGGCGGGCGTTTGCTGTATCGCACCGCGCGCCTGTACCTGAGTGCACTGCGCCAACAGGCTGTAGCGGCACTGGCCGGGCGTTCGCCACTCGATACCCGGCGGGCGCCGTCGGGGCTGGCCGCCAGTGTGCTGGCCGAGCAGACCGAAGCGCTGTTGCCGTATCTGCTGCGTTACCTGCCGGTGCGGCAACGGTTGATGACCTTGCCGATGCTGATCGTGCTGGCAGTGGCCTGGTACAGCTGGGTGGCGGCACTGGTCTTGCTGCTGGCCGCGCCGTTGATTCCGTTGTTCATGGCCCTGGTGGGCTGGCGCGCCAAGGCGGCCAGCGAGGCGCAGTGGGTCGAGATGGGCAGCATGAACGCCTTTGTCCTCGACCGCTTGCGCGGCCTGACCACCTTGCGCGCCTTCGCCGCCGTCGATGCCACCGCCGAGCGCTTGCAGGCCTCGGCGCTGTCGCTGCGCCAGCGCACGATGCGTGTGCTGCGCATCGCCTTTCTGTCTTCGGCGGTGCTGGAGCTGTTCTCGGCACTGGGTGTGGCGCTGGTCGCGGTGTACATCGGTTTTCATCTGCTTGGCTATCTGCCATTCGGTGCCTGGGGCCAGACCTTGAGCCTGGGCCAGGGACTGTTTGTGCTGTTGCTGGCGCCGAGCTTTTTCGAGCCGTTGCGTGATCTGTCGGCGGTCTGGCACGACCGCGCCGCCGGCGAGGCTGCCTTGCAGGCATTGCGTGAACTGAGCGAGCGCGGCACCGCGTTGCCAGTCCGTGCGCCGACCGATGCGCAAACCCCTGCGTTGATGCTCTGCCTGCAAGACGTCAGCGTCAGCCATGCAGACGCCGCACAGCCTGCGTTCGCGCACCTGTCATTGCAGGTCGCCAAGGGCGAGCATCTGGCGATCACCGGCCCCAGCGGCAGTGGCAAATCCACCTTGCTGGCGGCCGTGGCCGGGCTCCTGCCGTTACAGTCAGGGCAGATGAGCCTCAATGTCGCACCGGGGCAGGTGGGCTGGATTGGCCAGAAACCGCATATTTTTGCCGGCACCGTGCAACATAACGTGGCCCTCGGACGCCCCGGCGCAGGGCGTGCACAGGTCGAGGCTGCGCTGGCGCTGGCGTGTCTGGCGCAGGTCGAACAGGCGCGTGCCGGTCAGACACTGGGCGAGGGCGGGCTGGGCCTGTCGGGTGGCGAAGCGCTGCGCTTGTCGCTGGCGCGGATTGCCGCCGATCCGTCGATTTGCCTGATTCTGGCCGATGAGCCCACTGCGCACCTGGACCGCCAGACGGCATTCGAGGTCACTCAGGCCCTGTTGCAACTGGCGCAAGGCCGCACGCTGATCGTCGCCACCCACGACCCGTTGCTGGCCGACGCGATGCAGCGTCGGGTATCGATGCAGACGCTGACCGCCCGCCCGGTACAGCGGGTGATGGAGGCGCTGTCATGAGCCGTCGTTCCTTCAAGGCACTGCTGCCGGTCGCGCGGCTGTTCTGGCACGAGCGCGGCAGCCTGCTGTTGGCCGGTGCTGCGCTGGCTGCCGTCACGGTGTTATTCGGCATGGCGTTGCTGGGCTTGTCGGGCTGGTTTATCAGCGCCACGGCGATTGCCGGGCTGAGCGTCGCCAGCGCCCTGGCATTCGATGTGTTCATGCCCTCGGCGGGCATTCGCCTGTTTACCCTGGGGCGTACTGTCGCCCGGTATGGCGAGCGGCTGGCGACCCACGAGGCGACCCTCGCGGTACTGGCGGCATTGCGCGTGCGGCTGTTTCTGGGCTGGGCGCAGCCGCAGGCCGCGCGGGAACTGGCCTTGCGCCCGGCGCGGCTGTTGTTTCGCATCACCTGCGATATCGATGCGCTGGACTCGTTGTATTTACGCGTGCTGGTGCCGCTGCTGGCGGCGCTTGCCGCCACCCTGGCCGCCGCGCTCACCCTCGGGCTGATCCATGCATGGCTGGGCGTGGGTGTCCTGCTGTCGATGAGTTTCACCACGCTGATCGTGCTGCGCAGCACCTGGCTGGGTTCGCTGCGGCCTGCGCATGCCCGGGCGCGGGCGACGGAAACCCTGCGCGCCCAGGCTGCCGATCTGGTGGCCGGGCAAACCGACTTGCTGATGGCCGGGCGACTGGCCGCGCAGTGTCAATCGATTCAGGACACCGACGCACGGCTGGCGCGCTGCGATGACCAGCTCAACCGCCTGGACAACCGCGCCGCTGTCGCTTTCGGCTTGCTGGGCAACGTGTTGCTGGCACTGACCCTGCTGGTCTGCGGCTGGCTGGTGTCGATCAACGTCATCGAGGTACCGGTCGCGGTATTGGCGATGCTGGTCGCGCTGACCATGACCGAGCCGCTGGCCGCCCTGCGCCGTGGCGCGCTGGAGCTGGGGCGCACCACGCTGGCCGCGCGGCGCGTGGGGCCGCAACTGCACACCGACCGCCAGCCGGGCACCAGCGCTGAACCCTTGGCGAGCGAGGTCCACGTACAACTGCGCAATGTTCAGGCCCGTCATCCGGGGGCGGCGCACGACTGCCTGCACGGTATCGATCTGCATATCCAGACGGGCGAGCGGGTGGCGCTGGTCGGCAGCAGCGGGGCAGGCAAGTCATCGCTGATGGCCTTGCTGACCGGCGAACTGCAACCGCGCACCGGCATTTTGCGGGTCAACGGCGCCCACGGCTGGCTGACCCAGCGCACCGAGCTGTTTCAGGACAGCGTGCGCGACAACCTGTTGCTGGCCTGCCCGCAGGCCACCGATGAACGACTCTGGCAGGCCCTGGACCACGCCGGGCTGGCCGACACGCTGCGCGCCTGGCCGGCAGGTCTCGATACGCGCCTGGGCGAGGGCGGCCTCGGGCTGTCTGGCGGTCAGGCCCGGCGCCTGGCGCTGGCGCGCCTGCTGCTGCGCGAGGCACCGCTGTGGCTGCTCGACGAACCCAGCGAAGGACTCGACGCCGACACCGCCGGGGAGGTGCTGAATCAACTGAGCCGCCAAGGCCTCGGTCGCGCCTGGCTGCTGGCCACGCATTTGCGCCGCGAGGCGGTGTTGGCCGACCGCCTGATCGTGCTGCACGGCGGGCGCATCGTTGCCCGCTGGCCACGCGGCAGTGCCGGGTACGACGCCGTACTGGCCGGGCTAAGACCCGACTGAGAGCCCCGACTGAACACCCTGTTTTGACGAATCGAATGTAACCCCTTAGAGGAAAATGGCATGGACCTGGACATCGTCAGTCTGTCGCGATTGCAGTTCGCGCTGACCGCGCTCTATCACTTTTTATTCGTGCCACTGACGCTGGGGCTGTCGATCCTGCTGGCGATCATGGAGACCATCTACGTGATGACCGGCCGGGTAATCTGGCGGCAGATGACCCGTTTCTGGGGCACGCTGTTCGGCATCAACTTCGCCATCGGCGTGTCCACCGGGCTGGTCATGGAGTTTCAGTTCGGCATGAACTGGAGCTACTACAGCCACTACGTCGGCGACATCTTCGGCGCACCGCTGGCCATCGAAGGGCTGATGGCGTTCTTCCTGGAAGCGACTTTCATCGGCTTGTTTTTCTTCGGCTGGGACAAGCTGAGCCGGGTCAAGCACCTGCTGGTCACCTGGCTGATGGCGCTGGGCACCAACCTCTCGGCGCTGTGGATTCTGATCGCCAACGGCTGGATGCAAAACCCGGTAGGCGCCGCCTTCAACCCGCAGACCATGCGCATGGAAGTCAGCGATTTCTATGCGGTGCTGACCAACCCGGTCGGCCAGGCCAAGTTCGTCCACACCGTGTCGGCGGGCTATGTCTGCGGCGCAATTTTCGTGTTGGGCATCTCGGCGCTGTATTTGCTCAAGGGCCGGCATGTCGACCTCGCCAAGCGCTCGATGACCGTGGCCGCCTCTTTTGGCCTCGCCGCTTCGTTGTCGGTGGTGGTGCTGGGTGACGAGAGCGGTTACCTGTCCAGCGAACACCAGAAAATGAAGCTGGCCGCCATCGAAGCCATGTGGGAAACCGAACCTGCACCGGCTGCATTTACTGCCATTGGTTTCCCTGACCAGGAGGCGCGGGAAACCCATTACGCGATTCACATCCCGTGGGTCATGGGCCTGATCGGTACTCGCTCTCTGGACACCGAAATGCCCGGCATCAAGGAACTGGTGGTTAGCGCCGAGGCACGTATCCGTCGCGGCATCCTTGCCTACGACGCGCTGGAAAACATCCGCGCCGAAGGCTCGACCACCACGATTTCACCGGCGCTGAAAGAGGCCTTCGAAGCTAACGGCAGCGAGCTGGGCTACGCCTTGCTGCTCAAGCGTTATGTCGACGATCCGCGCCAGGCCAGCGACGCACAGATCAAGAAGGCTGCGTGGGACACCGTGCCGCAAGTGGCGCCGCTGTTCTGGTCGTTCCGGGTCATGGTCGCGTTGGGCATGTTCTTCATCGTCCTGACCGCCGTGTTCTTCTGGCTGTCGGCGCGTCATCGCCTGGAGCAGCATCGCTGGTTGCTCAAACTGGCCGTCTGCGCCATTCCGCTGCCGTGGGTGGCCATCGAAGCCGGCTGGCTGGTGGCTGAATACGGTCGTCAACCGTGGGTCATCGAAGGCGTGCTGCCGACTGCCGTGGCGGTCTCCAACCTTGGGGTGAAAACCCTGCTGCTGACCATCGCAGGCTTTGTGGCGATCTACAGCGTGCTGCTGGTGATCGAACTCAAGCTGATGATCAAGGCCATCAAGCACGGTCCGGACTTTGAGCCGGAGCAACTGCACGGCACCCGGCCGAGCCTGGCCTCAGTGGCCACCCGTCAACCCGTTTTCAAGCCTGCGGAGTAAGCCCATGATCCTCCATGAGTTGCTGAACTACGACACCTTGCGTGTCATCTGGTGGGTGCTGCTGGGCACCTTGCTGGTCGGCTTTGCCGTGATGGACGGCTTTGACCTGGGCACCGGCGCGCTGCTGCCGTTCATTGGCAAGACCGACATCGAGCGGCGCACGATCATCAACGCCGTTGGCCCGACCTGGGAAGGCAATCAGGTCTGGCTGGTGCTCGGCGGCGGCGCGATTTTCGCCGCCTGGCCGCAGTTGTACGCGGTGTCGTTCTCGGGTTTTTATCTGGCGATGTTCGTGATTCTGGTGGCTCTGATCCTGCGCCCGGTGGCGTTCAAATACCGTAGCAAGCGTGAGTCGAAAGCCTGGCGCAACGCCTGGGACTGGGCGCTGTTCGTCGGCGGTTTCGTGCCGGCGCTGATCTGCGGCGTGGCGGTGGGCAACGTGCTGATCGGCGTGCCGTTTCGCCTGACCCCGGAAATGCACATTCACTACGACGGCACCTTCTTCGGCCTGCTCAACCCGTTTGCCGTGCTGTGCGGGCTGGTCTCGGTGAGCATGCTGGTGACCCACGGCGCCGCCTGGCTGCGGATCAAGACCGACGGCGCCGTCGCCGCCCGCGCCCGTGCGGTGGGCAGCGTCAGCGCATTGCTGACCGTGGTGCTTTACGCCGTGGCGGGCCTGGCGCTGTGGCAATGGATCGACGGCTACAGCATCACCTCGACCATCAACCCGGTCGGCCCGTCGAACCCGCTGTACAAGACCGCCGTCGTGGCCGAAGGCGTGTGGTTTCACAACTATGCTCAACACGGCTGGACCTTGATTGCACCGGCGCTGGGTTTTATCGGCATGCTGCTGGCCTTCGTGCTGATGCGCACCCGGCGCGACAACCTGACGATTCTGGCCAGCGGTCTGGGCATTGCCGGGATCATCGTCTCAGTGGGCGCCTCGATGTTCCCGTTCATCCTGCCGTCGACCGTCGATCCGCGTTTCAGCCTGACCGTCTGGGACTCGTCAAGCAGCCACATGACCCTGTTCATCATGCTGGTCAGCACCGCGATTTTCCTGCCGCTGATCCTGGCCTACACCACCTGGGTCTACAGAGTGCTGTGGGGCAAGGTCGATGTGGCCGGTATCGAAGACCCGAAAAATCACGCGTATTGATAAAAGGAGCTGACCTATGTGGTATTTCGCCTGGCTACTCGGCCTGCCGCTGGCCGCCGCCTTTGCCGTGCTCAACGGCATGTGGTTCGAGATGACCGAAGATAACGACGTGCGCCGCTCGTTGATGGGTGATATTCCTGACCAGGACCGTTGAACCCAAACCCGGAGCTGCCCAATGAAAATCGCCTTGTTCAGTGCCCAAGCCTACGACCGGCGCTTTTTCGACCAGGCCTTGCAACGGGACTTTTCGGGGGCGGGCTTTGAGTTCGCCTACCTCGCCCCGAGCCTGTGCGCCGACACCGTCGCCCTGGCTCAGGGCTTCGATGCCATCTGCGTGTTCGTCAACGACCAGCTCGATGTCACCGTACTCGAAGCACTCAAGGCCTATGGCGTCGGCGCGATCCTGTTGCGTTGTGCCGGCTTCAACAACGTCGATCTGGATGCCGCCAAACGCCTGGGCCTGTTCGTCGCCCGTGTGCCCGGCTATTCACCGGAAGCGGTGGCCGAGCACACGCTGGCTCTGGTGATGACCCTCAACCGCCACACCCACCGCGCCTACAACCGGGTTCGCGAAGGCAACTTCATGCTCGACGGGCTGCTGGGTTTCAACCTGCACGGCAAGACCGTCGGGCTGATCGGCACCGGCCAGATCGGTCTGGCCACCGCGCGGATTTTCAAAGGCTTCGGCTGCCGGGTACTGGGCTTCGATCCGTTCGAGGCCGAGACCTTCAAGGCGCTGGGCGAGTACGTGACGCTGGAGCAGTTACTGGCCGAATCGGACATCGTCAGCCTGCATTGCCCGCTGACTGAAAACACCCGCCACCTGATTCGCAGTGAAACCCTGAGCGCGATGAAACCCGGCGCGATGCTGGTCAACACCTCGCGTGGTGCGCTGATCGACACCCTGGCGGTGATCGAAGCACTCAAGTCCCGGCAGCTGGGCGCACTGGCCATCGATGTGTATGAGCAAGAGAGCCAGT
Organism: Pseudomonas sp. 3A(2025); assembly: GCF_054589175.1. Taxonomy (NCBI): domain Bacteria; kingdom Pseudomonadati; phylum Pseudomonadota; class Gammaproteobacteria; order Pseudomonadales; family Pseudomonadaceae; genus Pseudomonas; species Pseudomonas sp. 3A(2025). The sequence goes on along the minus strand of NZ_BAAILM010000016.1, from coordinate 15,070 downwards.
TGTTCTTCAAGGACCGCTCCAGTGATCACATCGACGACGAGGTTTTCCTGCGTTTGACGACCTTTCCCAATGTGCTGATTACCGGGCATCAGGGATTTTTCACCGTTGAGGCGCTGGAGCAGATTGCCGGGATCACGCTGGGTAATTTGCAGTGTTTTGTGCAGGGTCTTGTGTGTGAGAACGGGTTGGTTTGATGGGGAAAAGGTCTACGCTTGAACGCGTGGATACCCATTGAGTTGTTCAGTCGAGGAGTGTGATTCATGGTGCCTGTTAACTCGCAAATCACCGACGCTGTTACCCAGTCCAACGTCAAGGTCGTGGGCGAAGCCCCGGCCATGGCGCTCAGCACGCTGTACCAGTCCGTTTCCCACGCGACCTCGATCATGTTCCAGAACGCGGTCACGGCGCAGCAACAACAGAACACCCTGGCCCAGGCAGCGACCAATCAAGGCGTGATGCAGATCTATAGCCTGGACACCACCGCCGGGGCCAAGGGCACCGAGGCGGTGGCGCAAGCGGGTGTTGCCGATAACCTGACCAGTTTGTTGACGGTGCTCAAGGCGTTTGGTCAGACGCCGAAATGAATTGCTTGTCGGTCACTTGAGCCCGGTAGACGGTACATCGAACCAGATGTCAGGCGGGCAGGTGCCAGAATGGGTCTTTTTGCCAATCTGCTGGAAAGCCCATTGCAGGCAGGGATACCTCAGGAAACTCAGTCAGCAATTCATGCAAGTGTCTGTCCCAACGGGTGTGTGGGCTGACCTGACGCATTAGCAGGTTGAGAATGCACAGCACAGTGAATACGCGTACATGTTGTCCTGGCTGCTGTAGATATTCAGGCCAGAGAAAGGCAATGGTCTTCGGTAGCTCAGGACGAATACCCAGCTCGCGATTCCATAATCGAGCATGGTGAGCGCAGATATTGCGGATGGTGGTCAGCGTATGCAGCCACGACTGTAGCAGCGGACCTGGCAGGTTCAATCGTCGGGCAATGGCCTTCCTGTCGGCATCACGAGCCAAACCTTTGAACAGGTGCGAGAGGTCGCCGAGAGTAATCTCTTCCATAGCGGCCCAGGCGGGCATCAGATCTGGGGCGTCGTAGTTCAGTGCGTAGTGGCGAGCATAGCTTTCTTTTGCGCGCAGATTCCTGAGCTGTTGTTTACGTTCTGCAGACGCTTGGGAAGAATCAATACGTCGACATTCGCGCTGATGGTCATGGCGGGCCCTTTCTTGTTTGCCTCGAATGGCATCGAGCAATTCCTGGTGCCGATAGCTGCCTTGGAACAGCGAACGCTGCAAATACCAATGAGCACCGTGAACAGGCCCCATGTGATTGCTGATAGCAGCACGTGCAGCGACTTCGATGCGCTCGATGGCATCGATAACCAGCAATCGCAAGCGTCGGTCAAAGTCGTACAGACGAGTGAGTTCGCGCAGGCTCGTATTGGCTTTGAAACCATGCTCTGGGTCATTCGATACCTGAAACGGGCGCATGTATGGCGTAAGGCGAAAAAAACTGACAGCTTCAAGGAAACAGTGCGCTTTGGCTTCGTTCTGAATGCTCAGGCCGCGCTGTTCAAGCAGGACCAACTGAGCAGGAACGTCAATGGCTGATTTTTGGAAAGGCTTCATGCTGAAAAAACACCGGGCATAAAAAACCCGCTCAATTTGTGCGTAGCTGCCGAAGCAACCCTAGGCATGGCGGGTGTGTTGCGTGAAATGTTATGCAGTGCTGCATATTTTTACAAGAGCCGAGATGCTGCTGTGACAGGTGGAAGTACCCTTACAGTGCTGATGAGTCTTCAGTCGAGCGTGTAGGAAATACAGCTCTTGTGCTGTGGACAGGACTAATCCGCTTGCTGTCCACATTCCATAAAGCGTGGACAAGGTCCACTGGCAGATTTTTGGGATGTCAAAGGTATTTTCAGCGTTTGGGCAGCTTCGTAAGCACTGTCCGCTGTCCTTGGACCGAGGACGGTTTGAGCATGCATGCGCTACGTCTGTCAAATGCTTTCAGCATGAAAACTTCACTCAGCGCAGCCCGGTCGATCCGCAGATCTCGGCGCTGGAGTTTCCTTCGCCGCCGCCCGCACCTCACTGGGCGTGCGCCCATAGTGCGCCTTGAAGGCTCGGGCAAAATGCGCCTGGCTGCTGAACCCGTGCCGATAGGCAACCTCCGCAATATCCAGCCCCTTGTCTTGCCCTCTGTTCAATAACTGAAACGCACGTTGCAAGCGCATCTGCAGAATGAAGCGATGAGGCTGGGTGTCTTCCAAGGCAAACAGCCGGGCCAGGTGCCGGGTTGAAACGCCGATTTGAGCGGCCACCCGTTCGCAGCTCAACTCGGGGTCAGCCAGTTGCTTGAGGATGCATTGTTTGGCCGCCAGCAAGTAGGAAGCGCCAAGCGCGTTGATGCGCCGGTTTCCGGTCTGGCCGGCAATGATAGTGCCCAGCAGTTCAAGCGTGTCCTGCTGAAAGCTCTCTGCCCCCTCGCTGAGTGGCTGCTCGAAAAAGCCGCCCGTGCGTTCACTTAGTGTGCGTAATAGCAGCCGCTGGGTGCCGGTGTTGGCGCTGATCTTCAAGGCATTGTCAAAGCGTCGCAAACAGTGGGACGCAAAAACATCCTGAGGTATGTCGAAGATAAACTTGTGCATCGCCGCCGAAAAACCGAACAGGTAGGGCGTGTCGGTGCGATACACCATCAGCTCGCCCGGTTCGAGCAAATGACAGGTGCCGTTTTGAAAGAAAAACGAGGCACTGCCCATCACCAGCGATACGAACACCGACTCTTTGGGCACCGAGCGAATCATTGAACCGTCCCGCTCGATGACATGCTGGTTGCCGACAATATGAGCCACCCGCAGGTGTTGCAGACTCAGATTATCTTCCCGCGCACTAAAGCCGGTTTCGCTGAAAGAAGAACACTTCAAACCCACCAGCGTCGAGGCGTTGTATTGCTCCCAGAAGGCCACGCGCTGATCAACGGGAAGCGCATCGGTACTGGCACGTCGGGTGTCGAGCAGAAGGGCAGGTCGAGTCATTTTATTATTCTCGTTATTGACTGCCTCGCGTCCGTGTAAGGCGGCTAACAGGGTATGGCCGAGGCCAATTAACCGCCCGTCCCAACCCGCTGTCAACTCATTGCGCAAGCAAAAGCCGACGCAAAAATACCCGTCCGATGCAGACAACAATGACGTCCGTTTCGATCAAACCGCGTTGTCTTTCTGGTCTTAGAGTGGCCCTGCAATTCAACAAGCAGCCATCCAACAAGCAGAGGCCGAACATGCCCGAATTAGCCCGTAACGAGTTCTGGAAAGACCTGCAGCCCATCGCCAACTGCTTCAAGCCCGATGCCAGGCCCGAGGTTTATCTGCCCAATGCCGCCAGCGATGACTTGCTGCTCTATGTGCCCTTCACCGAGACCGTTTCTTCACGACCCTTGTGGATCTCCCCCAGCGAAAACCGTTGGTGCGACATCCTGATGTCCAGCCGTGCCGGCCTGGTCAATCGGCACTACCACCCGCACGAAGTGTTCGCCTACACGCTCTCGGGTAAATGGGGCTATCTGGAACACGACTGGACCGCGACCGCTGGCGACTTCGTTTATGAAACGCCCGGCGAAGGCCACACCCTGGTGGCTTACGAACATGAAGAACCGATGCGCGTGTTCTTCATCGTCAAGGGGCCGCTGATCTGGCTCGATGATCAAGGCGAGCCCGACGGTTACTTCGATGTGCGCTCCTACATTGCCCTGTGCCGTGAACATTACGAAAAGGTCGGCCTGGGGGCTGATGCTGTCGATCGTCTGTTCCGTTAAACCCTGTTCTGCGGAGAACGACCATGGCTCAAAACAATAATAAAGCCAGTTATGAAAATACCCTGTTGTGCGTGTTGTTCCTGACGTTTGGGTTTGTGTTTTTTGATCGTCTGGCCCTGTCATTCCTGTTTCCGTTCATGGCCGATGAACTGCAACTGAGCAATAGCCACCTTGGCATGTTGTCTTCGGTACTGGCCTTGGCGTGGGCAGTTTCCGGTGCGCTGGTGGGCGCCTGGTCAGACCGTCGCGGTGTGCGCAAGCCGATCCTGGTGGTAGCCGTCATCCTGTTTTCCCTGTGCTCGGCGCTCTCTGGGCTGGTATCAGGTTTTCTCAGCCTGTTGCTGTTTCGCGCCATCATGGGCCTGGCAGAAGGGCCGATCCTGCCGTTGTCGCAATCGCTGATGGTCGAGGCCTCATCGCCGCACCGCCGCGGCCTCAACATGGGGCTGCTGCAGGGCTCGGCAGCGGGGTTGCTGGGCGCGGTGATTGGCCCGCCGGTGCTGATTGCGCTGGCCGAGGCGTATGGCTGGCGACATGCGTTCATCGTGTCGTTGCTGCCCGGGCTGCTGATTGCCTGGCTGATCTGGCGCTATGTGCGCAAGGACGAACCGCGCCCGGCACCGATTGCGAACGCGGCACCTAGCGGTAATCGGCTGGCTTTGCTCAAGAGCCGCAACATCGTGCTGTGTACGCTGATCAGTTGCGTATTTTTGACCTGGTTCGTCATCCTGATCTCGTTCACCCCGACGTTTCTCGTCAGTGTTCGCGGCTACAGCCCGCCGAGCATGGGCGCGGTCATGAGCTGCCTGGGCGCCGCCTGGGTCATCTGGGGCTTTGTCGTGCCGAGCATTTCCGACCGCCTCGGCCGGCGTCCGACTCTGGTGTTGTTCTCGTTGATTGCCGCCTGTTGCCCGGTCGCGCTGCTGTATGCGCCTTCGCCGCTCGTGCTTGGCATCCTGATGGTGCTGACCTACACCGGGCTTGGCTGTTTCGCCACAATACGCGGGAAGCCCCGTCCTTCAGGTCGGGGAGGAATAGCGCTCACCGCAAAGCGGTGATAGTCTAAGGCTGTATATTCAGCCAGTAATCATGATGAATCGACTGCAAGCCTACAAATTCCGACTTGAGCCAACATTTGATCAGGGAGTTCTTTTGAAGAAATTCGCTGGTTGCGTTCGCGTGGTCTGGAACAAGGGCTTGGCGCTTCAGCAGGAACGACATGCAGCCGGTGAAAAGAAGCTGGGTTATGCAGGACTCTGCAAAGAATTGACGGCGTGGCGAAACAGCCCGGAAACACCGTGGCTCGCCGAGGCCTCGGTTGACATTGAGCAGCAAGTTCTTCGTGATCTGGAAACCGCTCATAAGCGTTTTATCGACAAGCACTCCGGTTTTCCTCGATTCAAAAAGAAGGGATCTCGCGACAGTTTCAGATTCCCACAACCCAAATCAATCAGGCTCGACCAGGCTGACGAGCGGATCCTGCTACCGAAACTCGGCTGGCTGAAATTTCGCAAAAGCCGCAAAGTGCTCGGCCTGATCAGAAACGTCACCGTTAGCCTCAAGGCTGGCCATTGGTACGTTTCGATCCTGACAGACCGTGGCGTGTCAGAACCTAGTCACCCTGCCGCCACAGTAGTAGGAATTGACCTTGGAATCGTCAGATTCGCCACGCTGTGGGATGGGCAGAAAGAGACTGTAGTACAGCCTTTATCGTGCTTTAAGCGTCACGAGCACCGGCTTGCCAAAGCTCAGCGTCAGATGAGTCGCAAGGTTAAATTCAGCAGCAACTGGAAGCGCGCCAAGTCACGTGTCCAGAAGATTCATGTCCAGATTGCCAACGTCAGAAACGACTTCCTGCACAAGACCTCGAACAGCATCAGCAAAAACCACGCGATGCTGTGTGTTGAGGATTTGCAGGTCAAAAACATGAGTCGTTCGGCCAGTGGAAGTCTGGAGAAGCTAGGTCGAAACGTGCGGGCCAAGTCAGGTCTGAACAAGTCGATCCTGAATCAGGGGTGGGGCGAGTTTCGCCGCCAGCTCGATTACAAGTCCGCCTGGCAAGGTGGATGGCTGGTGGCGGTGCCAGCGGCCAACACGAGTCGGGAATGCCCAACGTGTGGCCATACCCATGCAGACAATCGAAAAAGCCAGAGCGTGTTTCTCTGCGTGGCCTGCGGTCACACAGAGAACGCCGATCTGGTGGCTTCAAAGAATATCCGTGAGCGTGGATTGAACTGCTCAAAGGCCAGGACACTTGGCCGGATCGCCTGTGAAGTGAGTGGTGTTTCAGTGCCGCCAGCAGCAGGAACCCATCGAAGCGAGCAGCCGACTCAGGTCGGCTGACGCCGTAGGGAATCCCCTTCCTTTCCGGCGAAAGCCGGCGCCTAACAAGGCGAGGTGGGGGAGGATGTCAAGCTGTTCATGGCAACCATCCCGGCCGAAACCGTCCCGCGTGAAGTCATGGCCACGGCGCTGGGCATGATCATGGGTATCGGCGAACTGGTCGGCGGCTTCGTGGCCCCTACCGTCGCAGGCTTTGCGGCCGATCGGTTCGGGCTGTCGATCGTGATGTGGATCTCCTGCGGTGGTGCCTTGCTGGCGGCAGCGCTGTCACTGCTTCTCAAGGAAACCGCCCCTGCGGTGTTGCAACGCCGATCACAGGCGTCCTCTGCGATTTGCTCTTCACAACAACAATAAAAAATGAGTTCCCATCATGAGTCTTCTCATCCGTTTGTGCGTGTGCGTATTCGCGGCATTGGCATACCCCCAGGTTTGGGCGCAGGACCGTGAAGGTCCACTGGCCGAACTGGGCGCACAATGGGCCGGCTATGGCATCCAGCCCCATGTGCAGTTCACCAACCTGTCCATGAAGAATCTGGACATCGGCACGCGTCCGCATAGCTTTGGTAACAGCGGCAACCTGTACGTCGGCGCCGACGTTAACCTGGGCACGCTCAGTGGCCTGGACGGCGCGGCGCTGCACTTCGAGCAAACCCTGTTCATCCTCGACCAAGGCACCGGCCAGCCAACCGGTGATGAATGGCAAGGCGCTGCGGGCAGCTACTTTGCCGGTGCTCCCCTGCACAACGACATCACCAGCAACCAGCTGAGCCTGTTGACCTACGAGCAGAAATGGCTCGACGGTCAGCTCGACATGCACATTGGCCGTACCAACGCCCGGCGCTATTTCTACATCTATAACTGCGAGACGGCTGTCACCTGCACCGATCCGATTCTGGATGCCTCAACCGGCATGTTGCCGCCGCCCTTCGGCGCTTGGGGCGGCTACCTGAAGTATCAGATGAGCCCTGCTTTTTATGTGCATGGCGGGGTGTTCGAGTCCAACCCGGTGGACTACCTGAAAAAGCGCAAAGGCCTCGACTTCAGCACGGACGACGCCAGCGGCACCAGCTTTCTGATCGGCATCGGCAGCAAACCCGGCAGTGATACCACCCAGTACGAACTCAACGCTTACTTCAACTCGTCCGAGCAGGTCGATCCGTTGACTGGCACCAGCGAACACGGCACCGCTGGCGGCTTCTTCAAGTTTCGCCAGACCCTGTGGCGCGGCGGGCAACAAGGCGTGCAAGCCTTCGGCTCGCTGTCAGCGGCGGCCGACGACAAACAACCCTTCAGCCACTTCGCCGAAGCCGGCTTGACCTACCTCGCGCCTTTCGACCGCGTGCAGGACAAGCTCAATTTCAAGGCCAGCTACCTGCAGGTCAACGCTCACCAGTTGCAGTTCCAGCAACGCCTGCGCATTGCCGCCGGTGGCGACCCGGAAATGGGCGAGCGCAATGTCTACGCCCTGGAAGCCAACGGCCATTTTGCCCTGACCCGCCACCTGTCTATCGAGCCCAGCGTCCAGTACGTGATCAACCCGGACAACTTCTACAACCCCGGCGCGCCGCAACTGAGCAACAACGGTTTCGTCATTGGCCTGCAAGTGGCGCTCAACGTCGGCGCCTTGCTTGGTCTGTGAAGTGCCGCGCTGTTTAACTGACCCCATGAGGTACGAAAACCATGTTCAACAGCAATCTGTTTGCAGGTAAGGTCGCACTCGTCAGCGGCGGCACCTCGGGCATCGGCCTGGCGACCGCCGAATACCTGGCTCGGCACGGCGCCAGGGTCGTGGCGATAGGACTGGGCGCCGACGTCACCCCCGTCAGCGCCGGGGTTGAACTCGACCTTCGCGAAGTCAACGTCACCGATGACGAGGCACTCAAGAACGTTATCAAAAGCCTCGACCGCCTCGACATTCTGGTACCCGCCGCCGGCGGCACGCTGGGTGACAAGGAGATGGAGTGGGAGGCCTTCAATCAAGTGCTGTTGGTGCAACTCAACGCCGTCTACCGACTCATCAACCTGGCGTATCCGCTGCTGGCCAAACAGGGCGGCTCCATCATCAATATCGCCTCGATGTTTTCTTACTTCGGTGGCGGCAAACTCGTCGCCTACTCGTCGCCTACTCGTCGCCTACTCGGCGGCCAAGGGCGCCATCGTGCAAATCACCAAGTCCCTCGCCGAGGCCTACGCCGCCGATCACATCCGCGTCAACGCCGTGGCACCGGGCTGGATCACCACGCCGCTGCTGGCGAAAATCGACGACCAGCCCAGAATCGACCGCTTGCTGTCGCGCACGCCCATGAAGCGCTTTGGCAGCGCGGAAGAGGTGGCGAAGGTGATTGCGTTTCTGGCGTCGGACGCGGCTTCGTTTGTGAACGGCGTGATTCTGCCGGTGGATGGCGGGTACCTGACCACTGCCATCTAAGGAGAACAACCGTTCGTCTGCCGGACTGCACTTGAAGGCTTATGACATTTCCAACGAATACCTACACGAGACCCAGAGGTACGTATGGAACATCAAGAACTGGAACGCGAAGTACTGACCCGCCTGCTGCATGCCCATCCCAGTGGTCTGGGCAAGGAAATCCTGGATAACTACCGGGGCGAAAAGGCGGTGGTGGAAGTGATCAGGCGTTTCCAGCACGAGAATTTCATTCACGGCACCCCGGTTGACCCGAAGACCTCGGCGCTGGAGTTTCCGATCAAGCTGACCAGTGCCGGGGTTGATGAGGCCAAGAAGCTGGACGCTGCGTGAGTGCAAAGGGCTTGATCGCCTTTTCAGCAACACTTTGGAAACGCAGGCACTAAGCGGTCCAAAAACCAAAAAGGCCCAGGTTATTACCTGGGCCTTTTTGTGTGGCTGAATTGAGTAAATACGAGCCCCTGCGATGCAATGGCATCGCTTGCATGAGCTACGTTATTTCTGAGGCACTACGCTAGATCATGCCCAATTGCCCACGAATCTCCAGAGCGGTTTTGCCCTTGGTTTCGACCTGCATGCCCAGCGACTGAATGTGGGTGATTTCCGTGTCGGTCAGGCCCAGGCTGCGTAGGCCATCCACCCAACGCTGGAGACGTTCCGGGGCGGCGGCTCGTGCGTTGGCGCCTTTCGCACGCTGGCACATATGGCACAGGTCATCGGGAAACGGCTTGCTGACCCATGTGCCGGGGCGTCGATATTCGAACAGCCCGCAATCGCAGCGGCATAGCCAGACGGTGCCTTTTCCTGAGCGGCTGGGGCGGGACCAGGCGATTGCGGTCATTTGTCCACGCCGCTTACCGGTATGATCGGCGGCATGTTCGGGGCGCGGGGGTAGCTTTGGCAGGTGGGTGAGGGTGAGCTTGGTTTTGAAAGAGGTCATGGATGCTTCCTTGCATGATTGATGGGGTAAGGGGGCGCTGGCTTTTTTTAGGCAAGCCGGTGCTGTCGGCGCCAGTGTGGCGTTTTCATTTTTCGTGGTTGATTGCGCAAGCCTGGGACAGGCTGCGTGACTCTGTGCGGCTACCGGAAATATACTTCCTGTTGTGGCTTCCATGCAACGTGTTGAATGCTTATTTTTTGAGCAGCCACTGATGGACTACAACGTTGCCTTCGGCACAACCTTCAGACGCTTGCGACGACTCAAGGGAATGACACAGGAAGATTTCGGGGCGGTGGTCAGCGAGCGCTATGTCCGGATGCTGGAGAAAGGCCAATATTCGCCAACGCTGGGGACTATCGGTGACCTTGCTCAGGTTTTGGGTGTGAGTCCGATTACGTTGATCGCGCTGGTGCAGGCAGAGCACCTTGGGACGGATGCGGCACAGTTGATGGCGGAGGCGCTTGAGGATGTGTTGGGTTTGAGTGGGCCGGCAGCGCCGGTCTGATTTTTTGCGGCGGCGGCAACCTACTGAGCCAGCTTAGACGTTGCTGTGTGTGGCGAGCCAGTATCCGAGATCCCAAGCATCCCAATCATGGCAGGCCTGCATCAACCAGATTGGTTAGCTAGGCGGTATCCAGCGGAATTTTTGCTTTATCTACACCCGCGCTGGCCGCAGCCTGCACGCGAGTCTTGCCGTCCTGCTTGCTGACGAAATACAGCTCGGTGGTTTCCAGGTTTCTGACGATGGATTCGCTGTGCGTGGTCAGGAGCACAGGATGCTTGGCAGAAGCATTTTCCCGAATAAGCTGCACCAGTTCGCCGATAGCTTTGGGGTGAATCCCGCGCTCTGGCTCTTCGATAATAGTGATGCCGCTCTGACGGGCGCGACTCAGCACCGCCGTCAGAATACAGAGCACATAGATCATGCCGTCCGAAACCAGTTTTGCCGGAAAGCGGGCTTTCGTTCCGCTTTCACGGAAGGTAATCACGGTCGATCCATCCAGTCGCTGCTTTTCGGTCGACACGCCCTCCATGCCTGGTACGATCAGCTCCAGCCATTCCAGTATCTGATCCCTGAAGTCCGGATTCTTTTCGAGCACCGACAGGATGGTCGCCACGTTCTTGCCATGAGCGTCCAGCTCACTGGTGTCGGTGGTTGAGCTATCGGGTTCCTTGGCCGCCACCGGGTCGATGCGAAAGACCTTCAGGTTGGTCAGAAACGCATAGAGCGGGCTCTGCCCAAGCAGCATCAGCGCGGTCATGTCTTTCGGGTAATCGGGCAGGCTTTGCAGTCCGGCCGATTCGCTGAGCAAGACTTTGGTGTCTGCGCCCTGGCGCCGATCAATGACAAGACGATCATTGATTTTCAGCGTCTCGGAAATCAGCGGGGCCTTGTCCATAGCATGCAGGGACAGGCTGTAGTCATAGACGTTTTCCGCCAGCGCCAGCTCTATTGAAAAGCTGATCGTTGTGCGTTTTTCCTTGCGATATTTGAAGCAATGAATCTGAGAAAATCCGCCAAACTGCGTTCTGGCCTGCACGGCCCCGAGCTTGACCACGGCACCGAGGAAGGCCAGCGCATCGACGATATTGCTTTTGCCGGAGCCATTGGCGCCTGCAAACACCAGAAGCGGCGACACCTCTTCTAGGGCCAGATCGGCCACGCTTTTGAATCCTTTGATATGCAGTTTGCGGATGTTCATCAGGATTTTTTGTTCTCCGGTGCCTTGGCGCGTCTGCCGGCAGAGTAACAAATTTGCTGTGATTTACCTTTTTATAATTATCTGACAGGCAGTGTGTAGCATGGATGCAGTTTGAAGCTATATCTGATCGGTGATCGTCTAGGAATAATAACCAAAAAGTAAGGTTGTAGTTTTCACAGGGTTTATCCTAGATACAGTCTTGAGCGCCTGCCAGCTCTGCCTTTGTCTGTTTGCGAAATTGCAGTAATTTATACTTCATCTTGTGTCAGAGGGTTTTCGATGCGGATATACATCGGATAACATCTAGAGATGAAATAGAGGGAAGTCGTCGAGAATTGATTGCGCAGAATCTCGAGGAGACGTCGCTAAGTAAAGTTCGTCTACAGCTTTAGTAGGCGTTCCTCCCCTTGCAAGCGAGATCAAAGATGCAGCTTTATAGTGTTGAACTACATCTGCGCCTTTAAATGAGTTTAGGTGAGCATAAAACCTAAAAGCCGCACCCTTCAATACTACTTCAATTAAGTATTTTAAAACATTGGCTTCAAAAAGAGGTTGGTATAATCGATCGCTCCTAGTAGTTCTCTTAACCGCTACTGCGAATAGGAAGCCTGTTGGCTCAATTTTACCTTCTAAAAGCTTATGTGCACTCTCTAGTTTTGCTAGGTTCGCTATGCTCAAACTTTCTGCAGGCTCTGTGAAGCATGAAAGCTCTGGAGGGAGTGGGAATGGAAGACGAACACCAACGATATCTGGGCTAGATAATCCTAATGCCAAACCTCGAGATTTGAGTGCTGCTTCATGCGCCAAAATATTACTGCGAATTTCCGGGCGAAATAGCTTAGTGGCGTCGTACCCTCTCGGAAGTTTCACGACTGCAATTTTTCGAGTAGGAGTATTAACGGTCTGGGTTGGCTTTGTGAAATTTTTAGACTCCCAAACCCCTGAGTCCATAAAGTTGTTCCATGCTGTAGCTGCATTCCAGAAGGCGCCTGCCTCCAAAAGTTCAAATACGTCCCCCTCAACTTTTGCAATGGCTGAGGTTTTAACGTCGAAGTCACTACCAAATAGTGCTTTACCAGCTAGGGTCGCATTCCTAGTAAACTGTGTAAGATACTCACCAAATGAGCGCGTCGGATCAGGGTCGTTATCACAACCTGGCATAAAATCTGTGAAAGTACAGTTCATTGCGGCCATCTGACGAAATCGGAATTTGGTATCTCGTCCTTTAACAGTATTTACGCGCCTATCTTCAAAGCACTTTCCGAAAGGACAGTTTACGCAAACCGTAGCGTGATCGAATGAATATGGCATCAACCTTCCTTAGCATGGGCTATTTCGCGAGCAGTAGCAAAAATCACGTCTAGATCACTACCAAGAGCTGTCGCAATTTTCTGCATGACGAGGAGGGTCGGATTGCGCGCGCCGCGCTCCACGCCGCTGATGTAGGTGCGATCAATGTTTGCTCTGTTGGCTAGCTCTTCCTGGCTGAGGCGCAAAAGCTCTCTGTGCCGACGGATGGCTAGACCGAAGTAGTCTGCTAGATTCATGGCGGAAAGCTACTGCTATGTCGATTAAGAGGCCACGGACTATGAGTCACATAGGGTGTACAGATAGGTTTGATCGAGCTATTGTTGGCCATTGATTTATTTCTGCGGTAGAGAAGATGCCTAAAAGTCACCCCGTTACGCCGGCACCAACCACAGTGATGGCGTCAAACCTAATGCCCACGGCGGTTTCCTTGTTTTCAGGATGCGGCGGCTTTTGCGAGGGTATAGAAAGCGCCGGCACAAAAATTCAGGTCGCCGTAGAGCTGGATAAATTTGCTTGCGAGACTTATCGACACAATTTTCCTAGCACGCCGCTATTTGAAGGCGATGTTCACGGCTTCTTAGCTGATGACTCATCGCACATTCAAGATTACCGGCTGAGTCAAGTTGACCTCGTTTTCGGGGGGCCTCCTTGCCAAGGCTTTAGCCAGATAGGCCAAAGAAAGTTAGATGACGAGCGAAACGAGCTCTATAAACAATATACTCGTATAGTTGATGCTTTGCGTCCTCGGGTCTTCTTTATGGAGAATGTTCCCAATCTTGCGCTTATGAATAAGGGTTATTTCAAACGGCTGATTTTGGAGGAGTTTGCAAGTCTTGGTTATAGTAACTCAGTAATGCTTCAACTTTCAGCTGACGATTTCGGCGTGCCTCAGACTAGGCAGCGCGTCATATTTGTTGGTACTCGGGATGAAGATGAATTCCCTTTCGACCTTTATTCTTTTTGCGAGACGGCGCTAGACGGATATCGCGTAAATAAAGCCGTTACTGTGAGCGAGGCGATTGGTGATCTTCCAGATGACATAGTTCACAGTGGTGAAGTTTTAGACTATCCAAAAACTGTTAAGCCATCACAGTTCATGAAAGATATGAGGCTGGACTACGATGGTCCGCGCTACTCCAAGGCGCTTAAGAAAAAACGCGGTTTAGGTAAAAAAACAGCTGCACTGCATAATCATCACACCAAAGAAATCCAAGCTCGCAGAGCCAATCTTATCTCCCTGCTCAAGCCTGGAATGAAAGCGAATAGCCTCCCCAAAGAAGTTTGGGATGGTAAGCGACCGGAAAAGTGGAGGAGATTGCATCCAAACCAACCATCGCACACCATTCTGGCTCAGATGCACCGAGACATGAGTGAGTGGATCCATCCGCATGTGAATAGATGGATTACAGTTCGAGAGGCAGCTCGCCTACAATCATTTCATGATGGTTTCGTTTTTGTTGGCAGTGAATGGCAACAGTTAAAACAGATTGGTAATGCAGTGCCTCCGTTGCTGGGGTACGCCTTGGGCAAGCTGTCGCAACACATTCTCTCTGTGCTTGATGGAGAACAGCTCGTTACCAACTCTCTGCAATCACCCACAGTTCAGTCTGAGCTATTTATACAGGTTTAGAAAAGCGAGCGTTCATCAGGTTCTATTTCGTAATCTAAAAATGCTTGATGTAAAAAAGGTAAGCGATTTAGTGTCTTGTATTTCTAGGTCGCTCGCCTCAATCTGGGCAATCAGTTTAGTTGCGCAAAATGAGTGGTCGTTTACTTCTTAATAATACAAATGGAGTAATTCCTAGGCTTATCTCCATTTTCTCATGATAGATTAAGCCCTCAATATCACCTATGAGAGCCTCTCTGATGCCTCTGAAAACGTAGGCGAGGCAGTTGGCGCAAGGCAAAAACAGGCTAGGCAGCGGAGTTTACGGTTGGAAATGAGCATATTGAGCCTGTTTTTAACGTGGCGATTACAATGCAGGTCGTTTTTAAAAGTGCCCTCTCGCGCTGTCCCCCCTCCCCCTCAAGCACGAGACGCATCGGTTTGATGATTTTCTTTCTGACATCCTCAATTGTGTTGGCCACAGTCGGCGTAATCTTAAACGCCCAGCCGCGAGAAGACCTGATCGTTGCCAGCGAACACGAACAGTGGCGCGTGCTTAAGTGCCTGCTCGGCGGGTTCGGTTGGTTGTAACCGCCTCACCAACCCCACATTCCAAGCCCCAACCTGATCCCCGATGCTGAGCTCCCGAAACCTCTCAGGAGCCAGCCGCTCATGATGCGTCCCGACGCCAAAGTCGAAAAAGTCTATCTCTACCCAAAGCCCGTCGACTTCCGAAAATCCATCGATGGCCTGGCCGCCCTGGTCGAGCTGGATATCAAGGTGGCCGTGTTTGATCCAGTGCTGCGTATTCCGCGCGCACTTGGACACCCATTCCACGAACACGTGGACACTGATTCCACGCTGACTTGGACACTCATTCCACGGCCACTTGGACACTGATTCCACGAGTACTTGGACAGTGAAT